>CANCYO010000004.1 GCA_947382415.1 uncultured Lachnospiraceae bacterium | reverse complement strand
CCGCGTTGATCTCACGGCCGTCTTCGTAATACTGTGTGCAGGCTTCCGTCGTGATCGTGAAGCCCTGAGGCACGGGAAGCCCGATGTTGGTCATCTCGGCCAGATTTGCACCCTTGCCGCCAAGCAGCTCTCTCATGTCTGCATTGCCTTCGGTAAACAAATACACCCACTTTTTCATTCTTCTTTTACCTCTTCTCTTCTTATTCTAACTAATTAATTTTTTCACAAGCCATATTATACCACCTGTGAAAAAAATATCAAGCTCATTTTTACATTTCCTGGCAATCTTTGTCTTTTCATGAATTTTAACCAAAAAATGCCTGAAAAATACTGAAAAAGCATCGGGTGCGTCAAATTTTATTTCCCGTCAGCCGGGCATAAATCCCTCAAAGATAAAGATGTCAAAATCTCTCTGGGCCCGCTCCAGCTCCTCCTGACTCTTGATGGTCCACGCCGCCCCCACGGCTCCGAACATTCCGCAGCAGATCCTGCGGGACAGAGTGCGGGGATATTTGCTGCGATAGGCGATAAAATCAGGCCTGCCGATAAAATTTGTCAGGAGATTCTGCTGGATAAAGTACAGCGGTCCTCTGTACGGCCCCTCCTGCAAAAAGGCGTCGGACAACTGTCCGCGCATCACATTTCTCCTGTGGCAGCGATACCACCAGACCCCCAGCGGATTGAAAGACTCCATGCAGTACATCCCTTTATAGCGGGCCAGCAGCCGGTCCGCGATGGGACATAACGACAGATCTCTGGTCTCCAGCTTAAATTCCACGATCAACGGCACCTTACCGTCCACCAGTTTCAATACATCCTCAAATCTGGGAATCCGTTCCTGAGATTCAAACAGGCAAAACTGCTGCAGCTCCTCATAGGTGTAGTCGTTCACCTTTCCCGGAGCGCCACAGACCCTTTTTAATGTAAAATCATGAAAGACCACAGGAATCCGGTCCTTTGATAACTGAATGTCCAGCTCGATACCATAGCC
Source organism: uncultured Lachnospiraceae bacterium (assembly GCA_947382415.1). GTDB lineage: Bacteria > Bacillota > Clostridia > Lachnospirales > Lachnospiraceae > Acetatifactor. The sequence continues at coordinate 116,717 of CANCYO010000004.1, read as the reverse complement.
CGCCTCCTTTGCCTTTCTGAAAGCGGCCATGGAATTCTCCGGGGCGTCGGAATGATTGTCATGGAGCCCCCGGTGGGCATACAGCCATCTCTTAAAATGTTCTCTCCTGGGCCTGCGAAATATTCTCGGCCCAATCATGCACAGATATAAAAAGATCAAAACCGCAGTCACGCCGACTGTAATTTCCAATGCAATGATGATGCCTGTCATACTCATAGCGATACCTCCCATCCGCACTAGCGCAGCATCTTATAAATCACAAAATCATAATACATATAATGAAAGGCGGCTGCCTCCTCAAACAAAAGTCCCTCTTCCACATCAGCCGGACTGTCCCCGGCGAAGGCAATGTACCACACCGCATCCCTCTCCCGCACAAGCTGTCCGATGTCATAGCAGGCTTCCAGATTCGGAAAGGACAGATCCACCGGCACATAGCCGCTGAGATAATATGCCTGTTCGGGATGATAAACGCTCAAAAACACCGCGTGTCCATGCGGCCCAATCAGAGCGTCATTCTCCCCCACATGTTCCTCAAAAAATCGCTCATAAGCCTGCAGTCCTCCGTCGTACTCCAGCGAAAGCTCCGAGCGGTACTGCAGCGCGAAACAGATCAGCGCCACAGCCAGAATACAGCCTCTGGCCCAGATCTTCGGTATCCGGCACATGCCCACCGCGTACACCAGCATGATAAATCCCAGACCCGGAAAGGCATACCGGCCCAGAAAACAGTTGTTGACAAACACCGAGATCAGAAATCCCGTAAGCGCAGTCAGTCCAAACGCCAAAGCTCCCAGCGCCGGCACACAGGACTTTTCCCGTCTCATCCAGCAGACGGCCGCCACGGCCAACACTGCTGCCAGTCCCATTCCCAGATATACTACCAAACCGATGGGCGTCTCCACCGCGGAGAACCACTCTCTGCAATAGTCCGCCAACGCCCCGATTCCAGCCAGCTCCTCCGCGGAACCGGTGTCGTATCTCATGCGAAGCTGCATCTGCTTAAAAGTCACCACAAGCCATGGGGAAAATGCAAGCGACACTACAGCCGAGCTGATAAAAAAGCGTTTCAGCTTTTGAAACTGTCTGCTGCCGATCAGAGCCGCCAAGAAGATCAGATACAGCCACACCGCCTGAATCATGGCGAAGGTGTGACAATATACGATACAGATGCCTGAGAGCACGAAAAGAACCCATTTCAGCCTGCTCTCCTCCCTGTAGATATCATATGCCAGAAGACCTTCCAATGTCATGAAAAACAGCGCCATGGAATACATCCGCACATTGCCAGCCTGCACACTCATAATGGGCATACACAGCGAAAACAGCATGAACCAGACGGAGATTTCCCGGTTGAAAAGTCTGTTCACATAGTATTTGCCAAGGAGCATATATCCTATCATAAACAGCAGCGAAAACAGCTTTAAAATCCTAAAATGTGTACCTCCGCCGCAAAGATGATAAAAGAGCTTCAGCAGCACATAATAAAAAGGAGAATGGTCGTCCACCGCCGTAATATAGATCATTTTCTTCCACGGCTGCATCACCAGCCCCGCGGAAAAGGCCTCGTCATACCAGAGCTGATCCGTGATACACAAAGCCCCCCACAGAAACAGCGCCGCCACAGGCAGGCCATGCCAGAACCATTTTTCCAACTTTCTTCTATTGTCCATAGCGTTCATAGCCGAACCTCCGGCCTTATTATAGTATTAATTTGCCCCAAGGACAAGCCCCAACCCCGCCGCAATCACATTTTTCTTGAAAAAGCCCCTGTTTTATGTATAATAGGTAAGGTAGCGTAAAATGTAAAAGTATAAATTTGGAACTTCTTTCCAAATACTGGATTAGAGTCCGCCAAAACGGACAGGGGGTATCAGGATGATCAGTGCAAACAATGTGACATTAAGAATCGGCAAAAAAGCCTTATTTGAGGACGTAAATATCAAATTTACCGAGGGAAACTGCTATGGGCTTATCGGCGCAAACGGCGCCGGGAAGTCCACTTTTCTGAAAATTCTCTCCGGTAAACTCGAGACCACCAAAGGCGATGTGAGCATCACTCCCGGGCAGCGTCTCTCTGTGCTGGAGCAGGATCACTTCAAATATGACGACTGTGTGGTCATGGACACTGTTATAATGGGAAATGAGAGGCTCTTCCAGATCATGAAGGAGAAAGACGCCATCTATGCCAAGGAGGATTTCTCCGACGAGGACGGAATCCGTGCCAGTGAACTGGAGGCGGAGTTTGCCGAAATGGACGGCTGGGAGGCGGAATCCAACGCCGCCATGCTCTTAAACGGCCTTGGAATCGATACGGCATACCACTATGCCGTCATGGGGGATTTGGAAAGCCCTGTAAAGGTAAAGGTGCTGCTGGCCAAGGCGCTGTTCGGAAACCCAGATATCCTGCTGCTGGACGAGCCCACCAACCATTTGGATCTGGACGCCATCGCATGGCTGGAGGAGTTCCTTATCAATTTTGAGAACACCGTGATCGTGGTCAGCCACGACCGGTACTTTTTGAATAAAGTATGCACACATACCGCGGATATTGACTATGGCAAGATTCAGCTCTATGCGGGCAATTATGATTTCTGGTACGAGTCCAGCCAGCTTCTGATCCGGCAGATGAAAGAGGCCAACAAGAAAAAGGAAGAAAAGATCAAGGAACTGCAGGAGTTCATCTCCCGCTTCTCCGCCAACGCCTCCAAATCCAAGCAGGCTACCTCCAGAAAGCGCGCCCTGGAAAAGATCGAGCTGGACGAGATCAAGCCCTCCTCCAGAAAATATCCCTATATTGACTTTAGGCCCGAGCGCGAGATCGGCAACGAGGTGCTGACGGTTGAGCATCTCTCCAAGACTGTCAACGGCGAAAAGATTCTGGACGATGTCTCCTTTGTCATGGGCCACGAGGACAAGATCGCCTTTGTGGGCAGCAATGAGATTGCCAAAACCACGCTCTTCCAGATCCTCACCGGAGAGCTGGAGCCCGACGAGGGAAGCTATAAATGGGGCGTCACCACCTCCCAGGCCTATTTCCCCAAGGACAGCACGGAAGAATTTGACAATGATCTGACCATCGTGGACTGGCTCACAGGCTATTCGCCCGTGAAGGACGTGACCTATGTGCGCGGCTTTCTGGGACGTATGCTCTTTGCCGGGGAGGACGGCATGAAGAAGGTTAAGGTACTCTCCGGCGGAGAGAAGGTGCGATGCCTTCTGTCCAAAATGATGATCAGCGGAGCCAACTGCCTGATTCTGGACGAGCCTACCAACCATCTGGACATGGAATCCATCACCGCCCTGAACAACGGGCTGATCAAATTCCCCGGGGTGGCGCTCTTCTCCTGCCATGACCACCAGTTTGTACAGACCACGGCCAACCGCATCATAGAGATTTTGCCAAACGGAACCATCATCGACAAGATCACCACCTATGACGAGTATCTGGAAAGCGACGAGATGGCGAGAAAACGCACCGTGTTCACCGCCAACAAAGAGGACGACGAGGATTGACGGAGGACGCCTTTATGAAGCCTATGGTGGATCTGCATGTTCACTCCAACTGCTCCGACGGGACGCTCTCTCCTGCCGGGCTGGTGGACTACGCTATGGAAAAGCAGCTTCAGGCCTTTGCCCTGACAGACCATGATACCGTGCAGGGCCTCCCGGAGGCCTTCTCCCGTGCCGCCCGGTTACGGGAACAATACCTGCAAAACGGAGATCTCTCAGGCGCAGACAGTGTGCCTGAGATTATTCCCGGCGTGGAGCTCTCCACAGAATATCACGGAAAGGATATCCATGTGGTAGGGCTTTTTATTGATCCGGAGAATCAAACATTCCAGACCTATCTGACACAATTTGTCGAATCCCGGAATCTGCGCAATGAAAAAATGTGTGCGCTTCTGCGGGATGCCGGCATCGACATCAGCTGCGAGGCGCTGGCAGCCGAATTCCCCAACTCGGTGATCACCAGGGCCCACTATGCCAAATACCTGTTTAACCATGGTTATACCAATAGCATAAAAGAAGCCTTTGAGCGTTATGTGGGAGATCACTGTCCCTACTACTTACCCCGTGAAAAAGTGACGCCCGCTCAGGCGGTGGAGATGATACTGGCGGCAGACGGCGTGCCCGTTCTTGCCCATCCCATACTCTACGGCATGGGGACCAAGACTCTGGACACTTTGGTGGCAGAGCTGAAAGAAGCAGGACTCATGGGGATTGAAGCCCTCTACAGCACCTACAATCCCTCCAACGAACGGCATATACGCCGTCTGGCCGACAAATACCATCTGCTGATAAGCGGCGGTTCGGATTTTCACGGCACAAACAAACCAAAGCTTGATCTGGCTGTGGGTTACGGAAATCTCTGTGTACCTGCATCCGTGCTGGAGGATATCCGCGCCGCCTCCAAAAAGCTGCTCTTCACGGATATGGACGGCACACTGCTCCTTGGCGACAGCACAGTCAGTCCCGCCATGCGCGCGGCGCTGGACCGCATGACTGCCGAAGGACACCATCTGATCCTCTCCTCGGGCAGACCTCTGCCCAGCATTCTCGAGGTGCGGGAACAGGAGCGGCTGATCTATCCCAACATGCTGATCCTTTCAAATAACGGCGCACTGGTCTACGACTGCGACAAAAAACGCAATATTCTGGAATACCGCATCTGCGCGGAGGATATCGCCTACATTGTCCATGCGGCACAGACAAGGGGACTCCATATTCACGGCTACACCGACACAGAGATCGTCTGCCGGGGCATGAACGCGGAGCTGGCCTTCTACACCCGCCGCATCCACATGCCCTTAAAATGTGTTGATGACATCGCCGCCGCGCTTCCTGAAGGCTGCTTCAAGCTTCAGGCCATACATCTGACAGACAAAAGCATCCTGGAGGACTTCCGGTTAAGCCTCCTCGATTACTGCGGCGGCAGGATTCAAATGATCTTTTCCAATGAACAATATCTGGAGATTCTGCCCGCCGTAGCAGGCAAGGGAAATGCGCTGCGCTTTATCGCCGATTTCCTCCACGTTCCCCTCTCCCGAACCTTTGCCTGCGGGGACGCCGAGAACGACATCTCCATGCTGCAGGCGGCAGGCACCGGCATCGCCATGGCAAACGCGCCGGAGGCCGTGAAAAAAGCCGCCCACATCGTCACTGCAAAGAGCAACGATGAGGACGGCATGCTGGAAATTCTGGAACAATATTTTCTTCCGCACTAAATTCAGCCTTCCACGATGAGATATCTGCCGTCTCCGACATCAAACACCTCGTCGGCCTCCAGAATCTCATCGCCCACGGCTCCCTCCACGTCGATTCCCTCATCCTCAAAGAAAGCCAGTACCTCATCCACGGAGTTCACCACCACAGCCATACATTCCTCAAGAAAACTCTCGGCTGCCTCCAGAGTCTCCGCCACAGGCTCAGAAAAAAGCTGTCCCTGATTCTTCAGAAAACACTCCAGCACCGCATCATCAAATTCGTGCATAGTCTCACCTCCTTTTCTACAGCACCATCCTGCGGATTATTCTTCACACATCAATTTTTCTAATATCTCCCATACTTCAATAAGTGAAGATGCATTTGAACCTTTTATCACATCTGCTTTGATATCCATAAAATTTTTAAATAAGTTAAATACCTCTTCTGTCTTTATCCTATAATCAGTTTGAGCAAAGATTATCTTGTCGTAGCATCTCTGCTGGTTTTCTCAACATCAGGCTTAGTGTTATAATAACCCTCTTGCAAATATAATCTATGTATTTCTCCGCAAAACATTATCTCATTTAAAATATCAATTATAGTATATGCATATTGCTGCATCCATTCATCATATTCGGGAGACTTGGCGATAAACAGTAGTGCAACCATAAACTTTTCAAGAATGCACTGCTGTTTTACCCTATATAAATCAATGAGCAAAAGTATATCTGACAGAAAACAGTATTTGATTAATAATTCCTCAGAGCTACTTTGTATTAAATACTCCTTACAGCTTTGATACTTGCTCTGATTTTTCATTATATATTGCATGTTAGGGGCCACATTATAATGTTTAATCCAGTTAAATTGTTGATTCTTCTGATTGAATTCTATAATAAAAGACGATATGCCTAAATGAATCATTACCAGCATATCCATTTTTTTTGCAAGCAATAAGGCTCCTTTAGAATAATCTCCAATAGAATTATTTATTAATATGTCTGCATCTATTTCAACGCTTTCGTCAATAATTGACAAAAGCATGCCCAAATTATATAGTCCCGAATTAAACAATTCTGTATATTCCAGCGACCTTTTTTCTTCAAGCAAATAGTCCATTTTTCGCTTTCTTAATAATATATCAGTAACAAAACAATATTTGTTCAGTACGTTCTCATCAAAATATACTGAGATCTGACATTCATAGTCCCCCAGATACTTTGATATAAGCGTTTTTGCCTGATTCTCTTTAGGCTGCAATTCTGTGCAAAACATAGATCTGAACGCCAGAGCAAACGAGTTGGCACAATGATCTCCTATAATATCTGAGAGATTTATATTTTCCATGTATCACAATAACCTCAGCTTTGAACTTATCTCTAAATCCAACTTTCCGATAAATTTGGCTTTATCATTTCAAACATTATACATATTCGCTTTTACTCCCATTCCAATAACAATAAATACATCTCCCATTTTTAAAAATATGTTTGCAATTAGGATAGCCGTATAGAATATGGGAGCATTCAGGACATAATTTCATCATCTTGGAAGTTTCCTTTAGAAACTCACTCCCACATTCATCACAAACACTAATTTCTTTTTCGTTCATAAAATCACTTCTCGCTCTTTAATTATCTACCGGTAACTGTAGAAATAACCGGCTTCCCATCCCGGTCAAGCAGAGGCGTCATGCCGCCGGCATAGCCGCTGCAATGAAATACATAATTCACGCCGGTCTTCTTATCTACCCAGATTTCCGTAATATTCAAAGTTCCCTGTGAGTACACTTTTTCGAATCGATCCTTTCCCATCTGTTAATCCTCCATCAACTAATTATGTTCCGTAAATCGGAATCAGTTATCTGAAAACTCGGCAATAATACATATCTGCCCAATGATATGTTCATTAAATTCCTCTTATCTTTCTGCCGGAATCCATAATTCTTTATGATACTCTCCTCCAACCTGATGAATTTCAAACTGCTCACAGTAAGTATCATCAATTTCAAACTTTGTTACATATCCCCTATGGTCATCATTCTATTTTACATTCCAGCCAGACGCAATTTCCACTGCGTACCGCTCATTGCTCCCCCAGATATTCCAGCAGCTCCAGCGGCCTTGCAATCACAGCATCCGCGTGGCTCTGCTCCAGTTCCTCTCTTGTCCTGAAGCCCCAGAGAACGCCCACCGTATAGGCCCCAAGGCCCTTGCCCGTTCGCATGTCCGTGGCCGTATCTCCCAGATACAGCGCCTCCTTTGCCACAAGGCCAAGCTGCTCCAGAATCTTAAGCCCCCCCGCCGGGTCGGGCTTTACGGGTACGCCCTCCACCTGGCCCTGTATGACGTCAAAACAGTCCTTTCCAAACAAAGTCTCAATAACGCGTATGGTCTCCGCATGGGGCTTGTTGGACAGCACCGCCAGCCGCAGCCCCCGGCGCTTGAGCTCTGCCAGAAGCTCCGGTATTTCTTCATAGGGCTTTACCTGATACATGCAGTCCACCGCAAACAGCTCTCTGTAGCGGGCCAGCGTCTCCTCCAGATGAACGCCCTCGCTATCGCCGCCTGCCGCCAGCGCACGTCTTATCAGCTCCACCACGCCGTCCCCCACAAAGTATTTATATTCCTCCACGGAAAAAGGGCCATATCCCAGGGGTGCAACCGCCCTGTCCGCACAATACTTGATACTGTGTATGGAATCGGATAAAGTTCCGTCCAGATCAAAAATAGCAGCTTTCCACATAATTCCTCTCATTCTACTGTCAGCTTCTTCAGCTCCTGATAGACCCTCCCCACGGGAAGGCCCACCACATTGTTGTAATCACCCTCGATCCCTGTTATGTAGCGGGCGCAGAATCCCTGAATGCCATAGGCCCCCGCCTTGTCCATGGGATCTCCCGTAGCCACATATTCCGCGATCTCTACCTCCGTCATGGGTGCAAAATATACCTTCGTACATTCATAAAAGCTGTACGTCTCCCTGCCCTCATCGTACACAAAGGTCACTCCGGTATAAACCTCATGGCTTCTGCCGGAGAGCAGGCGCAGCATCCTCGCAGCATCCTCCTCATCCCTGGGCTTTCCAAGAATCTCTCCGCCGCAGGCCACAATGGTGTCCGCCCCGATCACGATAGTCTGCGCCCAGTCACTTCGCACAGGCTGTTTCTTCTCCTCAGACTGTCCGTTCTCCGCATCCTGTACATCCCGTTCCCTGCACATGTCCATCACCGCCTGCGCCTTTTGTCTGGAGAGTTCCTGCACCACCTCGCAGGGCACAGCGGTGGTAACGCGCTCCTCCACATCGCTGACCCGCACTTCAAACCCGATTCCGATCTGGGTCAGCAGCTCCCGTCTGCGGGGAGACGCCGACGCCAGTATCACCCTCACCTGTGCTCCGCGGGCGTGAAAGTCCGCTTTGAGACCGTACGCTCCGCAGAGGCTGCCTTTGCCCTGGCCGAAGCTTCTTTGGCAAACTGTTCCTGGGCGCAGACTGCTTTCCTGCCCCTCCTGTCAACCTTCTCATAGGCACCGTCAGGCTGCAGCACAGAAGCCTTCACCGTATCTGCAAGCTGCACCTGCAGGATATGCAGAAGCTCCTCCTTTAGGGCCGGCTCTTCCACAGGGAACAGAATCTCCACCCTCCGCTCCAGATTTCTGGGCATCCAGTCCGCGCTGCCGCAGTAGAGTTCGCAGTGCTCGTCATTCTCAAAATAAAATATCCGGCTGTGCTCCAGGAAATTTCCCACAATGGAGCGCACGGTGATATTTTCACTGACGCCGGGAATCCCTGTCTTCAGACAGCAGATGCCGCGCACGATTAGATCGATCTTCACTCCCGCCGCGGACGCCTCGTAGAGGGCTGCGATGATATCCCGGTCGCAGAGAGCGTTCATCTTGGCGATGATGCGGGCCGGACGCCCTTCTTTCGCGTACTTCTGTTCCCGCTGGATCAGATAAAGGAATTTGTCCTTCAGCCACAACGGCGCCAGGGTCAGCTTATTCCACATCAGGGGCTCGGAGTAGCCCGAGAGCATGTTGAATACTGCCGTGGCGTCCTCCCCGATTGGCTCAGAACAGGTAAACAGTCCCATATCCGTGTATATTTTCGCAGTGGCGTCGTTATAATTTCCGGTGCCCAGATGAACATAACGCCGGATGCCGTCCTCCTCCCTGCGCACTGCCAGCGTGATCTTGGAGTGGGTCTTTAAACCCACCAGACCGTAGATGACATGACAGCCCGCCTTCTCCAGCATTCTGGCCCACACAATATTGTTCTCCTCGTCAAAACGGGCCTTTAACTCCACCAGCACCGTCACCTGCTTGCCGTTCTCCGCCGCCTGGGCCAGAGCCGCGATAATGGGAGAATGCCCGCTGACGCGGTACAGGGTCTGCTTGATAGCCAGAACCTTTGGATCTGACGCCGCCTGACGGATAAAATCCACCACGGGGGCAAAGGTCTGGTAGGGATGATGGAGCAGGATATCGCCCTTTCTGATCTCATCGAAAATATTGCAGCCCGCCGGCAGCTCGGGTACAGCCTTGGGCTCATATCCGGGCGTCTTCAGGCTCTCAAATCCGTCTAACCCGTAGAGCTTCATAAGCACAGTCAGATCCAGCGGGCCGTCGATGGTGTAGATATTCTTCTCCTCGACGGCAAGCTCCCGCTTCAGGAATTTTAAGAGACGCTTGTCGATACCCGCCTCCACCTCAAGACGGATAGCCTGCCCCCACTGACGCTTTTTCAACTGTTTCTCGATCTCTTTGAGGAGATCCGCCGCCTCGTCCTCCTCGATGGTGAGATCCGCATTGCGCATGATCCGGAAGGGATGAGCACAGACAATGTCATAATTCAAAAAGAGCTTGCTGATATTGCGCTCTATGATCTCCTCAAGAAAGATCACCCTGCGCTTTCCGTCCCGCTCCGGCAGCTCCACCACGCGGTTCAGCACACCAGGCACCTGCACGGTGGCAAATTCCAGCTCGTCCCCGCTTCCCTTTCCCCGCACCATGGCCCCGATATTCAGAGTTTTATTGCGGATCAGCGGAAAAGGTCTGGAAGAATCCACCGCCATGGGTGTCAGCACGGGATATACATTCTCCTCAAAATACTGGTCAATATAAGCGCTCTCCTCCTTGGTAAGCTGCTCATGGCTTCGGATGACAGTGAGGCCGCTCTGGGTCAGAGCCGGGAACAGCGAACGGTTGTAAGTGGAATACTGCAGCTCCACCAGCTCATGGACAGCCTTGTCCAGCGCGGCAAGCTGCTGCACGGGCGTCATGCCGGCAATATCCTTTTTTTCGTATCCTGCGTTGACCATATCCTGCAGCGACGCAATGCGGATCATGAAAAACTCATCCAGATTCGACGCCGTGATACTCAGGAACTTCAGCCGTTCAAAAAGAGGAATGTTCTTGTCCCTGGCCTCCCCCAGAACCCTGCGGTTAAACAGAATCCAGCTCAGCTCTCTGTTGGTATAATATTGGGGATCGGTAAATTTTGTCTTGCCGCCCTTGCCCGATTCTTTCGCATTATCCTTCATATGGGCAACCTCCCTGTAGTTTCACTGATATTTTTAAAATGTCTTACTCTGCTTAAGCACCGGAGTCACGCTGAACACCTCTTGGAAAAATTCCGCCCGGGAGGCAAAAAATCCTGTTTCCAGAGTGATATCCTCCATGGTGGCCACGCTCAAAAACAAAGTATTGTCCCGAAGAACCGCCTTCAGGCCCTTGAGCTTCTGCTTATGACTGCGGTCCATGCTGGCGGCAAGCCGCAGAATGGCCGTGAGCTTCGCCACAGTCAGATAAGTCTCCCTGTCCATGGCCTTGCTTCCCATGGACTGTTCATAATAGACAAAGGGGCTGTGATTAAACCGGACAATATTTGCCACGATCTCCCGCTCCTTGTGAGAAAGTCCGATGATCTCCGTGACCATGATGATGTCGTAGGAGGTCTCGCCGATGTTCACCAGACTGATATACTTGCCGCAGTCGTGCAGTGTCGCGGCAAGCCGCAGATAAAGCCGCTCTCTCTTGCCCAGACCGTGTACCTTTTTCATGCTGTCAAAAATAGTGACCGCAATCGTCTCCAAAGTCTCCGCCCGCTTGCGGCTGCCCATATAGCGCTTGCTGATATTCACGGCGCAGGCCACAATATCCTGCTCAAAATCATGTTCCCCCTGAAACATTTTGATGCTCTCGCCGTACTCATAGGCGATACCGTCGCAGAGCGTCACTCCGGGAGCCCATATTCTGGTGGCCCCCATCAGCCTGGCAATGCGCCGGGTGAGGATAGCGCTGATAAACACAAGGGGTACCTTCTCCTCCACCACATCAAGCTTTCGGGCCAGTTCTGTCTTACTTGTAGTGCGCAGCATCTCCATAAGCTCCTCAAAGCCCTCGGCGTCTATGGTGCTCTCCCCTCTTCCGCTTCCCGCGCGCCTCACAGCCCAGGGTGAAATATAATCATCCACCACGATAATATTTTGAATCTCGCGATCCTTCAAATACAATTTCTTATAAGCGGACAATTGAGCCGTGATCATCTCATCCACCAGCTGCTCCAATCTGGAGGAACCCACATTCAGATGGTTCATGACCTCCTGAATGCGCAGCACGCCCAGACGCAGATTCTGGGTAGACACCAATGTGTCATTGTCAAAAAGGGATAATTGAATGCTGCCGCCGCCGATGTCCACGATAGCCGTCTTCTCCTCGATAATACGCCTGAAACTCTCTCCCTTTGAGGCGATGGACTTGTAATCCAGAAAACGCTGTTCGGAATTGCTCAGAACCTCCAGCTTCAGGCCTGTGCGCTGTGCGATCTGATCCAGCACGATGGTGGAGTTGTTGGTCTCGCGGATGGCGCTGGTACCGTATGCCTTATAGCCGTCCACCTTATAGGATTCCATCAGTTTGGCAAACTCCTTCAGGGTACGGCAGAGCTCGTCAATCTTATCTGCACTCATCTTGCCCGTGGCATAGGTCTCGCTGCCCAGATCCAGACGCCGGCTCACACAATCGATCTCGCGGATATTGTCTTTTCCGGAATATTCAAAGATTTTCATGGACAACTCATAGCTGCCCACATCGATGGCTGCAAAAGTTTTCACGCTCATTGAACTCCTCCCGATGTCTCCTCATCCTCAGGCTGTCCCGACAGATAGTCAATAAACTGTCTGGCTGTCCTGCCGGAAAGTCCGCCGTGGGACAGCTCCCAACGATTGGCTTCCAAAAGCAGCTCCTCCTCAGGAATGGTCAGACCCGCCCGCTCGGCCAGCGCTCTCACAATCCCCTGAAACTCTTTCTTGGTGGGCGCTCCGAAATAGATGGTAACACCGAAACGGCTGACCAGAGACAATTTCTCCTGTACCGTATCTCCTGTATGCATGTCCTCCCGTATCTCCTCCCTGTCGCTGAAATTCTCCCGTATGAGATGTCTGCGGTTGGAAGTGGCGTAGATCAGCACATTGTCGGGCTTTTTCTCCAGCCCGCCCTCGATCACCGCCTTGAGATATTTGTATTCGATCTCGAAGTCTTCAAAACTCAGATCGTCCATATAGATAATAAACTTATAATTGCGGTTCTTGATCTGAGCGATCACATCATTCAAATCCTCAAACTGGTGCTTATAGATTTCTATGATGCGTAGGCCCCGTTCGTAATATGCATTGGCGATAGCCTTGATGCAGGAGGATTTGCCCGTTCCGGCATCCCCGAACAACAGGCAGTTGTTGGCCTTTCTGCCGCTTACAAAAGCCTCCGTGTTGTCGATGAGCTTCTGTTTGGGAATCTCATAACCTACCAGATCGTCGAGCTGCACATGAGCGATATTCAAAATCGGCGGCACATGTACACCCTTTTCGTCGTGAGCTACCCGGAAGGACTTGTGCAGGCCGAATTTCCCCACGCCATATTCTTTGTAAAATTCCGTCAGTGTGTCCTTCATCTCCCGGGGCGTACGGTTCTGGCAAAAATGTTCCGAAAGCTCGCAGATACGGGCGCATATCCTGCGGTTATACACCCTGCTCTCCTGACTGCTGGCCTCATATTTCATAATCAGTTCAAATTCCGGGACCTGCAGCGCATCCATCATGGGAGCAAAATCATAGTCATAGAATTCTTTGAAAATAATAATGTCATGAAGCGCCGCCTCGTTAATGCTGCCCTGTATCGCACCGCGGATCTCACAGCCCATGCTGTAGCTGTTCTCATTGTTGACCAACAGGTTTGCCAGATAGCAGTGCCAGAGATTCCCGTGGAAGCCGAAATTTCCGGCCAGCTCCAGCAGCCGGTGCAGGCATTCAAACAAAAGCTCCCTGCGCTCTGCCCTGCAGCCGCTATCTTCATAATGCTCCATCAAAAATGCCATATCATACAAAAGCTTACCGTCTTCAAAATTCCGATATAACAGCAATTCCCGTTCCCGCATGTCTCTCTCCCGATACTCTTCCTGAATGGTCTTCCGAATAATCCTCAGAATGATCTTCCGAATAGTCTTCTAATAATTTCCCAATATTTTCATATTTCTCGCCTCGTCCCGCAGACCCCGCAGCGCGTTTTTCACGGAGCTGTCGGACAGATTTCCCTCAAAATCCACAAAAAAGCGGTACTCCCAATTGCGTCCCTCGATGGGACGGCTCTCGATCTTGGTCATATTCAGGTCATTATAGATAAAATGTGACAGCATGTGATAGAGGGAGCCGCTCTCATGGGGCACCTCGAAGCAAATGCTGATCTTTCCTGCGTCCGTGCGGAATATCTTCTGGTTGGTGACAATGATAAAACGGGTGGAATTGGTGCCTGACTGGTTCACGCCCTTCTGCAGCACCTCCAGGCCATAAATCTGTCCCGCCAGCTCGCTGGCTATGGCCGCCTGAGATTTGTCCCCTTCCTCCGCCACTTTTCTGGCTGCAAAGGCATTGTTCTGCATACTGATCTGCTGCCAGGGGTGATCCGCCAGATATCTGGCGCTCTGCATCAGAGACTGCGGATGGGAATAGACTGTGCGAACATCGGATAATTGCGTTCCCGGCACACCCAGAAGGCAATGCTCGATACGGATGATCTGCTCACCCACGATATAATTTTCAAACTCTACCAGGAGGTCATAAATCTCACTGACAATTCCCGCCGTGGAATTCTCGATAGGGAGCACCGCAAAATCCGCGCTGCCTTCGTCTATGGCGCTCATGGCGTCACGGAAGGTATCCACATGAAAGCTCTCGATATCCTCCCCAAAATACTGCAGCATGGCCGCCTGCGAATAAGCGCCCTCAGCCCCCTGGAATACCACTCTGGCCTTCCCGGCCTGAAGCTCTTCCACCCCGATGAACGGCAATCTCCCCTGAATACCGCGCTCAGACATGATCCGGTATTGAAGCTTGCGGCTCATGGACATGATCTGCTCGAACAGCTCCTCCACCCCGCGGCCGTTAAACTCATTGTGCGTAAGCGCCCTGACCCTGCTGAGCTTCTCCTGCTCTCTCACCCGGTCGAAAACCTTTTTGCCGGAGCCGATCTTGTACTCTGCTACCTGGGCACACAGCTCCATTCTCCGCTCGTAGAGCTCCACGATCTGCGCATCTATCTCATCAAGTCCTGCTCTCAATTCCCCTAAATCCATATTAATCCCCATTCCGTTCCGCCGCATGGGCGGAGGCCTTCCTATGTCATAATGTCCCCCTTTCCAATATTTTCCAAAGGGAGCTTCCACTTCAATTATCTTATACCAAATCTTGCTTGATAGCAAGTAAAATACGGTGTATACTGCTCTTATAAATAGCTCTGATAGACAAGGAGATCTGTTATGGGAAAGAATCGTTCAAACACTCGCCAACTTATCATTATCCTCCCGCCGCTTATCATCATAGCCCTGGGACTGGGCGTCGCAGTGGCCCTGTCCGGGAGAGTGAAAATGAATCCCCAGGGAACCGTGGGCAACACCGCCGGAAACATCAACAATCACGGGCTCTTCTGCGAATACAATGACACAGTCTATTTCTCCAATCCCGGAGACGGAGGTTCTCTCTATGCCATGACTCCGGACGAGACCGATATTCGAAAGCTGAATTCCGTTAAAGTCACCAATATTCTGGCCGGAGGCAGCTATCTGTATTATTTTCAGCAGGGTTCCACCGAAGACGACAGCTTCGGAAATGTGACCAGCATCCGCTCCTTTGACCGCTGTAACCTGAACGGAAAGCATGCGACAGGCCTCACCCGGGATGTGGTGGTGAGCGGTCAGCTTGTGGATAATTACCTGTACCTGCTCACCGCGGGAGAGCCTCATCCCGAATTCTATAAAATGAAGATCGACAAGTCCGACAGGGTACATCTGGCCGATCATGCCATCAATCCGGCTTGCGCCTACAATGGCATGATCTATTACAACGGAACGCAGGATAATCATGCTCTATGCCGTCTCAATACCGCGTCGGATGTGACGGAGACCATATGGAACGGCAACATCTGGTACCCTATATTAAATGGCGATTATATTTACTATATGGATGTGTCCTCGAATTACAGATTGTGCCGCTACTCCCTCAGCCAGCAGGCTGTGGAAGTGCTCACAAACGAACGGGTAGACTGTTTTAATTTAGGTTCCGGCTACATATATTACCAGACAAACGACGCTGTAAATCCCCAGCTCAAATGCATGCATATGGACGGCAGCAATGTGCTGGTGATAGCGAACGGTATATATACCAATATCAATATGACTTCACGCTATGTGTACTTCCAGGAGTTCGGCGATGACAAAAAACTGTATCACTCCGCTCTGGGCAGCGACTGGTTCAATCTTTTCCAGGGCTGACAAAACGCCCTTATCAATAACATGCGTTTTTATTCCTCGATATGATCCAGACCCTGGCTCAGGATCGTGACGATATGACTGTCCGCCAGAGAATAGAAAACAGTCTTGCCATCTCTGCGGTTTTTTACCAGATCCATCTGCTTCAACACACGGAGCTGATGGGAGATGGCGGACTGGGACATCCCCAAAAGTGCCGCAATGTCATAGACGCACATCTCAGAACAGAGGAGCACATAGAGAATCTTCAGACGGGTCACATCGCCAAACACCTTAAAAAACTCTCCCAGATCCTGCAGCTCCTCCTCGGGCGGCATTCTGTCCTCAACCTGACGAATTGTCTCCTGATCCAGATAGATATAATTATTATCTTCCATTCCGCTTCCGCTCCTGTCTGCGCATCAGTGCGCACTTACATTTCCGTTTTACCCGGCAGCGCTTCCAACATCTGCGTCACCGTTTTGCCTAGGACCGGATGCCGGAGATTCGGAGCGATCCTGCTCAGGGGCTCCAGCACGAAGTAACGATTCTCCAGATCCACATGCGGCAGCACCAGCGCATCATCCTCATATACCAGCTTATCGTAAAACAGAATATCCATGTCCAGCGTTCTCGGTCCCCAGTGAATATCTCTGGTACGGCCCGCAGCCTTCTCTATTTCATGCAGCCTCTGCAAAAGTTCCTTCGGCGTAAGCAGCGTGCGAAGCTTCACCGCCGTATTCAAAAATTTATCCTGCTCCACACCGCCGTAAGGCTCCGTCTCCAGAAAATCGGCAACCTGCTGTACCTGTATCAAAGGATTTCCACCAAGCAGGTCAAGCCCCTGTCTCAGGTAAACCTCTCTGTCGCCCATATTGGAACCCAGCGACAGATACACCTGATGCCAGCTTCGCTTTATTCTCACAGAGACCGACTCGAAAGGAAGCCCCACGGGGGCTTTAGGCTTGCGGATCTCAAGCTCCAGCGCCTGAATGGAACTGAAATTGAGCAAAAGCTGTTCTGCCACACTCTCCGCCACTGTCTCGATCAGATCGTACACATTCTCCTTCATCCAGTTATTGATAAAATGGCATATCTCTCCATAGTTGGTGGACAGGCTCAGATCATCCTCCAGTCCCGCGGGACGGATGTCGGTATAGAGCACCGCATTGACATAAAAGGGCTGGCCGTTTACCTTCTCCTCCGGACACACGCCATGATAGGCGAACACCTCCAGATTGTCAATTCTGATCTCATCTCTATTCAGCTCCTGCATCCCATTCATCCTCCTGAATCACTTTATTCCGCCGCCAGGGTTAATTACCGCCTCCATACAGCACCGCCTCCGTCATGCGCACCGCACGAACATTCTCCTTCACATCATGGACACGGACAAAGCTGCAGCCCTTCATCACTCCGATTACCGTAGTGGCAAGCGTTCCCTCCAGACGTTCATCTGCGGGCAGATCCAAAGTCAGCCCGATGACAGACTTGCGGCTGCACCCAAGCAGCACCGGATATCCAAACGCCTGTAATTTATCTAAAGCGCCGATAATCTTCAGATTATGCTCATAAGTCTTACCAAATCCCACGCCCGGGTCCAGAATGATCTTATCTTCCGCAATGCCGGCAATCTCCGCCAGATGCAGCGTCTCCTTAAGATCTGCGGCCACGTCCTGCAAAAAGTCCTCATACGCTGCCTCCCTGCGGTTATGCATCAGACAACAGGGAAGACCGCTTTTGGCAATCACCTCCGCCATATGCCCATCATACTTTAATCCCCAGATATCGTTTATCAGATCCGCGCCTGCCGCAATTCCTGCCTCAGCAACTCTGCTCTTATAGGTATCCAGCGAAACCGGTATGTCAAATCTCGATTTAATAGCTTCTATCACAGGCGCCGTGCGCTCTATTTCCTCCTGATCCGAAATCAGTGTATAGCCCGGTCGGGTGGACTCTCCGCCCACATCCACAATATCAGCGCCCTCCCTCTGCATATCCTCCACATGTTTAAGCGCTCTGTCCCTGTCGTTCCATCTGCCTCCGTCGGAGAAAGAATCCGGCGTCACATTCAGAATCCCCATCACATAGGTTCTGCCGTGGCGCTGAAACCGGCGTTTTCCAATTTCCATGCTGTCATTCATATTCTGCCTCTCCTTGCTGCCTGTATTCTAATATCGAATCACCAGATTCCTCTTGTCATCGCTCCGATTGCACTCCTGCGCCACATCGCAGGCAAAACACAGTCTGCTGGCCTTATCAGCCCGGTAAAGCACTCCCCGCAGATTGTCCTCCCCTGACACCGACGCATCCCTGTGGCTCTTGATAGCGTCAATAATAACATCTGTTTCACAATCATCAAACCCGCAATCCCGCAAAATTTCCGGCGCAATCTCCGCGCTCGCCAGCTCATGGGGCGTACCGTCCTCATACTGCACATGCCTGCCCATATCATGCAGAAGAGCCGCCGCGTAAACCCACTCTCTGGCAAGTCCAAGTTTACTCTCCAGATTGATGATCTCCCCGATCCGCGCCACATCCAGAAAATGTATCAGATCATGATGCCCAAACCTGCGCTCAACTTCCGCTTTCTGATTTTCCCGCAGGTGATATAAAAACAAATCATGTTTTAATATCCTGTCAATCCGCTCCATAACAATGCGTCTCCATTCTTACTAATCTAAAATTTACATCTGCAGCATCTGGAAGAATCGATTCTGTAACGCCTGATCTTCTTCAAACACACCCCTTACCGCCACGCTGACAGTCTTGCTGCCCGGCTTCTTCACTCCCCGCATGGTCATACACATATGCTCGGCCTCCACCGCCACCATCACTCCCCGGGGCGCCAGATGTTCCATGATCGCATCCGCGATCTGCTCCGTCATATGTTCCTGAATCTGCAGGCGTCTGGCATAGACCTCCACCGTGCGGGCCAGCTTGCTCAGTCCCACTACCTTCCCGTCGGGCACATAAGCCACATGTGCTCTGCCGTAAAACGGCAGCATATGATGCTCACACATGGAATAAAACACAATATCCTTCTCCAGCACCATCTCGTGGCTGTCCACACTGAATACTCTGGAAAGATGCTCTGCCGCATCCTCCTCCATACCGCCGAATATCTCCTCATACATCCGGGCGATGCGCTCCGGTGTGTCCGCAAGTCCCTCTCTGTGAATGTCCTCGCCGATCCCCTCCAGAAGCAGCTTCACCGCCTCCCGTATTTTATCCTGATCTACCATATCTCTACCTTATGTCTACCTTTCTGCGATCCTGATCAGTCTCCCCAGATAGGACAGGGAGCCAAATGCCAATATCACATCCTCCGGCGCCGCCAAAAGCCTGGCCAGCTCCACGGCCTCCTCCAGACTGTCCACCGCAGTGACCCGGGGATGAACCCTGGCGATCTCCTGTGCCAGATCATAGGCGGGCATGGCCCGGGGATTCTCAGGAGGAGTGACGGTAATGATCTGATCCGCATAACTGTGGGTCAGACTTATCACCTTCTCACACTCTTTATCCCGCAACATGCCCATTATATAAATAATTCGTCTATTTGTAAAATACATTTCCACAGATTGGGCAAGTTTTCCGGCTGCGTCCTCATTATGCGCTCCATCCACCACAAAAAGCGGTTTTCTAGCAATAACACAAAAACGCCCCGGCCATGCAGTCTCGCGAAGTCCCCTGCGCAGCGCAGTCTCCTTTATGACAAAGCCTTTCTCCTGAAGCACCCGGAGCGTCTCCAGCGCCAGCAATACATTGTCTATCTGAAAAACGCCCCCCAGATGAATCTCCAGATCCTTCAAAACCGGCCCGTCCGCGGCCCTGTAGTCGAAACGCTGCCGCTCTACATCCCTTCCGCCTCTTCTGATATTCGTAATGCATGATCTGTCCGTCACACGCAGACGGCAATGCTTCTCCTCTGCGGCCTGCCGCACCGCCTCCATGGCCTCAGGCTCCTGCTCCATGCTGACTGCATCGCAGCCCTCTTTCAAAATGCCCGCCTTATGCCTGGCAATCTCCGACAGACTGCCTCCCAAAAATTTCATATGATCCATACTGATGGAGGCCAACACGGCAGCCACCGTGGTCCGAATCAGATTCGTGGCATCATAGAGACCTCCCATACCGGTCTCCAGTACCACGATATCACAACCTTCCCTGTCAAAATACCAGAAAGCCAGCGCAGTCTCCACCTCAAAAGGCGTGGGATGGGGAAAGCCCTTGGCGGTTATTTCATTACATGCGTTACGGATTGTTTCAACTCCCTCACAAAACGCTTTCTGAGTAATATTTCTGCCGTTTATCTGTATGATCTCCCGGTATTCCATCACAGCCGGAGAACTGAACCGCCCCACCCGATATCCTGCGCACCGCAAGACATTGGACAGATATGCCAGAGTAGATCCCTTCCCATTGGTTCCGGCTATATGGACAAATTTCAGCCTCTGCTGAGGATCTCCCAACTGTGCACACAGCCTGACAATACTCTCAAGCCCCGGCACAATGCCGTAATTTTGAATACTCTCCAGATAATCCAAAGCCTCCCGGTACTTCATCCGTCCACCTCGCCGTATCGGTATTGTTCCGAACATATATGTATAATAATCTGAAATCTGTCCATGCTACCAACATACAAAGTGAGGTTACTATGTGCAGACACAAATCCCCCGTACACAATCCCGTAAATAATTTCATCCATAATTTCCTGCTCTGCGGTCTTACCGGATGGTGCCTTGAGATCACCTTCACCGCCATGAACTCCCTGCGCCGCCGCAATCTGCGCCTCACAGGCACTACCTCCCTGTGGATGTTCCCCATCTACGGCTGTGCCGCTTTTCTGAAACCGTTGTTTACGCTGATGCGCAGGCGTCCCATGTTTCTGAGAGGAATCACCTATATGACCCTGATCTTCTCAGTAGAATTTCTCTCCGGCCGCTTCCTCCGCAGACGCAAGCTCTGCCCCTGGGACTACGGCAGGAGCCGCTACCACATCGGCCGGGTCATCCGTCTGGACTATGCTCCCTTCTGGTTCAGCGCGGGACTATTGTTTGAACACATGCTCTGCCATACACAGTTACAGGACGAAACCGCTCAGATTCCGTCCCGAACCAATCCCTGAATATACGCGTCCCGCCCACCTCACGGGCTCTCACACATCCGGCCGTCACATATCGTCCATATCATCCAGCCCCAGAGAGCCGATATCCAGCATATTGACGGTGCGGCGCTTCAGCCTGGCCTCCTCCGATTCCTTCAGGATAAAAGCCTTGATCTCCCTGGCATTTCTGATATGCTCCAACACAAGCCGGGGATGTGTCGTGTCGCCGGTATAACAGATCACCGTACCCAGCCTGAACAGCTTCTCCGCCAGACTTGCCACATGCTCCACATCCTGCACCTTATACATATAACAGTCATTCTCCACGGTCTTTAACAGACCGCTGGTGATCGTGATCATGTCCTCACGGATGGCATACTTGGTAAATGTAAAGGGAAGCCCGAAAAAGAGCCACCGCTTTCTCTCAACAAACTCTATCATATCAGCCACCTCCTTCCTCTGATTATAATTCATTCCGAACGGATATGCAAAACCTTTCTTCCAAAATTATAGTTCTTTTGGGAAATATTTGATTGAATCCGGAGTCGGGAAGTGGTATCATAGAACAAGAATAAAGACAGGAGGGGTTTTCTATGACCGCAAAAGAATGTATCACCGGACGCAGAAGTATCCGCAAATTTACCGAGCAGGCCGTGTCCCATGAGCTCCTGGAACAGATCGTGGAGACAGCTTCCTTTGCTCCCAGCTGGAAAAACACTCAGATCACCCGCTACATAGCGGTGGAGGGTGAAAAGAAGTCCAGACTTGCCGCCTGCACCACCACCTGGGCCGGCAACGGCACGATCATGAACAATGCTCCCATGGTGATCGCAGTGACTGTTGTCACCGGACGCAGCGGTTATGAGAGAGACGGCTCCTTCTCTACCGAAAAAGGCGATGGCTGGCAGATGTACGACGCCGGCGTTGCCAGCGAGGCATTTTGTCTGGCGGCCTACGAACAGGGCCTCGGCACTGTGATCATGGGGCTTTATGACGAAGCCGACGCAGCAGAATTGTTGGAGATACCCGACAATCAGGAGCTGGTTGCACTGATTGCCATCGGCTATCCCGCAGAGTCGCCGGAGGCGCCCAGACGCAAGACGGTGGCGGATTTATTATCCTATCAGCAATAAACATCAAAAAGTCGAAGAGAAAATAATAATCTCTTCGGCTTTTTCTAAGACAGCTTTTCTAAAACAGCTTTTTCATGAACCCACAATACATTTACCATTTACGGAGGAAACACTATGCGTCATTTAATCAGTCCCCTGGACTTCACAACGGAGGAATTAGACCGGCTCTTCGACCTGGCCGCTTCCATCGAGTGCGAGCCTGAGCGCTACGCACATGTCTGCGACGGAAAAATCCTGGCCACCTGTTTTTATGAACCCAGCACCCGGACACGCTTAAGCTTTGAATCCGCCATGATCCGTCTGGGCGGCAGAGTTCTCGGCTTCTCCGATGCCAACTCCTCTTCCGCCGCCAAAGGAGAGAGCGTAGCCGACACCATTCAGGTCATCTCCTGCTACGCGGATATCTGCGCCATGCGCCATCCCAAGGAGGGCGCGGCCACCGTGGCGGCAGGCAAATCCCGGATTCCCGTGATCAATGCGGGGGACGGCGGCCACCAGCACCCCACCCAGACCCTCACGGACCTTTTGACCATCCGAAACCTCAAGGGAAGGCTGGAGCACTTCACCATCGGCCTGTGCGGCGACCTGAAATTCGGACGTACGGTCCACTCCCTGATCCACGCGCTTGTGCGCTATCCCGGCATCCGTTTCCTCTTTATCTCCCCCGAGGAGCTGCGCATTCCCGATTATATCATCGAGATGCTCCGGGAGAAGGACATCCCCTTCGAGGAGGTCATCCGCCTGGATGACGTACTTCCCCAGCTCGACCTGCTCTACATGACCCGCGTACAGAAAGAACGCTTCTTCAACGAGGAGGACTACGTGCGCCTGAAAGATTTCTACATTCTCACCCCGGAAAAGATGAAACTGGCCAGAGAGGACATGCTGGTGCTTCATCCTCTGCCCAGAGTAAACGAGATTGACGTGGAAGTGGATCACGACCCCAGAGCCGCCTACTTCAAACAGGCACAGTACGGCGTCTATGTGCGCATGGCCCTGATCATGACACTGTTAGGACTGGCCGATTAACCCCAAGGAGGTATCACATATGTTAAATGTAGGAAAAATCGAAGAAGGCTTCGTGTTAGACCATATCAAGGCAGGCAAAAGCCTGGACCTCTACGACCACCTTCAACTGGACAAGCTGGACTGCACCGTGGCCATCATCAAGAACGCCCGCAGCAACAAAATGGGAAAAAAAGACATCCTGAAGGTAGAATGCGACATCACCATGCTGGATCTGGACATTCTGGCCTTTCTGGATCACAATATCACAGTCAATGTCATCAAAAACGGTGAGATCGTAGCCAAGAAAGACCTGATCCTCCCCCGGGAGATCAAAAACGTCATCAAATGCCGCAATCCCCGCTGCATCACCTCCATCGAACAGGGACTGCCCCATGTTTTCTTCCTCTCAGACGAACAAAAAGAAATTTACCGCTGCAAATACTGCGAAGAGAAATACTCCGCACCTGCAAAATAAATATTGATTTTCACAGCGCTGAGACGCGCAGACAGGAGCAAAAATGAAAATTTTAGTTATAGGCGGAACCAGATTTTTTGGAATTCATATGGTGAACGAGCTTTTATCTAAAGGCCACGATATCACGATTGCTACCCGTGGAAAGACTTCCGACGGATTTGGCAATAGCGTTAGGCGGATTTCAATCGAAAGAACAAATGAAGAAAGCATGAAAGCCGCCCTGAGCGGCACACATTATGATGTTGTGATCGACAAAATTGCTTACTGCTCAAACGATATTAAGTATTTGATGGAAGCTGTAGACTGCGATAAATACATCCATATGTCAAGCACTTCGGTTTATGAACCCAAGCATATAAATACTCTTGAATCCGATTTTGACGGAGTTTCAAAAGAATTGATATGGTGCAACAGAAAAGCTTTCCCATATGAGGAAATAAAGAGACAGGCTGAGTGTGCTTTATGGCAGGAGTATTACGACCGAAACTGGATTGCAGTAAGATATCCGTTTGCCTTAGGAAAAGATGACTACACAAAAAGATTGCTTTTTTATGTGGAACATACCATGAACGCAATCCCCATGAATATAGATAATTTAAATTGTCAAATGGGATTTATTCGATCTGACGAAGCAGGAAAATTTATGGCCTTTCTTGTGGACAAAAATTTCACAGGAGCAGTCAACGGAAGTTCCCAAGGCACTATCTCATTAAAAGAAATAATAGAATATGTTGAAAAGAAAACAGGCACAAAAGCAATCATTGACACAACCGGAGAAAACGCTCCTTACAATGGCGAACCGGAATATAGTATTAATACCGAAAAGGCAAAAGCCCTGGGGTTTGAATTTTCAAAACTTCAAGATTGGATATTCGAACTTTTAGACTACTATATCTATCAAATCCAAAATACCTGATACACAACACACCTCCCTCTGTCTTCAGCCTTACTGCCTTCCATATCGCCACCTTCAGTATTGCTGCCCTCGGACGGCGCCCAGGCAGGGGAGACAGGGGATGGGGCCGCAGACTTTGGCGGAGGTTGGAGCGTTTTCTTATAGTGCGGATACGGCGCCCAGGGAGAAACGCGCACGGATGCGAGTTTCAGGTTCTGCAGTGCATGGATGCACTTCAGAACCGACCCGCAAATTGCCAGATTCCGTGGCCGCACTATTAGAAAACCCTCCAACCAGAGCCCGTCTGCGGCCCCATCCCCTGTCTCCCCTGCCGCCCCCATCCGAAGCCAACAACACAAAAGACCGCAATTCTAAATCCCGCAATCACAAAGCATTCGCGCTCTTCTCCGCAAAATATTTACTCTCAAAATCCCTCACAGGCATAGGCTTCGCAAAATAATACCCCTGAAAGATATCGCACCCGGCCCTGGTCAGATACTCCACCTGATCCGCCGTCTCCACGCCCTCCGTGACCACTGTGAGTCCCAGATTCTTGGACATATTAATGACCGCGTTCATGATAATGATACTGCGCTCCTCATGACTGGTTTTGCGCAGGAAACCCATATCCAGCTTCAGCACGTCCACCTCGATATCCTTCAGCGTGTTCAGCGAGGAATATCCGCTGCCAAAATCGTCAATCTCCACATGGAAGCCGTAATCCCTCAGTCTCCCCAGCAGATCCATGTGCTTGGATATCTCTTCCATCAGAGCAGTCTCCGTTATCTCCAGCTTCAGATTCGCAGGACTGATTTCATAGCGTTCCACCAGCGAAGTAAAGGTTTCGTAGAGATTGATCAGATAAAAATCCTTCGGCGAAATATTCACGGAGATATGCAGATCTTCTCTCCCCTGATCTTTCCACTGTCTCAACTGCTTGCAGGCCTGCTCCCACACAAACCTGTCCAGTCTGGTGATATAGCCGCTCTT
Organism: uncultured Lachnospiraceae bacterium; assembly: GCA_947382415.1. GTDB lineage: Bacteria > Bacillota > Clostridia > Lachnospirales > Lachnospiraceae > Acetatifactor. The sequence goes on along the minus strand of CANCYO010000004.1, from coordinate 91,104 downwards.
CTCGAACACGGGGATGAACTCCGCCGGTGAGATCATGCCTCTCACAGGATGATCCCAGCGCACCAGAGCCTCAGCACCCAGAATATCATAACCGTTCACCGCCACCTGGGGCTGCAGATACATGTGGAACTCTCCCGCGGAGATCGCACGGTCAAACTCGCCCACCATGACCTTCTCCCGCTGCATCACATTGCCCATATCCCTTGTATAATAAGCCACGATCTGCTGATAATTCTCCTTGATGCGCCGAATGGCCATAAACGCCTTGTCGCACATGACGGAGATACTCATGGACGGATCGATGATCTCATAGACACCCACATGCACATGCATCCTGTAGACGCTGCTTCTCACAATCTTCTTCAGATCATCCAGATACTCCGCGTATCTCTCTTCTATAAAGTTCTCCTCCCGCATGCACATGGCAAAACGGTCGCCCTCCAGTCTGGCGTACAGCGTGTCCGGACTGGCATCCCTGCGCATGAGTCCCGCAATTCTCTTCAGAATCTGATTGCCGGTCTCCTCCCCGAACAGATCATTCACTACCTTGAAATCTTTCACATCGATGCCGACCATCACACGCTTCACTTCGGGCTCCTGCTTCAAAAGCTCCTCCACCCGCTCAAAAAAGCGCTCTCTGTTATAGATGTCCGTGAGATAATCATGGGTAGCGCTGTACCGCTCCATCTCCAGTTCCCGAAAATCCCCTGTGCGGTCCGTGACAGAGAAAAAGCTGCCCACATAATTGCCCCTGTCATCCAGCAGGAACCTGAAATGAACCTCAAAATAATGAGTCTCCCCATCCATCTCACGCTCTTCTTTCCAGGTCTCCTCCCGAAGCTCCTCCTCCTTTTTTCCTTCGCGCCACTTATGGAAATAGCGCTCCAGAGGCGCAAGACTTTCCTGCGCATCAAAAATCCGCCTGCTCTGCTCATTGGCATAGACGCATTTTCCGTCTTTATCCATACAAAAGACCGCGTTCTCCATATCCTCCACAGACAGGGAAAGCAGCTTTACCACAATACTCTTTGGCACATAGAACAGAGAGAAATAAAAACACACCAACGCCATAACCGAATACAGTATGGGAGAAATATCAATAGGAAAAGCCACAAAACGATAGCCGATATTCACAGCCAGAATCAGCATAAAGCTCCAGACGACCACCTCATACTTGCGGCGGTACAATTTGACAGTCTGCCACATTCTAATCCCGAAGGTCAGCATTACCAATAACACCATTCCATAAACAAACACAAGATGAAGGCCATACATGGGAACCCCGTATTCCGGCACCCGGGAACGCACCACATAACAACTCTCCCCGCCGAAAACTTCCGCCCACTCACATACAAACACATGCCGGGTCCATGGGTTTATTACCATGGAAACCGTATCCGCCACGGCTCCCACATAGAGAAGCCCTTTTAACAGCGGTTTATTGTCCTCTGCCGCCGTATATTGTTTCGTATAACGTAACAGCATGATGACCAGCCAGTCTGTCGCCGCAAAATAGAGTCCGTGCAAAAGCGCGGCCATCCGCTCATCTCTCACAGTCACAGCAAACGCATTGAACAGAATCGTAGCCGCCGCGGCCACAAACAGCTCCTGTATATGCCGCCGCACAGAATGTTCATAACGACTCATAGCCGCCGTACCTGCCAAAAGCGCCGCCGCCAGCAGACATGACAGTATAAAAAATCCGATTGTCATACGACAACTCCTACTTCCAAAGATATTTTCCCCTCAGGTTTCAAACCTTCTTGACAAGAATAGTTCTATTATACCATAGTTTGTCAAAAATGGAAATAGAAAAAGCCGTTTCCACAAACGGCTTTTTCATCGGCTATTTACCGCTCTTATACTGAGAAATCAAACTGCTGTCCGACCCTGCGCTCCTCATCCGTGCGCACATGGTCGCTCATACTGGCCATCATCCAGTCATTCACTTTCTGGATCAGCTCATCCACGGAGGAGGCCGTGATCACCACCTCATCTCTGGCGCTGTCGGTTCTCTCTCCCCTGCGCTCCTCCAAGCGCTCGCTGGCCGCCTCTTTCTTTGCCTTCTTCTCATCGGCCTTCTTTGCTTCCTTCTTCTCGGCGGCATTCTTTGCTATGCGCTCTCTCTGAGCCGCCAACGACTTGTCGATCACGGCAAAGAACGATGCGTTTCCGCCGTCGTTCACCTGCATGCCATAACCCTTCACCTTTGCTCCGGTGGCGGAAAGCTTCTTTGCGAGCTGGGAGACGCCGCTTGCCGCATTGTTCAGGATTGCCTCATACTGTTTGCGGAAATCCTCATCCTCAGCCATGCGCTCGATCTTCTCCTCGTCGATGAGCACTGCCAGCTTGTTGGGATTTGCAAAGCTGCCCGCATGGGACTTGGCAAACTCCTTCATATCGGAGCTCACCAACACAAACTCCATGTTGGAATATTTCTTTTTCAGCTCCTCGTAATACTTGGCAGCCTTCTCGCTCAACTGGGGATTGCCCACCGTCTTGCCGCTCACCTTGGTTTTCCTGGACGTGTTCGCCGCATTTGCAGCCTCGCCGGTCTGCTGCATCTGCTGTGCAGCCTGTGTGCCGGCCATAACTTCCGATACTGTACTCATATGCATTCCTCCCTGACTTTGAGTGTCTGGCCGAATTCCATTTCAGCCACTTATCCTTTTCAATAATATCGGCATGCGGACAGGAATCATTTAGGCCAAAACCGAAAATTGTAAGATTACTTTGAACAGGTCGCCGTCCGTGAGAATCTCCATCCTTCCTCCCTGCAGCTCCACCAGACTTTTGGCGATGGAAAGCCCCAGACCGCTCCCCTCCATATGGCGGGAAGCGTCCCCTCTGACAAAACGCTCCTCCAGCTCTTTGGGGGAAATATTCAATTCATATTTGGACATATTGCGGAAAATGATCTCCACGGTGTTCCCCTTCTGCTCCAGATTCAGGTACACCCGGGAGCCCTCCTGGGCATATTTGCAGATATTGCTCATCAGATTGTCAAACACCCGCCACAGATGCCTTCCGTCCGCCAGAATCCGCACTTCCTCCTCCGGCCTCGTCACATGCAGCGCAAGCTCCTTCTCCGCCAGTCTGGCCTCATACTCCCCCTGCGCCTGCGTCAGAAGGACCCCCAGCTCACAGGGCACAAGATTCACCTCCACATTGCCGGTGGTAGCCTTGGAGGCTTCCACCAGATCGTCCAGCAGCTTCTTCAACCTTGCGGACTGGCGCAGCAGTACCTCGGAATATTCCCGGATCTGCTCCCCGTTCTCCTCCGTTCCGGCAGCCGCCGCGCTGCCCAGAATATCCGCATAATTGATGATGGACGTCAGGGGTGTCTTCAGGTCATGAGACACATTGGTGATCAGCTCCGTCTTTAATCGCTCACTCTGCAGACGCTGTTCCACCGCCCGGGAGATTCCGTCGTTGATCCGGTTCAGATTCTCCCCATGCTGCTTGAAGCCAAGAATCAGATACTGTGTGTTCAGCTTCCCCGACAGATTCCCCTGCGCCAGATCATGGCTCCCCTTCTGGAGCTTCTGAAAAGCCAATGCGCAGTAGAGGACCGCCGGAACCAGAAACAGTTTCTCAAACACCCAGCAGACAAGCAGTTTTGGCTCTCCCCATATAACGATCCCAACAAGCTCACAGAACAGAATAACCAGCAAAAATCCCACTACCGGCAGAATGAGGGGAAGCCCCTTCAAAAGTCTGACCTGTACATACAAAAGCTTCCTCACCGTCCGAACCAGAAAACTGCACACCACATAAATCAGACTGTGCTTCCACCACTTGCCCAGCTTCATGCGCAGCGCAAACTCCCTCAGATAAATGGTACACCAGACCACCTCCAGCATACCGCCCACAGCAAGCCCCACCGCGAACCATACGGGTTGACCGTATTCCAGATCCTGGCACACCCACAATATCATCGCTGCCAGAACCAGCGCTCCCGCGCCGAAGAATACCGTGAGAAAGTCCAGATAAATACTGGTGAGCACACTGGGCGTAATGCCCTCCTGCCCCCTTCGGTGTCCCGCGCTGCACATCAGCCAGATAAAACTGATCAGGAACACCAGAACACTTCCCAGAACGCACCACGGCCAGACATTCCTGTTCTGATACAGCGCGTCCGACTGCTGATACAGGCTCTTGAGATCATCGTCCCTGCCAAAGGAGGTATCCACCCGGGCCGTGAGCACAAACGCCACACCCCCGCGGTAAAACAGGTCTTCATATTCCAGAGAAGTATCATCGCTCTTTTTCAGATTACTCCAGCAGACATACCTGTCCGACTGCCTGACAATCGAAAAACTCAGATTGTTGCTCATGGACTCATAGCTCAGGGCCCGCTCCATATCCCCCAATGTGGGAAACGATTCCGTGTCGTAGCAGATATAATGGAAGTGCTGATAGACCCGCCTCCCAAGCATCTCCCTCATATACTCTGTGACGGACTGCGTATAAGCGCCTCCGCTCCACAACACCGCCAGAATCAGACCGGACAGGCAGCTTACCAGAAAACTGCTGCCCAGCACAAAAAACAAAATTACTTTAAATGCAATGCTCTCCGTTATTTTACCATTTTTTGACATTGTCCGATCCTCCGTCAAGTGTGCCGCCTCAGAGAAGTTTCATTTCTCTCCTTCTCACATTTATAACCCTGTCCCCAGACCACTTTGATATACCTGGGCTCCGCGGGATTAATCTCCAGCTTCTCCCTCAGATGCCTGATATGAACCGCCACCGTGTTCTCACTGCCGTAGGGGAGATCTTTCCAGATACGCTGATAGATCTCTCCGGGAGAAAACACCTGCCCGGGACTCTGCATGAGCAGCTTCAGGATATCATACTCAGTGGGAGTCAGAGACACCGGCTCTCCGTCAAGCGTCACCTTCTTCTCCAGATCATCCATCTCAATACCGCCCACCCGCATCACCTCAGGGCGAATGTTGCCGCCCCCAAGCTGCATGTAACGGCGAAGCTGAGACTTGACTCTGGCCGCCACCTCCACGGGATTAAAAGGCTTGGTGATATAATCGTCCGCCCCCACGGTGAGTCCCAGCACCTTGTCGGAATCCTGGCTCTTGGCCGTGAGCAGAATGACGGGCACATTACAGTGCTCACGGATTTTCACCATGGCGGAAATGCCGTCCAGCTTGGGCATCATAATATCCAAGAGCACCAGATGAATCTCCTGCGCCTCTATGACCCGCAGGGCCTCCTCGCCGTCAAAAGCCTCAAACAGTCTGTAATTCTCATCATGGAGATAAATTTTCAGCGCGTTTACGATATCCCGTTCATCATCACAGATCAGTATATTGTACATAGCCGCCTCCTCATTGTGCTTTTATTGTAACAGATGCCATATTAACAAAAAATACGGGAATCCTTTAAGATTTCATTAAGATGCTTGCAGGGAAAAATATTTTGTAACAAAATGGTTTCCAAACGGATATACAGACATAAAAGGAGATGCCGAATGGAAGAGATTTACAGACAAAATGCCAAAATTGTATACCGTTATCTCTATGCGCTGAGCAAAGACAAAGAACTGGCCGAGGATCTGACCCAGGAAACCTTCCTGCGCGCCTTTCTGGCAATTGACAGCTTTGACGGTTCCTGCAAGCTCTCCACCTGGCTCTGTCAGATTGGGAAACATCTGCTCTATCAGGCCTGGGAAAAACAAAAGCGCGAGATCCCCACATCATGGGACGATCCGCCGCCGGGCAGCGAAACTGCTGTCCACAGGGACGCCGCGGGCGAAGCCATAGCCAAGATCGAACTGGCTAAAGTGCTGGAAGAGATGAACTCCCTGCCGCCCGCCATGCGCGAAGTCATCTATCTGCGGGCCATTAGCGGCCTGTCCTACCGGGAGATCGGACAAATGCTCGGAAAAAGCGAGAACTGGGCAAGAGTCACTTTCTACCGCGGAAAAGAAATTCTATTAAAAAACACGATTAACTAAGAGGCTTGACGCCTCGGAACGGAGGCCATATGACAAAACAAAATGATAACGCCGCCAACCATGACAATACCGGCAATTACGATCGCTGCAATATTGTCAAAGACCTGCTGCCGCTCTATCTGGAAGACCTGTGTTCAGAGGACACGCGCAACTTTGTGGAAGCCCATCTGGAACAATGCACAGACTGTCAAAACACCTGTGCACTTTTAAAACATGCCGGTCCGTCCACAGATGCGGTCCGGGATCAGGAGATCAACGCCTTCAAAAAATTGAACGCCTGGTTTTCCGGACAGATGCTCACCGGTTATCTTTTATTTCTGGCAGTCCTTGGCATCGGCATCTTTACGCTGCTGCTCACGGTACACGTAAACCAATATTATTTTGAAAGCTGTGCCCTGTTGATGCCGCTTACGATATTTGCCACTGACTTTGTCTTTCACGGCAAATCCGGGCAGCCCGACACAGGCTTCGGACGCGCGTTGCTGATCCCCCAGAGTCTGATGCTCCTGTTCAGCATGGGCATGATGTTTTATGTGATGCTTTCACTCTACCTGACCCCGGACTCCACGCCTCTGGGCGTCCCGCTCTCCGAAACCGGCCCCATACTGGCTGCGTTGTTCTGGGCTGTGACCATACTCTCTCTGATTGTTCTGGCTCTCTATTTGCATCGGAGTACCCGGAATAGAATATACCGCAGCCTTCTGCCCGCCGTCAGCATCCTTTGTATTTTCCTGAATCTGACCTATCACTCCATGCTGTACAGGATGAGCAGCCCCGATGCGCTTATTCTGGAGCTGGTATGCAATACCCTGATATTATGTGCGGTCTCCGTGTTCGTCCTGCTTCTCACAGGGCTGTTTCACAAAACCCGGGGCTCGGAAAACCCCTTCGGATGACAGCGCTCCCTACCGCCTTCTCTCTATCCCGGACGCCTCGTAATATGCCGCTTTATCCGCATACATCAAAGCTTCCGCCTCGGCCATAATACGATTTACCCCCTGGGCGCCGTCCTCACTCCAGGCGGCGCCCACCGCCATGACAACAGCGTTCTCTCTCATTGTCTCTTTCAGACTCTCCACCCTTTTCCACAATTCCGGTTCACCGATTCCACGGCACACCGCCAACAGCTCATCGCCGCCTATGCGAAACAGTTTATAATCCGCAAACGCTCTTTTCAGACATTCACAGGCAGAGAGAATCAGCCTGTCTCCGGCTTCATGTCCCTTTTCATCATTCACCCTTTTCAGACCCGTGATATCGCAGTAAACGATTCCAATGCTGCCATCCTGCTCCATGCCGTCCACATACTCCCACATTGCGCGCCGGTTGCCGATCTGTGTCAGGTGGTCAGAATAAGACATCTGCTCCAGATTTCTCACAAGATTTCTTACCTTTAACAGGGATTCGATAAAATACCCCATAATGCGGAGCATATTCAAAGTATAATTCATGGTCTTCACGGGCGGGTTATCCACCCCGTAAAATCCGATGGCCCTGCCGTCGTCGTACAGGGGCACCACGACAATGGACACAATATTCTGCCGTTTCAGTATCTCATACTGCAAAGGTTCCTTTTCGCTCAGCTCCTCAATATTCTCAAGCACTACACACTTATTTTCACAGAACATATGATACCAACCCCTGCAGACCTCCGGCGGAACATTCTGCAGATTATCCTGCTCCGGCTGCACTCCCTCCGCAACCCATTCATAAGTATTGTCATCGCCGCCCTGAGAATTTTTCTCAAAGATATAAGACCGTTCCCCCTCCAGTGACTTTCCCAGACATTCCAGCACGATCTCCAGAGACTTTTCCGGATTGGCTGCCTGCAGAGCCACACGCAGCGTCTCATTGACCTGCTGCTCCAGATTATCGGTATTCAACAGACTCTGCACCATCCGGTTGATATAACTGCCCAGCTCCTGAAATTCCAGACTGCTCTGAACATCCACTCTCTCCTCCAGACTGCCCTCAGCGATCAGTTCCAGCTTCTGAATCACATCCCGTATCTTATTCACAACATATTTATTCATATATCTCGTAACTGCCGTTACCAGAATAAAAGCCACAAGGAGCAGACAGATCAAAACCGACAACACCGTTACCGGCACACTCTGATAGAGATAATTGACAGAAATGACCCGCCCGATATAATTGGAATCAATTTTCCGAAAAACGCAAAAAGAATACTGTCCGTCTATTTTCTTATAAAAGCCCTTTTGTGCGGCCTTGAGTTCCTCAAAGTCAAATCCCCTGTCCCCGCATTCATGGCCCACTGCCTCCAGACTGGTAGAGCCCACAATCATCCCGCTCTCCCCATCGATAGCATAATAACTGGCCGCCGGATTTACCCGAAACAGAGAAAAAATATAAGACAGTTGATTCTTCTCCGTCACCTTGATCACATTCACAGGATTCATTCCCACCTGCACAATAAACTCCCCGCTGCGGCTCCAGACAGCCGAATACTGCATCAGCTTCCCCTCCGCCGTATTTTCCGTGATGTCCTGCACCAGCTTCAGGGATTTATCCCCAAGCATCGGCGCAAAGAAGCCGATCTGCTCGCCGGAATCCACCGTATAACCATAATATTTCGGCTCCGTTCCCGTGAATATTTTCCCGTTCCCGTCAAAAAGATGAATCTCATCTACCTCCACCTCTTCGGCAATCTCTTTGAGTCTGTCTGTAGAAGAAAGGGCCGCCGGATCTCCCTCCAGGATGTGGGCCGCCGCCTCCGCCGCGTGGAGACAGCTCTGTTTGTACTCCTCCCGTATCTCGATCAGCTCCGCTTCGTTTTCCGCCAATACCTGTTTCATCTGGGAAAAAGTCCGGTTTGCATCCTCATAAGCCCGCTTCTGTTCGTTCATCAACTGAAATATCAGGATCATGGCGAGCATTGCCAAAACCAGAATTCCCGCGATCCGATAGATATATCTGCTGATCATCTCTCTTAAAGTCTGCATCTGAACCTCCCTGAAAAACATTATTTCTTCTTCCGCTTTCGATTTTGCCGCTTCTGCGCGAGCTCCTGTTCAAGTTCCTGTTCCAGCTTCTTCTGCAGCTCCCGCAGCGATTCGCCAAACCGCCCGGAAACCATAGTGGGATTGGAGCGGATCATATCCCGCTGGAAAAAATCCCACAGCCCGGACAGGCGCTCCCGGTCCGCAAGGTGTGCGCTGTACCGCTGTCTAAGCTCCGCAAGCTCCGTCTGCAATTCCTCTCTGCGCTCCGCAAAGCCTGCCTGCAGCTCTTCTTTTTTTCTGGAAAAATCGTCGTTGAGCAGCGCTACAATAACGTCCACGCGCTTCTGCATACGGGCCATCTCCTCCCGCGCCCTCTCCAGCCTGACCAAAACATTCCGCAGATCCAAAGCCGCCTTGAAAGAGAGCGCAAAATCCGCCCCAAGGGCAGCAGTCAGCACCAGCGTAATCACCGTCAAAACACCGTTTGGAATGGCAGCGACAGCCTGCGCGATGGGCCGGTGTATTACCTCCGTCATAAAAATGGTCAAAAATCCCCACGCCAGAGAGGTACCCAGACAGATATGCCCCTGAAAATTAAACTTATTGTGCGAATAGTCCCAGTAACGGATCTTGAACAATGCCTCCATGGTCACTCCCGTCACATACTCCAGCACTGTAGCCCCCAGACAGCCCGCAACATAGGTGAGAATCAGATTCTGCGGAAAGTCCATCTCCTGAAACGGCCGCGACACCAACAGCATCATGATCGCACCGCTGCCGTACAGCGGCAGAAACGGCCCCCGCAAAAAGCCCCGGTTCACCGGATGCCTGGTCTTCAGAAACACATATCCCGACTCAAAACACCAGCCAAAAAAGCAATATAGATAAAAGAAAAAGAGCCATTGTATCATCTGCGTCATCTGTATACCGCCACCTCCACCGCAAGTTTTCCCTTCTTCGTATTATGAGGCTCTCCCACAATGCTGAATTTCCCATAGCCTCTGGCATTCACCGTCTCTCCTGCCTTAAGCAGACGGGAATTGTTCTCGCAGAGCCGCCCGTCCACATATACCTTCTGGGCCCGGAAAAGCTCCAGACAGGCCTCCCTGGACTTATGGTACACTTTTGCGATCACCGCGTCCACCCGCATGGAAGCCGCCTGCACTGTCAGAAGCTCCGGCTCCTCCTCCGGAACCTTTGCCGCTTCCTCCACACGCTCACACTTCACATGTGTATGCTTCACCTGAGTGAGTTCTTCACACAAAAACTCCGCCACGGACTCCAGACAAAACAGATAAGCCTCCTTGTCTCCCACCCGGATATCCCCGATGGTACTCCGCTCCACGCCCAGATTCATTAACGCGCCCAGAAAATCCCTGTGGGAAAGCTCGTCCGCAAATTTGGCCGCATGAGGCCTGACATGCAGGCACACGATGGGAAACGCAATCTCATAACCAAACTCCCCCACGTCGCCGAAACGCACCAACTTCCGCTCCGCACCCTCTGCGCCTCCGAAAAGCACATATCCCGCATGGGAAAACTCCCGCTCAAACCTCCAGAATACATCCTGCTCAAAAAGTCCCAGAAATCCCGTAAAAGTAAACATGTTCTGGGAAAAGGACTTGTCGGCCAATTCCCGGAACCTGTTTCGCATCTGTTGTATTTCCTTCTCATTTTCCATATCGTCCTGTCCTCATTGGGCGTCTGTCCTTTTCGTCTGTCTTTCTCAATCGTCTGTCTCGTTCGCCCTGCCCTTCTCGTGCGTTCGTCTTCTCCTGCCGTCCGGCATCCTAACTAAGCGCCACATCCAGCATCATCATCAGTGCAAATCCCACCGCAAAGGCGACGGTTCCCACTTCGGAAGCCTCTCCCTCCCCGGCCTCGGGGATCAGCTCCTCCACCACCACATAGATCATGGCTCCGGCTGCAAAAGCAAGCATATAAGGCAGAATAGGCGTTACGATATTCGCCAGAAGAATGGCAAACACCGCCCCCACAGGCTCTACCGCCCCCGACAGTGTCCCCAGCAGAAAGGATTTTGCCCGGCTGCTGCCCTCGCTGCGCAGAGGCATGGAGATGATCGCTCCCTCAGGAAAATTCTGAATGGCAATGCCGATGGCCAGCGTGATGGCTCCCGCCATAGTCACAGCACCGTCTCCCTTTAAAACGCCCGCAAAGATCGCCCCGCAGGCCGCTCCCTCCGGCAGATTGTGGATCGTCACCGCAAACATCAGCATGGCATTCCTGCCAAAACCATTTCTTTTCGTCCCTCCCGTCTCTTCACCGCCCGCATAGATATGCGGCACAAAACGGTCTATGAGCAGCAGAAAACACATTCCTGCAAGAAAACCCGCCACAGCCGGCACAAAGCCCAGCCTTCCCATATCCTGGCACAGGTCGATGGCGGGTATCAGCAAAGACCACACGGACGCGGCCACCATCACTCCCGCCGCAAATCCCGTGAATATCCTCTGTAATCCGGAGCTGATGGTATGCTTCAGAAAAAACACACAGGCAGCCCCGGCCGTGGTTCCCACAAAGGGAATCAAGACCCCGATTACTATATTCATAATGCTGATCCTTCAAACTATTCTCTTTTTCCACTCGGAAACTTTCCGATCTTATCCCTCTTTTCTCCTCCTAAAAGCCCGCCAGGTCCTGCCCCTGCAGAGCGTACCACAGAAAATTCACGCCGCAGATGAGATGAACGCCAAGAACCGCCCACTCCGCCGGCAGAAATACCGCCTTCCGGCTCTTTCGCCACTCTATGGTATTGCAAAGCACCAGCACAAGCGCTGCCATGAACATCAAAAACATACCGTGCATATAGCCCCAGGAGAAATTGGCATGCAGCATGCGGAATCCCTTCTCATAGAGGCATAAAAACATCACTGTGCCCATAATATAATTGTAGATTGCGAAACGATAGATAAATTTTTCCTTCACCGCCCTCCGGTTCAGCACAAACACCCCTATGGGCAGCGCCATTCCCATGACGATACTAAGCGGAATGTTCTTGGAAAAATTGCTCCAGACCCTGGCAAAGGCAAAACCGATACCAGTCTCCTCGCCCTTCACATTGGTGCCGGTAAACACGCCGAAGAACTGATACAGCAGATCCAGCCCCGTGGGAATCATGGTCAGACATACATAAAACGCGTTGCGAAAGCTCTTTCCCCGCGTCCTTATCAGATCCGCCAGAAAACAGATTCCCATCAGCGGGACCACCACCAGCGTATAGCTGGGCTTGGTGATGGTGGTCAGAAACAGACTCGCCGCAAAGGGAATGCAGCCCTTCCAGGAAAACCGCTCTCTGTAACTCTGCAAAAGCTTTGCCGCCTCAAAAAAGCAGATCACCGCAAAGGGTCTGGTGGCCAGATAGGTGGCATTCCAGATTGGATTGGGCGTGTAGATTCCCATACAGCGATAGGCATAATCAAAACCAAAAAAAGCCGTGTTTTTCGGAGAATACAGATTGCCAAGGAGAAACAGCGCGAACACCATACCCGTCACAGCCAGATCCAGAGCCATACATTTCCCGTCGCTCCACCCGGCGGTTGACAGATTCTCCCGCACCTGTCTGTCCATATAATACTTCGTCACACAGACGCCCAGAGAATTGAGCAGGGCCGCGGCCACCGCAACTCCCACAGGAGCTCCCGCAAACAGCGCGATCCCCTTTGCCAGCGTAAAAAACAGCGGATAGGGAAACGAATAATCCCCGGCAATGCCCCGCACCGTATTCACATAATCCGGCATATCCGAGCGAAAATCCGGCACCTCATAACACTGCATCACAAACAAATACAGCATCACTCCGGTATAAACAGCCAACAGCAGAAAAAATATAATCCGAACAGCAATCTTTGATCTTTTATGCAAAGCTGATAATCTCCTCTTTCGGTGCTTTCGTCTTCTCCACACTCACCGCATGAAGCAGGGGCCCCTCACCCTGATAGCCTTCCCAATACTCCTTTGTGACTGTGGCGGTAACCTTTACCCACTCCTTCTGACGCAGCGTATCCGCCCCCGCAAACTCGCAGGCATATCCCAGAAACGCCATATCGTCCGCACAGCAGGTCATGGCCATACGCCCGGGCACAAAAAATCCTCTGGGAAACCCCTCCGGCTTCAATACCATCGCCGTAAACTGCAGCTTCTTTCCAAAGTAACGCTCCGGATGGTCCATGGAATCCAGATACCAGATACCATAGCCCGCATTGTCCAGCACTATGGTCTCCTGCTGCAGATCGTAAGGCAGATCCTCCTCGAAGATCTCGTCAATCTCCCCGTTGGAATCCTCGAAGATCACATCCGCAGAAGGGTTCACCGCCTTGATATTGCGCCTGTAGCTTCCCAGATCCTCAATACCGTCACAGCGGTTGAAAATGATCATCTCAGACTTTCTGATCTGCTCCGCTAAAAGCGAGCGCATATTCGTATAGTACATGGAAAAAGTGGATGCGTCGATAGTCGTAATCTGCTGTTCTATCTTCCAGTTTTTGGGCAGTTTCGCATTTTTATAATTCCACATGCCATTATATTCTATGATAATGCGCTCCGGTTTGTGCTTTTTCTCAAGTTCCGTCAGCCGGTCGGGGTTAAAGTCCGTCTCATCCTCAATAACCTCCAACACCGTGCGGCTCTTTTGGAGCAGCGCCTCGTCATACTCGTTCTCCCCCTCCTCGCAGAGGATGAGCAGCGTCCTGCCCTTGATCTGAAAATAGGGCTGAGCCAGAGTAAAACAGATAAACTCCGTCTTGCCGCTCTCGAGAAAACCGTTTATCACATATACAGATTTCATAATATACCCCCTGCCCGCCTTTGCGGACACCTGTCGCTCTTTTTATGCCCGCCGACTCCTTATTTGCATGCGAACAGCTCTTCCAGCTTATCCTCCCTGAGTCTTGCGCCGATGACGCAGATCTTCCCCGTCACCTCCGGCTTGCCGCTCCTGATCTCATGCTCCTCGGGCACATAATCATAATAGATCCAGGTCCCGTCCTCCGCGGGCACCATGCCCTTGGCCCGCAGGATATCGCCATACCAGCCGCCGTCCAACTCCTCCAGTATATGGGCGATCTGCTCTCTTGTGTAAGTGTTGGGCGTCTCCATTCCCCAGCTCGTAAACACCTCATCCGCGTGATGATGCTCGTGATCGTGACACCCGCAGGTGCAGCCTTCGCCATGTTCATGGTGATGGTGCTCGTGATCATGATGATGTTCGTGGTCACAGTGCTCATGGTCATGGTGGTGCTCGTGGTCACAGTGCTCATGGTCATGGTGGTGCTCGTGGTCACAGTGCTCATGGTCATGGTGGTGCTCGTGGTCACAGTGCTCATGATCGTGGTCATGGTCCTCGTGTACGCTGGCCAGCATCTCCTTCATCATATCCTCCAGCCGGTCCGCCCCTTCGATGGTCTGCAGCACATCCTTTCCGTCAAGCTGGCTGAGGGGTGTGGTGATGACGGCCGCCTTCTGATTGTGCTCCCTGACCAGTTCCACGGCAGCATTCAGCTTATCCTGACTCACCTTGTCCGTCCTGCTCAAAATGATGGTGCCTGCATACTCGATCTGATTGCTGAAAAACTCACCGAAATTCTTCATATACATTTTACATTTGGAGGCATCCACCACCGCCACGGCGCTGTTCACCTGTACGTCCAGATCTGCGGCCACATTCTCCACAGCCTTCAGCACATCGGAGAGCTTGCCCACCCCGGAGGGCTCGATCAGCACACGCTCCGGCGCATAGGTCTCGATCACTTCCTTTAACGAAGCTCCAAAATCACCCACAAGGGAACAACAGATGCAGCCCGAATTCATCTCCTTGATCTCGATTCCGGCATCCTTCAGAAAACCGCCGTCAATTCCGATCTCTCCGAACTCATTCTCGATCAGCACGGTCTTGCTGCCGTCTAAAGCTTCCTTTAAAAGCTTCTTTATCAGAGTGGTCTTTCCCGCTCCCAGAAAACCAGATACCACATCAATTTTAGTCATGTCGCACATCCTTTCTCTCTATATAATACTTTATTGACTACATTGCAGCTTACAGCGGATCCGCATACCCGCTGTTTTCTATTTTCTACCATATCAGGAGGAATGTCAAGAAACACCTGAAAAGTATTGTCAGACAAGTATTGCCAGACTAATATGCCAAAGCTATAATAGGAACAGGCCCAAGCCCCTGCATCCCCGGGCCCGGAGGAGTGATCAGAGAATGCATACAAACGACATGACAAAAGGCGTCCCGATGAAGGCCATCGTGCAGTTTGCCATCCCGCTGCTAATCGGAACACTTTTTCAACAGGCTTACAATCTTGTGGATACCATGATCGCAGGATATAATCTCGGCGACGACGCCATTGCAGCCATCGGTGCAACCTCTGCCCTGTATTCCGTATTGATCTATTTTGCCAATGGGATGAACAACGGCTTCGGCATCGTCATGTCACAGATTTTTGGCGCGGGGGACACAGCCTCCCTGAAAAAAGCCGTTTCCGCCACCATCCTCCTGAACGCTGTCAGCACCTTCGTTCTGACAATCATAATCCTGCCCGTTCTGCAGCCTCTGCTGCGCTGGATGGACACGCCCCGGGATATCTTTCCCATGGCATACCAGTATATCTTCGTAATCCTGGCAGGAATGGCCGCAACCACCGCTTACAACATGTGCGCCGGATTTATGCGGGCCATGGGCAACAGCCGGACCCCTCTTTATTTTCTAATTGTCTCCTGTGCCATAAACATTATACTGGATATCCTGTTTATTATGGGACTGCATCTGGGCATTGCGGGCGCTGCTCTGGCCACTGTTGCCGCACAGATGATTTCCGCATTCTTCTGCGGGGTATACATCCTGCAAAAATACCGTATCTATATGCCTGAGAAAACAGACTGGCGTCCGCCCAAAGCGCTGGTGCGCGAAATGCTTGCCACAGGTCTTTCCATGGGATTGATGTCCTCCGTGTTGGCAATAGGGTCAATTATCCTGCAAAAGGGAATCAATCATCTGGGCAAGAACATTATCACTGCACATACGGCCTCCAGACGTATCTTTGAATTTCTGATGATGCCCATGCAGGCTATAGCAACCGCCTGTTCCACTTTTGTGGGGCAGAACTTCGGAGCCAGACAATTCAAACGAATCCGTAAGGCAATGGGAGAGGTTCTGTGGCTGGAACTTGTATGGTCTATCCTCTCCGCAGCGGCAGCTTTTACCTGCGGAGCGCTTCTGATCAAAATATTGACCGGTACGGACAATGAAGAAATTGTCCTCAATGCCGTGTATAATCTGAAAATCTGCACGATATTCTTCTTCCCGCTGGGCATCCTGTTTGTACTGCGCAATTCCATGCAGGCCATGGGCTATAAAATAGCTCCCGTACTCTCCAGCAGCATCGAGCTTGCCGGCAAAGTGCTGTCCTGCCTGTTCGTGATCCCGATCATGGAATACACAGGAGTGGTATTCACAGAGCCTGTGATCTGGGTTGTGTGCGCCGCCTTTCTGGGTATCATTTATATCAGAGCCGCCCTGTCGGGAAAGTCATAACGCACTACTTCACAGTTGCCTATTCCAAAAGAAGAGAATTCTTCATTGCTCATATCGCGAAAATAGGATTCGACAATCCGGGCAATCCCATTGTGCGCCACCAGAATGTACACCTTTTCATCCGCTCTGAGCTCATCCAGCAGATTATAGATTCTCTGGGCAAGCTGCAGCATGGATTCCCCGCCGTCAAACCGGCTGGCGCAATGCTTCTTCGCCTCGTGAAACTCCCGTCCGTCCCGGGCTGTGGACTCATACCTTCCGAAATTCTGCTCCGTAAGCCGGGGCTCCGCCCGGGCCGGGATTCCTGTGAGCTCCGAAATATGTCCGGCCGTGTCAGCCGCCCGTATCAGAGGAGAATATAATATCTCATCCGCTCTGATACCCTCCGCCAGAATCCTCCTGCCCGTCTCCACCGCCTGCCTGTGTCCGAGCTCCGTCAGGGCAATATCCGTAGCTCCGCATATTTTGTTCTCCACATTCCACACCGTCTGCCCATGGCGGACAAAGTAAAAATGTCCGTTCTCTCCCTGCATCACTGCTTCCCCCCTATCTCTTTAACTCCTCAAAGCGCGCCCAAACCACATGCAGCGGCACTGCCGCAAGCTCTCCCTGCCCGTTTCCGCCGCAGGCAATGCCGATCAGATGCCCCGCTTCATCATAGAGGCCTCCGCCGGACATGCCGGATTCCATCTCGCATACCGCCACCATCATATATTGTTCAAAATCCGCCACATAAATCCACGGCTCCGACAATACTCCCGAAAAAGTACACGGTCTGCCATCCTGATAACCGGTCAGGCAGATCGCTGCTCCTGCCTCAAGAGCATCGTAACTCTCCTTATCCGTATCCGCCGCCGGACACTCCCTGAGCTTTTCAGGAAGATTCTCTTTCAGAATACATACAAAAGCCAGGTCGGTGTCCTTCACGCGTTCATATCTCTGACATTCCACAATACTTCCGTCACCAAACTCTACCTTCACGGGATGTTCCTCCCCGGAATGCTCCTTCCCGAATTGCTCCTTCCCGGATTGCTTTTCCCCGGAATGCATCTCCCCGGAAGGCTCTTTAGCTGCCCTCTCCAGCACATGTCCCGCCGTAACCACCCACAGCGCATCCTCATCTGCCGCCAAAATCACACCGCTGCCGGCCGCCGCCAACGCCCCGGCAGTCTGGCCTTCCACATACACGGCCACGTCAGCGCTGTTTCCGGCTGCCGTTTCTTCCTCTCGCATCCCAGAACCGTCAGCCCCGAATATCCTTGCCAAATCAGCCAGAAGTGATGCCCCGAGCACAAACACCAGCGCGATACAGAAAATTTTTGTTTTGTCATACTGCTGTCTCATGGCCGCTCCCTACGGCAAAACAGACCGAAGCCCTGCCGGGTACGGTCCGTTGTCCTGAAATTCCTAAATAATATAAGTGTAAAGATAAGTAAATGTAAGCAAGACGATAAGCCGGGTTATGTCAAAGGGATCACACTGATCCCCGGACGATCATCTATCTGGCACGGCTGTCGCCAGCCGTATCTAGCGACCTACCTGAAAGCAGACCGGGCCGGCCTGTGGCTTTCTATTTGGTCTTGCTTCGGATGGGGTTTACATGGCTCCGACCGTTACCGGACGGACGGTAGTCTCTTACACTGCCTTTCCACCCTTACCAAGAGAAACGCGGGGCGTTTCTCTGCAGGTTGCATATGCAACCTGCGCTGTGTCCGCAAAGACACAGCGGCGGTATATTTCTGTTGCACTTGCCTTGGAGTCGCCTCCACCGGACGTTATCCGGCATCCTGCCCTGTGAAGCCCGGACTTTCCTCACCCGGACGCCTGCGCGCCCGGCCGCGATCGTCTGTCTTACTTACATTTAAGTTATTATAACGGCTTTTATTCAAAATTACAAGCGCCCAATACAATATCTTTCATATTGTAGGGCTCTATCTTTTTCTGTGCCTTTTCATACTTATATCTTAAATACCACTCAAATTTCTGTTCATGTGTGGAGATAAATATCTGTGTATTGGGAAACTCAAACCGCAGAATATCTACCAATCCTACCATATTGACATCATCGATGGTCTGTATCGGATCGTCGATCAGCAGGACGGGCAGAGACTGCCGCTGTGCATAAACCTGATGCATACACAACAAAAAGGATATGGAAACGGCGGCGAGCTGTCCTGAGCTCATATTATATAAAATATCCTGATTGTCCTCCGCCGAATGCACCAATTGAAAACTCTCCATTTTTTTGTCTGTGGAAATAAAAATACTTTTACCACAGAATTTCTGCTGCAGGATCTTGGCTGTAAAGACATGCAGGAGGGGCTCAATATCATGAATAACCTGCCGCTTATAATCCCGAGTCCCTTCTTCTACGGCCTCCTGATATCCCGCCAGCTCATCATAAATTTCCTTTAACTTTGTAACTCTTTTTTCAGCCTTCTCCAGTTCCTCTTCCCTCTGCTGTATCAATCTCCTGCCGAAATCATAAAACCGGCGCTTGATATACTCCCGCTTTGCCTGCAGCAAAGAAGCAGTTGCTTTGATGAATCTGTCCCAATCCCTGTCATAATATTTATCATAATCATTCCAAAAATCTTTTGCCTCCAACTGTCCGGCAATCTCCTCCGGAATCTCTTTCAGACCTTTTCCAATATCCTGTAAAAGCCTCTCATACCCTCTGGCAAGTTCGGTGATATCGTCCTGATATTCTTCCGGAAGACTGAGCTGTAATTTGTGGAGCAATTCATTTACGGTCTGCATATCGGCTTTATACTTCTTTGCCTCCTGAAGTTTTTTATAGGTCTCCTCCGATATACTGTTTCGCAGACAATTCTGTACGGCGGCCACCATGCTGTTTAAATACTTTTCATAGACAGCTTCCGTTTGATTCCGGATATCCTGTGCGGTTCCCCCGCTAAGGGACAGAAGTTTTTCTTCCTCTGCCTGAAACTTTGCTTCCAATATTTCTTTTTTATCATACGGCTTGCCGCAATACGGGCATTCACTGTCAGAAAGTATCTGCTGCTTTGCATCCCCTTCGGCAGCTTCTTCCACAGCTTTACGGGGAGCCTCTTTGAAAGCCTCTTTAGTCCTTTGCGCCAGAAGTGTCCGCGCCTCAATAATACTTGAAATGATTTTCTCCGTGCTTCCCTGAAGCTGTTCTAGCTTTTCCACATGTCTGATGGCTTCTCTTACAGCCTCAATTTCATCCTCCTCCAAAAGCTTTTCTCCGGCCACAGTCTCCCAATTCAATTTATGTATTTGCCGGTTTTCCAGATTCTGCCCAAGCTGTTCAAGCCGGAGCTGCCTGTGATACTGCTCCTCTAATTGGTCTCCCTTCTGTACTAACGGATAATACCGGTATGCATATTCTAACGGATGCTCCTCGTAACGGATAGCATCTCCTCCGGAGAATGGCCTCATCAAATCTTTAAAGGGCCTGTTCCAGCTATAATCTGCACATGCACTTTGATGCTGTGCGTAATAGATCAGATCATCTAATGCACAAATAGCTTCTTCATATTCCTCATCCTTCAACAGAATATCTTTCTCATCCCATTTAATTCCCTTTCCGACAAAAAGGCATTGATATTGCGCAGTCATTTCTTCCTGCTGCTCCTGTTCCATATAAGCCTGCTGCGTCTTTTGCCTTAACGCATTAATCTCTGTGCGCAGGTTTTCAACATTGTCATTCAGAATTTTGGTATACCCCAGATCGTTTTTTCTGTTGGTATTTTTCAAAACCTTGCTGATTGCATCGACTCTCGTCTTTTTTTGTTTCAAATCTTCAGGCAGTTGAAACAAAAAATCCAGAGCTATGGATTTATCCTTTTTGGTTTCTTTTAAGAACTGTAAATGCTCGTCCTGTGAAAGGAAACAGCATTTGTCAAAAAACTCCTCCACATTGTCCAGATGATACTTCTTCAAAACATCCGTTTTCTCGCTCTCCCGGACAATCTTATCTCCGTTAAGGAAAAGCCGAAACTCAAACTGATCAAATATTTTACGGGGATTATTATCTGTGGAAGCGATACTTATGCTGCCTTCCGGAGGCTCGGGGTAAACCCGCTCCAACCTAAGCTCACCGTCATCCGTCTCCAGTGCGATCGCGGTATAAGCTTCTTTAGCCGGGTCGGCAATCAGTATTTTCCTGCCAGGTTTATCATTTAAAGTCACTCCCAAATCCACATTATAGCTGTTGATTCTTTTAATCTTGCCTGTCAGGGCAAGCTCCAGCGCATCAAATACGGTGGTCTTGCCATATCCGTTGGGCCCGTTCAGCAAAATCAGATCCATCTGCGAAATATCCCGAATCAAGTCGAACTTTTCCTCAAAAAGCTTAAAATTTTTTATTTCAAGACTTTTTATCCTCATTCTGTGCCAATCCTTTCTCTTCTTCTGCCTGTGTCTCAATCAAGGAATCCAACCATTCAAAAAATTTATCTTTATCGTCAATATGCTCTTCTAATTGCCCGCACAGTTCCTCAATGTGTTCAATATCAACCGCATTTTCCCGGCATCTTTTTTCTATGTAGCTCCCCATTGTCTGATACTCTTTTTGAATCCCCGACTGATATCTGTCAAAACTCAGAAAAGGTATTTTAATGAACAAATTTATCAAAAACTCATATTCATAACTGTCTCTGGGCGATTTTTTATAGGACTGGAAATTCTCTTCCGTAAAATATTTCTGACAGCATATTTCAAATTTTCCGATGTTGTCACGGGCAAACTGTCTCATATCCTCCGTATATAAAAACACATTTTTCTTGAAGAAATTCAGATCCTCCTCCACCAGACAGATGGTTCTGCTCAGATCGCTGATTGTCTCACAGGAAACCATCTCATAATACGCATCGTCTCCAATACACAGGCAGAAAACGCAGGTAATATTTTTATCCATATTGATATCATATATCGCACTCTTTTTTATCTCCTGAAGAATCTCTCCGGCCTCTTCCTGCAGCTTAAGCAATTGCTTCTTGTCCGTCAGGAAAAAGAATAGACAATATGTGTTAAAGTCCTGGCGCGTAAACAGGCAATCGTATGTGTCATAATGAAAATCCAAAAATGCTTCGCCTGAAATTGATTTCATAAATTCACGCATATGCTTCTCTCCTGTAGCTTAATTGAGTCTTTTGATGACCTCTTCTGCACTTACAAAAACGGGCTTCTTAGGACGACAGATACTGTTTTTGTCTTCATCCGTCACGGTCGGTATATACTTTTCACTGATATTACTAAAATCACTGTCCCATAATGATTCATCATCTGACTGCAGACGTCCCGTGATCAGTTCATCCGCATCAAAGACAGGACTCACATAGGCTGAATTTTTATTAATCCCTTTAACAATTCCCGCTACTACTATCGCTGCATTGCCACTTGAAATAGCAGTTAGAAGCGCATTATTCTGCCGGTCATTAATCACAGTTTTTGTCCTGTCGCTCTTCTGCATAAAATACCTGTCCGGAATTTTTCTTAATACCTTAAAAACAGATTCATGCAATCCGTCATTATTTAACAATTCATGCAGACAACGACGATTATTCAGCGTTTGAGTGCAATCCGGATTATAGCCAAAACACATTTTAATAAACTCATCATCATTCAGATCTACTTTGCTGTACTGGGCATTTAATAATCTGCATTCACAGGAATCTTTTTCTTCACATTCCTGTCTGTGTCCACAGATTAAATCGCAATATTGAAACAGCGCCTCGTCGTAGATTCTTCTCAGAGCTTCAATATTCGCGTTTTCCTCATAATCGTCCAAACTCGTATCTAAAACATCAATGAGTTCCCCAAAAGAAATTTGTCTTGAATAATCGCTTCCCTCCTGCATCAATCGATGCCGCTCCAGAATATGCTTCCTCATATAGCTCAGCAATTTGTCGGCGATATATTCATATTGTACATCAATAAGAGGCTCCGCCGGCTGTGTAATCTGCCTGTATCGTTGTACCTGCTCAACGATTCTTTCATAGATTTCATCAGATTCGCAATGCCTTGCCCCGTTGTCAAACCGGTAGAGCTCCACCTCGCCGCATATCCTGTCAATTGCCATACTTTCTTCCAGATAATTCAAAAATCCCACAACATAATCTTTTGTTTTTGTAACCGTAGCGCTTTGTCCGATGCCCTTTTCCGTGTCAGATAACAGTGACTTATAACTGCTCCGTTTGAGCGAAACCGGATCTTGGCCTATCTCGTCACAAATCTCCTTTTGAAAGGCTTTTCTGTCACTCTCTTCAACTTTTCTATCAGCAAACTCTTTTAGCCTGTCATAGTAGTCAACGATACGAGCTTTCCATTTCTGCAGTGCCTGCATGATCGCATCCTCATCATCCTCAACCGGATTACTGATATGCAAATATGCTATCGGATTTCCCATATTATTTTTTCTCATATAACCGTTCTCCAGCATCAACTGGATCAATGGAATCCGATAATCAGTGATATTTGTCTTCTGCATGTTTTTTACCTGATGGATAGACAGATACCCGTCTTCGCCGATAATGGCGACGTCCTCCCAGTTCTCGACTTCAAGCTGATATACTGAGGCAATCTCATTCCTGTCCAGATTATTAGGCTGCGACAGCAATTCACAGATTTTACGCAATGCTAAATAGATCGCTATATGCCCCTGATATGTAAACCCGCTCCATGTCGGTGTGGCATCGTGTTCAAAAACCGATTTCATTCCCATATACCCCTTCCTGTGTCAATCAAACAAGCTTCCTCCGAATCTCTTCCACCAGCCGCTGTACTTTGCTGGCAGGCCACATCTCCGACGGCTTCAGCTTCCCGTCCTCCTCACACTTTCTATAACATTGATCCGCTAATCGAATTGCGTTTTCTTCATTTCCATATTGTATTAGCTTCTTGTATAAATACCTGTCGTTTTTGTTATACTGATTTCCGGCTATCCTTTTAAACCTCTCTGAAAACCTGTCGCAACATACAGACGATTCCATGATTGCAGGCATCTCTCCAAAATACGCATACAACCAGATTTCAAAACAGGGATTAGACCATCCGACTCCAACACCCCTTTTCTCCGCAGTCTCTATGATACTGTCAAATTCCTGTACCTGATCCCGATCGAACACAATCCACGGAGCCCGGTATTGTGAATCCTGCTCTCTGAGTTCCAGCGCCTTCTCAAGCAATTTCTCTGTTTTTGCTTTCTCCACCTTAATGACCAAACGGTCTTTTAAATCCGGCGGTATGCTGTCTCTCAGCCCCTCAAAATAATTCTTTTCCGTCTCCTCCGTGTCTGTCACGATCAGATAGTAGCCCAGATCAGGCACTCTCGTTCCCACACGCTTATTTCTGTCCCTGCGTTTTCCTGCTCTGCCATCATGGCCTTTTTCCGTCTTGTTCGCCATCCGGCAAATCCCTCCTTAGCATTGCCATCGGCTTTAATGCCGGGATGGCGCCATAATTTCCTGTCAGATATTTTTTTGCAAGCGCCTCGTCTCTGCGCACCTTGTTTCCTTCCTCATCCTTAAATTCAACTAAGGAATAGAGCTCGGAAACGCCTTTCCGGTCCTTATTGACCATCCAGATTTCATCTCTGCGCAAAAGTTCATTTGTAAACTGCCAGATATCGTGGGTAGTAAAGATCAACTGGGCATTCCGAGTATTAATCTCAGGAGATAGAAACGTCAATATAATATTTCTCATAAGCAGCGGATGCAGCCTGGCATTCAGCTCATCCACAAACAGAGTGGAACCCTTATCCAACACTTCCCTCAAAGAAGGATATAACGCAAACATTTTTAGTGTGCCGCTTGATTCCTCCTTCAGAGAAATGGGCGCCGATCTGTCAACGTCAGCCATCTTATGAAGCGCATCAATTCTATAACTCTTATCCTGATCCTTTTCGTCTTCCGAAGCATGTTCCTCCACAACAAATCCGCATATAGCCTCATCAAAGGATGAAAAATATTCCGCAACATTACTCTGTACTTCCCGACTGTCCACAAAATCTTCCGGAAGCACCCTGGAACGCAGAAAGTTCTCTGCCGGATCGCCAAAATTCACAACCTCGTTTTTCAGAAACCAATCCCTGACCTTTTTCAGTTTTTCGATTCGCAGCTTTGCCCCCAGCGACACGATCAACGATTCCTTATTCAGAGACGCCAAGATATTTTCTGCATGACTTTTCGTAAAGCCATTCATCTCCGGTTCTTCCCCTTTTTTACGGTAAAAGATGGTTCTATATCTGTTTCTTGCAGTCTTGGCCTTTGAATACAGCCATTCCTCCACCACCTCATCATCCTTCAGCGCAAAACCATACTGATAGATCCTTCCGGTATCTTCCGAGTTGTCAACATAAAACACTTCAAATGTTGTCTCCTCATTCCGGCTGTTTTCGTCAAGAAGGAAAGG
Source organism: uncultured Lachnospiraceae bacterium (assembly GCA_947382415.1). Classification (GTDB taxonomy): domain Bacteria; phylum Bacillota; class Clostridia; order Lachnospirales; family Lachnospiraceae; genus Acetatifactor. The sequence continues at coordinate 66,218 of CANCYO010000004.1, read as the reverse complement.
AGTAACTTTCAGATATTCATCGCCGCCTTTTCTGCGCTTCTCATCCTCATCACCAAACTTAAAAGACTCCAGCACATAATAAGTCATATATTCAAACGCTTCATACACATTTGATTTACCGCTGGCATTGGCGCCATAAATTGCGGCAACCTTCAGCAGCTTGTCATTTGCCGTTTCCACTACATGCGTCTCATGTTCCGTTATTTTAGTCGCCGATAAATCCAGAGACGCCTCGTCGCGAAATGATTTAAAATTCTTGAAATTAAATTGTATGAGCATAACACTCTCCCTGTCCGGTTACAGCCTATACCTTGGTCATAAAGGCTACTGTTTGTATTATTATACCCTACTTTGAGTAAAAATCAACATTATATTTTATGTTTTATTAAAATTAAGTGTTGATTTTTTGCCATTATGTTTATAAATAGTGTTGCTTGAGAACTTCCTGTATCAGAGGAGGTGATACTGATGGAAAATATTTGGAAAAGTACATATGATGCTCGGAATAATAGTAGGAATTGTCGGGATTGTTGTGACTGTTATCAGTATCGTTGTAACAGTTATCAACATATGGCAAAACCGAAACAAAAGATGGACATCAAAAAAGCAACCGCACCCTCCCAAAGTTGTAGTTGCTAATTTGATTAGTCACTGATAATTGGGTGAACCGTTGCTGTACGGTAGCACCTTTTCTGAATTTATTGTATCAACGAGTTCATCGCTTGGCAATAACCGGGGCACAAATTGATAAAAATTCATAAAAATCATAGCACCGCAACCGAACATATTCATTTTGCAACCCGTAATTGGTATAAAAATATCAGCCTATGCTGTAAAATGACCTTATCAACTACAAGGAGGCTGCATCTATGACAGCAGGAGAAAAAATAGCGAAGCTACGTAAGGAACAGAATTTAACGCAGGAACAATTCGCAGAAATTTTAAAAGTGTCCAGACAGTCCGTATCAAAATGGGAACGCGACGACGCATATCCCGACACAGAAAAACTCATCAGGATCAGTAAGCTGTTTGACTGTTCACTGGATTATCTTCTGAAAGATGAGTTGGAGCAGATGGACGTAAACCTGGCGGCGGCAAAAGATGATGCGGAATATGACAAAATGCGCGCCGCAGTGTTGACTTATTTATCCTTTCCTCCGATTTTCGGATGGATCGTAGGAATCGTCTCTCTCAGATTTCAAAAAAGCCATATGGCAAATAAACTACAGATCGGTTTAACAATCGGCGGAATGCTGTTTTCCCTGATATGCACTGCTTTAATGATCGCAGGTCCGGTATTTGGATTATAGTAAAAATCTTCATCCGCACCCGCTGCACCAGCTCCCGTACCACGCCCAGCGTAGGATTGGTGTGCCCATATGCCGGAATGCAGAAGAAAACAATTCTGCCCATAATATAATCCTCTTACACCCTGAAGCAGCTTCCGCCCACAAACTCTCTGCAGATGGAATTGTTGGGAAGGCTCTCGCTGGTCACATTCAGGAAATAGCTCAAAAACTTCAGCAGTCTTTTGGCCTCATAATACTCCGGTGCGTCCTTTGGTATCTGGAAGAGCAGCGGCTCCGCAAACTGCTTCAGTACCGCCAGCTCATAAATGAGGGCTGAGTTGAACATAACGTCCGCATCCTCCTGGAATGGAAAGATATTCTCCTCCTCGCCCCGGCGGACGGAAGCCCACATCTGTATGGTCCTTCTGGCGTCGGAGCCGCGGGTCCTGGCGTCGCGCACCATGCGGCGCAGAAGCCTGCCGTCGGTGGTGGGAATCCGATTGTGTCCGTCGATATTCAGAGTTGTCAGCGCGCTGATATAAATCTTAAATTTGCTCTCCTTGGGCAATGCGTAAGACATCTTGTCATTAAGACCGTGAATCCCCTCCAGCACCAGGATATCATCCGGTCCAAGCTGCTTGTAATTGCCGTGATACTCTCTTTTTCCGATCTTGAAATTAAAGGTGGGCAGCTCCACTCTCTCCCCGGCCAGCAGTCTGCACATGTCCTCATTGAACTGTTTGACGTCCAGCGCCTCCAGACATTCAAAATTATAATCCCCATTCTCGTCCCGGGGCGTCTGCTCCCTGTCCACAAAATAATCGTCCAGAGCGATGGGATGAGGCGTCTTGCCCAAGGTTCTGAGCTGTATGGACAATCTGTGGGAAAAACTGGTCTTGCCGGAAGAGGACGGCCCGGCTATCATGATAAACTTCACGCCCTCTCTGTTTACGATCTCCCTTGCGATCTCGCCGATCTTGCGCTCCTGCTGCGCCTCATGCATGAGAATAAACTCACTCATGGAGCCCTTGCATATCTCGTCGTTCAGATCGCCCACATTCTCGATGCCGATCCTGCTGCCCCAGTTCTCAGAGGCCTCCAGCGTTTCAAACAGCTTCTTCTGTTCCCGAAAAGGCTCCACCGCCTGCGGTTTCTTCCTCGTGGGCAGAAGCAGCATAAATCCGCTCTCATAATTGATCACATCAAAGTATTTCACATATCCCGCATTGGGCAGCATATAACCGTAATAATAATCATAATAGCCCTCAATCTCATAGATATTCACCTGAGAATTCATGCGATAGCGGAACAGCTTTTCCTTATCCTTCATGCCCTGTCTCTTGAACAGATCCATGGCCTCGTCCAGCGGGCAGGTACGCTTCATAAAAGGAGTGCCGGCCTCCGCCAGCTCCAGCATACGCCTCTTGATCTTCTGCGCATTTTCCTCCGTGGGCTCGATCATTTCCCCGGGATTGACAAAATATCCGTGCCCTACGGCAAACTCCACTCTGCAGTTCTGGGCGCACACAGCCCCGAACACATCAAACACCGCCTTGAAAAACAACATGGTGGCAGTACGCACATAGGTCTTATGTCCCACATCATCCTGCAGCGTAAAGAATGTGACTGTACAATCCCGATTGATCTTCTTAAAGAGCTCCCGGATCCTGCCATTTGCTGCGACCACCGCGATCATATTATCATATTGAGGCTGAAACTCCTGTACTACCGTCTCATAAGTAGTTCCCCTGGGAACCTGTCTCTGTACTCCCTCCACTGTCACTGTAACCATACCTTGCACCCTTCTTCCTTCATTTTTTATCTATACCGTATACCTTCCCTGTGGGCCCTCCGGTGTATACAGCGCCAGAGCCGCCCGCAGATCTTCGATCTCCGTCTCATTCTCCCGAAGCCCTTCCTCCAGCCGCACACTGCCGCCCCGCTCTCTGCGCTGAACAAGCATTTCCTCCCGAATGGCCTCGCAGCCTGCCAGAGTCTTCTCCAGAAATTCCCGCAGCAGCGGATCCCGCTCCCTGAGAAGTCCGGCTCCATATTTATCCCCCAGCCTGTCTCCCTGCGCCGTCCCCTCTCCGGGCGTCACACGGAACAGAAAATAATACTTGCCGTCCTCCTTCAATATATTCTCATCCGTCACCGAAAAGCCCTGCTCCCGCAAAAATACCCGAAACTGCCAAAGCTCCGACTGCGGCTGCAGGATCAGCTCCCGAAAAGCCTTTGCAGTCTCCATGCCCTGCAATATAATGCGCTGCATCAGCCTGCCGCCCATTCCTGCACAGATCAGCGTCTGCGCCTCCCCGGGACGATACTCAGAAAGCCCGTCCGAAAGCCGCGTCTCTATGTATGCCGAAAGTCCCCGCTGTGCCACATGCGCCCTCGCGGCAGACAGCGGCCCCTTGCGCACATCGCCTGCGATCACCCGCGGACTGATTCCCTGCTCGATGAGATAAATGGACAAAAAGCCATGGTCGCAGCCCACGTCCGCGGCCACATTCCCCGGCGTCACCAGATCGGCCAGCGCCTTTAATCTGCAGGATATCTGCACGGCCATCAGTCCAGATAATCCTTCAGCTTACGGCTGCGGCTGGGATGACGAAGCTTTCGCAGCGCCTTCGCCTCAATCTGACGGATGCGCTCACGGGTGACATTGAATTCCTTGCCCACTTCCTCCAATGTGCGGGCGCGCCCGTCGTCCAGACCAAAGCGGAGTCTGAGCACCTTCTGCTCACGCTCTGTCAGCGTCCCCAGAACCTCCACAAGCTGCTCCTTTAACAGCGTAAAGGCAGCCGCATCCGCGGGTACGGGCACATTATCATCCTGTATAAAGTCGCCCAGATGACTGTCCTCCTCCTCGCCGATGGGCGTCTCCAGAGATACCGGCTCCTGGCTGATCTTCAATATTTCCCGCACACGCTCCACAGGCATACTCATCTCCTCGGCGATCTCGTCGGGGGAAGGCTCTCTGCCCAGCTCCTGCAAAAGCTGTCTGCTCACGCGGATCAGCTTGTTGATGGTCTCCACCATGTGTACCGGAATACGAATGGTTCTGGCCTGATCCGCTATGGCGCGGGTGATAGCCTGCCTGATCCACCATGTGGCATAGGTAGAGAATTTATATCCCTTGCGGTAATCAAACTTTTCCACCGCTTTGATCAGACCCAGATTCCCCTCCTGGATCAGATCGAGAAAGAGCATACCGCGCCCCACATAGCGCTTGGCAATGCTGACCACAAGACGCAGATTCGCCTCCGCCAGACGCTTTTTGGCCTCCTGATCTCCCAACTCCATCCGCTTTGCCAGCTCGATCTCTTCCTCAGCAGACAACAGAGGCACCTTGCCGATCTCCTTCAGATACATACGGACAGGATCCTCAATGCTGATGCCGTCGGGCACGGAGAGATCGATGTTCTCCACATCCACCTCGTCCTCTTCGCTGAGAATGATCTCTTCATCGTCGATATCATCATCCTCCGTGATGCGCAGCACGTCCACATTGTTCTGATCCAGAACCTCTAAAATCTTCTCGAACTGCTCCTCCTCAAGCTGCATATCGGCAAAAAACTCGTTGATCTCCTGATATTCCAACACGTTTTTCTTCTTTTTTGCAGCCGCCAGAAGCTCTTTTACCTTCTCGTCAAATTTGGCCTGTGTGTTTTCGTCCATTTTGTAGTTCCATCCTTCCTGGGTGTTCTATTCTTTTGGTATATTTCGAGCATATTTTGCACTTATTCTTGACCTTATTCCAGGGAAATATGCGTTTTTGCCAGTGTTTCCAACGCTTTCTTGCCCTCGACGACCCGATTCAGGGCATTGACGTCCATGCCCAGTCTGGCCGTGTAATACTCATAACTGTTCCGCTTTACCGATAACAGAATATCATGAAATGCCTTCTCCCGCTCCTGTCTGGTCTCAAGATGGGGCAGCGTCGTGTGAAAAAGCTCCGCCGCCTGCCTCTGTTCCTCCTCATCCTCAAACATGCTGATGATGCCTGCAGGCTGGCTCTTTCCCTGCTCCAACTCGGCAAAAAGCCGCTCCGCGACCTTTTGATAAAGCTCCTCTGTGAAGTCCTCCGGTGAGATATACTGCTTAATCTTCTGATAAAGCCCCGGCTCGTCCACCAGCCAGGTGAGCAGAAGCCGCTGAGGCTTTCGCGCATTCTCCTCCGGATCCGGTGTGCGGGAAATGCCGCTCTTTGGGCGCTCCACAGGCCGCACGGAACCGTTTGCCGCCGCGTAGCCGATCACGAGCTTTCGCAGATTGTCCGCACCGATAAAATATTTTTCCGCGATGGCCTGCAGATAATTTTCCCGCTCCACCTCCTCGGAAAATCCGCACAGCTTCTTGGCGATCTCCCGGTGGAATCTGGTCTTCTGTTCGGGATCCTGCATATTGTACTGCTCCGCGAGAACTCTGATCTCAAAAAAGAAACTATTTTCCGCCTGATCGATGCGCTGCAAAAAGGCGTCCCTGCCCTCGTTTTTGATAAATTCATCCGGGTCTTTGTAGGGCTTCATACTGATGACCCGTCCGGTCAATCCAGCTTCCCGCAAGATTCCGATCCCCCGGAGGGCAGCCTTTACCCCCGCGCCGTCGCTGTCATAGGCCAGGAGCACATTGTCGGTATAGCGCCTCATGAGATTTGCCTGCTCCGGCGTAAACGCCGTGCCAAGCGAAGCCACCGCCTGAGTGAAGCCCGCCTGATGCATGGCGATCACATCCATATAGCCCTCACAGATGATCAGGTTCCCGCTGCGGGCCGTTCTGGCAAAGTTCAGGCCGTACAGATTACGCCTTTTATCAAAAACCGGTGTCTCCGGTGAATTCAGATATTTGGGCTCTCCGTCTCCCATCACCCGCCCGCCAAAGCCGATGACCCGGTGATTGATATCCTGTATGGGAAACATCACCCGATTCCAGAACTGGCTCAGGAGTCCGTGGCGCTCGGAGTTGTTGGCAAGCCCCGCCTCGTGGATCAGCTCATCCTCAAAGCCTTTGCTCCGCAGGTACTCCACCAGCGAGGCGCCGCTCTTTCCCGCATAGCCCAGCCCGAATTTATGTATGGTTTCGTCGGACAGGGCACGTTTCTCCAGATATTTTTTCCCGATCTCGCCCTGAGGGGCGCGAAGCTGATAATAAAAAAACTTCGCCGCCTCCTTATTGACTTCCAGAAGCCTCGCCCGCCTGCCCGCGCGCCGCTTTTCCTCCGCGGAGTATTCCACCTCCGGCAGATTGACCCCGGCCCGCTCCGCCAGCATTTTCACGGCCTCCGGAAAACTGTAATTTTCATATTGCATCACAAAGGTATACACATTGCCGCTGACTCCGCAGCCAAAACAATGATACATCTGCTTACTCTCCGACACGGCAAAGGAAGGCGTCTTCTCATTGTGAAAGGGACAGCACCCCCAGTGGTTGCCGCCCTTTTTCTGCAGCCTCACATAACCCGATACCACGCCCACTATATCATTTTTTAATCTGATCTCTTCGACCAGCTCCTCAGGGTAGTACATATCGGTTTCCTCTTTCTCATATCTGCCGGGCCGTCGCGCCGGCACTCTGTCATATCTGCCAGGACTTCGGCACAAAGATATCGCTGTAAAGCGCGATGGCAAAGCGATCCGTCATGGCTCCCACATAGTCGCAGACCACCTGTTCTCTGGGTTCGCCCTCAGACAACAGCCGCAAAAACTCCTCCGGCATAGCGTCCACATGCGTCATATAATGATGATAGAGCGTCTCCATCAACATCTCCGCCTTGATCTCCTCGCTCTTGGCGATGGGATTCTTGTAGACATTGTCAAACATAAACTGCCGGATATCACGCATGGCCCTGCCCACCTGTTCCGACATGATGATATCATTCTGATCCATACTGTTGGTGACGATATCATGAATAAAGCAGTCCAGCCGCTCCCCCGGCGTGGAACCCAGCACCGCCCGGATCTCCTCCGGCACATCGCTCTCCCGAAGGATCCCCGCCCGCACCGCATCGTCCATATCATGATGTATGTAGGCGATCTTGTCCGAGAGGCGCACCACCTTTCCTTCCAGAGTATGGGGTCTGCCGCTGGTCTGATGATTCAGGATCCCGTCCCGCACCTCATAGGTGAGATTGAGGCCATGACCGTTCTTTTCAAGCCTGTCCACCGTGCGCACACTCTGTACGCTGTGGTCAAACCCAAGAGGACAGACCCGGTTCAATGCCCGCTCTCCCGCATGTCCGAAGGGCGTATGGCCCAGATCATGGCCCAGTGCGATGGCCTCCACCAGCTCCTCGTTAAGCTTCAGGGCTTTGGCTATGGTTCTGGCATTCTGGGACACTTCCAGCGTGTGGGTCAGTCTGGTGCGGTAATGGTCTCCCTCCGGCGTCAGAAACACCTGAGTCTTGTCCTTCAGGCGGCGGAACGCTTTACAGTGTATGATGCGATCCCTGTCCCGCTGAAAGACCGGACGGATGTCACACTCCGTCTCTTCCCTGAGCCTCCCCTTTGAATTTTTGCTCTTGGCAGCATACGGACTTAAATAGTCCTCCTCCCACTGCTCCAAATTCTCTCTGATCGTCATATCCGCTCTACCTCCAACCGGCCTTAAGCCATGGTGTCAAGCCTTCTCCTAAACCGTCCTATAAATGATATTCTGTGCGCTTTATAAAATTCCTTTCCGTTATCTGCAAATATCATATATAAATTCTGCATTCTTATCCATGGCTTCCGCCGCCGCCTTAAAAGGAGACATCTGAAATACATGCCACATGCCGTCAAATACTTCCAGCCGGGCGGAAACTCCCGCCTCCAGCAGCTTTTTATACAGCCTTTTGGCATCGCTCAACAGGATCTCATTTTCCCCGACCTGAATATAAACAGGCGGAAACCCCGAAAAATCACCAAACAACGGTGAGATCATCGGATTGTCAAGCTCCTGCCTCTCCGCGTAAGCAGCCACCATCCTGTCGATATAATCCCGATTTAACACCGGGTCCAGCTCCGCTTTATCCGTAAAAGACTTGCCCGACGAGGTCAGATCCGTCCAGGGCGACATCAACACCACTCCTCTGGGCAGAAGCCTCTCCTCCTGCTTGAGCTGCAAAAGCAGGGCAAGCGCCAGATTCCCTCCCGCGGAATCCCCGGTGACGATCACATCCCGGGCCCCATAGCCCAGCAGCATCAGATAATTCCACACCTCCATGACGTCCTCCACAGCCGCGGGATAAGGATGCTCCGGGGCCAGCCTGTAGTCAAAGCAGAGCACGTCCATGGAAGTGGAAGCCGCCAGTTTTGTAGTCAGCGTTCTGGCATACAGACTGCTCCCCGTGGAATACCCGCCGCCATGACAGTGCAGGATCACATACTTTTTCATATGCGCCCGATTGACGCTGACCCACTCTGCATACATGGTTCCGATCCGGATCTCCCGAAAGCTGATCTCTCTGGTATTGCCCAGAATCGCCCCGATATAATCCTGAGACTGTCTGTGCTTTTCCAGATCCGCATTTTCCACGATCCCATGCACACGCCGGATCAACTGCATTAAATTCTGATTATACTTCCCAGCCATATACGTATTCCTCCCGGAAATCAGTATTTTAAAAATGGAGTCTCCTTCGCACCTCTCCCCTCAGTCTTCTGCGGGACAAAAGCGTACCGATGGTAATTCCCAGAATCATGCAGACCGTCAGCACCACCGCAGACCAGCCCAGCACATAGTCCCCCCTCAGATATCTGTCTATCAGCAGTTCCAGACCCAGACAGGTGATTCCCACAGCCCCGTCGAGATACAGACAGATACTTAAGAAAGAACGGGGCAGACATTTGATACAGACGGCCAGAAGCTCCGCCACTGCCGTAGCCAGAGCCGCAATGGGCAGCCCCAGGCCATAATACCAACCATAGACGCCGATCATGCGCGCCAGCAGATACAGATACAGCGCCACCGCCAGCCCGTCCAAAAACAGTGAACTGTACACAGATAATTTCCTGTAGATCACAAGCGGAAACAGGCCTACCCACAAAACCACGCAGCCCCCGATCACAGCCAGAGACCACCATACTTTAGAAAAGACTAAAATATTCAACAGTCCGCAGGTAACTGCCGTGGCCAGCACAAAGACTGACACAAACACCGCCAGATCCTTTCTGTCAGGCGGCTCCACCGCTCCCTTCCGCTCCGGAAAGGGCTGAGCCGCCATCCTTTTTTCAAGCTCTCCGGGATTGATCACCGGAGTATCACACAATGGACATTTCCCTGCGCCAACGTCCAGCTCTACACCGCAATTTACACAATATGACATATCAACTCTCCCTGTTGCTCTCGATTTTTACATGAATTCCGTCCTGCACCAGCCTGCGGAAGAAATAACGCTCCACATCCGTCTCCACGATACTGCTGGCAAAATTTACAGTCAAAATATCCTCAAAGCTCACCACCGCACAATTGGTACGACTGGAAAAGGGCTGCCCCATGTAGATGTCGAAGCGCTCAATGTAGGGCTTCATACTCTCGGGAACCTGCAGGGCTCCCATATTGGTCAGTCCCGCAGAGGAATTCTGATCCTGCACCTTGGTATAAAACAGCCTCACAACAAAATCCTTGATAAACAATGGCACCACCCGGATAAAAGGATTGCGCTGTGTCGCCGCGTTGGTGGTAATATCTCCCCGAAGCAGCTTCTCATTCAAATGATAACGCATGTAATTGTGAATATGGGTCACAATCTCCTCGAAAGTATACTCTCCAAGTCTCGGGTCCACACCGGGATAAATCATCGTAATAAAATTTCTCAATGTTTTGGACGGGAAAAACCTGCGCAGATTCACCGGCATGGCAATCTTCACCGGGCGCAGTCTGGCCGGTTTGTCCGACTCCTGCTTTCGGAGCAGGGCGTACACCAGAGCGGCGTTCAGATATTCCGTCACCGTGGCGTGATAGCCTTTTGCAGCCTGCACCACCTCCGAGGTGGACATGATGCCGTCGATCACGTTCAACGTATAGAAGGGCTCCTTGGTGCCCCGCACCCGATAGGCCTTCTCCTCCAGTCTGGGCGGACAGACCTTTGCATTGGCATATTTCATATAGGCGTCCTCCAGCTCCCCGCTGTCAGGCTCCTCGTCTATTTTCAGCACAAATCCTCCGCTGCCGATCTCCTCATGTCCCAGCAGCCGCAGATACTCCGCCGTCAGCGTCTGCAGTACGCACATACCGCCCGTACCGTCCCCCAGACTGTGATGCACCTCCAGGGAAATACGGTTTCTGTAATAATAGACCCTCACCAAATAACGGTGATTTGTCTTAAAGGGCATGGGCTGACAGGGGTTCTTCACATCCTCCTGCACAAAGGGCCCCGGCCGGTTATTGGGCTCCAGATACCTCCAGAACAGCCCCTTACGGATAGCCGCCTTATAGGTCGGGAACCTCGGCAGCGTCCGGTCCAGCGCCCGCTGAAGCACTGCAGGATCTATTTCCTCCTTCAACAGCACCGACAGACGATAGACTGAGGAAAAGTCCCGTCTCTGCAAAGTCGGGTAGACAATGGCCGACAGATCCAGCTCATACCAGACGCCGTCAGAAACCCTTTTTTGTTGCGTTGAAATATTACCTGCAGCCATGGGCATCCTCCCGATAAAAATCTATCTCATATAGTTTATCAGATTTATGTTAAAAAAAGAGTGTCAGGCATACCCTAACACTCTTTATGCAGGAAAAGAGACTTGAACTCTCATGGTATTGCTACCACACGGACCTGAACCGTGCGCGTCTGCCAATTCCGCCATTCCTGCGAACAAAAGTTATTATAACCGGTTTTTTGCATAATGTCAATAGATTTTTTTGATATTATCAATACTTTCAATTTTGTAGGAAATAAGGATACATAAAAAATTTCCCTGTCTTTACCATCCTCAGACATAAAAATTTCAAAAAATAAAACTCCTCTGTCCTGAAAATATGCTTCTAAGTCATCCAAATCTACAGAATACGTAATTTTCTGTTCATCTATATACTTTCTATTTTTATATACATGTCCTTTAATTTGAACCGGAACCTTATCATCATAATTTCTTTTATCCTGAGTCCCGTTTACATCTTTATATATCCAAATGCTCCCATCCCAGCTCATTTCTTTATCCATGGAATGAAACTCATGCCCCATTGTCGCATGATCATCTATAATATTTCTCAGCGCACCAAGCGCCCTGTCTTCAATTTTATTATTAGATGGCATCGACATATGCTGCACCTCTTTTTACATATTTCGTATATAACTTATCCTTTTATCAGCTATTCAAATACACAATTAATGCCAAGTAATTATGATACATTGTAAAAACCCCCAACTCTTTTAAATTTGGGGGTATCATTCAAACTACTGTCAATTTATCTTTTGAGAATGTTCTGCCAATCAGCCTTATTATACAAAACTCTGATTATGTACACCACGTCATTTTGCATATCATAATAATAGAAAATGTTGTAGTTATCAAAGTATGTTATTCGTATCCCCATACGCCCCAGTAATTCATCTCCTACTAACGGGTGTCCTTCTGGATATTCTGCCAGCTTACCTGCTGCACCTAAAATACCCTCGGATATCCTCTGCGCCGCCTGTGGGTTACAAAGATCAACAAAGATATAGTATTCTATGTCCAGCAGGTCATACTCTGCTGGCTCAGTAAATACCACCCTAGCCACGTTCTTTTCTCCTCTTTTCCAGCTTTTCCCTTACTTCTTCAATTGTACTGGTTCTGCCTTCCTGCATTGCTTTATAGCCTTCACCAATTAATCTATATAATTCCAATTTTGCAGTATCCGACGTTTCTGCAGTTATTTGCGGCTTGGCTGCTAACACATTTATCACACCCTTTCTGATCAGTTACAGTATAACATATATCTTTATTCTCAACAACAAATTCCGAATATATTTTGCCATCTATATTATATGCTATAAAATGCGATAACACTCATCCGATTAATCTTACAAAAAGAAAATTTTTACAAAGTATATTTTAATGCTTTTCTATCTAACCATCCCGGACCTCTGCGTCTCTCTTTTCGTCAAAAAAACACCCCATAACCCCGCCAACCACAAAAACCGCAGCCGTAAACATCACATACCTCCCCAATAACCCCATTACAAAATCCATCTTTCCACCTCTCCATTCCGTTTCTTCTTTCTGCGGTAAGAATAAAACACCCGTCCCCCCGATAGGCATTTTATTCTTACCGCAGACCGGCAGGAACAACGCTTTTTATGCTGTTGTCATCCCTGCCCCGGTTTACTCATTCCCGATCTCCTGCTCCATGACGATACCGGACTGGAACTGTATCTGTATCCTGTCTGCCGCCATTTTATCAGCCCTCCTTGGCTGGAAAACAATGCTTATAAGCGTTTTGTTGCTTTGTGGCATATTCTGGTGATGCCCTTGTGCTTGTTTCAACTTAACCTTTTAATCCTCGTGACTGCCTATCCATATCTTCAATGACAATATCATAAATTTCACCTAAAGACGCACAATATTCAAGCAATTTCCAAGGCTCATTTGTATGAAAATGAATTTTAATCATCTCTTCATCTCCAACTGCCAATAAACAATCTCCTTTGAAATTATTTGTAATATATTCATTAATCGTATCTTCGTCAAGATTCTCGCCCTCGATCAGTAATTGTGTATCATACTTAAATTCTAACATTGTCTTATTCCTCCATATATCTTCAATGATACCCTTAACAGAATACCACAAACACATTCATATTACTATCAAATTTCCATTAAATTCCTTCCTCCTCTGATTTTCCTCTTAAATTCAAAAAGGACAAAATAAAGGAGCTGTTGCTCCGGTAGATGATACTTCTACTTTTGCAACAGCTCCAGGCTACAGCCTTAAAAATAGCTGTTATAGATATTTCCGCTGTTAAAGGCCGTATTGTATGTGCCTCCTACGGTGTAGGTGTTTGTCTTGGAAGCCTCTCTGTCGGCCGCATAATCGATCATGGATGCCTGTGCGGAAACGCGATATCCATAAGAACCGTTCCCATTAAAGAGGCTCTTCACACTGCTCATGTCCGATTTCAGGAACGTGTCCTTATCCAGCGCCAGAGTTCCGTCTGTATTGATGGAAATTCCGATCTTATTCAATGATTTCTCATTGGCGGCGGTGTTGTTCATCATGCTGGCGCTGCGATTGTTCACATTGGCATTGTCCGCATCCTTCACAGAGGTGAGCACCGAATTGTAATCCGTCACAAACTTATTCACCGCATTGTAGATTGCGCCGGTATCATAGCCTTTGGATGTGGACTCCACGCCATTCTCATCTTTGGCGGTAATCTCTTTTTCACGGAACACAGATCTGCTGCCTGTAGTGACCAGCGCATCCGCGGAATTCTTCAGAGCGTCCGCAGTAGTCTCCACCTTGTTCAGCCTGGCTTTGTCCTCCCTGGTCACAGCCTTCTTGGTCAGTGTGCCGGCAGGCCTCGTAAGCTCGTCAATAATATTACTGTGATTGCTCTTCCTGCTCTTATCAGTGCCCTCACTCTTGTCCGGGGTATAATACGCCTTCATCAGCTTGCCGTAGCTGCCGTTCTTGATGCTGGCATAATCACCGAACAGACCGGCCATCCCCGAATATCCGCCGGAATTTCCTCCAAATGAATTCATGGATGAAAATAAAAAGGAATAGTTCTGTCTCGTGTTAATATTCATATCACAACCTCCTTGTAGTACAGCCTTCCGGCTGTCTGAGACTTCGGGCATCCATGCCCTGCCGAATTCATATCTTATTCCAGTGTCCGTATCTTCCATTATTTATATCGGCTCAGGCTGCGGCGGGCTAAAGGGCTGAGGAGGATTTATTTGCGCATGATTAATTTGCGTATAAGTCCCCCCACGGCAAGGGTATACTGATAAATATAAGTATGATAAGGAGGCAGCGCCATGCAGCTATCACTGGAAGGAATCACAAAAAATCGGGAAGCCTATCTGAAAGCAGGCTATACCCTGCCCGCTTTCGACTATGAACAGGTACGGCAGAACACCCTGCGGCATCCCCGCTGGATCCACTTTGGCCCCGGCAATCTCTTCAAGGCCTATCAGGCTCATGCGGTTCAAAAACTTCTGGATGCCGGAAAGATGGACACGGGTCTCATCACCGCGGAAGGCTTTGACTATGAGATCATCGAAAAATCCAGCCTTCCCCATGACAATCTGACGATCCTCGCCACCCTGAACCCTGACTTTTCTATCGAAAAAACCGTGATCGCAAGTATTATGGAATCTCTGATTCTGGACAGTGACAACGAAGAACAGTTTCTACGGCTCAAAGGGATTTTTACAAGCCCGTCCCTGCAGCTTGCAAGCTTCACCATAACAGAAAAAGGCTATGCAACTACGTCTGCGGATGGAGCGATCCTTTCTGCCATCGCCGGGGATTTTGCCGCAGGCCCCCAGCGTCCTGCAAGCTATCTGGGCAAGGTAGCAGCCCTTCTTCATCACCGCTTTCTGTGCGGAGGCTTTCCACTGGCCATGGTGAGTATGGACAACTGCTCCCACAATGGGGATCTGCTCAAGGCAGCCATGCTCGCTTTCGCCGAAAATTGGAGCCGCTCGGGACTTGTGAGTAGAGACTTTGCGGACTATGTCAGGGATACGTCCCGTATTGCCTTCCCCCTGACCATGATCGACAAGATCACCCCCAGACCCGATCCCAGAGTAGAGGAGCTTCTTTCCGGAGACGGCCTGGAAGACTTATCGCCCATTACCACTGCCAAAAAGAGCTATGTGGCGCCCTTTGTGAACGCTGAAAAATGTGAATATCTGGTGATCGAAGACTCCTTTCCGGGCGGCAGGCCGCCCCTGGAACACGCAGGTATTCTCTTTACGGACCGGGCAACAGTGGACAAGGTAGAGAAAATGAAGGTCTGCACCTGCCTCAATCCCCTGCACACAGCGCTGGCCATCTTCGGCTGTCTTCTGGGCTACACCTCCATCGCGGAGGAGATGAAAGATCCTGCCCTGGTGAAACTGGTGGAAGGACTCGGTTACAGAGAGGGACTTCCGGTGGTGGTGCATCCGGGAATCATGGAGCCCAAAGCGTTTCTGGACACCGTGCTGCAGGAGCGTTTTCCCAATCCCTTCATGCCCGATACCCCCCAGCGCATTGCCACAGACACCTCCCAAAAGCTCTCCGTCCGTTTCGGCGAGACCATCAAGGCCTACGGAAAACGCAGGGATCTGGACAGCTCCGGTCTAACCCTGATCCCTCTGGTATTTGCAGGGTGGCTTCGTTATCTCATGGGCATCGATGACGAGGGAAAATCCTTCACCCCCAGTCCCGATCCCGCTCTGGAGACCATATCTCCCCTGCTGTCCGGCTATTGCTTAGACGGCTCTCCCAAGGATCTGAGCCGGCTTGACGGACTGCTCTCCAACGAGAAAATTTTCGGCGTAGATCTGTACGAAGCCGGTCTCGCCGGAAAAGTAAAACAATACTTCACCGAACTCACCGCCCGCCCCGGAGCAGTGCGGGTTACTCTGGAAAAATACACGGAATCTCCCGGTCTTTAAAATAATACATTTTATCATGTTCATTGATTTTTCGCAGAACTTTACAGGGATTCCCCACCGCCACCACATTCTCCGGAATATCCTTTGTCACGATACTTCCCGCGCCGATCACGGTATTGTCTCCGATAGTGACGCCGGGCAGTATCACCGCCCCCGCACCGATCCAGCAGTTCCTCCCGATGCGGACAGGCATATTATACTGGTAAACCTGTTCCCGAAGCTCGGGTAATATCGGATGCCCCGCGGTGGCAATCGTCACATTCGGCCCAAACATCGTATAATCGCCCACATAAATATGGGTGTCATCCACACAGGTCAAATGATAATTGGCGTAGACCATCTTTCCAAAATGGCAGTGATGACCGCCGAAATTTGCGTAAAAGGGAGCCTCAATATATACGCCTTCTCCGCAGTCGCCCAGCATTTCCTGAAGCATGGCCGCTCTCTTTTGAGTCTCCGACGGCTTCGTTAGATTATACTCACACAGTTTATCCTGATAGACGGCCTGCTCCCGCATAATCTCCTCATCCCCGGGCAGATACAGTTCTCCTGTATGCATCTTCTCCTTCATCTCACTCATTCATGCTTCCTCCGAATCTAAATATTAAATTTACTTTACTCTCAGTTTTTTCATTAACCCAATATCAAAACCAGAAAGAGGACTGCTCGCCTTCTCTTGCAGCAGTCCTCTTCTCTCCCCATTTCTTCTCTAAATAAGGCTCTTTATGATAAGCTCAACTTATACTTTTCTGTTTTTCTCCACATATACAGGGAAGGTGTCTGTTCCCTTCATCTCCTTATCGGCGGAGATGCACACCTGCTTGTCGGTGATCACATATTCCACGCTTGCGCCTTCCTCAATAACGGTATCCTGCATGAGTACGCAGTTTTTCACCTTTGCGCCCCTGCCGATCCTGACGCCTCGGAAGAGAATACTGTTCTCCACCTCGCCCTCGATAACGCAGCCGTCTGCCGCCATGATATGCTTTACCTTCGAGCAGTTCATGTAACGGGTAGGATTGTCGTCGCGGATCTTGGTGTAGACAGGGCTTGGTCCAAAAAGCGCGTCCAGATTCTCCGCCTGCAGCAGCTTCATGTTCTCCTCGAAATAGCTTCTGGTTCCCATGATACGGGCCACATACCCCTCAAAGCAATAGCCTCTCACATCCAGCTTGTCAAGCTGATGAGCGAGAATATCTCTCTCATAGAAGATGCCTCTCTTCAGATAAGCCTCGGAAATCTGCTCGATCAGCATCTCGCGCTCAACCACATAGATATTCATGGACAGATTCTGTATGCCCTTATCCTTGGAATTGACACAGATCTCGGACACTCTGTCATCCTTCAGCTTCAGGGTATAATACAGATTCCTGGTGTCGGTATCCAACTCCAGCAGATCTTTGGGCAGACCCTCTCTGGTGTATGCCATAGTCATATCCGCGCCGCTCTCTATATGCTTTTTCAGCAGGTCTTTAAAGTCAAAATTTACGGCCAGATTGGTGTCGCACATCACCACATACTTTTCCTTCTGCTTTTTCAGGAAGGGAATCATGCTGGATATCGCTTCCACACGTCCGCTGTACACCTTGGTCTCCCTGTTGGAGAAGGGCGGCACCAGATTCAGGCCGCCGTTCTTGCGGGTCAGATCCCACTCCCGTCCGCTTCCCAGATGATCCATCAGAGAGTGATAATTCTCCTTGACGATCAGCGAAATATTGTCGATTCCTCCGTTTACCATGCTTGAAAGCAAAAAGTCTATGATCCGGTAACGTCCTGCAAAGGGGATGGATGCCATCAGACGCTCACGCGCCAGCTCGGGAACCATGGCGTCATAGCTGTTGGGAAAAATAATTCCAAGTGCATCTGCATTCATATTTAACATACTTCTTCACCCTCCTTCACTGTTTCTCCCACCATAGCCTTAGGCCCGATCTTGGCGTTTCTGCCCACGGTGACGTCAGGTCCGATGGTCGCCACGCCCTTCTCCTCATCGGTGGGCGCCGCTCCTACCACCGCGCCTTCCCCGATGGTCACATTTTCCGCCACGATACAGTGCTTCACTACGGCTCCCGCACAGACGGTAGTTCCTCCCATAACGACGGCGTCCTCTACCACTGCGCCCGGTTCCACCTTAACCCCGGCAAAGAGAATAGAGTGCTTCACCTTTCCCTCGATCCGGCATCCGTCCGTGATCATGGAATCGATGACCTCGGCCTCCTCACCGATGCGGTGTCCGGTCATACCGCTGTTGCGGCTGTAAATCTTCCAGTCCTCATCAAAGAGATTGATACCGCTGTGCTCCGGATCCAGCACTTCCATATTGGCCTCCCAGAGAGAGGATATGGTTCCCACATCCTTCCAGTAACCGTTGAAGTGATATGCATACATCTCTCTTCCGTCCCTGAGCAGACTGGGGATAATGTCGTTTCCGAAGTCATTGGAGGAATTCGGATTAGCCTCGTCCTCCTCCAGATATTTCCTGAGTACATCCCAGTTAAAGATATAGATACCCATGGACGCCAGATTGGACTTGGGCTCCTTTGGCTTCTCCTGGAATTCCGTAATCTTGTCATTCTCGTCCGCCACCATCAGTCCAAAGCGGGAAGCCTCGTCCCATGGCACTTCCATCACCGCCACAGAAAACTCTGCGCCCTTCTCCTTGTGAAATTTGAGAAAGTCGCTGTAATCCTGCTTACAGATCTGGTCTCCCGAGAGAATGATCACATACTGCGGCTGATATCTTTCTATGAAAGAAATATTCTGATAGATGGCGTTCGCCGTTCCCTTATACCAGTCGGAACCTTTTGCGGACTGGTAGGGAGGCAGCACATGTACACCGCCGTGCAGCCGGTCGAGATCCCAGGGCTGTCCGTTGCCGATATACTCATTCAGCACCAAAGGCTGGTACTGCGTCAAAATACCCACTGTGTCAATACCGGAATTCACACAATTGGACAACGGAAAGTCAATAATTCGATATTTCCCGCCGAAAGGAACCGCAGGTTTTGCCAGTTTCTGAGTCAGCGCATAGAGTCTGGAACCCTGTCCACCGGCAAGCAGCATTGCTATCATTTCTTTTGCCATTTGCATTTGCCCCCTTATCTGATTTCTTATTCAAATTATACTACAATTTCAAAATAATTCCAGCTTTTTTGTGCATTTTTATTCAGAAAATCAAAAAAATCAGGAAGAATCCCGTGCACCTTTGAAAATAGTTCCTTCCGCACTGCAATTCTTCCTGTTTTTTATGTTTATTTTATCGTCTGTGTCCTTGTCCCGTCCGCAAAAAGCCTATTCCGACTGCTTTGCAAACAGCATCATGATCTCGTTGGTTCTGGCCACAAACTTCGTCATGGCGTCGGAGGACAGGGGAGCATGCTGAATCTTTGCCAGATCGTAGAGCTGCTCACAGATCATCTCCGTATTTTCACCCTCCTCATGTGCCACAACATACTGTACCAGAGGATGATTGGCATTGAGGATCAGTGTCTCTCCCTCGCCGCCAAAGCCTCCCATATCCATACCGGGCATGGAATACATCTTCATCATATCCTGCATACGTCTGGTCTCCTCAGACAGCGTAATGACGGAGGATATCTTCTTATTCTTAAGCTTCTCCACCTTCACGGTGATCTTATCGTTCTTCAGCGCCTTTTTCATGATGCGGGATACCGTCTCCGCCTGAGCCTCAAGCTCTTCCTGAGCCTTCTTGGAGGTCTTGGACTTCAGCGCGTCCGTCACGTCGGAGTCGATGCGCATGAAGCGCACACCCTCATTCTTATTCTCAAGCTGAGAGATGAAGGGCTGGTCGATATTGTGGGTGAGGATCACCGCGTCCATCTTTGCAGCCTTGAACATATTGATATACTGGCTCTGCTGCTGCTCGTCGGTGACATAGTAGACGATCTTCTCAGGCTTGTCTTCTTCCGTCTCCTCTGCGGCGGAATCGGACTCCCCGGTAACGATCTCGGCCTCCACCTTCTCGCCGTTCTCATCCACCGCGCCGCCCTCGGCTGCACTGCCCTCTTCCTCCGCCAAACTGCTCTCGTCCTCCACATCCGTGGGCTTCGTCTCCAGGCATTCCGGCAGGGTCAGATACTTGCCCTCCAGATTCTTAAAGAGTATATAATCGTTCATCTTCTCGCAGAACTTGTCGTCCTTTAAGCATCCGAACTTGATGAAGGGGCTGATGTCATCCCAATACCTGTCATACTCCTCCTTCTCTGTCTTGCACATGCCGGAGAGCTTATCCGCCACCTTCTTGGAGATATACTCCGCGATCTTTTTCACAAAACCGTCGTTCTGCAGAGCGCTTCTGGACACATTCAGGGGCAGATCCGGACAATCGATCACACCCTTTAACAACATCAGAAACTCCGGGATGACCTCCTTGATATTATCTGCGATAAACACCTGATTATTATATAATTTGATGGTGCCCTCGATGGACTCATACTCCATATTGATCTTGGGGAAATACAGGATTCCCTTCAGATTAAACGGATAATCCATATTCAGATGGATCCAGAACAGCGGCTCCTTGTAGTCCTGAAACACCTTGCGGTAAAACTCCAGATACTGCTCCTTTGTACACTCATTGGGATGTCTGGTCCAAAGGGGCGTAGTCTCGTTGATGAGCTCGGGACGCTTTCTGATCTTAAATTTCTTTTCTTCCTCTACGGGCGCTTCACCGTCCGCATTGCCCTCTTCACCGTCCCCGGCCTCTTCTTTCTCAGCGTCTTTCTTTTCAGACTCGTTTTTATCAGCTTCCTTCTTCTCGGGCACGATCTCCTCGAGAACCACATCGTCCTCCCGCTTCTCGGACTCCTTCACGATCTGCGTCTCTTTGGTGTCCGCCTTGGAGAGATAAATCTCCGTGGGCATGAAGGAACAGTACTTTTTGATAACCTCTCTGGCTCTGTACTCATTGCAGAACTCCAGACAGTCGTCATTTAAAAACAGCGTGATGGAAGTACCCACTTCCGTCCTGTCTCCATCCTCCATGGAGAATTCCGTGCCGCCGTCACACTCCCAATGTACGGCCTTTGCGCCCTCCTGATAGGACAGCGTGTCGATATGCACCTCATCCGCCACCATAAACGCGGAGTAAAAGCCCAGACCGAAATGTCCGATGATCTGATCCGCATTACTCTTGTCCTTGTACTTCTCAATAAAATCCGCAGCTCCGGAGAAGGCGATCTGATTGATATACTCCTCCACCTCATCCGCAGTCATTCCCAGACCATTGTCCCGGAAAGTCAGAGTCTTGTGCTCGGGATCCACGATCACATCCACTCTGGCCCGATAATCGTCGGGCAGGCTATACTCCCCCATCATGTCCAATTTTTTCAGCTTGGTCACGGCATCACAGCCGTTTGAGATCAGCTCTCTGTAAAAAATGTCATGATCTGAATACAACCATTTCTTGATGATCGGAAAAATGTTTTCACTGTTGATGGATAAGCTTCCACTCTTTGCTGCCATGTAAATCACATCCCTTTCTTTTATTCTGTCTCTTTCCTGAATATGACACTATCCTGATAAAATCCTGATAGCCTTAAGTTTAAAACAGGAGGAAATAAAAGTCAACAGAAAATTAGCACTCATTTGCAAAGAGTGCTAACAACGACTGGAAAATGCTGATACACACAGGCTTTTACCAATTATAAAATTTTTCTAAATATAGTCTTTATCCTCTCTGCTTCCACTCGCATAGCTGATTCTACTCGGACTTGGCAAAATATTTTTCATAAACCGCAAAGAAATTATCCGTCTTTACATTTTCGTCATGAATCAGCTCAATCTCATCCCAGAGCGGCTCATTCAGATTCTTGGCCAGAGTCTCCACAAAGGCATCGTATTCCTGCCCGAAGGCCTCCCTGCAGCGCTGCTCCACGATCTTGAGCTTATTGGCGTCCGTCTCCTCCCGGTTGAAGGTGTTGATGCACTTGATGATATGATACCCGCTCTCGCTCTCCACCACCGGACTGATCTCGTCCGTCTCCAGCAAAAAGGCGGCCTCCTCAAAATAGCGGTCCATCTCTCCCTTTCCAAAGGAATAGGTGATGGTGGTATCCTCACTGTAGCGGGAGGCAAGCTCTGTAAATTCATAATCCCCCGAAGCCGCCATCTCCCGGATCTCGCAGGCCTTGTCATAGATGGCCTGCTTCACGCTGTCGGGATAGGGCGCCTTCTTGCCCGCCCCGTCCATGGTATAGGTGCGCAGCAGGATATGCTGTACCGTGATGGTACGGGCCTCGTCGTCGCTGATCTCGGGATTGATATCCTCGATCAGAAAGTCATACACCTTGTCCGCCAGGGCATATTCCGTATACAGCCCCTCCACCGTCTCTAACGACACTCCCATGGCCTGAATCTCCGTCTCGTTCAGAGAAGAAAAATACTCCTCCGCCGCCCGCTTTACCGCAAGCTGCTCCTTATCGTCCAGCGTCACGCCCTTCGACACCGCCAAAAGGTACATGGTCTTCACCTGGGCAATCCTGGCCAGCACGGTCTCCTTCACATTCTCCTCCAGCGTCACGCCGTCCAGGGCCGTGTTCCATATCTCCGCCCCATAGACCCCCTCATACTGATTCTGTATGGTGGTCAGATATACCATGATCTCATCCGTCCTGCAGGACTCATCCTCGATGCGGAACACCTCATCCTTCGCAAATCCCGTGGTGAACACCACCCGGGTGCCCTCCCGCCCGCCGCAGGCCGCAAACGCCAGCACTGCCAGCAGACCACAAAATATCAACAATCCTCTTTTCTTCATCCTTCTTATACCCTCAATCATCGTTTACAGCGCCCTGCTCTCATGGCAGGTAAAATAGATCACCTGATAATCCTGCGCGATCCTGCGCAGGAAAGTCCCCGCCGCCGCAAGCCGTGCCTCGTCCAGATTCACAAAGGAATCGTCCAGGATCAAAAACGGCTTCTCTCTCTGATACATGGCTTCAACCAACGCCACACGCAGCACAATATTCACCAGATCCTGACTGCCCAGGCTAAAAGCTCCCTTCTCCCGCTGGGCTCCCAATACCCGCCGGGTCACATGAATATTGGCGTCCATGCGGAACTCCTCTCCGTCCTCCCCCGCAAGCAACTCATAATTGCGCCGGAACGAGTCAAGCACCGGTCCGATATAACGGGCTGACAGACTCTCCTTTGCCTTCTCCAGATACTCTCCCGCAAGCCCAAGATTCGTATAATAGGCAAAGCCCTCATCATACGCCCGCTCAAGCTCCTCCAGCCTGTCCCGTTTCGTCTGAAGCTCATCAAGCTCCTGCTGCCGCTCGTCCAACTGCGCCTGATAAGCATGAGCAGTCTCCCAGAGCTGCGCCGCCCGCTCATCCATAAGTTCCATACGGTGCTTCAGCGCTTCCGCAGACTCAGCGCCCTCCCGGGGCGACTGCTCAAAGCTCGTAATGTCAAACTCCTCCTCAAACCTCTGTCTCTCTGTCTCCAGTCTGCCCAATTCCCGCTGATCATTCTCATATTCCTGCAGAATCCGGGAAATATTCTGCAGCCCTTCATCCGGGTCCGCTGCGTTTTCCTGTCCGGCAGTCTTCAGAAAGCGCTGGAGCTCACGCTCCTTCGCTGTCACTTCCTGCAATGCCCTTTTATATTTTCCGTCCCTGATCTCCAGCGCCCGAAAAGCCATGGCATCCCGTTCAAGCTCCGCATAACGCTGCTGCAGCTCCTCCTCTTGGGAAAATATCTCCCCCGCGCAATACGGCCGAAGGATCTCTTCCGCCTCATCCCGCATCCTGCTTTGGCGTTCCTCATAACCCTGATTTTGATAATCTCGCTCCCTGGCCTGAAGCTGCCTGAGTCTGCGCAGATCGTTTTTCAGGCCATAGAGCTCATCCCGCACCCGGTAAGGATCTTCCTCAAAGTCCCGGACTCCTGTGCCGTTTTGAAGTCCAATCGCCAGTAAGAACTCTTCCACATAGTCTGCTGCCTGCTCCATCTGCGCCTCATCGTCCTCTATCTCGCGCCAAAGCATCCGGATGCCGTCCTGTCCGTTCTGTTCCGCCTCCAAAACGGCATCCGGCCTCACAGGCTTCCTCCCTCTGAACGCCGCCGCTGCCAGACCCGCGCCCAAACACAGAAATACAATGCCCAAAAACACGGCTCCCCACAGCCCCGCGCCCGCAGACATCCATCCTGCCTCAGGCCGCAAAACGCCCGGTTCCAGTCCGGCCCAGAGCAAAAATCCCCCTGCTGCAAACGCCAAAAGGGCAAATGCGCATAAAAATGCCCTCCGTCTGCCCTGACGCGCCCGAATCTCCTGTGCCTTCTGCCTCTCCTGCTCCTTTGCGCTCTGCGCAAGATGCTGCATGGAACTGAGAGCCGCCCGCTTGGCTCCGATTCCGCTCTTTTTGTCAAGATACAGACCGCACAGCCGCAGGCTCTCCTCCAGATTCGCTTCCCTGACCGGAGCCTGACCTTCAAGCGCTGTGCGCAGCCTCTCATACTCCGAGCGCTCCTCCCCGGATAAGCCCTTCTGCGCGGCTGCCCGCTCAAGCTCCGCCATCTGCATCAGGAGACCGCGCCCGCGTGAAAGCTCCGCCTCATCCGGCGTCCCTGCCGCGAAACGGAGCCGCATCCGCTCAAACTCTGCCTGTTCTCCCGGATTCAGGGCATTGGCCGCTGCGTCTGACTCCTGCTGCAGCATACTCCTGCGCAGGCTCTGCATACTCTGCAGTTCCTCCCGCTTTGGCACATTTCCCCCAAGGCCGGCAAGCTCTGCTTCCACAGCGCTGCGCTTTTGGGCCAGCTTTTCCAGAATGCTCTCATAATGCAGCCGCTTCGCCTCCACTTCCTTCCCGCGGTTTGCACGCTCCCACTCCTTTGAGACGCTCTCCCGCTGTTTCAGGGTCTCCCTGCGCTCCTCCAGACAGCTCTGATGCTTTTTTTCCAGCTCAGCAACCGACTGCTCCAACACCTCTACCCTGCGCAGCTCATCCTTAAGCTCCGCGATCTCCGTCTTCTGCCGCTTCAGCGAACCGGTCTTGCGGCCGGGTGTCAGACTGTTGCGCAGATCCTTGATGACCTGCTGCACCTTCTCGTAATCGTTCATATCCCCCAGAGCGTCCGCCAGATTGCCGATCTTGGCGTTGATGCTGTCAGTGGTTTCGGCATAACAGTCATTTTGTGCGATATAAACCGTGCGCAGAAAAGACTCCTGATTGATCTGAAACAATTCTTCCCCGATATTCACACTGAAATCATCACATTTTACATTTGTCACAGCGTCATAGAGCGCAAAAGTATCCTCTGATTCCTTATTCCCAAAGGTGCGGTTCAGCAGATACCGCTTTCCCCCGGCCTCAAACTCCAGCTCACCGCCATAGCTACCGCCCTGCCAGGGCCTGTAACGCAGGCGTTCCCGCTCCAGCGTATCTCCCCGCTTCTTCTCATTGGCAAAGCCATAGAACATGACTTTTACAAAGGCTGCCAGAGTGCTCTTGCCCCAGCCGTTAGGCTCCTTGAAAACACAGGGATTACCGGCAAAGTCCACCGTGAAATCACTCAATTTCCCGAAATTGTCAATATGGCATTTCCACAACCGCATCTATACTATGTCCTCCCCGGCCAACGCCTGCAGTCCATACCGGATCACAACCGACTTCGTCTCCTCCGAGAGCTCCCCCGCAGCCCTCACCTGCCGCACAAACTCTCCCTTCAGGGACTCATCCAACAGAAAGCTGTCAAAGTCCACCGTGAGCCTGGTCTCGTCATAAATCTTTAAATAAAAGAATCCGTCCTCCAGTTTCCTCGTCATAAACTCCGTATTCTTCTCACAGGTCACATCCACCCGGCCGGTGAGGATCACCTTCACCAGATCCCTGGAAGGCCAGTTCTGCTCCGCCAGAGCGTCTCCCACCACATCCGCCATCTCCAAAGAAGTAGTGCATCCCGTCACATCCACCTCCAGCTCATGCAGCCGTCTGCCCGCAAACGGCACCCGCTCACACCGGTATTCCAGACTGTTCTCATCAATATCCAGAAGCACAAAGCCATGCTCCCCGCACTCGTCGAAGCCCCGTCCCTCCAGACAGCCGCTGTAGCACCATTTCCCCCGCCGGTCCAGCTCCTCCATATGATACCCATGGACATGGCCCAGCGCCAGATAATCGATTCCCTTGTTTTTCAGCGCCTCCAGAGCGATCACCTCCGCGCGGTTTCTGCCCATATACTGATTCTGCTGCCCGTGGAGCATGACAATATTGAATTTGTCATAATCCAACACCAGACTTCCATAGAGTGTTCCCGCCTTCTCCGGCGTCAGCTCTGCCCCGGTGAGCACAATATTGCCCGCTCTCCCGGGATTCAGCACATAGCCTGTCCAGTCCGTGCCAAAAAGCTTCAGATTAGACGGTATCTCCTCCAGCGCATCCAGAAATCCCACCGCCTCATGATTGCCTCTCAGAAGATAAAAGTCAATGTCCGGATGCTTACGGACAGCGCCCTCCACTGCGTTTCTCACCCCCGCCTGCACCCGTCTTGTGTCAAACAGATCCCCGGCGATCAATATTGCTTCTACCTCATGCTCCGCGGCATAATCTATCATCTTCAGAAATGTGTGCAGCAGCTCCTCACGCCGGATCCTCGCCCTGCGCTCGTCCAGATTTGCAGAAAGTTTTGAGTCCAGATGCACATCCGCGCAATGGATAATCTTCATCCGTATACCTCCTGCCCGCTTCAGCAGGCATCAATTTGTCCACTCAGTTCTCCGGCTCCTCCGCCGGTTTCCACGCTTTCCCGAACTTCACATCCTTAAACAGCGCCGCAAGTCCCGTAATCTGCTTTAACCGGAGAATCTCGTCCCGGTCCATTCCCAGATGTCTGGAAATCCACGCGTCGGAACGGCCAAGCTCATGCAGTTCCTTCACGATATTGCTCATCAGGTCCACATCATGACTGCCTCTTGCGCGATTATGGCGAATGGTGCTGGCCATACGCTGGTCGATGGGTTTATCGATCACAGAGACCGGAAGCATCCCTTTCTCCCTCTCATAAATATCCGTATGCTCCAACATGATCCGATAACGGTGAAAACCGTCCACTATGACGTACCGGTCTCTCTCCTTATCATGATAGCAGACAACAGGCATGGTGTAACCGTCATTTTTGATACTCTCATACAAAAGCTTCATCTCCGGCGGAGCCACTGTGTTGGGATTATAATCGTTGGGCTCCACCTTTTCAACGGGAACTGCCCTGATGCTATATGTAGGACTTTTAAACTCCATAATCGATCTCCTCGATACTCTTATATTTGCGCCGTATTTCATCGACCCGCTTCTGCTGCTGCCTGCTCAGCCCAAATCCCATAAAGCGGCACACATGATCGTTTTTCAGGATACAGAAACACATCCTCTTCCAACTTGGGATATCCTTTGTGGATTTGATATCGTCAGTGTTATCCGGTATTTTGTCAATAAAAATAATCCTGGACTTTTTGTTCAGGGTGTAGTTGGACACACCGTTGCGCCTGATCTGGTATCCATGCTCCTCCAGCTCCTGTATCGTCTCCTCATCCAGCCCCCCTCCGGTCTTGTGCCAGAAAATGATAGATGAGTTAAACTTTTTGGCATAATTGTTCCGCAGTCTCTTGGGCAGCGTGTCCAACAAAAACATCGTGTAAGACCGCCAGGTATGCCCCTCCGGCAGCGTCACATTGCGGTATCCCATAGCCTTGGTCTTGCCATAGATACAGGCAAAATTAGCGCCCTGCACCCTGCCCACCAGCTTCACCCACATCTTCGGGTCTATGACGCGGTACAGGTTCAGCGCATCCTTGGAATAATCATTGAAGGGCGAAGCCACACGCATCTGCGAAACCTTCAGCCCCGCCATATAATACAGATCGTACAGACGGTTATAGTCGTAACCCAGCATGGCATTGGCATGCCAGACGTCCTCGGAGGACCAGTCATACAGAGGCGATGCACACCAGACGTCTTTAAACTGTTTTCCGATCCAGCACTCCCCGTCATAACCGTACTTTTTATTGACAAATCCGCTGTATCGCTGCAGGGATTCGTCAGCCCTCAGCCCCAGCAGACACACCGTCTTCTTATTGCCGTGCGATATGCGGTACCACCGCCCGAACTGCTTGGCCAGATCCTCCTGATGCATGCGATAGCGGTAGGTGGTGACGGGATTGTTGTCCAGATTGATCACATATTCCTTCTGGGGCATCTCCCGCACCCAGCTTTCCTTTTTGGTTTCATCCCATGGGTACCAGTACATCTGATAACTGCTCAGCGCAGTCCGCGTCGCCATGGGCAGACATACCCAGTACGGCTCCACCTCGTCCTTGATCCGCTCAAAGGTTCTCTCCACATACTCCGTAGTCACCGTGTACTGCGCCTCAAAATCCTGATGAAACACTCCTATGGCTTTGTCGGGATAATACTTCTTCCGAAAGTCCAGCACAAGATTCAGGAGCAGCCCACTGTCCTTTCCGCCTGAAAAAGACACATAGATATTGTCAAATTCCTCAAAGATCAGCCGCAGACGCTCCTGAGCCGCCTCATACACATTCTGCTTCAAATATTCTCGTCTCATAATACCTCTTACATCTCAGATATCACAGAGCGCCCTTTATCCTGTGCGGCAGATAAAGCTCCTCCAGATAACCGATCTCCTCCTCAGTAAGTTCCAGGTCAAGGGCCCCGGCCGCATCGTCAAAATACTCCGCCTTTGTGGCGCCGATCAGCGGCGAGGCCGCCCCCTTTGCAAACAGCCATGCCAGAGCGATCTGAGTCATGGACGCATGATATTTGTCCGCGATCTCTTTCACCCGCAGCACGATCCTGTAATCCTGCTCCTTCGTCTCATCATATTTTCCCGAGGCCATATAGTCGGTCTGACTGCGCTTTGAGTCCGTCTTCCACTCCGTGCGTGAGAGCCTTCCCGCCGCCAGCGGACTGTACGGAGTAAGCGCCACGCCCATCTGCCTGCACACCGGGATCAGCTCCCGCTCATCCTCCCGGTAAAGCAGATTATAATGATTCTGCATGGAGACAAATTTTGTCCAACCGTTTTTCTCCGCGGCAAGCTGCATATTCATAAACTGATAACCGTACATGGCAGACGCCCCCAGCGCCCTGACCTTGCCCGCTCTCACCAGCCCGTCAAGGGCCTCCATGGTCTCCTCTATGGGCGTGCCGTAATCAAAACGGTGAATGATATACAGATCCACATAATCCGTCCCGAGACGCTTCAGGGAGCCGTCTATCTCCCGGTTAATGGCCTCTCTGGACAGATGTCCTTCGTTAAAATAGACCTTGGTGGCGATCACCGCCTTCTCCCTCGCAATGTTATTGCGCAGCGCCCTGCCCAGATATTCCTCACTGGTTCCGTGAGAATAACCGTTGGCAGTGTCAAAAAAATTGATGCCCAGATCCAGAGCATGCTTCACCAAAACTTCCGTCTCCTGCGGATTCAGAGTCCACTCATGAAAATCCGCCGAGGCCTTTCCAAAACTCATGCACCCCACACAGAGCCGGGACACCTGTATGTCTGAATCGCCAAGTTTTATGTACTTCATATTCCGCCGTCCTTTCCCCGTCTATGGAATCAATAAAATCCGTCCGCTCAGACTCCTTGCCTGATGCGTTTCAGTTCCCTTCTGGCCCCGCCGTAACCATTGGGAGTGCTCTCCAGCGCCCGCTCAAAACACTCTGCCGCGCGCTCTCTATCCCCGTCTGCCAATGCCAGATATCCCCTGCAGTCCCACTCCTCGGTGCAGACCTTTCTGGGACACCACCAGCACCACCCGCTCTTCTCCATCCTATCCAAAAGCCGGCGCGCCTTCTCGAGATTCCCGCAGAAAATATTGAGCTGGATCAGATCCGACAGATGATTTTTCTCGCATCCGCAGGCGCCGCCGTGTAATTCTTCCACACTCTTACCAAGCTCACGGCAATCCTCATAACGCTCTTCCAGCTTCTGCATATAAAGCTCTGCGCAGGCCTTTGCCCGATCTTGTTCCCCGAGCTGCCAATAACAGCGCATCATACTGATCAGCAGGCCCTCCCAGTCCTCATTATCCGCATCTTTCCCCTGAAGCTTAAGCTGTTCCATGGCCTTCTCAAAATAAACCAATGCCCTTCTATCATCCAGAAGATTGTTTGCGTAGAGATAGCCCAGCTCCCGGTAGGCGCTAAGCTTTCCGTCCGGATCGTCACTGAGCGCCCCGCTGCCCTCTCCCTCCAGCAGCCTGCAGGCCTGATCTGCCTTGACCAGAAGCTCCTCATCCGGGAGAGTCAATTCATAGATATCCAAAAGGTTCATGATCCTTTCGCCCTCAAATTCCCACGAATCACAAATATGCGCCGTAAGCGCCGTCCCACCGTATATCTCTGTGATCATGCCCAGAGCCTCATCCCACCGGTGCGCCGAACTATACAGATTCATGATGGAATCCAGATTATCCCTGCGCTGATCCTCTGTCAACAACAGGGGCTGCTGACCGCGAAACCATTCCACACCGCCCTCATGATCGCCCTTATACACAAAATACCAATAGCTTTGTGTAAACGGATATTTACTGTCTGTGCCTGACGCTCGGGCAAGCTCAATGCTTTTCTGATAGCATTCAAACGCCTCGTCCCCACGATCGAGCATCTCCAGAACCTTACCCTTCTGCTGCCAGCGCAAGGCAGTTTCTCCGTCCTCCAGTGAATGAAGCGCGCACTCCAGCGCCTTCTCCTTATCCCCGCTCCGCAGATACAGCACCGCCAGCTGCCAGTATTCACGTCCGCTGTCCCCGAATTTGCTCCGAAGCATCTCTATGTAACGGAAAGCCTCATCCGCATATTCCCGCTGGGCCGTATTGACGAATTTCTCACGATATCTCCAGGAAAGCGTATAGATAAAATCTTCCTCCTCCGGATATCCCTCCAATGCCTTTTTCTCATAGGCAATGGCCTCGTTCAGCTTCTTCTCCTCACGATAACAGGCTCCGATATAATGAAACAGCCAGGGAAATGTCATACCCTGTTCCTCGCAGACCTTTAACTGTTCAAAAGCCCTTTTTGTGTCATTCCTGTAATGGCAGTACAATCTTCCCAGAAAATAACGCATATTCACATTGTCGGAGATCTCAAGGGCTTCCTTCGCCCACTGCTCCATGCGATCCAGCCGCTCATTCCATTTGATATGTCCGGCCTTAGGGCTGTCATACAGATAACAGCGCTGAAGAAGGGCTTCCGCAAAATGCTCCGCCGTGTCGCCCTGTACCGCTGTATCGCCCTGTGCCTCCGTATCGCCCTGTGCCTCCGCGCCGGACTGCTCCATGGCATTTTTCAGCTCTGCCAACAGATTCTCCACATACGCATCCGCCTTTTTAAACGAGGTCTCGTCTGTGACATCCTGACGCATCACCTTAAATCTCTGAATAGACAACATCTGCGAAGACACGCCTGATTCTTCCGCCAGATCCAGCACATGCGCGGCATCCCGGTACTGACCGTATCTGATAAAAATCGTCGCCGCATGTTCATAGATCTGCGGCAGCTTATCATAAATTTTGCGGGCCGCATAAAACGCGTCCACCACCTCCTGCGCCCGGTCAAGCTTCACACAGGCGTCCTGCAGATAATAATATGCGTAAAAATCCGACGGAGCCATTTCAAGAATCCGCCTGCACACTTGGACAACCTGCTCATAATCCCTGATATCATTTAAAAATACCACCTTCACGGCCAACAGGTGTACCGCGTCCGGACATAGGGAAATTGCCGTATCGATGGCATTCATTGTCTTATCCCGAAGCAGAGCCGCCCCCTCCGGGTCTCCCTCTTTGCATCTCAAATACATCTGATGGTAAGCCTGCGCCTCCATCCTCCACGACTGTGCAAGCTCCTGAGTCTTCTTCCCATCCTCCCCGGTCTCCGGCTCTGAGGCATCGCCTTCTGCCTGCAGACATCTCCTGTATGCCTCCGCCTGCTCAAGCGCCCGCTCCGCCTCACTGCAGCCCAATAAAATCAAGCCCTTCAGCAGATGACAGTCGGGTGTATCCTCCTCAAGCAAAGGATGTTCCTCAAAAAACGCCAACGCCTGCTTCTCCTGCTCCAACTGCAAAAACACTTTCGCCAACAGCAATCCGTCTTCCTGCGTCAGCGTACTTTTCCGTTCCCCGGTATAGAGCGCCACCAACGCCCTGCTGATCTCATTTTCCAAATCTATGGTTTCCCGCGTATTATAACAGTTTCTCGCCGCCCTCACATAGGTTCTGGCCTCAACCAGATCATTCCGGTCAAAACAGATCTCTGCCATAAACCAAGATGCCTTATAAATCACATCATTGTTTAAATTCTCCTTTTCCAACAGCTCCCGCAGCAGGCTTTCTGCCTCATCCTTCCCGCCGCACTGCAGCAGTATCATTGCTCCTCCCAGCAGGACATACGGATCCTTATCCGGCCCGTTCTCCCGCGCAAGGATCTCCCGGGCAATTCTTTCCGCCTCCGCCTGATCTCCGCGGTTTACGCAGATACGGGCCTTGTCCAGCACATACCTGGGATGGGAGATATCCATGGAATCCAGAAAGGCCTCCAGTCTGGAGATCTCCTTCTCCCATTCGCTTCTGTCCTCCGGCTCTCTCGTGTCAAGAAGCCGCCTCAGTTTATAGTACGAGTCCAGAAAAGTATCGTAATCCGCCTGATCTCTTCCTTCAAATCTGTCAAACGTAAACTGGCCATCCTCTGTCTCTGAGGTAATGTTACGGATCATAAAATCCACAAAATGGACATTCAGATGTTCCTTGAAGTTCTTCTCATTCTGTACGATTCCGAAAGTGCGATCCAGAATCCGCCAGATATCCGACGGCAAACGAAACTTATCCGCCAGCATGGAAAAAAGGCGCCACTTCGCATCCTCGCCCAGATCCAGATCGTCCAGAATTTCATCCTTCAACAGCCTCTCCCACTCCGCTTTGTCAATCCTGTGCGAGATAGAACGGTAGATTGCCTCCGCCCTGCGCAGGAAGATACTGACCGGATCGTCCGGCTCTGCCTCCACGGGCCTGTTCTGCCGCTTCCCGTAGAGCAGCGCTTCCTCATATGCCCTGCGCAGTCGCTTAAAGCCCTCCGGGTTATCCTCCGGGTTTACGGTATTCAATTTCTTAAGATATGCCGCCCTGATCAGCTCGGCATCTGTGGTCTCATCCAATCCAAGTATCGAGAACATTTCCTGAATATCCATACTGCCTCCCATAACTATCTGAAACACCTGCCAGCCTTACCTGTCCTGACTCTGCATTCGGACTTTAGATATATAAAATTAATTATAACATAAAAGTACCGCTTCCTGCAAAGTCAAAATTCGTCATGGCCATCGCAGGATCATTGCAGGAAGAATAATCGCAGATACCTGAAACTTTTCAGGATATTCTGCGTCTATACAGATATAAAAGCCGCTGATAAAAGCAAATCTGCAAACTTCATGGAGGATTTCAGGATGAAAAAACAGAAACTACTCTCTTTTGTACTGGTTAATATCTTATTGCTGGCCGGATGTGCCGGCAGGACGGATGCCCAAAACAATATCTCCTCTGAACCGGCATCCCGGGACATACAGATAATGCCTTCGGAAATACCCAATCCGGAGATCAACACGCCGGAAACTCTCTCTCCGGAAAAGCTTACCCCTGAAACGATTACTCCAGAAACGATTACTCCGAACTCTTCCTCCACGGAAATTGACAGCACGACAGAACACAGCTTTCTGGGAACTGTTATAGAAGAGACAGGCTCCTATATGATCGTGGAACCCGATGAAAATGAAGAGGAACGGCAGCTATCCGACAGATTTACTGTCAGTTACCCGTCCGAACACCCTGATTATCTATATGGGAAAGGCCGCAGAGTTGTGGTCTACTATTATGAGACTCCTTCCCTGAGGTCTGATTTTGAGATTCTTACAGACGATATCTCCACGGAAGGCTTTCGTGAATTTGAGCTTTCTGTTACACCGGCTGAAGAATCCGGGTCTAAGGAAACAGCCCTGGTCAGCGACGGCCTCTACTATTACGGAATATCCGACGTCACCATCAGTGTTGACGGTCAGACCATGTCCCTGGAGGAAGCCCTGGAGAGCGGCAGGATCACCCTGAACGCCCTGCTGACCCGCGCAAATCAGGATGTAAATAACGGCATCGCCCAAGGGGTCTTCTTTGATGACGGCGGAAGTTCTTTGTATCAATACGAAGATTACAGCATCATGAAATATCACACCCTTGACGGAAACCGGGATATGTACATCGGCAACCGGGATATGGATATCCGTGTTTGCCGGCAATAAGAACCGGAGATTTAAAACAGCGGCGGCTCGGAGGATGGGCGGCAGTTTCCGGAAAACCTGCTGTCATTCCAGACCGTGGCCCATACTGTCCACCCCACCCAAAAGCCCGTGGAACTTTGCGAGTACCTGATAAAGCCCTACACCAGCCCCGGCCTTTTACGGCCAGGCTACGGAGCGGATTGCACAGGCGCGGCTCTGGTTAATGGAGGGAAGGCTTATAATTCCCATGATATGTGTTGTAAATTTTGCCGTTGAATTTTACAGCAGACCGGGTTATACTAATGGCAGAAAGGAGCTGAACCTTATGCCAAACATTAAACCTATTTCCGATCTGCGAAATTACAGCGAGGTACTGCATGATGTAGCAGTGGGCGCTCCCGTTTTCCTGACGAAAAACGGCCGGGGGCGCTATGCAATTATTGACATACAGGACTATGAAAAGACACAGGCAACCATCCGGCTGATGAACGAGCTTGAAAAAGGCCGGAAATCCGGGGAAGAGAAAGGCTGGCTGACATTGGAGGCGGTGGAGGAAAACCTCGGGCTTTCCCATGAATAGCCTGCATTTATCGAAAGAGGTGCAAAATGACCTGGCCGAAATCAAAGCCTATATCACGGAGGAACTTGAAAACCCGGACGCGGCCCTGGCAACCGTAAGCAGAATCACAAAGAAAATCCACGTCCTGAAAAATCAAGCTTATGTAGGGACTCCTCTTTCTTCGGTTGCGGACACGGAAAGCGATTACCGTTTTCTCGTAAGCGGAAACTACCTCGTGTTCTACCGGGCCTATGGAAAAGATGTCTATATAGACCGTGTTTTGTATGCCCGCCGCGATTATATGCGTATTCTGTTCGGTAATGCACAGACAGATGAAACAGACGAATAACAGCATCATTTTCCCTGCATCGGGAAGATGAAATATACCGGTATCTACGCCGGCCCCCAATAAATTAGTTTCTGGCAAAACCCGGTCCAAGCCGGCCAGGCGGCCTTTAGTTTTCGTTCATCTTCACTAACTTTGCCGCCTCGGTCCAAGCCGACCAGGCGGCCTTTAGTTTTCGTTCATTTTTACTAATTTTGCCGCCTGGTCGGCTGCGATGCAGGCGTCGAGTATCTCCTGAATATCGCCGTTCATAACCTTGTCCAGCTTGTAGATGGTCAGGCCGATACGGTGATCTGTCACGCGTCCCTGAGGGAAGTTGTAGGTACGGATCTTTTCCGAGCGGTCGCCGGTTCCGATCTGGCTGCGGCGAAGCTCAGCCTCAGCGTCATGGCGCTGCTGCTGTTCGATGTCATAGAGCTTTGCCTTCAGCAGGGCAAAGGCCTTCGCCTTGTTCTGTATCTGGGACTTTTCCGTCTGGCTGTAAACCACGATTCCCGTGGGGTAATGTGTCAGACGCACCGCGGAATCCGTGGTATTTACACACTGTCCGCCATTTCCCGAAGCGCGCATCACGTCGATACGGATATCCTTGTCCTCAATCTTGATGTCGATATCCTCGTCCACCTCAGGCATCACAGCAACGCTGATGGTAGAGGTATGAATGCGTCCGCCGCTCTCCGTCTCAGGCACACGCTGTACGCGGTGTACGCCGCTCTCATACTTCATCACGGAGTACGCCCCCTGCCCGTTTATCATAAACTGCACTTCCTTCATGCCGCCGATACCGATCTCGTCCACATTCATGGTCTCCACTCTCCAGCGTCTGCTCTCGGCATAGTGTACATACATACGATAAATCTCTGCGGCAAACAATGCCGCCTCGTCCCCGCCCGCACCGGCGCGGATCTCCACGATCACATTCTTGTCATCGTTGGGGTCTTTGGGCAACAGCAGAATCTTCAGCTCCTGCTCCAGCTCCTCCACGCGGCTGCGGCTCTCATTCAGCGTTTCCTTAATCATGTCGCGCATCTCTTCATCGCTCTCCTCGTCCAGCATGGCCAGCGAGTCCTCCACGTCCTGTCTGCACTTTTTGTACTCTTTGTAAGCCTCCACGATGGGAGTCAGGTCGCTCTGCTCCTTCATGAGCTTACGGAAACGCTCCTGATTGTTGGTGACAGTGGGCTCATGTAACTCTCCCAATATCTCCTCAAAACGAATCAATAAATCCTCTAATCTGTCAAACATACTATCCTCCATACCAAAACAGTTTTTCCACCAGCCTCATCCGGTTCACAGGCTTCATCCGGGCCATATGCCATAGACCACCCGGTCAAGGCCGGAATAATCCTTCCTGATCACAGTCTCCACAAAACCGTTTTGTCTCATACACTCCTGCACGGCAGCCCCCTGGCTGCATCCGATCTCAAAAAACAGCATCCCGCCTCCCGTCAGATAAGCTCTGCTCTCCTTTGCGATCTCCCTGTAAAAATCCAGCCCATCCTCTCCGCCGTCCAAAGCCGTCACAGGCTCATGCTCCCGCACCTCCGGCATCAGCTCCGGAATATCACTCCTCACAATATAAGGCGGATTAGATACAATGATCTCATATTTTCCTGATATGGCCTCAAACAGATTGCTCTGCAAAAACTTAACAGACCGCTCTGCACCCAGAAGCCGCGCGGCATTCTCTTCCGCCACCTTCAGCGCCTCCGGCGAGATATCCGCCCCTACGCCTTTGCATCCGTTTGAATAATGCAGCAGGCTTATCAGAATACAGCCGCTTCCGGTACACATGTCCAGAATACGCATCCCGTCGTGCAGCTTCCGCAGAACCTCCTCCACCAGAATCTCCGTATCCTGCCTTGGAATCAGCACATGCTCATTTACCTGAAAGGTCAGCCCCATGAACTCCTGCACCCCTGTGAGCTGCTGCAGGGGAATCCGCCCTGCCCGCCGGGCCGTCAGATCCTCATAGCGGTTCAGCTCCTCCGCCGTCACCTCCCGGCCGCCGTGAACCAAAAGCGTATTCCGGTCCGTCCCGCAGACATATTCCAACAGCAGTCTGGCATCCAAATCCGCCTCGGGAACGCCCGCCGCCTCCAGAACAGCCCTCCCCCAATCATAACACTCTCTGTATATCATGACGGCTGCCCGGCCTCCGGGGAACCTCCGTCATCCATCCAGGTTTCATCTACCTCGTAGCCAAAGACATCTCTGAGATATGTTTTCCAGTCAAAAACAGCCTCCACCGCTGCGATGGCCACCTCCACCATCTGCTCATCCGGTTCTCTGGTGGTCAGCCGCTGAATGCACATGCCCGGCGCTGACAGAATCCTCACGATGATATTATCGCTCCGCCCCGCAAGCCGGATCAATTCATAGGAAATACCGGCCACCACAGGCATCAGCAGGATTCGCAGCACCACTTTTTCCACCACATTGTCCACTCTGATGAAGAAAAACAGAATGATACTCACCAACAGCACAAAAAAGATAAAACTTGTTCCGCAGCGCCTGTGCTGTCTGGAGCTCCTCATCACATTGTGTACGGTGAGCGGCCGCCCCTTCTCGATACAATTGATACATTTATGCTCGGCGCCGTGATATTGATACAGACGCCTGATATCCTTCATAGCGCTGATGCCCCACGCGTATAGCAGGAATATCACAATGCGGATACAGCCCTCAAAGATTGCCAACAGAGACGCGTTTCTGATATATCTCTCAAAAAAGGAGGAAATGAAATAGGGCAGCACAATAAAAATGCCCACTGCCAACGCCACAGAAAAAAGCGCCACCAGCAGATTCATCAGCTTCTCGCCTCCGCCCCCTTCGGACGTCTGCCCGGACTTTGCCCCGTCGCTCTCCTCCTCATAGAAGGCCGCAGAATGATTCAGGGCCTTCGTCCCCAAGATCATAGAATCCAAAAAATTGAACACCCCTCTGATCAAAGGAAGCTTTTTTAACCTGTTGCCATGCACCAGTTCCTGATAATGCTCAATCTCCACATCAATCTCGCCGTTTGGCTTTCGTACCGCGATGGCATACCGTTCTTTATTTTTCATCATAACGCCCTCCAGAACGGCCTGTCCGCCGATTCCGGAATAGCGACATTTCTTCTTTCTCGCCATAACTGCTCCTGCTTTGATTTACTCTGATTCAACCCAATCCCCCGGCAATGCTGCCTTCCCGGGAATACGAAAGGTTAAGACAAAAAAGGTTGAGATAGAAATACCTCAACCTTTCGCCTGCATTCTTATTTGACACCGTATTTCTTGTTGAACTTATCAATGCGTCCGTCAGCTCTTGCAGTCTTCTGCTGACCTGTGTAGAATGAATGACATTTGGAGCAGACCTCCACGTGAATCTCGGGCTTGGTAGAGCCGGTCACGAATGTGTTACCGCAGTTGCAGGTAACGGTAGCCTGATAGTACTGGGGATGGATTCCTTCTTTCATGCTTTCACCTCTCTATGCAAATATCGTGTATTAGTTTTGTTCTCATCCGCACTGCTTATGGAACCACAAACAGCGGTATTATTGTAACACAGACAAGCAGAGCTTGCAATACCCAAATTAAATTTATATAAATCTGTTTTTCTTGACCATATTGACAAACTCAAAATTATTTCTCGTGTGGGCGAACATATCGAGAATCCGGTCTGTGGCCTCGTCAGATTTCATTCCGTTCAGCGCCTTGCGCATGATATTGATGGCCTCCAGCTCCTCACTGTCGAGAAGCAGGTCTTCTCTTCTGGTGCTGGACTTCGCCAGGTCGATGGCAGGGAAAATACGCTTCTCGGAGAGCTTGCGGTCCAGTACCATCTCCATATTACCGGTTCCTTTAAACTCCTCATAGACCACATCGTCCATCTTGCTGCCGGTCTCCACCAGGGCGGTGGCCAGAATTGTCAGGCTCCCTCCCTCGCGCATATTGCGCGCTGCACCGAAAAATCGCTTGGGCATGTGCAGAGCCGCCGGGTCGAGACCGCCGGACAGAGTGCGCCCGCTGGGGGGCACCACCTGATTGTAGGCTCTGGTCAGACGGGTGATGCTGTCAAGCAGGATCACCACATCCTTCTTGTGCTCCACCAGACGCTTCGCCCGCTCGATCACCATCTCGGACACACGCTTGTGATGCTCAGGCAGCTCGTCAAATGTGGAATAGATCACCTCCACATTTTTCCCGACAATGGCCTCCTTAATGTCCGTGACCTCCTCAGGGCGCTCGTCAATCAAAAGAATCAGCATATGCATCCGCGGATTAGCCCGCAGGATGGACTTTGCCACTTCCTTCAACAACGTGGTCTTTCCGGCCTTGGGCGGCGATACGATCATTCCTCTCTGGCCCTTTCCCACAGGGCTGACCAAATCCATGACTCTCATGGACACGCCGCAGCCCGGAGTCTCCAGCTTAATGCGCTCATTGGGAAAAATGGGCGTCATATCCTCAAAATTCTTGCGTTTGGCACACTCATCCGGGGTGTAGCCGTTGATAGAACGCACAAACAAAAGGGCGCTGAATTTCTCCTGCTGCGTCTTAACCCGCTTATTGCCGCATAAAATATCACCTGTTTTCAAACCAAAACGGCGAATCTGGCTGGGCGCCACATAAACGTCGTTCTCACCGGGCAGATAGTTCTCGCAGCGGATGAACCCATAGCCGTCGGGCATAACTTCCAGAATACCTCTGGCTTCCAGACCGCTGTCGAGATCCTTGGGAATCTGGCTTCCCTCCTCACCGGTTTCCTGACTGCGGCTCTGCCCGTAAGACATGCCCTGCTCTTCCACGGATTCCCTGAGAACCGAGGCAGACGCAGTCACTGTGCCGGACGATGCCGCCCGGGAGCCCGTATTTGCCGCAGGCGCTGCATTTACTGCCGCCCTTGAACCTGCATTTGCCGCAGGCGCTGCACCTGACGCTGTCTCGGGAGCCGCCGTCCGGGCAAGCTCTTTCTGACGCTCGTCCTCCGCCAGCATAGCCTCCACCAGTTCTGCCTTCTTCATCGCAGAGGTGCCCTTCAGACCGCGAACCTTGGCCAGCTCCTTCAATTGCAACAACGCCAGTGATTCATACTTTTCTCTCATAAATACCTCCCGTCAACACCTCTCAACACAGCATCCGCCGCTTATTTTCATCTTCAATATCTCATTCTCAGCATTATATCATTTACTCTTTATTCATATCATTCCGTAAGGGATTGTTTCTAAAAGACAGGTCCTTGATGTGCCCTTGACTGTGAGCCGACGTCATCTCAACTGTATTATAATACAAGATCTTCCAAATAGGAAGTCCCAAATTTCTTAAAATTCTTAAGAATCCTAAAGATTCCTATAAGATTCTCAAAAATGCATTGCATTTTTTACCGGTTGGATTATACTATATGTTGTCCGGGGGATTCCCAAAAATGGAGGATAATTCATATGAAAAACCTGAATTCTGAAGTGAAAAATCAAAATCTGGCAAAATGCCGGGATTTTTTTATTAAGTACCGACACGCCCTGCCCCTGATCGTCTATGGCATCATTTACTGGCTTTGGTTCTGGCATCTGGAAAAGACCGTCACATCGCATTACCGTGTGATCCACATGGCTGTAGATGACTACATACCGTTTCTGGAGGTATTCGTCATTCCGTATTTCATGTGGTTTGGCTATGTATCTGCCGTGGTACTGTATCAGTTTTTCACGGATAAGACCAACTACTACAGAACCTGCGTGTTCCTGTTTACCGGAATGACCGTCTTTCTGATTATTTCCACGCTCTGGCCCAACGGCCATCACCTGCGACTGAGCGTGATGCCCAGAGATAATATTTTTACCCAGATGGTAGCGTCGCTCTGGCGGACGGACACTCCCACTAATTTATGGCCCAGCATCCATGTTTATAATTCACTGGGAGCACATTTCGCCGTCATGCACAGTGAAAAACTGGCAGGCAAAAAAGGCATCAAAATTGCCTCCCTTGTGCTGGCATGCTCCATCATCATGTCCACAGTCTTTATAAAACAGCACTCAATGTTCGACGTGCTCACAGCCTTCTGTATGGCTGCGGCAATGTATGTGGTAGTGTATCGCTATGATCTGGTACTGGCCGTGCGGACCGCACGGGAACGCAGAAAAGCGAAACCACAGATTGTCCGCTAAGACCTTTCCAGATAATAGCCAGGCATGAAAGTATATTAGGGCTTGGCTATTATTTTACTCTCTTTTCAGGAAAGTGTACCTACGGTATAAAAACTCAAAATATAATACATATTCCTGCATAACAAATTGTTGATTCGGCATTCAATACTTAACAACTTTACAATTAGACTGAACTGCAAACTATTGATATTCTTCTTAAAAGTATCTTCTAATATGCTACCATATCTCTCCTTTACTGAACTTAATTGCTTCTTTAAGTTTTACAGCCAATCCAACCGCATAGTACAACATTGCAGTCCACAAATATGATTGTTCTACCTCAAACCACTGTCCCGAGCCTGTTCGCATAAATCTCCACCAATGATAAGGTAGAAAAACAATTTGAGGCAGAAAAATTATATATCCTATTAGACCCCATATTGACATTTTATTCCTTTTTCCAGAATCGGTTTTTATTCCCCAAATATTTTTTTCTGCAATTAACAGCTCAGCCCATTTGTTACTTTTTATAATAATTGACCTGCTGAAGGTATTATATGTCATAGAAATTATTCTGCTTGGAAATATGTACAATATGGGAACCATTGTGGTAACAAGTAGCGTCATAATAAAATCCATGTGAATTTCCTCCATGAAATCTTAATTATATATTTAATCATAAAATATTTATCTGCCATTGGCAATGTATATTTATAGACTCGTAGACAGGTGTTATATGATCAATAAGATTGTAACTTTGGAATATGAGCGAAACATGATTACGCCTGTGATATCCAAGGCCACGCCCGAAACGGTACTCCATCACCTTATTGCAGTTCAAATTTTTCTCTGGCAGGAGCAGCACTTTCGGCACATCCTTTTTCACGGCAGAGGGTGGCGGCTTCCAGCCGCCCATGTCCCCCGTGAGAGTCTGCACGGCTTCCACAAAGTTGAACCCTCTGCCTTTCATCTGATAATCAAGGGCGAAATAGCCGCCCCCCTTGACCACCAGTACCATTTGCCGTTGGAAATCTTCAAACTGTCGTGTTCCTTTGTGCAGTAGACATTGCCTGCCACACGCTTTAGGTTGCCCGCTCGTACCGTTGCAGGCAGAAGAGCAGGTCGATTTGCCGTGCCTGCTCAACCACGGCGGGGTCAAACT
Organism: uncultured Lachnospiraceae bacterium; assembly: GCA_947382415.1. Lineage (GTDB taxonomy): Bacteria > Bacillota > Clostridia > Lachnospirales > Lachnospiraceae > Acetatifactor. The sequence goes on along the minus strand of CANCYO010000004.1, from coordinate 23,862 downwards.
GCACATAGGGATTAGATACTCTCATTCAAATAAAATCACCTCCAGAAATAGATTTAGCCGAGGGGCTTTCGGTAAAGAAAACCTCTCGGCTATGTAAAAGCCCGTAGAAGGCTTTTACAAACTTTGCAGAAAAATAGCCCATCAAAACGGAAGGCTTATTTTATATTAAAGTTTGCCCTTTTAGACACTACCAAGATCAGGGATTTTCACCCGTTTGAACAGTCAAACTGTCAATTAAATTTAAATATCTTCTGGCAGATACGGTAAGCGTCCACGGAAATCTTCCGCCCGCTCCTGCCGGGCAGATTCATGGTTCCGCCCATGATCCCGTGCCTCATATAAAAATACAGCCCCTTATCCTTACTTTTCAGATACTTCCAGAGATCTTTCTTCATCTCAAGATGCTCCTGTGTACCGGAGCGGATCAACAGCACCGAAGATACCGTCATGATGATCTCCAGATAATTGCGCATATATTGATACAGCCGCTTGTTCCTGATAATCTCCAGCTTGCGTTCCGACAGATAATCGATCATCATCCGGTTGACCTTAAGCTGCTGGTCAATGCGCCCTATCATCACGCTCTCATTCACGGACTGATCCTCTCTGCCGATATAGTAACGGTAAAAATTCACGTCCAGATAATACATGTTCTTTACATAGGGCAGTGGCTCATACACATACAGATTGTCCACATAAAAAGTGTGCTCGGGAAGCTGCAGTCCGCAGTCTTTCAACAGTCTGGTGCGGAAGATCACGGAATGCATCAGAATATAATGGCCTTTCATAAAATGACGGCAGTCTTTCCAGGTAAACATCTCATCCCGGGGCAGGATATGCCTGTAATGCATGACTTTCTTTCGCTTCTCGCCCTCTTTTTCATAGACAAAATTACTGATGAGCATGTCCAGTACCGTGTCGCCTCCGGCAAGCTCCTCCAGCTTTTCGAGAATCTCCAGATAGGCTTCCTTTTTCACCCAGTCGTCGCTGTCCACCACCTTGAAATACAGCCCCGTGGCATTGGCAAGCCCCGCGTTCACCGCAGAACCGTGCCCTCCGTTCTCCTTGTGTATGGCTTTTACGATATTGGGATAATTTGCCGCATATTCATCTGCAATCTCCGCCGTACGGTCCTTTGCGGAACCGTCGTCCACGATCAGAATTTCAACCTGTTCTCCTCCCACCAAAAGGGATTCCACACATTTTCTCATGTAATTCTCTGAATTGAAACAGGGAATCGCAATCGATAACAGTTTCATAACTGCTCCTCCTCGCCTGATATCTTAAAATTCTCTCTTCCGAGCCTGATGCTCAATACCTTTGTGTAAGCCGCGAAAGCTGCGGGAATGGGATAACTCTCCCTGGTCTCCTCCGGCCTGATGTACAGCCAGTCTCCAGCGTCTCCTCGCGCTCTGTCATTCCTTGCAGGCTCCAGCTCGTCCACACGAACCAGATACCCTCTCATATGCCATTCTCTGTGGGTAAAAATATGCCTGGCCTCTTCCAGCGGCTGAATGCGGATCGCTTTCAGTCCCCTCTGCGCAAGATAGTCTGCGACCTCCTCTGCCGTACAATATCCTTCCATGGACGGGAATTCATACATTCCCGCCAACAGTCCTTTCTGCCGTCTGCGGATTACCGTCCGGTCCGCATCCTGAATGACCAGAATTGTTTTCTGTTCTATGCTTCGCTTACCCGGAGCCGCCTTCTTCGGATATTCCGCCCAGACTCTGTCCCTGGCGGCCAGACACAGAACCGAGAGCGGACATGCCTCACAGTGAGGCGCGCCGTTTGGCACACAGACACAGGCGCCGATCTCCATCATGGCCTGATTAAAGTCTCCGGGCCTCTCTTCCGGCATGATCTCCCGAAGCTCCTGTTCTACCGCTTTCTTTACCTTCGGATCCGTGATCAGCCGCCCGTCCTTCCGGATGCGGGAGAGCACCCGCAGCACATTGCCGTCCACAGCGGGACACCTGAGCCCGTACGCGATGGAAGCGATAGCCCCCGCCGTGTAACTGCCGATCCCGGGAAGCCCCAGAAGCGCCTCATAGTCCGCCGGCAGACGCCCATCGTACTCCTCCATGATCCGCATAGCCGCCTTCTGCATATTGCGCACCCGATTGTAATAGCCAAGCCCCTCCCAGAGCTTTAACAGGGTCTCCTCCTCCGCCTCCGCCAGAGACTGCACATCGGGAAGCCTTTGCATAAAACGCCCAAAATATGGCTTTACCGCCTCCACCCTGGTCTGCTGCAGCATGATCTCCGACACCCACACCCGATAGGCCGTGGGCTCCTCTCTCCAGGGCAGAATGCGCCTGTTACTATCATACCAGTTTAAGAGCGGTTGGGGAATAGCAAAAAGCTCCCCCATTCTTAAGTTTTTATTAGGAATTTCCGAATCTTTTCCAAATCCTTTCTTTACTTCCTCTTCCTTTAGAAAAACAGGCACTTTTCCCCGGATATCCATGCTCTCTTCCGTCACATCGCAGTCATAGGCATACAATTCCACTCCCGCGTCCCTGGCCCTGACCAGGGCTTCGGCAAAGGCTCTGTGAGTATCCCAGTTGGGAAGGAAATACCGCGCCCCACTCATCTGAACCACAAAGACAATGCAGGCTCTGTAGCCCTCCTCTCTGGCCAGTATCAGCTCCTCCAGATGCCTGACCGCCCTATCTGAAGGCGCGTCCGGGAAACGCACTACACCGTCATTCTCCAGTGTGACTCCTTTCACCTCCAAAAATACCTTCTCCGCCTCCGTCTCCAGATAAAAATCAAATCTGGAACTGCCAAACACCGTCTCCGGACGTATAGAAATAAGGCCGGGAAACAGCTCTTTTTTAAGGAGCCATTCGCCAACGGCCTTATTCGGCGCCTGAGAATCAATATTTATGATGCGCCCGTTCTTCTCCACCGCCACCAGATCATAGGCCGTGGCACGTTTCGTATTGCCGCTCTTCTCCACCCAGACCCGCGCCCCGGGCTGCAACAGCTCCCGGCATCTGCCCGTATTCTTCACATGCACCTTAACGCGCTCCCCGCATAGCCTGACATAAGCCACGAAGCGATTGGGGCGCTCTATAAACTCAGCTTGCTCGGTCGTCTGATATCTCATCGTTAATACTATCTCTCCTCTTGATGTTGCGATAGGGTACCCGGGCCGCCGGAACAGCCTGCGCCGCACTCAGTGTGTGCACGGACTGATCGTCAAAGAAAATCTGGGCTCCAAAGGCCGCCAGCACTGCCTTTTTCTCCATACCGCCCAGAAAAAACGCCTCGTCCACACGCACATTCCAGGCCCGCAGCGTTCTGATCACCCGCTCGTGGGCAGGGGCGCTCCGGGAAGTCACCAGCGCCGTGCGAATGGGACAGACAGCCCCCGCACCGTCTCCCAACCTCCTCTGCAGATCGGACAATTTTCTGAGAAAATTGGCAAATGGGCCCTCCGCCAGCGGATTTCTGGCATTCCGCTCCTCGTTCTCCTCAAAGGCGTGAAGCCCGTCCGTCTGGAAAATCCGCTCCGATTCATCCGTAAAAAGCACTGCATCCCCGTCAAAGGCAATGCGTATCTGGGCCGGCTCCCCCACCGCGTTCACGTCAAAGCTCCCGCCCTGCTCCGTGCAGACAATTCCTGCGGCAATACCGCTGTCCACCGCATACTGCACGTCCTCCTCGCAGGCCGACAGATAGAGGTCCGTGTGAAAAGCCTCAAGATAGGGAGCCAGCGACGCGCCGCTCACCAGCACGGCTCTCGTGATGGGCAGTCCGTAATGCCTGATGGTATTAAACACACGCAGAGAGGTATCGGGACTGTTGTGGGACATGATGATAACCTCCACCAGTTCCTCCCCGCCCGCTTTGTTCAGCGCCAGCAGGGAACGGATCAGACCGAATCCCGGCCCCGGTCTCATGGCCTCCTGCTCATGGGCCACCTGATAGCGGCAATAGGCCTCAACCCCGTGCCTTTCATAAATTTCATGCTCCTTCGTCGAGTCAAAAAGCGCTCTGGCAGAAATCCCTATCACCATTTTATTGCATCTGTCCTGTCTGTTTGCGCTTTCCTGCCTGTATGTGCTTTCCTGCCTGTTTGCTCTGTCCTGTATTCTCCCTGACATATCCCGCTCCTTTCCAAAGGGGCAGCCTCCTGCGTCCCCGCAGAAATTCCCCTCAACCGGGAGCCGTCTGATCAGTAGGGGTGATTCTCTCTCCCCTGGCGCAGCCGGTTACACTCATACTTCTCCAACGTGAGCAGGCAGGATCTGAGCGATGAATAGCGCTCCTGTATCTCGCCCTCCGGCACCTCCACATCGCAGGCCACCGCCATGGTAGTGATCATGTCGTCGGTGATCCGGTGGTACAGTCCCGCCAGAATATTCAGCTTCTGCTCATAAGAGTCAGCATCCAGAAATTCCAGCACCTTGGGGTCTATCTCCGGCGCTCCCTGCACAGAGTCAGAATCAGGCGCTGCCTGCGTGGAGCCGCTCTCTGCCTGATCCGGCATGGCAATCCCGCCTCCTGCAGTACGCTCCCGCTCCGCCTGCCTGTATGAATCCCCGCTCTGAAGCTCAAACCGGTACTTTTGCTTCGCATCGGGATATTTCTGTCTGTCCACCTCGCTCAAAAACATCTCCAGCGGTCTGGCATAAGTCTTGAAATCTCCATACAGCGCCTGATACACAACCAACAGCTCATCCGTCTCCGTATGCTGTGCCACTGCCGTGATCTGATATAGGTTCCCTTTAAAATGTTTATAAATCTCATGGGGTCTGGGCATAAACGACATTTGCAAAACTCCTTTCAAACTCTGCCCTCCGCAGATGCTTTTATTAAGAGTATACCCCCATTTCCCGCAAATGTCATGTAAATCTTACGCGAATTCAAAATCATAAACTTCCCGGATATTCCTCCACGATCAAAAACTCATACGAAAACTCGCAATCCTCCCCCGGCGCGTCACAGACAAAATCTTCTGTCAGGGCTGCAAGCTCTGCTTCCAGATTCCGCCGCCCCCTTTCCGCCATCCGGTCAATGCGTCTGTGATGGATAGTGAAAGTATAGCTTCTTGTACCCTCCGGGCTCACGACTCTCGTGAGACTGACTCCGCTGTCCCGAAAGCCCTCGCCGTCCAGATATTCCCTGACGTCCGCAGTCAGCAGGGTCTCCTGCTCCCGGTACCAGTTCTCTTCCTCTCCGCCCGCAGGCGCCTCCTGGCCTCTCGCCGTACAGGCCGCACATAAGGCCGCCGCGCAGACAAACAATAATGTAAGAATGATAAAACAGACAGTTGTTCTCTTCATAAAAATACCTCCCTATCAGTCTGCCGCTCCAAAGCTTTATCTGATAAGAAGGTATCATATTTTCAGTCCAATAATTTTCCCTTAATCTTCCGCTATGCTTACCACTTCTTCTGTATCTTCCACTGCCTCTGAATCTTCCGTTTGCGCCGCGCGCCCTCTCCTCGCCCCCAGCAGCATCAGCCCGGTAAATAAGACAATACTTGTCAGACTCACCGCGATTCCCGCATTCCGGCCATAGGGCACATAATGCATATCGAGCTCATAGTCTCCCGGCTCCAGATCGAAGGCGATAAAGGCATTTCCAAACAGTACAGGCTCTACCGGCTCTCCGTTGAGCCGGATCTGCCAGCCCTTTTCATACGGCACGGAGAGGATCAGTCTGCCCTCCTTTGAAAGACTCAGTCTGCCAAAAATATGGGTGCTGTCATAGGCTACGTCCTCCAAACCGCTCTCTGATAAAAGCGCAAGCACCTTAAGCAAAACCTCCTCATCCATGCGATAGATGTCCGCCGCTACGTCCTTTGTCTTGTCATCCTCGTCGCTGTTGGTGATAATCATATCGGTCCCCTGCTGCAGATAGCCCAGGTACAACACTGAACCATCCTTCAGGTCGATAAAGCTCTGCTCATCCGGCGTTCCGCCAAGCGCTTTGACCTTCTTTGTCCCCGACGCCGTGAGCATACCGTAATAGATGCCGTCCTCTGGCGCAGAGAATTTCACATCTTCTCCGGTACTGTCCTTCTCGCACCGGACAAAGAGCTGTTCGGCTATGCCCAGATCATGGACCATCTGATTCTGCAGCCGCAGACCGCTGTTTTTAAACCCCTCCGGCAGATCATATCCCACAGGCGCCACATAGCCGAAGGGCAGGGAATGCTCCACATGATAGAGACTGATATCGCCGCTCTCCCTGCAGAGACTGAAGAGACTGTTCGCATACTCCCCGGACTCCCCAAAGAGATACTCCACATTTAACAGGGCCGATGTAAACGCCGTAGCCCCGTCATATCCGTAATACACCTTGCTGTGGCGCATACCAAGACGCTCATAGAAATCCATCACGGCAGAGTTCAGCGTGGACGAGAACACGGACGCGGTGGGATATCCGGTCAGAGTACCGTCATTCTTGGTCTTCCTCGTAAACTTCTCCATGCGGTAAAAACCCTGCTCCTGCTGCCGCGCCCACTCAGCCAGAGAGCTATAATCCTCCTGATGCTCCAGATAGGCCGAACGGCTGACATTACTGATGCTGGTGCAGTAAGTATTAATACCGGTCTCCAGCACCATAACGGTCAGCGCCAACGCTGCCAACACAATGCCTGCCCGCCGCTTCTTCCCCGCCTCATATGCCTCCACATAATACAGACGGTATAAAACCGCCGCATAGACCGTCACAAACAGAAGCGTCAGCCACTCTACCCCCGGCAGGAAATCGTCATGCTCCACAAACTTTTCCACCAAAAGCAAAGCCCCTGCAGCCAGCAGATACCCCCGGATCACACGCTCTTTCCTGCTCTGCTCCCCCAGGTCCAGATGCGTACAGGCGTCATAGCACATGATCAGCACCAACAGGATATAGATAAAAGACTGCCGCGCAGGCAGAGAATCCGGGTAATTCAAGCCATGCCAGATAAAATTCAGCACATTGGTACTGAACCCCAGCAGAATAATACCCGAGAGCGCCAACATACCAAAGCGCCTGCGGGCAGGAATCTTCTCATTCACCGCATAGAGAGGCGCCAGCAGAAACACCGCCGCACCGCAATAGATATTGGGCCAGTGATCCAGCCCCTTCTCCACGGACACGGCCACGCAATGCCTCGCCAGCATATCCAACACGGAAAAATAGCTCTCCACCTTCTTGGGAAAACTCACATCTCCAAAGTCTGTGGCCAGAATCGCGCAGACCTCCGGGATCAAAAGCACTGCGGCCATTCCTCCCGCAAGAAGCGAATACAGGGCGAACTGACCCACAGGCTTAAAATGGGCTGCCGCCCGCGCCCTCCTCCCCGCCCCTTCCCCAGGCATGGGATGCCGCTCCGTACAATATAAAAAGATAAAATAAAGCACCAGAAAAATACAGATCATAATAGAAATATAATAATTCGTAAAAATGGACAGTCCCAGCGCTACGCAGTAAAGCCCCGGCTTTCCCTCCCGAACCAGACGCTCCAGCCCCATCACGATCACGGGCAGCAGGATCACACAGTCCAGCCACATGATATTCCAGTTGTAGGCCGCCAGAAAGCCCGAGAGCGCATAGCCCAGCGAGAAAAACAGCGCCGCGCAGTTTTGCAGAGACCATGCTTTCCCATGAACACCGCCCCGCCAGTCCAGATACCAAAAGGCAGTCAGACCGCACAGCCCGATCTTTACCACCACCAGATAGGTGAGAAACTCCATGATATGCGCCTTCGGCACAAGCAGTCCCAGCCAGTGAAAAGGACTGGCCAGATAATAGACGTACAGCGCCAGAAAATTGGAACCCACCCCCACATTCCAGGTGTAGGAAATCCCTTCCCCGGCCTTCACCGCCCGGACAAACTCGCTGAAAAAGGGCATATACTGATGATACAGGTCCGTGCTCAGAAAACTCCTGTCTCCAAAAGGATAAATTCCCGTTATGGCAAAGAGCACCAGCATGATCAGCACCGGAAGCAGAAAAGACAGCAGCGCCGCCACTGCCCGGCCCGATCCGATCAGCCCCATCCCCCAAAATCTTTCACGTTTCGTTCTTCTGTCGTTCATCACAAACTCCTCCGAGCCATCCGCTTTACATGCAAATAATCACCGCGGCGGCATATACTACTGTATAGCATTTTAGTCAGGACATGGAAAAAACTATGCCTCAACCTCACAAAATAGCCATTCTGGGCCGAAAAAAGGACACCGCAAACTATGAACGCTTTCTCAGGGAAAACGCATTCCAGCCCGTCACCACCCTGAATCCCGGAGAAGTCTGCCACTGCCGCGGGCTTTTGCTGCCCGGAGGGGGCGATATCACGCCCGCCTTTTTCGGTCAGCAGAACAAAGGCTCCCGATCCATAGACACCGAATTGGACATTCTGCAGTTTCAGGCGCTGGAGCTCTGTATCAGGCACAAGCTGCCGGTTCTTGGCATCTGCAAAGGAATGCAGCTCATCAATATTGCTTTCGGCGGCACCATCGTACAGGATATGCCGGATGCCGGACTGCATCTGGAATCCGGCAGAGATCTCTACCATCCAAGCCTCATCGAGCCGGGCAGTCTTCTCTTTTTCCTCTATGGAAGGACTGCTCAGGTCAACTCTGCCCATCACCAGTGTCTGGACAAAATCGGCGCAGGGCTGCAGGTGATCCAGCGCTGCCCCATCGACCATTGTCCCGAGGCCATAGCCCACGCAAGCCTGCCCATCCTGGGTGTGCAGTGGCATCCCGAACGGCTCGATGCCGCCCGGACTATGCTGTCGGGTGTACCGCTTCTTTCCTTCTTTTTGAATTGCGCCTGCTCTTCGCCTGCTCCGCTGCCTTCTTTAACGGCAGACCAAGCTCCTCCTTCATGCGCACCTTAGCCAGATCAAACAACGCCTTTACAATCTCCTGAAGGACTCTGGCCGTTTCCTCGTCCACTCCCTTCAGAGCCGCCACCACCCCCGACATACTGCGCTTCCAGTCCGCGGTAATGGAGATCAGATCATCGGCCTTTGAGGCCGATATAACCTGATATAAGGTGTCCACAAACAGTCTGATCTGCTGTTCATCCAGAGACGATATCCACTCATTGATGGTATTGTCCACCAGGTGGGCCCGTCCATAGATATCCTCAGCCAGAACAAACTCTCCGTTTTTGATCTTCCAGTTAAAGGGATTGTGCTGGGCCAGCCCAAAGCTGCGGGACTCCACCACCTGATACCTTGTGTCCCACTCAAAGAGCATCCCGATCATGGAGGAGTGAGGCAGAAGCTTTACCACCCTGTCCGCGATCCTGTCATAGCCGCATTGTTCCAGAACCTCCGGGCGAAACCCCGGCCCGTCCATGCTGTAGACCTTGATAATCCGCTCCTGCACCACATCCACACAATTCATGGCACTGTAAACCGCCAGATTGCCCCCCTTGGAATGCCCACCCACATAAAAGGGATTGTGAAAACGCTGCGTCACCATGTTCAGATATTTTACACTCAGAGCCTGTCCCGGCACCGGAGAGAGAAAAGCCATGTTAAAATCTTCCTTCCAGCCCACGATCGTCTCGTCCGTGCCGCGGAAAGCCACATAAATCGTACCGTCATCCAGAATGAAGGTAGCCGCGGAAAACTGCGTCTCCCACTCTTTCTCTATCACATTGATGTGGCAGTTGATCTTCATATTGCGAAACCGTCTCCCGGCCAGCATATCCTCAAAGAGCTCTCTGTTATCCTTCTCAAAACGCTCGTCTGCAAAAAGCTTATCTGCCTCGGGATGTGCCGCCAGCTCCTCCAGCGAAACAGAGCGCCTGTTCTCCTTAAGTTCAGGTACCAGCCCGTCAAATTTTAAATAGACAAACTGACAGAGCACCAGCGAGTCCACATCGTTCATGGGCCTGTCCATAAAAGAGATGTCCCCGTACTCCTTCAGATAATTGTGCATTGTATCAGACATAAACTTCCTCCATATTCTCATATTTTACCACATCTCCTCCAGACTTCAATACCTTGTATCTATTATGTCTGAAGGAATGGGTGGTATACGGAAACAGGACGGGTTCCTGCAGCAGATGCTATAAAAGCACCCTCCGGCCTGTACAGACCGAACGATGCTTTTACAAATTTTTATCTTACTCTTTTTTATCCGCCCGCGTTATCTGTCCTCCATGGCGATATAATCCCTCTCCTCCATAACGCTCTTATAAGCGGGGCGGATGATCTTATCCATATTCAGCAGCTCCTCGATGCGGTGGGCGCTCCATCCCACAATGCGGGCGATGGCAAAGATCGGTGTGTAGAGCTCCAGAGGAATCTCCAGCATACTGTACACAAATCCGCTGTAAAAGTCCACATTGGCGCTGACGCCCTTATAGATGCGGGACTTTTGGGCAATGAGTTCCGGCGCCATCCGCTCGATCATGGAGTACAGGCGGAAATCCTTCTCGCGCCCCTTAGCCATGGCAAGCTGCTCCACAAAGCCCTTAAACACCTGGGCTCTGGGATCGGACAGCGAGTACACCGCGTGTCCCATGCCGTAGATCAGACCCTTGCGGTCAAAGGCTTCTTTGCTCAGAATCTTCTGGAGATATCCTCTGACCTCATCCTCATCCTCCCAGTCGGACACATTGGCCTCCAGATCGCGCATCATCTCCACTACCTTGATATTGGCTCCGCCGTGCTTGGGCCCCTTCAGGGAGGACAGCGCCGCAGCGATCACCGAATAAGTATCAGAACCGGAGGAGGTCACCACACGGGTGGTAAAGGTGGAATTGTTACCGCCGCCGTGCTCCATATGTAAAACAAGCGCTATATCCAGCACCCGGGCCTCCAGCTCGGTATATTTCTTGTCCGGACGCAGCATCATCAGGATATTCTCCGCCGTGGAAAGCTTTTTGGAGGGACGGTGAATATACATACTGTCATCGTTCTCATAGTGATTATAAGCGTGGTACGCGTACACTGCCAATACCGGGAACAGACTGATCAGTCCCATACACTGCCGGAGCACATTTTCAATCGAGGTGTCCTTGCAGTTGCGGTCATAGGAGGCCAGCGTCAGCACACTCCTTGTCATGGAATTCATGATATCGCTGCTGGGCGCCTTCATGATCACGTCTCTGGTAAAATTGGTGGGCAGCGTTCTCTCCGAGGACAGCACATGGCAGAAATGCTTTAACTGCTCCTCACTGGGCAGATTCCCCAAAAGCAGCAGATAAGCCACCTCCTCAAATCCAAACCGCTTCTGCCGGAACCCTTTTACCAGTTCAATACAGTCATACCCCCGATACCAGAGTTTGCCGTCGCAGGGCGTCTTCACCCCGTCCACCATCTTGAAGGACTCAATCCGGGAAATATTGGTGAGTCCGGTCAGCACTCCGTTTCCGTTCTTATCACGAAGCCCCCTCTGGACCTCATAGCGGTCAAATAATGTCAGGTCTATCTGATCCGCCTCTCTGCACAACGCCGCGTAATCACTATAATCGATGCCATTTTTCTTCATTCAGCTCCTCCTTGCTTTCTGCCTTTATTCTGTCATTTTCAGTCTGTGTACCGGACTCATTGCCTGATCTGTCTGCGGTACACACGCACATAGGGATAATCCTCCACCTGGACCGGCCGGAATTCTTCCTCCAGCCAGGTAAAAATATAATCGTCCTCCGCAAAATAGGACACATCCCCATAGCAGCTCTCCATCACCACCACATCCGGGAAACGCTCCGGATGCAGTTCATAGTACAGCGCGAAGCGCTCGTCATACTCCGGCGTACTGATGGTGCTGGGCGCCGCCACCCTGCAGTCCCCCATCATATAATAGAAGACAGACGGCCCTAAATACAGCACCATACTGCCCTCCGGCACAATCTCAGGGAACAGTTCATAATTGTTATTGTAACGGTAGGAATTCATATAGGAAGTCAATATCCCTCCGCGTACCCCCTGGCGGCTGATCCCCCTCACCTGAAAGGTCATACTGCTTCCCTCGTCTCCGCCAATCATCAAAAGGCAACGCCCGAACGCCTGACTAAGCAAAAACAGCACACAGATGCCGCGTATCAGCTTAAGCCCCGCCTCTCCGCGCTTTTCCAGAAAATACTGCCGCAGGCAGAGCAGGCCTCCCAGAAGCCCCATCACCAGATATACATTCAGACAGGCGGGCTTCCAGTTGGAAAACAGATTCAGCGCCAGATAATTGACCAGAGAAAAGCCGATCATAAAAAGCCCTGCACGTTCTCTTCTCCCGCATCTGCCTGCGCACAACCACCCAAACAGCGGCAGCGCCACATAGGCAATCTGGGGATAACCGGAATTGTAATCGCTGTCGATCCAGCACAATACCTGAAAGATGGTCTGCACCACGAACCAGACAGTCACCAGGCTCACAGTCCAATCTGCCTGTTCCGTACAATCTGCCCGTTCCGCCTGATCCTCTCCCTCTTCACTTCCACTTTTCCCTATTTCACTTTTCCCTGCTCCATTTCTCTCTGCTCCATTTCTCTCTGTTCCGTTTCTCCCTCTGCCATTCACTGCCCGAACACCCGCCAGGATCAGAGCCGCCACCACCCCGCAGCCCACAGTCATCAGGACAATTTCCCCGATTCCGGCGCCCCAGACGCCAAGCTTTTCCGCAATACCCGTCTGATGGGAGCCGTCCCCCAGTATGGCGGGAAGCGCCAGCCTGATATCAGCCGGACTCATATAACCAAACAGATATCCCACAAAGACTCCCGCCCCCAGAACGCAGGGCAGGGTAAACACCAGAACCTCTCCCAGACGATTTCTGCCGGTGTTCGATTTCCACAGGATCATTCCCGCACAAAAGGGATACAGTAGAACCATTCCCGGATAGGCCAGCACATCACAGGCCAGCATCGCGCCGGCCAGAACCAGATACCGGCTTCTGCCGTGATTGCGGGATGCACTGCCAAAATACTGTAACAGAAACAATACCAGCAATGTGGAAAACCACATATGCAGATTGGAGTACTCCGGCACATAATTGCATTTGGGTGTTGTGATATAGTACACCATGGCGAAGAGCGCCCGTTCCCACTCGCCGAGGAAGGGCAGACATTCCTTCAAACTTCGATAGAGATACAGAGTGATACCGATCTGGACGAGAAAAAAACATACCCTCAAAAGAATCGTCATAAAGTGCAGGCTGCCGCCCGTAAGGAAAAGGATCAGACGAATGAACAGAGCCGTAAAGATCGCGGAGGTCTGATGCGGTTCCCACATATCCCACACGAGCCGGTCGCCCTGTACCAGCCGGTAGCCCAGGGTCACTCCGTAAGCCTCGTCTATATCCGCCCCCACAAATATACTCTTGATCGTGTAGAGCGCCAGCGCCGCCACGAGAACCCGGAACCACATTCTCTCTCTGCCAGATATCTTCATTCCATCCTCCGAGACAGTCTCCTGCCTCTTTTATCATAAATCAAAATGCCTGTCATGGCAAGCAGAAAATGAAATGGTGTTTTGATCTCCCGCCACCGCGAGATAGAGATTGACACCTGTCAAAAGAATATAAAGCAGTGCGATCACGCACATCCCAACCGCGTAAACTGCAGTCCGCTTCGGGCAGCAAAAAGCGCGGCCAGATATTTCTCCGATCCCGGAAAGAGGATATAAAAACCTGCTCATAGAGCCCACTCCTTGCGTCCGCGGCCCACTTGCCTCCATCGTTTCTCCTCCTGCTGATCGCATAATACCCGCCAAAATCCAATCCCAACGTACTTCCCGGCTACAGCTATACCGATGACCGTGCATAATATCTGTCCGACTTTCGTATTCATAACTTACGTCCGTTCCATTCCTTTCCCCAGAATTTCTTCAAGCATCCTGTATAATTTGTCTATTTCCACAGGCTTGGACAGATAGCCGTTCATACCACATTCAACTGACTTTTTCAGGTCGTCGTCAAAGGCGTTGGCAGACATTGCGACGATAGGAAGTGTCCGGCAGTCCTCCCGCTCCATGGCGCGTATCGTTCTGGTGGCTTCGATCCCGTCCATATTCGGCATCATGATATCCATGAGGATCAGGTCATAATAACCGGGCTCAGTCTCTGCAATGCGTTTCACAGCCTCCACCCCATCCCCGACACAGTCCACACGGAATCTGCACTCCTCAAGGATCGCCCGGGCAATCTCGGCGTTGAGTTCATTGTCCTCCACCACCAGAACCCGGCGGCCTTCATATGTAATCTGTCCCTGTGTCTCAGCCTGCCGGGCCTTCTCACCCACAGGCACAAGAATCGTAAAATCAAACGTACTGCCCTGGCCGGGACTGCTCTCAAGACCGATGGAACTGCCCATCATCCTGACGAGCCGGTTACTGATGGACAATCCCAGCCCCATTCCTTTCAGGCTGGAGGTATTGGCGCCGCCCACCTGCTCAAACGCCCGGAACACCCGCTCCTGGTCTTCCGGACTGATGCCCATGCCATTGTCCTGCACGGCAAAATAAAGCGACGCCTGCTGCCCCTCTGCCGCCTCCTCCCTGATAATCAGTCTCACCTCGCCATGTTCCTGCGTAAACTTCACCGCATTGCCCAGCAGATTGATCAGCACCTGGCTGATCCGAAGTCTGTCCGCCAGAAAACAATCGTGTATCAGCCGGATATCCTTTATAAAGGTAAGTGACTTAGCCTGTGCCTGTGGCCGGATCATTTCTTCTATGGGCTCCAGCAGCTCTGTCATGGAGAAATCCGCCGTCTCCAGACACAGTTTTCCGCTCTCTAACTCGGACATATCCAGAATGTCGTTGATCAGTCCCAACAGATAATCAGATGAAAATTGAATCTTCTGCAGACAATCCTGAATCCGCTCAGGACTCTGATCCTGCTGCATGGCTATGGCAGTCATCCCGATAATCCCATTCATGGGCGTACGTATCTCATGACTCATCCGGGAGAGGAAATCCGACTTGGCCTTGCTCGCCATATCATGCCTTCTCTGAGTGATCTGGCTCTGGATCACACTGCCCAGCTCCAGCAGATTCTTGGCCGCTTCCGCCGGGTCCGCCTCGGGAGCCTGACCGTTCAATATACTCAGAATTCCCATGACATTCCCATTGTCATAGAGAGGGAGCGCATAACCGCAGGAAGAACCTGCTCCATGACAGAAGAATACCGTCAGAGAGTCCTGGGACTCCTCACCCTGCCATGTGAGGACGCCCTTGTTTTCCATCTGTCTGACAAAAAGTTTCCACTCTTCCTCCCGATAGGGCATGGCGTGATCGGCAATCTGTGCCGCAGCATCCCGATGCCACTGATACTCCAGATACATGGTGCGGTACTCCGGCTGAACCATATTCAGGAGCACATCGCTGGCGTCATAATACTGTGCCAGCTTCTGAAGCATCAGATACATCTGCGCGGCAAAATTTTCCCCTTTGCCAAACAGCGTCAAAGCCAGAGACACCAGACTGACATTCTCGCCATAAGCTACAGTCAGCACCTGCTTGCCCCGCCAGGTAGGGCCGGGCTTCTCCTGATTGGCCGGAAGCCGGCTGTGGCAGGCATATCCCATTTCCTCCACGGACCTTGAGGCCGCCATCTGCGCACGCTTTGCCATCCGGGCAATCTCCCTTGTATGGTTATGTTCATCCCCCAATGCAATGCCCGCGTGGAGCAAAATCTCGAAAATATCCGCAGGGAAGCGCTCCCGCACCCGGGCAAACAGCTCTTCTGCAAACTCCCGGGCCTTCTGCTCCGTGCCGCCCGGCAGCCATACACAGAACTCGTTTCCGTCAAAACGGATCTGCATG
This sequence comes from uncultured Lachnospiraceae bacterium, assembly GCA_947382415.1. GTDB lineage: Bacteria > Bacillota > Clostridia > Lachnospirales > Lachnospiraceae > Acetatifactor. The sequence goes on along the minus strand of CANCYO010000004.1, from coordinate 8,135 downwards.
CTTCTGTGTCCCGCAGTCTTACGGACAATGCACCCCAGCTCCTCCAGGATCATATCCCCAAACGTAACGCCGTTCTGCTCATCCATCCGGCGCAGATTATCCACCATGAAATAGATCATGACGCCGTCAGGCTGAGATTTGCGCAATTCTCTCAATCGCTGCATTCCCGCAGCATAGGCAAAAAATCCCGTCACTCCGTCTGTAGTAACCTTTCTCTGCCGTTCGGCCTCCTGTTCCTTCCGCGCCTGAATGTCATGAATTCTGCCCACCAGCTTCCAGCGTCTGCCACCGGTATCATAAATGACATTGCCATTCAGAACATACCAGCGGTACTCCGGCTTCCCCGGAATCTTCATGCGCAGCTCCAGATTCCAGATATCCGGCATCCGCTGCAGAAAGTCCCGAAACTGCTCCCGGTCTTCCTCATACACCGCGTCCATATCAATGGGCCCAAGCTCATGCTCCGCACAACTGAAACGCCCGTTTAAGACAGTATTATTGATGATATCTATCGCTTTCGCCTCAAAATCATAGGAAAAAAATGTATCCTTTGTGGTCTCCAGCGCCAGCCTGTACAGCTCCTTTTCCTCCAGAAGAGCCTCCTCCGCAGCCTTCTGCGCGGCGGTGAGATCCGCAACAACGGCATGCAGCGCATCCACCTCCAGGATATTTGAGGGCACAAAATCCTGCAGTCCGGCCTCTCCCATGCTGATACAGGTCATCAGGCGCATGATGGGGCTGGTGATCCTGCGCACCACGAAGTAAATGCCGATCAGACTGAATAAAAGCCCAATTGCGATGGCGGCGACCATCCAAATATAAAGCTTCCGGTTCATGCCAAAGAGCGTATCCTCGCTGCTCAGCCCCATCAAGACCCATTCGGTATCCTGATAAGGCGGATGCGAATCATACAATTCCAGCGGAAACACTGCCGCAAATACATGCCGGGATCCCATATGGGCATTTTCCACAAGCGCCAGATTCTCATAGGAACTGTCCCTTAAAATCAAACGGTCTCCATTCGCATGCACGGCATTATAGAGCACTCCTCGTCCCGCCATCACCTTATAGCTTCCGTCCGCATCCCTCACAGCCAGGGCGTAACCTGCCATCTCGTCCTCATTTAACTCCGTCACCGGCAGATAATCATGCAGATAGCTGACCGCCACTTCCACACCCATGACCGCATACACGGTCCCCTGATAGCGCAGGGGCACAGAATAGGCTATCATATCATGAGAATCCTTCCCATCCGTCTCCAGCACAAAAGGCTTAGACCAATAGCCCAGATCCACCACATCCGCATATGCGTTCTCCCGCCCTGCACGCCATGGCTCATAGAAGAAATCCTCACCGGAATTCTGCCCCTGCCCGCTCATGGCAAAAGCAGTGGTCCAATAGATGTCCAGCGGCACTCCGTAAGTCCTCGAGAGCCGCTTGCTGCCACGCTCCATCAACAAATCGGAATAGTTCCCCGGATTGGTGACCGGACTCGAATCCCGGAGAAAGAAGCCGTCAAACTCTCCGGCTTCCCCGACATTTTTCCCCTCGGCATCCTCCCCTGTCAAAACCACAAAAATGCCCGTGGTCATACTGTTTTCCAGAAGATCCATACTGCCGGGAAGCAATCTCTCCAGCAGTTCGTCCCGCAGTTCCCCTGAGGCGAGAACCTGCTCCAAAGACGCCTGTTTCTCCCGCAAAAACTCCTCCACCAGAAGGTTCATCGCCGCTTCCTGTCCTGAGACAAACGCCCATCTGGACATATCATTGCGCAAAATCACCTTTCTGTTCTCCACCATCCTAAGCAGCATGTTGACAGAATGATCCTGCAGCATGGTACTGGTCCGGCGAAAGACAAGCACTCCCAGGACAATCAGACTCTGCGCCAGCATCACGCCTACCAGCGGTAAGAGAAAAATCCGAAAGATCGTCTGTTTCCTTTTGGGAAAAGTCTTCATCAGCATATTCTTTTTTTGCGGTTTAATTTTTTCCTTTTGTGCCATTCGTCCCCATTCCGCCCGGTGTATTTAATCAACATCCGTAGCTTTCCCTGTGGTCCCCATATGCACAGTCTGATCGATCGGATCAATTGACAGCTTCCTGCAGGGCCCTGCCAAAATCCTGATACCATGCGTCAAACGCCTCGTCCGTCAGATATGCCGCACAGGCATCCTCCAGAGAGTCCCCCTCCGCCAGCTTCTGTTCCACTAAAACGCGGTCCGCATGCGCCTTGTCTGCCAGATGATATTCCAGAACCTTTCGCGCTCCGGAACCGTTTCTGAAACATTTGTTGGTATATAAAGTCATATCAGACATCTCATCAAAAATCTGTGTGATACAGTCATAGGTCTTCGGAGACAGCTCCAGTCCCCGTTCCTCAATAACCTGATCTAAAAGCGCACTGGAGTTGGCCTCTTTTCTGACCGGCAGATAACCCGAGTCGCCGCAGAAGACCAGATTGTTTTCCGCCTGGGTAAACCATTTTAAGAATTCCACCGACGCCTTCTCATGGCGCTCGTCAGACTTGCACACGGCCATCCCCGCTCCCTGCTGAACCGCAATATGTTCTCCCCCGGCAAAACCGGGAGCCTGCATCACCAGATAATCAATGTCATATCTTCCGTTGTCCCCCTCCACCGCGTCCGGAAAGTACATTGCCGAGGTAGTGGAACCTGTGTAAGCCAGGAGTTCTCCGGTCTTTACATCATCCGAGCGGAAAGCACCGTACGCTCCGAAATATCCCTTGACCATGGGCACGTAATAGCAATCCCAGAGGCGTCTGAGTGAAGCTTTGTCCAGATTCAGACTGACCTCCCCGTCCTCCACACGAAAAATCTCATTCCCCATCTGCCTCATGCCGATGTTGAAATAATTGGCCATGGAATCCCGCCCGTAGAAGGCCCTGCCGTCATTTGCCACATCGGGAGTCAGACTGTCTGTGTATTCATAATAGGCCTGCGCCACCGCCACTACGCCCTCCATGTCCGCCAGATCATCCAGAGACACCCCCGCAGCCCGGGCAAAAGGATCCCAGTCCGTCCTGTTTAAAATCATCACCTCTGTGGACTTGGCCAGCGGAAATATCCGCAGGGAGTTGTCCTCCGCAATCCTGCCTTCCTCCACATAGGAGTCCACAAACACACCAAGCTCTTCATCGCTCAGATAGTCTGACAGATCAGCCAGAGCTCCGGCCTGCTCTACCTCATATGCGGTGTCCGCATAGGAGGAAAACATGTCCGGCATCTCGTCAGAGCCCACCTTTCCCGCCAGGGAATCCCTCACCGCGGACTCCAGATCGGACACTGTGCCCTGACCTACGCCCTGCACATAGATACCCTGTTCCTTTCCCACGGTACTGTTAAACTCCTCAACCAGAGAGTCGAACGCATACTGCTGCGCGCCGTGGTAATAATGCCATACCGTCAGCGAGACCGGCGCGTCCGAAGCGCCCTTTCCGCCGCAGCCCGCAAGTCCCACACAGGCCGGCAAAACAAGGGCGGCGGCAATTATGCCCGCACCAAATCTTTTCGCAACTCTCTCTCTGTCTCTCATCCTGTCCACCACACCCTTCTTCATTATATGAATTATTATACTAAATAATGGAACGGCCTTCAACTTTTTTACGAGAATAAATATACACAGAAAACAGGCAGAAAGCCGCAGCTTTCTGCCTGTTCGCATACTTTTCCTCATTATTTTCCTGTTTTGCGCGCTCTGCCGTCTGCCTTACTGTACTCCGAAAGCCTTCATACCGGGATAGACGGCGGCCTTTCCCAGCTCCTCCTCGATGCGCAAAAGCTGATTGTACTTGGCCACGCGCTCAGAACGGCTGGGAGCTCCCGTCTTGATCTGGCAGGTATTTAACGCCACTGCCAGATCTGCAATGGTGGTGTCCTCCGTCTCGCCGGAACGGTGGGAACTGATCGCGGTATATCCTGCCTTGTGAGCCATTTTGATGGCTTCCAGTGTCTCGGACACGGATCCGATCTGATTCAACTTAATCAAAATAGAATTGCCGCAATGCTGCCGGATGCCTTTTTCCAGACGCGCGGTGTTGGTCACGAACAGATCGTCTCCCACAAGCTGCACCCGCTGTCCCAGCTCCTCGGTCAGGCGTCTCCAGCCCTCCCAGTCCTCCTCATCCAGAGCATCCTCGATAGAGATGATGGGATATTTCTCCACCAGCTCCTTCCAGTGGGCGATGAGCTCATCCGAGGTGTATACTTTTCCCGCTTTGGGCAGCTTGTATTCTCCCTTTTTTCCGGTCTTCCACTCGGAGGATGCCGCGTCCATGGCAATGCGAAAATCTCTGCCCGGCTCATAGCCAGCCTTTTTCACTGCCTCCAATATGGTCTCAATGGCCTCCTCGTCCGAGGAGAGCGCCGGGGCAAATCCGCCCTCGTCCCCCACGGATGTGGCAAGCCCCCGCTCCTTCAGGATGGCGGCCAGCGCGTGAAACACCTCCGCACACCATCTGAGCGCCTCCCGGAAACAACACGCGCCCACGGGCATGACCATAAACTCCTGCACATCCAGCCCCGAGGAGGCCGCATGACATCCGCCATTGATGATATTCATCATGGGCACGGGAAGACGATTGCCGTTTACGCCGCCCAAAAACCGATACAGCGGAATATCCAAAGATTCTGCCGCCGCCCTGGCGCAGGCGATGGACACCGCAAGAATGGCGTTCGCCCCCAACTTTGACTTGTCCTTCGTGCCGTCGGCCTCGATCATAGCCCTGTCCACCGCATAGATATCAGAGGCGTCCATTCCCCGAAGCGTCTGACAGATGACCGTGTTGATATTCTCCACCGCCTTTGTGACGCCCTTTCCCAGATACCGCCCCTTGTCGCCGTCCCGAAGCTCCAGCGCCTCAAATTCCCCGGTGGACGCCCCGCTGGGAGCCGTTCCCCTGCCCACGGTTCCGTCCGCAAGACGCACCTGCGCCTCCACGGTGGGATTCCCTCTGGAATCCAGAATCTCTCTTCCGATTACCTTTTCAATCTCCAAATAATACATCTGCACTGTCTCCTTCCATATCATACCGCACAATGAATCTGATATTTTTATTCTTGCGCGTTTAAGAGATTTTATGCCTTTTGTGCCGTATTATTCGGATTCAGCAAAATGTCAGTCAACTTGATAAGGATTTTCCTCAATAAACTGTTCCAGAATAGCCGCTGCAAGCCCTGCAAGCTGCGGGCAGGGACGCTTTTGATAATATTCCTCTGTGCGCCGTTCGGGCACGGGATCGTCCCGCTTTACATCCAGCCCTAACAGCTCTCTGCACACAATGCTGCCCTGCTGCTCCCGAAAGCGCGCGGCCAGCTCCTGAATCCTGCCGTAATGCGCCGCCTTCTCCTCAAATGCTTTGGGATCCTCATAACCATAGAGCATCCCCGCCACCAGAAACATGCCCGACACCGTGCCGCAGACTTCCCGAAGCCTCCCCATTCCGCCGCCAAAGGAGGAACTCATGCGAAGCAGCATACTCTGATCTATGTCCAGCAGATCCGCAAAGGCCAGGGCCACCGCCTGGGTGCAGTTATATCCCGAGAGAAAGTTTTCCATGGCGGCCTTCCCTCTGGGGCTGCTCTCAATATCCACAATCTTCTCTATAGCCTTCTTCTCCATAACATTTCCCTTCAGAATGATTAAATGGTACGCTTTCACGCATATTATTATACTCGCAGCCCTTGAAAAGTCAACAAGGGACTGTATTTTAGCCATTCGCGCAATGATTTATAAAGTTGCAACAAAGACTCTGCTGCCGCCGTTATGCCCTTCCGAAGCTCCGGTTCGGGTATCTCCCGCTCCGGGCCTCCCGGTATGGCCTGAAGAGCAGATAGAGGATACCCGCCAACAGGATCACCGCCGCTGCCAGTCCGATTACATTCAGACTGCCGGTACATGCCGCGCCGATCTGGTAGATGATCAGCGCCACTACATAGGCAAACACACACTGGTAACCGATGGCAGTCCAGAACCATCTGATATTGTTCATCTCTCGCTTGATAGCTCCCATTGCCGCAAAGCAGGGCGCGCACAGAAGGTTGAATGTCAGGAAGGAATATCCGGCGATCCGGCTCATGCCTTCAAAATCCAGCACACCGAACACACCTACTACCTCCTCCTTTGCCACCAGTCCCATGATGGTGGCAATAACGGCCCGAGTCTCCCCAAAGCCCAGCGGTGCAAAGATCCAGCACAGCGCGCCTCCTACATATCCCAGAATACTGCTCTCCAGCTCCATCTCAGTGTCAAACAGGAAGCTCCCGTCCACAAATCCGAAACAGGAACCGGCCCAGATCAGGATTGAAGAGAGCAGGATGATAGTGCCTGCTTTCTTGATAAAGGACCAGCCTCTCTCCCACATACTCCTGAGAATACTGCCCGGCGCCGGCATATGATAAGCCGGAAGCTCCATCACAAAAGGAGCCGGATCGCCTGCAAACAGTTTTGTCTTTTTCAGCATGATGCCCGATATAACAATGGCTGCCACACCCATAAAGTATGCGCTGGGAGCCACCCACCACGCGCCCCCAAATAACGCTGCAGCGATCAGTGCGATAATCGGAAGCTTTGCTCCGCAGGGGATAAACGTAGTCGTCATGATGGTCATCTTGCGGTCTCTGTCATTCTCGATGGTGCGGGACGCCATGATACCGGGCACTCCGCAGCCCGTGCCGATCAGCATCGGAATAAAGGATTTGCCGGAGAGACCGAATTTTCGGAAAATCCTGTCCATGATGAAAGCAATTCGGGCCATGTAACCGCAGCCCTCCAAAAATGCCAGGAAGATAAACAGCACCAGCATCTGCGGCACAAATCCCAGCACAGCTCCCACGCCGCCGATAATGCCGTCCAAAATCAGCCCTTTGAGCCACTCCGCGCAATTCACCGCATCCAACACCCCCTCTGCCAGAACAGGAATACCGGGAACCCATATCCCATAACCGGCAGTATCCGGATCCTCCTCCAACGCCGCATCCACAACCTCGGAGATGTCATAACCGTTCTCTGCAAGCACCTCTCCATAAGTGCCATAGGCCTCCTCAAAACCGCCGAAGTCCTCATCCTCCATGGCTCCCAGAATATCCTCCGCACCCGTCACGCCGGCTTCTGCCGCCGCATCCGCTGTAACGCGCACATCCTCCGTCCAAATTTTCTCTGCGGCATAAGCAGTCACGGCTTCGTCATACGCGGCACTGCCGCTGCCAAACAGATGCCAGCCATCCCCAAAGAGCCCGTCATTGGTCCAATCGGTAGCCCAGGTGCCCACTGTGGTGACTGATACATAATATACCAAAATCATTACTGCCGCAAAAATTGGCAGCGCCAGAATTCTGTTTGTCACAATCCTGTCTATCCTGTCCGAAAGACTGGCCTTATCCTTATTTGCTCCGGTACAGCAGACCCTGATGACAGAAGATACACAGACATATCTCTCATTCGTGATGACCGACTCCGCATCATCGCCAAAGGCCTGTTCCAGAGCCTGAATCTCAGTCTCCACATCCGGCGCCGCCGTCATCATATCCGCGATCTTTGCATCCCGCTCCAAAAGCTTGATGGCGAAGAATCGTTTCTGTTCCTGCGCAACGCCGGACAGTTTTCCCTCCACTGCCTCGACAGCCTGCTCCAGCTTCCCGTCAAAGCGATGGACCGGCTTTTGCGCTTTGCCTGCTTTTGCCAGCGCTACCGCCCGCTGGGCGGCCTGTGAAATATTGGTTCCCTTCAGGGCGGAGATTGCCACTGCCTCGCAACCCATTTTTTCAGAAAGTTTTTTGATGTTGATGGCACTGCCCGACTTTTCCACCACATCCATCATATTTACCGCCATCACAACGGGAATGCCGAGCTCCAAAAGCTGCGTGGACAGATAAAGATTGCGCTCGATATTGGTTCCGTCCACGATATTGAGGATGGCATCCGGGCGTTCGTTTATCAGATAATTCCTCGCCACCACTTCCTCTAATGTATAGGGTGAAAGAGAATAGATACCCGGGAGATCCATGATCGTGACCTCCTTATCGGATTTCAGACGCCCCTCCTTCTTCTCCACCGTCACGCCCGGCCAGTTCCCCACAAATTGATTGGAACCGGTCAAGGCATTGAACAAAGTTGTTTTA
>CANCYO010000003.1 GCA_947382415.1 uncultured Lachnospiraceae bacterium | reverse complement strand
CAGTTGTAAAGGGTTCTTTAGAGGTGGGAGATTATGTAGAGGTTAAGTATTTACCTAAAAGTGGTTATGTTTTACATATTAATAAAATAGATCTGAAAATTGTCGATATAGAATAAAATAATAAACAACATCAAAAGCAGAAAACAGCGGCTGCTATACCGGAAATATCCAAGGAAAAATCAACGACGCTGCCAATCGTACGCACCACCGTCTACCCGGGAGACAATGCAGCCCAGACTCCCGATAGCAGGATGCAGTACACCTACACCACAGGCGGCAACATCGGCACCCTCTTCTACCGGGAAAAAGACGATACCGCCACCAGAACCTACAGCTACGACAGCCTGCGCCGCTCCAGTAAGACCGTATACATGCCAAAGACCAGTGCCATCGATGCCAAAAAGCTCTACACCACCCTCCAGTACCAGCCCTCCCAGTTCACCGTGGATGGCAAGACCAGAAAGACCACCACAGATTTGGTGAGCACCTACACCAATAAGTTCGGCAGCTCCGGTACCCCCGTGTCCGAATACACCTACACCTACGACACCGCCTGGAAAGACAAACTGATAAAATATGACGGCAGAACCATCACCTACGATAAGATGGGACGTCCCACTGATTACATGGGAAAGACCATGCCATGGGACAGTTCAGGCAATCTTACCGCCATAGGCAATACAGGTAATGGCACCGTCCGCTACACCTACGCTTCCGACGGCCAACGCCGCACGAAAACGATAAACGGCAAAACCACCACTTACCACTACAACAACGGCATCCTCCTCTCCGAACAGACCGGAGACGAGACCCTGCGCTACTACTACGATGCCGCCGGAAAAGTGACCACCCTGACCTACAAGAAAGGCACCAAAGCAGAGGTCAGCTACTTCTACGCCAGAAACCTGCAGGGAGACATCACCGCCATCTACCGGAACAGCGATTCCAAGCTCATCGGTACCTACGAATACGACCTCTGGGGCAGACTTGTCAGTCCGGATGATATCTCTTTGTTGAGTAAAGACTTTAAGAATGTTATACAATATAATTTATATGTATACTGTTGGAATAATCCGGTTAATTTGGCTGATGAAACCGGAAACTTGCCTGCTTGGGTAAACAAGACAATAGCCGTCGTTGCTGTTGCCGCTGTAGTAGTCGCGGCTACGGCAATAACTGTCGGGACTTGTGGAGCTGGTTCTGTTGCTGGTATAGCAATGATTTCTGCCACAGCCACTCTTGCAGCCAGAACAACAGAGGTTGCGGTCCTACAAGTTAAAAAAGAAAAACTTGAAGGAAAAAATAATACTGAAATAGCAAAGGATACCATGGAATCTATATATGATAATGGAGATAAAATTATTAGATATAATCCAGCCACTAAAACAGTAGGAATAGGCATTAAACATTATTTATATGCAAATGTTGAAAGTATTTTTGGAGGACATCAGGCTTTAAGTACAACTTTAAAAATGCCAAGCGGAAAAATTGTACCTTACGTATTTGTTGCCATGGCATGGGTACATACTGCATTTTCAGCCTTAGTGAAGATCCACTTGCAAGAGATGAAGAAAGGGGTTATGTATTAAAATGAGAGCTATAGTTAAAATATTAGTAAATATTATACACAATTTTTCTCTCTGCATTTTGGTGTTATTATGGATAATTGGTGCAATTGATGAGATAGTTGGAGCAAAAAAAACAGAGCAAATTTTTTCTGCTATAGGACTTCCTAATAGTTTTATAAGTTATTGGATTCTATGCATTACAGTTTTAATAATATCTTTTGTGACTTATAATCTTAAAATAAAGTATGATTTTTAAGAAATGAAGCTACTATAATCCGAATGCACGACGGTTTACCAGCGCGGATGACATACAATATCTGGGGGGCGGCGGTGTCCTTGTAGGTGCTGGATTGATGGGAACTTCTGTTGCTGCTGCCGCTGCTTTAGCAATTTTTGAGGTCCGGTATCTACTCCGGTTATATTGGCAACAATTGGCGTCTTTGCTACGGGAACAATTGTAACCCGTGCAACGGCAACAGATTCTGCCATTGTTATGGATGTTAAATATTTATCCGCACTTGGGCATTAGGGTAGGATTTTCAAATGGACTGAGTGCTTCAATGGGATAGGTAGATAATTATGAAGAGCCGGATAATTACAAAAAATATTTTGTAGGAAGCCATATTGGCTGCTGGTCTGGAATTGATCATTGCTGGGACCCTCAAAAGAAACATATTGATGCTACACAAGCCACATCTATTACCTTTTCTCCTGGTGTTAGTGCCGGTGCAGAGGCATCATATTTCTTGCCGGCCTTACAAATATTTGAATGGGGGTAAAATTATGTATTTTGATTATGAATCATATAGAGCATATTGCTATGAAAATCCGATATTTGGTCTATCAATATTTTCTTTTGCTTTTCTTATGTGTATTGTGTCAATTGTGATACAGGGTGTGAGAAAAAAACTTGTTCTAAAAGACATGGCAATCTATACATTATTTGCATTAGGATATGCTCTTGTGATAAGCATAGCTTTGGGACAGCTCATGCATGGAGGAATTTATTTGCAATATGAGAAAGAAAGCGATGCAATTGAATTGTGTGGAGAAATTACAGATATCAGAGGATTAGAACTCTTTTCCTTTCCGATAGTAGAAGGTGGTTACAAACACGAAGAAAAAAATGGCTATGAGTTTATTATTAATGGTATTAAGTGCAAAGCTGTCCTGAAAGGCTCTTTGAACACGGGGGACTACGTAACAGTTAAGTATTTGCCAAAAAGCGGCTATATATTATATATTTCTGAAATAGACAGAAATGCTACCCATATAAAATAAAAGGGCACACAGTATTCGCCGCAGAGGTCAGCTACTTCTACGCCAGAAACCTGCAGGGAGACATCACTGCCATCTACCGGAACAGCGGCTCCAGGCTCATCGGCACCTACGAATACGATCTCTGGGGTAGACCAGTTAGTGTGACCGAAGCTACCAAGGGAATTGATACTGATGGTATCCTGACTAAAAACCCCTTCCGTTACAGGGGCTATTACTACGATGCTGAAACTGGATTTTACTATTTATCCAGTCGTTATTATGATTCTGAAATTAGAAGGTTTATTTCACCTGATACAATGGATGTTCTAACCGCTACACCGATGGCACTGACTGATAAAAATTTATATGCTTATTGTGACAAAAATCCTATAGTAAGAGTAGATAGTAATGGAAAGTTCTGGCATATAATAATAGGTGCTGCAATAGGTGCAGTTTCAAGTATCACTGCGCAGGTTATTAGTGGACAGGATATTAATTGGACCAAAGTAGGTATTTCTGCTGCATCTGGAGCAATAAGCGGTGCTAAATGCTGCTTTGCCCGGAATGGGAGTTGTAGCAACAGGTTTAGTGCAGGGTACTGTAGGTGCTGCAACATATGCAGCAACAGAAAAATTTGCATATGGGAGAAACCCCTCTCTCTATCAGGGATACTTACCGCTGGAGTTACAAGTGGGGTCTTGGCCGGGGGAACAAAAGCACTTGGACAATATGCTTCTTCAAAGTATTTAGATAACGTAGTTAAAAATTCTCAAAAAATTCAAGGACAATCACTTGCTAAGATTAAATATGCTGCTGAACTGTCTCCGCAATGGGAAACCGGGGTATTAACTAAAGGAAATCATGCAGGCATGGGATGGAAAGCAACTTCGCACGGTGATTGGTTGATTCAATGGCATCCTTGTAGTCAGTGGCATTTTAATGGCTCCCCCCATTGGAAAGTAAGTTCTGGAATTAATGGTATTTTAAGATTTCCGTATTAAATAAAGAGGATTGTTATGTCAACAAAAATGTTACGGTATAGAATGATTGAAAGCATAAAATTACTTGCGAGCGAAGGAAATATACAGCTTTCGTGTTTCCCTGATTTTGTCTGTAAAGGAGATGAAATTGCAAACTCATTAGGAGATTGGCTGACTCTATATCAACAAAAAACGGATCATGATACAGAATATGTTTTCTATGATTATGAGTTAGAACAAATAATTGGTATAGATCAAGATATTTCAATGCTTGCGCCGGAAGATTTTTCAGAAGATGCTATATTAAACTCATGTAAGTGGGATAACATTAGGAAAAAAGCAAGAAATTTATTAATTTTATTGAATGAAGAGTATACTCTTCCAGATAAAAAGTCGGTTTAAATATATGAAAAAAGTTTTGAAGTTTTGCTGCACTTGAATACAGCTTTTGAGGATGACTGATAAACATGACCGATGCTATTATAACAATGCCGAAGCTGGATTCTAATTGAATGTACGCAACTGCAAACATGAGATTAGGAGATTTATCAGCCCAGATCATCTGATTGCCAGCGTGGGACTTCCGTACGGGGACATAATCTGTACGCATTCTACTTTAACAATCCGGTTAATGTGGCTGATCCTTCGGGATAGTGGCCAAGAGAGATTATAGCAGGTCTTTGAAGAGTAGCCGGTGCTGCCGTTGGCGGTATGGTAGCTGCTCAGAATGGTAGAAATGTCTGGGCTGGAGTCGGTATTGGAGCTGTGGCCGGAGCACTAATTGGCACGGGAATGGGCATGGCGGCAGGAGTGGCTCTGGCAGGAAGTATAACTGCATCTACCGAGGCGACCTATGTATCAGGAAAAATCTCAAAAGCTACAAATCAGATATCTCCGGCAGTGATGAAAATGCGGGAAGTTGCCGCTAAAGGCAGAGCTGGCGAAGTGGCTGCTAATATAAAGAAGAATACACAACATATTGATTCATTAACAGGAAAGGCTAATTATAGAATACCGGACGGATTAGATGAAAACAGATTAATTTAAAGTGAAATAAAAAACTATACAGGCACCTTATCTTATACAGCACAGCTTCAGGATTTTGTGTTGTGGGCACAGGCAGGGTATCAATTAACCGGTCCTCTACAGGATGTAGTGAATCGCGGCCTGATACAGGTATTTCCTCTTATTCTTGAATGACGGAGGTAAAATAATGAGTCTTGATGTAATTAATAATAATCCTAAAATGTTAAAGGAGTGGATAGAACAAACCAAAATTGATGAAAAAGTATATCGCGAGGAGCATCCCGATTCACTTGTTCCTCTTTTTGAAGCAGAATTACGAGAATTAGGTTTTATATTTGAGATTTCCAATCAAACGCTGACATTTATGCCAAAGCATAAAAAAGTGATTTTGCCTGTGGCTATAAAATATTATCAGGAAGCGAAACGACTTGAGAAAGATAATGAACAAAATCATTTTTTAAGTTTTTTTCACTTTAAAGGTTTTAAAGAAGTAGTTCCCATGTTGCTGGAAGACTTTCGCTCAACAGAAACAAAAAATCTTACTCGCTGGTTTATAGGAGATTGTTTATATCAGATTCGGTCTAAATCTTTTATTTCTGAGTATCTGGAAATAATATCGAATCAGGTATACGGACGTAATAGACAATTGCTTATTTTACTGGTCGGTGAATGGAAAATAGAGGAGGCAATTCCTATTTTGATTGATTTGCTTGAGGATGAAGATGTGCGACTACATGCAATTTCAGCGTTAGGCTATTTTAAACGAGAAGAATTTCGTCCGTATTTTGAGCGGTTTGAGAATTCAAAGCATTCTGGTTGGCGTAAATATGCAAGGACTGCTTTAAAAAAGCTGGACAAGCAACAAAACAAGTGACAATAATATTGAATACAGTCAGATGCCAAAATGAGTTATCTGCTACAATTATCATTTCGACAGCAAGCGCCACATTAAGACTGTAAATGACAGAATTATCATATACCACCATAATGGCGGAACCCCCTTCCGAACAGACCGGAGACGAGACCCTGCGCTACCACTACGATGCCACTGGAAAAGTTGTCTGCCTCACCTACAAAAAAGGCATTAAGGCAGAAGTCAGCTACTTCTACTCCATAAACCTGCAGGGAGACATCACTGCCATCTACCGAAACAGCAACTCCAAACTCATCGGTACCTGCGAATAAAACCTCAGGCGCAGACCAACCAGTTTCGCCGAAGCCACCAAAGGAATTGATACGGACGGCATCCTGACCAGGAATCCCTTCCGCTATCGGGGCTATTACTACAATGCAAGATGTATTGAATTGCGGCCTGATACAGGTATTTCCCCTTATTCTTGAATGATGGAGATATAATGATGAGTCTTGATGTAATTAATAATAATCCCAGGTTGTTAAGAGAGTGGATAGAATGAGCCAAAATTGATGAAAAAAATATCGTGAAGAACATCCTGATTCACTTATTCCTCTTTTTGAAGCGGAGTTACGAGAGTTTGGTTTTAGCTTTGAAATTTCTAATCAAACGCTGACATTTATGCCAAAACATAAAAAATCATTTTACCTAAAGCGATAAAGTACTATCAAAAAGCCAAAAAGCTTGGAATAGAGAATGAGCAAAATCATTTTTTAGGTTTTTTTCATTTTAAAAGTTGTGATGAGGTAGTGCCAATGCTTTTAGAAGATTTTCAATCAACAGAAACAACAGAGCTTACACAATGGTATATAGGAAGTTGTTTATATAAGATTCGCTCTAAAACATATATATCCAATTATTTGGAAATAATAACAAATCCCCAATATGGCAGTAATAGACAATTACTTATTTTACGGGTGAGCGTGTCAAAAGCAGAGATTACTTTCACGGCAAGAAGCATCAGGAACCGGAACAAATTCTTTCCCTGAAATACTAACAGAAGTAAGAATTGAAATACCTCGTATGCAGGGATGCCATAGTTTTTGATGATATTTGCCTTACGCAACAGTTTACCAATCTGGAGATTCTTCAGTGCGTTAGAAAATTATTATACCAAAGATTAGGTGCTATTTTAATGTCAATGTACCATTTAAGACAGCAATTTTGCTTGATAACTCAGGCATTTGGGACAGTTATCTTGCTGGGAAAGTTGAGTAATTAAGAAAACAATTGTGCGAATAGTAGATAAGGTTTTTATATCACATAAAAATGAAAGCATGGAGAACGGTTATGAAATTTAATGGAGAAATAGTATTTAGCATATCTGATATAAAACCTATGGCAGTAGATTTTGGTACAGATATGATACCGACAAAATTTATCAATAAAGACGATATATTAACATTTGGAATTAAATCATCTAAATACAGATGGATATATGAGATGAAATATAATGATGAAAAAGAATTTTTAAAAGTTTTAGAAAGAATGCTAAATCAATTAAACGAGAAAAAGAGCTACATTAATGATTTAATTGAACTTTATGAAGAAGTTAAAGTTGATATTTATATTCGATCAGATTTTGCACAAATAGGATATTCGTTACCAAGTTATATAATAAAAAAGATGGCATTATTAGAGTGTCCGATTAGTTTTGATATATTATCGTTTGGACTATCGATAAATTAGAGTACTTAGAACATTGGCAAAACCCGAGAATTAGGTTTATTGATATCAAGGTAGACAGCGCGCAATCAGAATAGGTAAACGTACGGGCCATAAACGGCAGGACAAAGAGACCGGATTCTACTACCTGAACGCCCGGTACTATGACCCGGAGGTCAGGAGGTTTATCAGCGCGGATGACATGTCGTATCCAGGGGCAGATGAAACCGTAACAGGCTACAACATCATAAACGGCGTGACTACCACCTACCGCTACAACAACGGCACACTCCTCTCCCAGACCACTGGGGACGAGACTATTTATTACTACTACGACAGCACCGGCAAGCCTGTCTCCACCAGCTTCCAAAACAACAACAAAGCGGGAGTCGTTCTTTAAAATACCGTGTGCACTCACGCAGAGGTGGGAATACAATATAGCTATGGTGATGGAGCCACTGTTTTTCAAGCGGATAATCCATTTACAGTACCATTGAGCTCATTCGAATCTGGGTGGACGCTGTTACCAATTCCGTTAGCAGGTTAAGGATACCAGGGAACGACTTAGACTCAGAGCGTTTTCCATGAGAACAGGAAATGCAGGAAAAGCGATTTAACAAGAGCAAAATAAGGGAGGCAATAAAAAATGAAATATTACAAAAAAGAGCTTTGGTATCAGATGCATGATAGCGATAAGAGCATTCGTTTAAAGGCGGAAAGAGAGTGGAATGAGAATGTTCAACTATATAGTAAGAAATTTGAAGAGGTAGTAAAACAACTTCCCCGCCGTTTTGTGAAGGAATATCTGAAAAGACACGGGATGCACGATTATTGTATTATAGGGCTGCATATTGTCAAAA
The DNA here is from genome assembly GCA_947382415.1 of uncultured Lachnospiraceae bacterium. GTDB lineage: Bacteria > Bacillota > Clostridia > Lachnospirales > Lachnospiraceae > Acetatifactor. Next base: position 127,594 of record CANCYO010000003.1, on the reverse strand, counting down.
AGGGTAAGTCATATTCTTGTGAAATGCAATTAACGGATGGAACGGAAACCGTTCTGATTACAATGCTCGGATTGGAAACACTGCAAGTGGATGTGGATTCCTTCCAATCTTGTATATTAGGAAGACTCGAATGGGCATATAGTGAGTTTGATATTACACCGGAGAACAACATCATTCTTTCTATCCTTTGTGACTTTACAAATGAAATGCAGTTTGAATTTAAGTCAATTACGTTAGTAAAGTTATATCCATAATAACGGTTTTTAACCAAGTAAGTGCACAATAACAATTTGCTTGAGCATCTGTGGTGGTGGACTTTAAAAATGATAATGCAGATTTTTATACGCATACGGGAAAGGTTACTTGTAACTCAGCCGATTATCGGCTTCTTATTCGGTGGGGCTGGCCGATAATTATACAAAACCAGAGGATTATGCCGGTCCTTTTGCAGATGTGAATGGAGGGCCTTTGATTGGAATGGATCATTGTTGGAATCCGGAGGTGGACTATGGCGTGGCTACAAAAGCGACAACTATTACGTTTAATGCAGGAATGAACCTGCAGTGTCCGAAAACAATAGGCCTTGGTATGGGGAATGACATGTATTCTAAGCCAACACAATTATTTTCCTGGTAGGTGAGAGCTATGTATTTTGATTATGCCGGATATGTTCGGGAATGTTTAAATATACCACTTGAAGAGCTGATATCCTTGATATTGGGTACGTTGGGTGCTATCATTTTTTTGATATACATGAAACATACCTTGCGTACCTTTCCCGGAATACGCTTTTTAATTTTGATTGTTGTGCTGAGTACAATAGACGAGACGTGCTTGGTTATAGGAGAATTATCACATGGAGGAATCTATCTGCTTCGGGAAAAGGAATCTGATGCCGTGGAGATGCAGGGAGAAATCACAGAAATTACCGGATTGAATTATTATTCACTCCCGATAATAGAATGTGATTATTATGAGAATATGAAGTATGGCGATCCTACCGGCTATGAATTTACCATCAATGGTATTCAGTGCACAGCGCCTGTAAAAGGTTCCTTAAAGTCAGGGGACTATGTATCGGTAACGTATCTTCCCAGAAGCGGGTATATCCTCTATATTGATAAAGTAGAACAGTAATGGTACCTTTCCTGCGGCCGGCGCCGCACGAAAAATTTGCTAAGATTAAATATGCTGCCGGACTATCTCCGCAATGGCATCCTGGTAGTCAGTGGCACTTTAATGGCTCCCCCTATTGGAAAGTAAGTTCTGGAATTAATGGTATTTTGAAGTTTTCAAAATTGACAGTATCAAACTGGATATAGGATCAAAGACATTTCTACATATGCACACAGGTTTGACCGAAATTATTAAAAATGGGATTTAATATAGTAAACATTCCATATAAAAATGGTGTACAGGATGTGGCAATAAATATAAATAAAAATGAATTACCAATACTTCTGACAACACTTTTAGAGTATGACTTTAAGAAATGACGATCCGGGATGCCAATGATCGATGGGAACAGCATTTATATTTAGCGCATGTATACAAAAACATTTATATTGTAAATGAACATAACTTGTATATTTGCTATAATCATTCAGGAAAAAAAGTGGAATTATATTTTGATCCAAGCTATGATTATGAAAAGATTTATCTTTTTATCAAAGAACATACTTTTGAATAGACTGGAGACTAGACCCTGCGCTGCTGCTGCGATGCCGCAGGAAAAGCTGCCTCCCTCAACTTCTGATAAAGACATCTTTCCATGCCGGCTATGCCGGATTGTATAAAAAGAGTTGCGAAATGGCAAAAAAAGTTATACTATAGAAGGAAAGAAAACAGGAAAGAGGCTGTCCTGTATTTAGAATACAAAGGGCGGTCGGAGGTATGGCGATGAAGGTATATGTATGTTTCCCGGGGGGGAAAGCAAAGGTACTGACCATGAGTTATGATGACGGCAAGCCGCAGGATGTGCGTCTGGTCGATATTTTTAACAAACATGGGATCAAAGGGACTTTTAATCTGAACTATGGCATGATGGGAATGGACAAGCCGATTCCGCGTCTGCCCGAGGAGCAGATCAAGGAGCTCTATCAGGGACATGAGGTGGCGACCCACACCATGACGCATCCCACCATCGCGCGCTGTCCCATGACGGCGGTGGCACAGGAGGTTCTGGATGACAGGATCGGGCTGGAGCGCATCATGGGGACGGTGGTTCGCGGACATGCTTATCCCAACGGTTCCTACAGTGAGGAGATCAAGCAGCTTTACCGTCAGTTGGGTATTGCGTATGCCCGCGTTGTGGAGACTACGGGTGAGTTTGAGATGCCGGTGGATTATATGGAATGGAAGGCCACCTGTCATCACGACGATCCTCAATTGATGGAGAAGGCCAGATTTTTTGCGGAGTTCAAGAAACCTCAGTATCTGAAGCTCATGTATGTGTGGGGGCACAGCTATGAGTTTGACAAGAATAACAACTGGGAAGTCATTGAAGAGTTCTGTGAATACATGGGAGGCAGGGAAGACATCTGGTATGCAACCAATATCGAAATCGTTGATTATATGACGGCTGCGAAGAATCTACAGTTCTCCGCGGACTGCAATGCGGTGTACAACCCTAATGCGATGAGTGTCTGGCTGCTTTTGGAGGATGAGAAGGCAGTGGAGATTCCCGGCGGCACATATGCAGATCTGACTGCGTTTTTTTAGAGGATGAATGAGAGAGGCCCGGCTCTTGGCTGCTTCGGCGGTAGAGAACTGGGCCTTTGTGAATATACGCGTGAGATAAAGGAAAAGCAAAGCTTAATGAGGGAGGTTATATGCAAGGTTATATCATGGCTCTTGATCAGGGAACCACAAGTTCCCGTTGTATTCTTTTTGACAGGAAGGGTAATATTTGTTCTATAGCCCAGAAGGAATTTACGCAGATTTATCCGAAGCCCGGCTGGGTGGAACATGATCCCATGGAAATCTGGTCGTCACAGCTTGCGGTGGCCGCGGAGGCCATGGCCAAGCTGGGGGCGGGAGCCGATCAGATCTGCGGTATCGGTATCACCAATCAGCGGGAGACTACGGTGGTGTGGGATAAAAATACGGGTGAACCGGTGTACAATGCCATCGTATGGCAGTGCCGCCGTACCTCGGACCGCATCGAAGAGCTGAAGCGGGATGGCTTCGACAGGGTGCTGCGGGAGAGAACCGGACTGATTCCCGACGCTTATTTTAGCGCCACCAAGATTGAATGGATTCTGGACAATGTTCCTGGCGCACGGGAACGTGCGGAGGCCGGAGAGTTGCTGTTTGGCACGGTAGACGCCTGGCTGATCTGGAATCTGACCAGGGGTAAGACTCATGTAACGGACTATACCAATGCTTCCCGCACCATGCTCTTTGACATTCATAAATTAGAATGGGATCAGGAGATTCTGGAGTATTTCAGGATTCCTGAAGTCATGCTGCCCCGGGTAGTGGCGTCCGGAGGACAGTGCGGGATGGTGGAGCCGTCTGTTCTGGGCGGGCCCATTCCCATTGCGGGAATCGCGGGAGACCAGCAGGCAGCGCTGTTCGGGCAGTGCTGTTTCGAGCAGGGCGAGGTGAAAAACACCTACGGAACGGGATGTTTTCTCCTGATGAATACCGGAGCGCAGGCCATTGAATCCAGATCGGGGCTTCTCACAACGATAGCCGCCACCGCGGACGGCAGTGTGGAGTATGCTTTGGAGGGCAGTGTGTTTGTGGCCGGAGCGGGAGTGCAGTGGCTGAGGGACAGTCTGGATATGATCCGCAGTACGCCTCAGTCTCAGGAGTTTGCAGAGCAGGTGGAGGACACTGCGGGAGTGTATGTGGTGCCGGCTTTCGCCGGTCTGGGAGCGCCTTATTGGAATCAATATGCCAGAGGTACGATAACAGGTATCACAAGGGGCTGCACCAAGGCGCATTTTATTCGGGCGGTTCTGGAGTCCATCGCTTACCAGACGGCGGATGTGATCCGGGCAATGGAGCAGGACAGCGGGATAGCCTTGAGAAGTCTGAGAGTGGACGGCGGAGCCAGCGCCAATAATTTTCTTATGCAGTTCCAGTCGGATATTGTGGAGACACAGGTGGAGAGACCCGGCTGTATCGAAACCACTGCGCTGGGCGCGGCGTATCTGGCAGGTCTGGCTGTGGGATATTGGAAGGATAAGGAAGAGATCAGGGCCAACAGAAGTGTGGAGTCTGTATTTGAACCCCAAATGACGGCTGAGAGAAGAGCCGGATTGTTAAAGGGCTGGCGTAGAGCCGTGAAATGTGCGCTGGCATGGACGGAGGATGAGGAAGCGCCATGCGCAGAGCAGTGATTGCAGCATGGGGAGCAGTGACTGCCGCGTGTGGAGCAATGCCTGCCGTTCGGGGAACAGCCATCGTTACAGGAAAAACAGAAGGAGCATAGGATATGTTAGTACAGAAGTATATAGATATGTTGTCTGCAAAATCGGTGATCCGGCAGCTCTCCGAGTTTGCCACAGCCAGAGGACAGGAGATTGGTTACGAGAATGTGTTCGATTACAGTCTGGGAAACCCCTCCGTACCTGCGCCGCAGGAATTTACGGATGCCATGATACGGATGCTGTCGGAGCAAAATCCCATGGAGCTTCACGGTTACAGTCCGAGTTTGGGAATCACTTCCGTGCGGGAGGCCGTGGCGGCGTCTCTTGAAAAACGATTCGGTATTCCATACCGCAGGGAGCATATTTTTATGGCGTCCGGCGCGGCAGGTGCATTGGCTCACGCTTTTCGTCTGGTGACGGAACCGGGGGATGAGATTCTTACCTTTGCGCCATATTTTCCGGAGTATGGGCCTTATGTGAATCTGTCGGGAGCGGTGCTTGGAGTGGTGCCCCCCGATACGGACACATTCCAGATTAATTTTAAGGCATTTGAGGAAATGCTCACAGAGAAGGTGAAGGCTGTGCTTGTCAACACGCCCAACAATCCCTCCGGCATTGTGTATTCTACGGAGACCATTCAGAAATTGACGGATATTCTGCGGGCAAAATCAAAGCAGTACGGGCATGAGATCTATCTGATATCCGACGAACCGTATCGGGAGATTCTGTTTGCGGATGCGGACGCTCCCTGTGTGTCCCGCTTTTATGAAAACAGTATTATGTGCTACTCCTTCTCCAAGTCGCTGTCCCTTCCCGGGGAACGCATCGGTTATGTGGCGGTAAATCCTGCCTGTCCGGACGCGGAGACCATGGTGAATATGTGCGGACAGATATCCAGAGGGATCGGGCATAACTGCCCGCCCTCCATCATTCAGCTTGCGGTGGCTCAGGTGCTGGAGCAGACCGCGGATCTTGGCGTCTACGAGACGAATATGAACCTGATTTACGAGGAACTGCTAAAGCTGGGCTTTACCTGTGTAAAGCCGGGCGGTACTTTCTATATTTTCCCCAGAGCGCTGGAGGAAGACTCTGTGCTGTTTTGTCAGAAAGCGCTGAAATATGATCTGATTCTGGTGCCCGGTGATACGTTCGGGGCGCCGGGATATTTCCGCATGGCCTACTGCATTGACACGGAGAAGGTGGAGCGGTCTCTGGCGGTGCTCAGAAGATTTGTGGAGACAGAATATCCCGATCGGTGACGGGTATGGAGGTAAGTTATGTATCATGCTGGATTAGTTTTGGAGGGCGGCGGTATGAAGGGAATTTATACTGCCGGCGTACTTGATCTGTTTATGGATAAAGGGCTGGAATTCTCCAGTGTCTACGGAGTGTCCGCAGGGGCGGGCAATATGTGTAATTATCTGTCCGGGCAGCGGGGAAGAACCAGAGATGTGAGCATTGATTATCTGGACAGCAAGCATTATTGCAGTCTGGAGAGTTTGCTGTTTACCGGGGATCTGCTGAATGTGAACATGTGCTATCACACCATTCCCGATTATCTGTATCCGTTTGACCATGAGGCTTTCAAGCGTTATGAGGGAAAGGCTTACAGCGTGGTTACCAATCTGCAGACCGGGAAGGCGGAGTATCTGAGACTGCGGGATATGAAAAAAGACATTGACAAAGTGCGGGCATCCGCGTCCCTGCCGCTGGTAGCCCGGACGGTAATGATCGACGGCAGGCCTTATCTGGACGGTGGGCTCAGCGATTCCATACCCATTCAGAAGGCGGTGCTGGACGGTTACCGCAAGAATGTGGTGATCATGACAAAGGAGACAGGTTTCAGACGCAAGCCCATAGATGCGGCTCAGTTGTCGCTCATAAAAGTGCGTTACGCAAAATATCCTAAAGTAGCGGAGCTTATGGCAAACCGTCACATTGTATATAATGAGTGTCTGGATTATATTCAGAGGCTTGAGAACAAGGGACAGATATTTGTCATTCGTCCTCAGAAGCTCAGCAGGGTGCGGCGTATCGAGCGGGATAAGGAGAGGATGCGGGCGCTCTATGAGGAAGGATATGCGGACGCCTCAGCGCGGTATGAGGAACTGATGCGTTATCTGGAGAGATAGGACGTGGGTTATCTGTTGTCTGCAAGAGGCATAAATACTAAAAACAGGATGGAGAAATTATGTTTGAGATCATCAAGGCGATCATTTATGGTATTGTGGAAGGCGTCACGGAGTGGCTTCCCATCAGCAGCACGGGACATCTGATTCTGGTTGAGGAACTGATTCCCTTTCAGGGTGTCAGCGAGGACTTTTTTGGTATGTTTGATGTGGTGATCCAGTTGGGGGCGATCCTTGCGGTGGTGGTACTGTTCTGGAATCAGATATGGCCCTTTGCCCTGACCGGGAAGGAGCGGAAGGGAAAGAGCGGTCTGATGTCCTTTGTCAAAATGGATATCATGACGCTGTGGTTTAAGATTCTGGTGTCCTGTGTGCCTGCGGCGGTCATCGGTATTTTGTTTGACGATGTGCTGGATGCGCTGTTCTATAATCCTGTGTGTGTGGCGATTGCGCTGATCGTATTCGGCGTGGCCTTTATCGTGATCGAGAACTGGAATAAGGGACGCAGTCCCAGGGTAAATGAGCTGGCGGACCTTAACTTTCAGATGGCTCTGATGATCGGCGTGTTTCAGGTGATCGCGGCGGTATTTCCGGGGACCTCCAGATCCGGCGCTACCATTGTCGGAGCTCTGCTGCTTGGAATTTCCCGCACTGTGGCGGCGGAGTACACGTTTTTTCTGGCGATTCCGGTGATGTTTGGCGCGAGTCTGTTGAAGGTGGTAAAATTCGGTTTTGCCTTCACGTCGTTGGAGCTGGTATTGCTTTTGCTGGGTACGGCAGTGTCCTTTGTGGTGTCACTGTTTGTTCTGAGATTTCTGATGGGCTATATCAAGAAGCATGACTTTAAGATATTCGGCTGGTACAGGATCGCGCTGGGACTGATCGTACTGGCATACTTTGGATTGATGGCATAGAGATAGAGGCGGAGGAGTGCTTTTGGAGGGAATGACATTCAGAAAAATGAGTATTTTCCTCGCAGTCATGGGGACATTGTTTGTGGTTTGCGCCGCTGCGGTGGCGTGGACAGAGCGCGGCGTGGGCGGGAGCTTTTGGGGTGATGGCAAAGGAGAGGCCGCCGGGACTTTTGCAGTTCTCCCGGAGAGCGGTTTTTATGACAGGGATACGGAGGTACGGGCCGCAGCGCCGAAGGGAACAAGGGTGTATTACAGCTTTGACTGTGCGGAGCCGGGACCGGATGTGGGACAGGCATATACGGAGCCCGTACTTTTAGCTGCCGGGGAGGAGGAACAGGTCTATGTGCTGAGATTTAAGGCGTATTATGAGGACGGCACAGAGTCTGAGACCATCACCCGGACATATTTTTGCGGCAGTGAGATCGGAAACAGGTATGATATGCCGGTGCTCAGCATCGTGGGAGACCCGGAGGGGCTGTATGGCTATGAGGCGGGCATTCTGGTACCGGGAGCAAAGTATGACGCGTATATGGAGGAACATCCGGGTGTGCATCCGGGAAGCGGGCTGGAGGCCAATTACACCATGCGCGGCAGAGAGTGGGAACGGGAGGTTACGCTGGAGCTGTTTGACGCAGGCGGCGGGAGGCTTCTGTCCCGGCAGGGTGGCGTGAGAGTGGCAGGGGGCGCGTCCAGACTTCATGAACACAAGTCTCTGAGGCTTTATGCCCGAAAGGAGTATGACGGGCAAAACCGGTTTTCCGGCAATTTTTTTGACACGCTGTATTCTCTGGAGGACGGCACACTGGGCGGAAAGCATAAGCGTCTGCTGCTTAGAAATTCGGGGCAGGATTACGGTTATGGTTTTGTGCGCAATGAGCTGGTGAACCGTCTGGCGGACGAGGCGGGATTTGAGGACACGCAGCATGTCCGGCCTGTCTGTGTCTATATCAACGGACTCTATTACGGAAGCTATTGGCTCTGTACCAATTATGACGAGCAGTATTTTGAGAATCGTTACGGGGAGTACGACGGAAACTTCGTGGTACTTGAGGGGAGCGACACGAAAAAGCTTCCGTCGGATGAGACGGACGCGGAGGAGATCCGGCAGGCGGAGGAATTTAACGCTCAGTATGAATTCCTTGCCGGACTGGATATGACCCGGGAGGAGAATTACCGGAAGTTGTGCGAGTTTCTGGATGTAGAGAATTATCTGCGGTATTTTGCCATAGAGAATTATGTTGGAAATGACGACTGGCCGGGGGGAAATGTGAAGACCTACCGGTATGAGGCAGGGGAGCAGGGATATCGTCAGGGCGGAGTCTTTGACGGCCGCTACCGGATGCTTTTATATGACGCGGATTACGGTTTCGGATTGATGTTCTATCATGACACCATCGGCTGTCTGGTGAATGAGATGACGCTGGACAAGCTTTTGAATGGAGAGTCGCCCTTGTTTGCGGCGTTGATGCAGCGGGAGGACTGCAGGAGATTTTTTGCCTCGTATACGCTGGATCTGATGAATGGCGTCATGAGAGCGGAGCATGTGGCAGAGCAGACGGACATCCTGCACGCTTCCCACAGAATGGAGATCGCCCGGATGCTTGAGACGGAAGGGCTGGTGGGGGGAGTCCTTCTGGAGGATGAGCCGCTGAATATGGAGACCGTTGAGAAAAATATCGGGCAGATCAAGAGCTTTGCGGTGGAGAGACCCCAGTATGTGTTTCAGGATATCGGAGAAAAGTTCGGATATACGAGGCGATACAATCTGACAGTCATGTCAGGAAGTGCCGCTTATCCGGTAATGATAAACGGGATGTATTATGCGGATTCTGTTTTTACGGGGACTTATCTGAAGGAGCTTCCGGTTACGCTGGAACCCTGCCCGGGACCCAATGAGGAATTTGATCACTGGCTTGTAGACGGTGTGCCCTGCCGGAATGAAAAGCTGGTGCTGCAGGGTGAGAATATTACCGGAGATGCGGTGAAGGTAGAACTTGTGATGAGCGAGTCGCCGGAGCCGGAGCTTCGTATTCAGGCAGTGGCGGCCAGGGGAAAAGAGGACTATGTGGAGCTGGTGAACCTGTCAGGACAGACAGTGAGTACCAGGGGGTATTATCTCAGCGACGGCGACGATCCTTACCGGTATGCGCTTCCGGTGATGCTCCTGAAACCGGGTGAGACCATGCGGCTTGTGGGAGAGGACAATCACAGTGCCGAGAGCCTGGGGCAGTTTTCTTTTGGGTTTAATCTGAAGGAAGGGGAGACTCTGACATTGACTCTGGCAGAGAAGCCGGTGGACAGCGTTGTGATTCCGAGGATGTCGGCGGACGGAGTCTATGTGAGAGATTTCAGAAGAGGAATTTATGTGGAACAGAAGCGGTAGCAGACATGAATTAAAGTATGTGCTCACACCCGTTCAGTATGTGCTGCTGCAGGGAAGATTGAAATGGGTGATGCGGCCGGATGAACATGCCGGAGAATCCGGGGAGTATTTCATCCGGAGCGTGTATTTTGACACACCGGACAGACGGGCGCTGCGGGAGAAGCAAAACGGCGTACACGACCGGAAAAAGTACCGCATCCGATTTTATGACGGAGATTCGTCGAAATGCAGGCTGGAATGCAAGGAGAAGACGGGGACACGGATCGCAAAGCGCGGGCAGATGCTGACAAAGGAAGAGACGGATCTGCTGCTTAACGCTTCGGCGGCAGAGATCACAGGGCGGGATTCGCTCTTGCGCAGGCTTCAGATCGGTATTGAGACGGAGGGCTTTGCTCCGGTGGTGACCGTGGATTATGTGCGGGAGGCTTATGTGCTGCCGCTGTCGGATCTGCGCGTCACGTTTGACAAGGAGATTGCATGGGGACCCGTAGAGAATTGTCTGAGTCACGAGAGATACCTGTCCAACACTTATATTGACCGTGTGGTGCTGGAAGTAAAATACAATGAATATCTGCCGGGGCATATCAGCGATATCTTATCGTCCGTGGGGCCGATACAGTCAGCGGTGTCCAAATATGTGGCCTGTGTGGAAGCACAGAATGCCGCGAGAGGATATTGAGAGCAGCGCCTCTTTGGGGTGCGGAAACGGAGAGTGTATGAATACATTAAAAAGTATTTTAAAAGAGAGCATCAATCAGATGGGATTGGTGGAAAACCTGTCTCTTCAATATATATGTCTTGTTCTGAGCACGGCTTTTTTGTGTGGGATTCTGTTGTATATCGTCTATAAGTTTTTTTATCAGGGTGCGGTATACTCGGAAAATTTCGGTTTGTTGATATTGATGACTACCCTGACTGTGGCTTTTATCATCATGACTATTTCCTCTAATATTGTACTTTCGTTAGGCATGGTGGGTGCGCTGTCTATCGTCCGTTTCAGAGCTGCGGTGAAGGACCCGCTGGACGTGGGATTTTTATTCCTTGGTATCGCCGCCGGGCTGACGGCCGGCGCAGGACTGTTCTTTATCGCGTTTCTGGGCACAGTGGTCATCTGCTTTATCTTTGTGTGTATGCGCTGGATCGGAAGAGGACGGACCGGTTATCTTCTGGTGGCCGATTATGAAATATCCGCAGAGGAAAATGTGGCGGCGCTGATCCGTCAGAGCAGGGGAAAATTAAAATCAAAAGCGGGAGACGGCAGCAGAGTGGAGCTGACCTGTGTGCTGGGCAAAAACCCCGAGCAGACGCTTGGCGAGATACTGAAAGTGGAAGGTGTGAGGAAGGCAACACTCATCGCCTACACGGGCGATGCACAGTATTAGACAAAAAGCATACTATTTTTGTGATAAATGTGTGCGTTTTTGTGACAAATGCGGTTGACAAGTGTAGTTAAAAGAGATAAACTGTGTCTTGTCAGGTTATTTTTAAATATTATTTGTATATCTCGGGGACTTGTAATGAGTATGAGATAGAGAGGAAATCCGCAGAGGATTCAGAAGGGAGACGTGTTATGGCAGCAAAGAAGACTGTAAAGCCCGTTGCAGTGGCATCTGCAGCGACCACGCCTAAGGCTGAGGCAAAAAAGACAGAGACCCCCGCAGAAGTGAAGACAGAAGTTAAGGCAGAGACGAAGAAAGCAGAGGCTCCTGCAGAAAAGACAGAAGTTAAGGCTGAGAAGCCTGCAGCAGTTAAGAAAGAAACCGTTAAAAAGGAGACTGCTAAGAAAGAGACCGTAAAGAAGGCTCCGGCAAAGAAGGCGCCTGCCAAGAAAGAGACAAAGCCTGCGGCAAAGAAGGCTGAGATCAAGAGTGAGGTACATGTGCAGTTTTCCGGCAAGTCCTACACTCAGGAGGATCTGGTTAAGATTGCAAAGGATGTGTGGACATATGATCTCAATGGCGATCTCGCTGATCTGACCAGTATTGAGCTTTATGTTAAGCCTGAGGAGCAGACCGTTTATTATGTGATGAACAAGGAGTTCACAGGCAGCTTCGCCGTCTAGTTTCAGACCGGTATAATTCAATAGACATATCGTCTTGTCAGACCACGGATTCAGGCTGTAGTTGCAGCAGGTTTCCGTGGTCTTTTTATTCAAATTCATATTTTCTTTTTTATAATTTCTTTATACTTTTTTCCGTGAAAGCTGTTGACAATAAATAGTTGTGGTGCTATCTTATGTAAAGAAGGCGTTAGCACTCCCTTTGAACGAGTGCTAACAAACAAGCCGCAGCGGGCAGCGACCCGTTGACAGGAGATTGGCAGAGAGGAGTGAGCAGATACAGTGGACGAGAGAAAGGCAAAAATTTTGCAGGCTATCATCCGGAATTACCTGGAGACAGGCGAACCGGTGGGCAGCAGAACCATTTCCAAGTACACTGATTTAAATCTGAGCTCTGCGACGATCCGAAATGAGATGGCCGATCTGGAAGAGATGGGATATATTCTACAGCCCCATACTTCTGCGGGACGCATTCCCTCTGATAAGGGCTATCGCTTTTATGTTGACACCATGATGGAGGCGCGGGAGCGCGAAGTGGTGGAGATGAAAGAAATGTTATTGGAGCGTCAGGATAAGATGGAACAGATGCTGCAGCAGGTGGCCAGAGTGCTGGCTCAGAATACGCAGTACGCCACGTTGATATCCGCGCCCCAGACCCACGGCAGCAAGGTAAAATTCATTCAGCTCTCCCGCGTTGATGAAGGGCAGCTTCTGGCAGTCATAGTGGCGGAGGGGAATGTGATTAAAAATAACATTCTTACCGTGAGAGAGGAGCTGTCTGACGAGACCCTGCTGAAGCTGAATATTCTGTTGAATACCAATCTGACCGGAATGTCCATGCAGGAGATCAATCTGGGGATGATAGCGGCAATGAAGCAGCAGGCAGGGATTCACAGCGCTATCGTGAGCGAGGTGATCGACGCGGTGGCGGAGGCCATCAAGGCCGAGGAAGATCTGGAGATTTATACCAGCGGAACCAACAATATTTTCCGTTACCCGGAGCTTGCCGATCAGCAGAAGGCCAGCGAGTTGATCACAACTTTTGAGGAAAAGCAGCTATTGAGCAATCTCCTTCAGAATACGTTGGCCGAGGAGGACAGTTCCGGAATTCAGGTCTATATCGGAGACGAGACTCCGGTGAAGAGTATGCGGGACTGCAGCGTGGTGACAGCCACTTATGAATTGGGAGAAGGCATGAAGGGTACTATAGGCATTGTCGGACCCAAGCGAATGGATTATGACAAGGTCGTAGGTACTTTAAAGACCCTGCAGAGTAAACTGGATGAGATATACCGGGAAGTGTGAGAAAGCACGGCGGAAGTTTTAGAAAGGAAGGTGCGGGATGGAAAATCAGGAAAAAGGTTTAGAGGATATAATGGAAGAGAGCGCACAGGCGGCTATGGAGGAAGAATCGGCGGATGAGGAAGAAGCGGCGGAAGAGCAGGCTGCGGATTCCGTAGATTCCGGAGAGGCTGCCGCAGACGGGGGGCCGGAAAAAAATATGACCCGGGCGGAGCAGCGGGCGGCCAAAAAGCAGGCCAGACAGGACAAAAAGAGCGATGCCTACAAGGAGCAGATCGAGCAGCTTGAGGACAGGGTCAAGCGTCAGATGGCGGAGTTTGAGAACTTTCGTAAGCGCACAGATAAAGAAAAACAGGCCATGTTCGAGACGGGGGCAAAGAGTGTGATAGAAAAGCTCCTCCCCGTGGTGGACAATTTTGAGAGGGGACTGGCGACGGTTCCCGAGGAGCAGCGGGAGGACCCGTTTGTGGACGGCATGAACCGCATCTATAAACAGCTTCTCACAGAGCTTGACAACATAGGAGTGAAGCCTATCGAGGCGGTGGGCTGTGAGTTTGATCCCAATCTTCACAATGCGGTGATGCAGGTTGAGAGCGGGGAGTATGAGAGCGGCGTTGTCGCTCAGGAATTACAGAAGGGTTATACCTATCGCGATGCGGTAGTGAGACATAGCATGGTTGCAGTAGTACAGTAATTAATCAGTTATCAAAACAGGAGGAGAATAAAATGAGTAAAATTATCGGAATCGACTTGGGAACAACCAATAGCTGCGTAGCGGTTATGGAAGGCGGAAAACCCACCGTCATAGCGAATGCCGAAGGCGCCAGAACCACACCTTCCGTAGTGGCATTTACCAAAAACGGAGAGCGTCTGGTGGGCGAGCCTGCAAAGCGTCAGGCAGTGACCAACGCTGAGAAGACCATTTCGTCCATCAAGAGAGAGATGGGTACGGATCACAAGCGTGCAATTGACGACAAAAAATACTCGCCCCAGCAGATATCAGCCATGATCCTGCAGAAGTTAAAAGCGGATGCGGAGAGCTATCTGGGAGAGAAGGTGACGGAGGCGGTCATCACGGTTCCCGCTTATTTCAATGACGCGCAGCGTCAGGCTACCAAGGATGCGGGTAAGATCGCGGGTCTGGATGTGAAGCGTATCATCAACGAGCCTACCGCGGCAGCGCTGGCATATGGTCTGGACAACGAGAAAGAGCAGAATATCATGGTTTATGATCTGGGCGGCGGTACCTTTGATGTCTCCATCATTGAGATTGCCGACGGCGTAATCACAGTGCTTGCCACCAATGGCGACACCTTCCTTGGCGGCGATGATTTTGACAATCGCATCACGCAGTGGATGCTGGAGGAGTTTAAGAAGACCGAGGGCGTGGATCTGTCAGGAGACAAGATGGCCATGCAGAGACTGAAAGAAGCTGCCGAGAAGGCCAAGAAAGAGCTTTCCAGCGCCATGACCACCAATATCAATCTGCCCTTCATCACGGCTACGGATGCAGGTCCCAAGCATTTTGACGTGAATCTGACCCGTGCAAAATTTGACGAGCTGACGCATGATCTGGTGGAGAAGACTGCGATTCCCGTGCAGAACGCCATGAAGGATGCGGGACTCAACAACTCCGATCTGGGTCAGGTGCTTCTGGTAGGCGGTTCCACCCGTATTCCCGCAGTGCAGGATAAGGTGAGACAGCTCACCGGCAAGGAGCCTTCCAAGACTCTGAATCCCGACGAGTGTGTGGCTCTGGGCGCGTCCGTGCAGGGCGGCAAGCTTGCCGGCGACGCAGGCGCAGGCGATATCCTGTTGCTGGACGTAACGCCTCTGTCCCTGTCCATCGAGACCATGGGCGGCGTGGCAACCAGACTGATCGAGAGAAATACTACCATCCCCACCAAGAAGAGCCAGGTGTTCTCTACTGCAGCGGACAATCAGACCGCGGTGGACATCAATGTGGTTCAGGGTGAGAGACAGTTTGCGAGAGACAATAAATCACTGGGACAGTTCCGTCTCGACGGAATCCCTCCCGCACCCAGAGGAATTCCTCAGATCGAGGTTACTTTTGATATCGACGCCAACGGTATTGTAAACGTATCCGCCAAGGATCTGGGCACGGGTAAGGAGCAGCATATCACCATCACGGCAGGCTCCAACATGTCCGACGAGGATATCGAGAAGGCAGTGAAGGAAGCCGCTGAGTTTGAAGCGCAGGATAAGAAGCGCAAGGAGGCGGTTGAGACCAGAAACGAGGCTGACTCCTTTGTGTTCCAGACCGAGAAAGCTCTGAATGAGGTGGGCGACAAGATTGCTGACAGCGACAAGACCCAGGTACAGGCAGATCTGGATGCCGTAAAGGCAATCCTCGAGCGCACCAAAGACGGAGAGATGAGCGACAGCGATATCGACGAGCTGAAGGCGGCAAAGGAGAAACTGACCAATTCCGCGCAGTCCCTTTTCACTAAGATGTATGAGAACATGCAGCAGGCACAGGGCGGAGCAGGCCCTGATATGAGCAACATGGGCGGCGCAGCGGATGCGGGTGCAGACACTTCCGCTCCTCAGGACGATGTGATCGACGGAGATTTCCGCGAAGTATAATGAATCAGTGTGCCGCGTATGCGGCGGAGTGAGGGAACTATGGCAGAACAGAAACGGGACTATTATGAAGTCCTCGGTGTGGATAAAAATGCCGATGAAGCGGCAATTAAAAAGGCATATCGCGCTCTGGCGAAGAAGTACCATCCCGATGTGAATCCCGGGGATGCGGAGGCGGAGAAGAAATTCAAAGAGGCCTCCGAGGCGTATGCGGTATTGAGCGATCCGGATAAAAAGCGCCGGTATGATCAATTTGGTCATTCGGCCTTTGAGGGCGGCGCTGACGGAGCCGGCGGTTTTGACTTTTCCGGCGCTGATTTCAGCGATATTTTCGGTGATATCTTCGGCGATTTCTTCGGGGGCGGCCGCAGGAGCGGTGCACGCAGCAACGGGCCCATGAAAGGGGCAAATATCCGTACCAGTGTGCGGATCACTTTTGACGAGGCCGTGTTCGGCTGTAGCAAGGAGATCGACCTGACTGTTAAGGAGACCTGTAAGACCTGTAACGGCAGCGGCGCGAAGCCGGGTACCACGCCCGAGACCTGCGGTAAGTGCGGAGGCAAGGGACAGGTGGTGTTTACACAACAGTCATTCTTCGGCACGGTGCGCAATGTACAGACCTGTCCCGACTGTCAGGGCAGCGGTAAGGTGATCAAGGACAAATGTGTGGACTGTCACGGCACGGGATATATTTCCATGCGGAAACGCTATTCCGTGGAGATTCCTGCCGGCATCGACAACGGACAGTCCGTGCGCCAGCCCGGTCTGGGAGAGCCCGGCACCAACGGCGGCCCCAGAGGAGATGTGCTGGTGGAGGTCATCGTGGGCAGACACCCCATTTTCCAGCGCCAGGAGTTCAATATTTATTCCACTGTTCCCATGTCCTTCGCAGTGGCTGCGCTGGGCGGCGAGATATACATCGATACTGTGGACGGCAAGGTGATCTACGATGTGAAAGCCGGCACACAGACTGACACCAAGGTACGCCTGAAGGGCAAGGGTGTGCCCACTCTGAGAAACCGCGACGTCAGAGGAGATCATTATGTGACGTTGGTGGTGGAAGTTCCCGACAAACTGAAGCCCGAAGCGAAGGAGCTGTTAAAACAGTTCGACGCTCTGACAGGCGATTCCCTGAACGCCACAAAGGCAGCCCAGGAGGCAGCAGGGGAGAGCGGCAAAGAGCCTAAGGATAATAAGGAAGGTAAAAAGAAGAAGTTCTGGAAATAGGAAATTTCCAGGGACAGGAAAATTATAAAACAGGAGTGCGCCCGACAGTCTGAATGTCTGCCGGGCGCATGGTTTTGTACAGTCCGGTCAGTTAAAATTTTTTGAAGCACTTGACAGTTGATCACCTCTGCATTACAATGATTTTATCAATTCTAAAATGTGTTTAAAAGTTTCTGGTTTTCCGGCAGTTCTGCCGTGGCATTTATGCCTTTTCCACTTGAATTAAGTATCGTTAAAATATGTACAGTGGCAGAGGGCTCAGTATTGATCCTCTGCAGACAGGAGGATTATGGGAAAATACGATGATGCGATGTACCGCTATTTGTCGGACAACGACAGGTTTGCAGACCTGTTCAACGCCGTGCTTTTTGACGGCAGGACAGTGGTGCGGGGAGAACAGCTGCAGGACGCCTCGGAGCGGTATGTGGATGTTGTTTCGGATACCGGTTCACAGGCGGAGGCTGTAGAGCAGCCCCGTCACGATAATGGCATCCGGGATATCCGCAAGCGGATGAAAACGGGAGAATGTCTGATCATAACAGCGATTGAGAACCAAAGCGCGATTGATTACGCCATGCCTTGGCGCATCATGCGCTATGACCAGATGGAGTACGGGCGGCAGATACGGAACATTATAAGCTGCAGGAGATCGGCGTTTGAAAGGCAGGGGCGGCCTGCAGGAAACTGGATCAAACGCCTGATGCAGGACGACAGGCTCTGCCCGGTCTATACGATCTGCTTCTATCACGGGTCAGAGCCCTGGGATGGGCCGAGAAGCCTGCGGGATATGATGCGGTTCGGGCAGGAGAAGGACGGCTGGCAGGAATTGTTTCATGATTATGGAATGACACTGTTTTGTGCGCAAGAACGAAGTGATCTGTCACGATTTGGCACAGACTTAAAACTGCTTCTGGCAACTCTGCAGCTACGACAGGATAAAGATGGTCTGCTGCGCCTGTGGAGCGGGGAGGCGTTCTCACACCTGGATATGGAGACGGCTGAGACCATGGCAGTGATGACGGACAATGCGGATATTTTGAAGAGACTGGAAATAACGGAGGAAGGAGGCTGCAATATGTGTCTGGCAGTAGAGGAAATGAAACGTGATTGGCTGGCTGAGGGAAAGGCGGAAGGAAGAGCCGAGGGAAGAGAAGAAGGAAAAGCTGAGGGAAAGGCTGAGGGAAAGGCAGAAGGAATTATAGAGATGGGCATGGAATATGGCCTTTCGGAGGATGATATTTTAGAAAAACTTCAGAAAAAGCTGGGAGTATCACTGCAGATGGCGCTGGAATACCTGCGCATGTTCGGGGTAAGGACTGTGTAGCAAATTTTATTGATTAAAATGGCAATAAAAGGTATAATATGCATTATGGAAAAGTGGAAGACGGATTTATCCAAAATCTATGGAAGTAAGGCATATATCTTGTTTTTGTCCCTTGCCGCTGCATGCGGTTACGGCTTTAAGATCGCGCATCCGGCGATGGGAATTGACGATACGCCCTATGCTTATTATTTTGAGGAGGGTCTGGCGGCCGTGGTGGGGCGCTGGGTTCTGTTTCTGTTAAACAAAATAATGCATCTGTCGGATTTTGCACCTTTTCTGACAGATTTTGCCGCAGTACTGTTATTAATGCTTGCTGTGACGATATGGGGGCTGCTGTTTTACTCGATTCTGGGAGACAGGCTGCCGCGTTATGGGTACTGGCTTTTTTCCTGCGTGTTTCTGACCTGTCCGCTCATTGCGGAAGTATTTACCTATCATCTTCACAACGGGATTGCCATCGGTTATCTGAGCTGTGGCGTAAGCCTGTGCCTGATGCGGGAAGGGTTCAATCGTCTGGGAGGGAGAAATGGCAGACAGGCAGCGGCATTTCACAATTTCGCTCTGGCTGCGGCTGCCCTCACGATTTCCATAGGCTGTTACGAATCCTTTATGATCGTGTGGCTGGTGGGAGTATTGCTGATGCTTCTGACAGAGCGTCTGGCAGGAGTGCGGTCTGCAATTATAAAAAATTTGTTTACAGCCGCTGTGACGGCGCTTGCCGCCATGATATTCCGCAGTGTGATCCTGAAACTTGTGATGTCAATATTTGGTTTGAATTATCTGAGAGACGAGGCTGTGCAGCGCTCGATAACCGAACTGCTGGGATGGATGGTCAGGCCCGGGGCCGGCGCGGAGTTTGCCATGGCGCTTAAGCGGATTTTTGTGATGTATGGCGTATTTGCCTACGCCTATCTTCCGATCAGGATATTTGTACTTGCCGCGGCAATCATGGTATTGTACGGCCTGTGGCGCAGTATCCGACTGAAGGACTGGTGGATCATGCCACTGACCATCGGCTGTTTCATAGCGGCATTTCTGCTGGCGGTAGTGGAGGGAAAGGCAACACTGTATCGCTCGGCGCAATTTCTGCCCCTGATCTGCGGTTACGGGATGCTGATCGCTTCCTGGGCTGTTCAGAACTTTGCGAGCGTGGCGATGCGCAGAGAAAAAGACGGATTATGGACTGTTGCCGTGCGGGGAAGCCGCTGCTTTCTATTGCTTATCGCCGCTGTGATCATCTGGAATCAATGCACAGATTTGAACCGCTGGTTCTATGTGGACTATCGGAAATATGAGTATGCCAGGGAATATACGGCCCGTGTGGCCGCCGAACTGGAGAAAAACTTTGATACCTCCAAGCCTGTGGTATTCACGGGGCAGTGGGAGAATCCCCGGAGTCTGGTTCAGGACGCTTATGTGCAGTACAATTCGGACACCTTTTACAAAATGAAGCGCATAACAGATCTGATAGACGATGAACTGCTGGAAAAATTTAACCGTGAGTATGGAGTATGGGTGGCTCAGACGCCGTCCCTGTCGGTGATCAGTTGGGGAAAGTATGCTTTTGACAACGATGAGGAGCTGGTGAGATTCATGCGGTTTCACGGCCATACTGTCAAACCGCTGAAGGACAATTCCCATTATGACGAGGCCGAGCAGTATTCCCTTGATCTGCCCAACTTTCCTGCGGAGGGTTCCATTGTGGACCGGGGAGACTATATCATCGTACACTTTTGACGACTTTGCCTGTTTTCTGCTGTAAGAAGAGGCATCATGACATGAGAGAGGCGGATTTATGACTGGAAAAATCGCCGGATGGATAGAACGTCTGCATCATATAATCAGAAAAACAGACGGCCTGCCCCTATGGTGGGTCGGTCTTTTATTGTTCTGTATCGTTATCAGTCCCAATCTGATTCTGGGGGAGGGCAGCGTCTTTACCGTCCATGATCAACTGGATGAATCCATGATGAACTATGTCCTCACAGCCAGACATCCGGGGGAGGGAATTATCCCGGAGATGCTGGGAGGCATCAATGCCAGCGGACTTGCTCCCTCCGCCGTCCTTTTTATTCCACTGTACCGCCTGCTTCCGCCCTTTTATGCATTCTTATGCACCTATAGTCTGCTGTTTCTGGGCGGCTTTCTGGGGATGTATCTGGCAGTGCGTGAACTGACGGACAGCAGTATTCTGGCGGTGGCTGCGGCAGGCCTGTTCTGTATGCTTCCGCTCTATCCCGTCTACGGATTTTCCCAGATGGGCATACCGATGATTCTCTACGCATTCCTCTGCTTATCCAAGAAAAAGCGGATTCCCATTGCTCTGACACTGGTAACAATATTCGGTCTCACCAGTCACCTGGTCTACACCGGCTATGCAGTGCTGGGCCTATGGCTGCTTGCACTGACCACCACAGCCTTACAGAGGAAAATCAATATGCATGCCCACAGACTCAAAGGTGAGGCGGCGTACACAGATCCGGGCACACAAAAATGGATCCTTGCGGGCTTCATCCTGCTATTATCCGTTTATTTGCTGACGAATCTAAGCCTGATCACAGAGATCCTGTTCGGAAGATCTCTGAATGGACAGGCCGCTTATGTGAGCCACCGGGAGGAGATGGTAAACGGCGCCATGCCCTTTGGAAGAGCTGTGAGAGACATGTTTATGAGCAGCGGCCAGCATGCGTTCACCTATCACGAGAAATTGATTCTGCCCATAGTATTGTCTCTGATTCTGGGCGGGATTTTCTACCGGAAACTCAATCGTCAGGCAAAAGGACAATATCTCACCGCACTGGGAGGTATGGCAATACTGCTTTTCATCGCAGTATTCTATGGTGTGTGCAAGTCCGGCCCTGTGACGGCATGGAAGAACAATGTCACGGGTTTTTTACACTATTTTCAGATAGAGCGGTTTTACTGGCTTTATCCCGCGGGATGGTATCTGGAGTTTGCCATGGCGGCTTCCTATTGGTGGACCACAACCAAAAAGGCGGCAAGTTTGTGTTCACTCAAAGCAATCTTATCGAGCCTCCCGATACAGTGCGCAGCAATCGCCCTCATCCTTTTACCCACAGCGAACACGGTTTTGCACAATTCTGATTTTTACAGGAATGTGAACCAAAAGAATAACGGTTCAGGTATCACTGGTTATATTTCATGGGAAAGCTATTATTCAGAGGAACTGATGGAGCAGCTTGAACAGGCCATCGGCAGAAAAATGTCAGACTATCGCATTGCCCATCTGGGAGTCAGCCCCGCGCCCTCTCTCATGCACGGCTTTTACACAGTGGACGGTTACTCCAACAATTATCCTTTGGAGTACAAGAATGCCTTTCGCCGCGTGATCGCCGGGGAGCTTGACAAAAGCCCGGAGACTGCAGTGTATTTTGACAAATGGGGCAATCGATGCTATCTCTTCAACTCGCTTTCGGGCAACTACTGGATGCTGTCAAAAGACAGCAGCGTGGTATATGAGGGCCTTGAATTCGATATGCAGGCCCTGAGAGACCTGGGCTGTGAATACATCTTCTCAGGAGGAGAAATAGCGGACGCAGATCGAATGGGCCTTGAATCCCTGGGGTATTTCGACACAGAAGACTCCTACTGGGGCATCTGGCTATACGCCCTGACACAAACACAAAGCGCCATCCCAGACAACACTATGCCGTAATTAATAATAAACCCCGGTGCAGTTTTATCGGTATCACGCATTATTTGCCATTGCTGCATTCGGCTGGTATCGAGGCAGTGGGAGACAGGGCGGAATCGGCAGACATTTGGCGGAGGTTGGAGCGTTTTCTTATAGTGCGTACCGCAGACGAGGGTGAAATGCGCACGGATGCGCATTTCAGGTTCTGCAGTGCATGGATGCACTTCAGAACCGACCCGTAAATTGCAATATTCCCGGACGCACTATTAGAAAACACCCAACCGCAGCCCGTCTGCCGATTCCGCCCTGTCTCCCACTGCCGACACTGGCCGAACACCGCCCGAACGCAGCAACAGCAATTGCCGCATTTGACACAAAACAGCAAAGAGATTCTTGTGCTTTTCTTAATTTTACGAGGTTTTTTCTAAATATTGGAATGGAAAGTTTTACTAAGCCGGAAAGATGTGGTACAATAGAGGCTAATTTGGAAGCCAGATTCAGAGGCTAAATTCAAAGGCTAAATATAAAGGCCAAAGGCTAAACATGACCTTCAGCCAAAGCAGGCGAGACAAATGGGTAAAAATAAAAACAAAGATCAGATAAACAACAAAAATATCATCAACAAAAATATCAGCAATAAAGACAATCAGAAAGCAAAAGACAGAATCTATGTCTGCCACACCTATTATCATGTGTATGTAACCTTTTTGAAGGAACTGAAGCTCCCCCGTGAAAAAAGGGGCAGAGCGACCCTTGTGCTCTCGAAAATGTCCTGCCATTTTGAGAATCTGAAGGAGCGTGTGGAGAGTACGGGACTCTTTGCCCGGGTATTGGAATTTGACGAGAAAA
Source organism: uncultured Lachnospiraceae bacterium (assembly GCA_947382415.1). Classification (GTDB taxonomy): domain Bacteria; phylum Bacillota; class Clostridia; order Lachnospirales; family Lachnospiraceae; genus Acetatifactor. Next base: position 104,769 of record CANCYO010000003.1, on the reverse strand, counting down.
ATGAGAGCTGTTTCCCGGAGCTGGTCAGTCTCAGAAAAGAACCGGCAGGAAAATCAGCCGGAGGTTTTCTGGGCAATCTGTTCAGGCGCATCCGTTTTACAAGACGCTACGCCGCGCTGCAGGAACCTTATATCCCTGTTGATTTTAAAGAGTATAAGGATGTCTACGTCTACTGCGACTCTGATCCCATCGGGTATTACCTGAACCAAAAAAAGATTCCCTATCATGCGCTGGAGGACGGGCTGAACTGTCTGAAGAATTTTGACGCGGCCCGCTATGACAACAGAGGGCATTTTGCATTAAAAGCCTTTCTGTCCCGCCGCCTGAATCTGATCTTTGTGCAGAACGGATATGGGAAGTATTGTCTGGACATGGAGGTCAATGATATATCCGCGATTCAGTACCCCTGCCCCCGCTATATCGAGGAGCCCAGACAGGCGCTGGTGGACCGGCTGACGGAGGAGGACAAGCAGATCATCCTGCAGGCTTTTATCCGGGACAGAGAGAAGCTGGAGCGCCAGATCAGGGAGAGCAGCGAGGTGGGAGACAAGATCCTGATCCTGACTGATCCCCTGTGTACACTGGATGTGCGGGAGCGTATATTCAGAGATATTATTAAAATGTACGAGCCCGAGGGCACGATTTTTCTGAAGCCCCATCCCAGAGACGAGCTTGATTATCAGACCCTGTTTGGCGAATATCCGCAGTTTGACGCCACCGTTCCCATGGAAATGCTGAACTTTTTTCCGGGACTTAAGTTTCGGAAGGTGGTGGCTGTGCTTACGGAGATCAAGGCCATTCAGTTTGCGGATGAGGTGGTGCGGCTGGGAGAGGACTTTATGGATGCCTATGAGGATCCCCTGATTCACAGGCAGAATGAGCAGGTGGGTATCACGCGGCGAAAGGATTCTCCGAGTCAGTAAAGTACAAGAGGTGTGAGAATGTTGCAGATAATAAAGAAGCTTCAGATCTTATTGGATAAAAAGCAGAAGCGCACCATGGCGGGGCTGATGGTCCTTATGGTAATCGGAGCCTTTTTACAGACTGCCGGAGTGGGACTTTTAGTGCAGGTGGTCAATATTGTCATAGATCCTGCGGCTGTGCAGAACAGCCGGATCGCTTCATGGGTCTATAATCTTTTCGGCAGTCCCGATTATGAGACCTTTGCGGTAAGTATCATGGCTCTGTTGATCGCAACCTTTGTGGTTAAGAACGTATTTTTATTTGTTCAGCAGAAGCTGACCTTCGCATTTGTCTACACCAATCAGTTTCGTACCTCCGAGCGCATGATGCGTAATTATCTGCGCAGGAGCTATGAATTTTATCTGAACGCGGACACGGCTGTGGTGCAGCGGAGCATCACCTCAGATGTGAACAATATGTATGCGCTGATCTTGGCGCTTCTGCAGATGATGTCCGACGGTGTGGTGTCTTTATTTATCATCATCTACTGCTTTATCACCAACGGAACCATGACCGTGCTTTTGGCCGTGGTGATGCTGATATTGATGTTTGGCGTCAAGGTGGTGTTAAAGCCCATCATGTACAAGGCAGGGAAGGATAATCAGGATTATTACAGCAGCCTGTTCAAGTGGATATCCCAGACGGTGCAAGGCATCAAGGAAGTAAAGATCGCCGCCAAGGAGCAGTATTTTGTAAATGAGTACAAAAAATGCGGGCAGGGATATGTGAACGCCGTACAGCGCTACAGCCTATACAACAATATTCCGAAGCTGCTCATCGAGGCGGCCTGTGTGGCCACTATGGTGGGCTATATGATTTATCTGGTGGTGACGGGGGTGCCTACGGAGAATATGCTGACCGTGTTTTCCACCCTGGCTGCAGCGGCTTTTATTCTGCTTCCCTGTGTGAACCGGATCAACAATCAGATGAATTCCATCGCTTATTTTGAGCCTTTCTTTATGGGAGTCAGCGACAATCTTCAGGACGAGATCAGCGGGGAGAAGGTGGATATGTCCTTCGCCACCGACGAGGAGGAAAAGCTTCCCGTTAAAAAGTCCATTGAATTAAGGGATATTACTTACGCTTATCCGGGTACGGACAAGCTGATCTTTGACCATGCCGGGCTTACGGTTCCCGTGGGTTCCTCAGTGGGTATCGTGGGAACCTCCGGGGCGGGCAAAAGCACGGTGGTGGATATTCTGCTGGGTCTTTTGCAGGTTCGGAGCGGCGTGGTGCTGGCGGACGGCGTGGACACCCGAACACAGTATCGCAAATGGCTGAAAAATGTGGGTTATATCCCTCAGATGATTTTCATGCTGGACGATACCATCCGGCGGAATGTGGCCTTCGGTGTGCCGGATGATAAAATTGATGAGGAACGTCTCTGGGAGGTTCTGCGGGAAGCGCAGCTTGATGAGTTTATCAGGACTTTGCCGGAAGGACTGGACACAGGAATCGGCGAGCGGGGCATCCGGCTCTCCGGCGGACAGCGTCAGCGCATCGGCATTGCCCGGGCACTCTACAACAATCCCGAGGTATTGATCCTGGACGAGGCCACTTCCGCCCTGGACAATGACACGGAAGCCGCAATCATGGAATCCATCAACAGGCTCCACGGGAGAAAGACCCTGATCATCATTGCGCACAGGCTGCAGACCATTGAGAAATGCGATCTGGTGTATCGTGTGGAGGACGGGAAGGCAGTGATCGAAAGGGGTAGTTTATAGAATGTTACGTCTGAGTGTCATCGTGCCTGTCTACAACATGGCATCCGGTGGAAAACTTCATTTTTGCATGGACTCGCTGACGGGCCAGACGCTTGACAAGTCCGATTATGAGATTATAGCGGTGGACGACGCCTCCACGGACAACTCTCTGGAGATTCTCCGGGATTATGAGGGAAAGTACCCAGGGCTTGTAAAAGTGATCCATTATGAGAGAAACCGGCGTCAGGGCGGAGCGAAAAACGAGGGCTTGAGGGCCGCATCAGGGGAGTGGATCGGGTTTATAGACAGCGACGACTGGGTGACGCCGGATTATTACGAGAAGCTTCTTGGGCGGGCGGAGGAGACCGGGGCCGACATGGTGGGCTGCGACTACAGTCTGGTGCGGGAACATACCATGACTGTGGGAGCTGTGGTGCAGAATAATTCCGCGGACCAGACCGGAGAGCTGAACGAGGAGAAGCACCGAAAGCTACTCATGCGCCCCGGCAGTATGGTACTTAAGATTTACAGGCATGAGGTCATCAGGCAGAATCGTCTCAGCTTTCCCGAGGGTATATTTTATGAGGATAATTGTGCGGGGCCGCTGTGGTCCCTGTATTTCACCCGGTTTGAGCGGGTGGAGGAGCCCATGTACTATTATTATCAGCACGACGTTTCCACGGTGCATCACATCACGGAGGAAAAGTGCAGGGATCGGATGAAGGCTGCGGAGCTTTTGTACGGGGAATGTAAAATGCGGGGATTTCTGGATGTTTACCATGCGGAGATTGAGTACCGTTTTAGTGAGCTGTATTATGTGATCACCCTGTTTTCCTATATGTCGGGAGTCCGGCATCCGAAGCTGTCCTTTGTAAAGGAGCTCAGGAGGGGCGTCAGGGAGCGTTTTCCGGGATTTCGGGCCAACGAATATTACAGACAGTTTACCGGTGAGGAGGAACAGCGGCTGATCGCCATGCAGGCGGAGTCGGATCTGAAATTCTTCTGGTACTATCGGATAAAATTGTTTATCCGGCGGCTGAGGCTTAAAATGAGGCGGCAGAAGGGAGCGGGCGATGGAACAAAAAACTGAGCAAAAAGCTGAACAAAAAGCTGAGAATAGAAGAATTGCGATCATAACGGCCAGGGGCGGCAGTAAGCGCATACCCCGGAAAAATATCAGGGAATTCTGCGGCAAACCCATTCTGGCCTATTCCATTCAGGCGGCGCTGGAGTCGGGAATTTTCCAGACGGTGATGGTGTCAACGGACGATGAGGAGATCGCCGGGGTTGCCGCGCAGTATGGCGCGGAGATACCCTTTTACAGGAGTGCGGAGACAGCGGGGGATTTTGCCACCACCAATGATGTACTGCTGGAGGTGCTGGCGGAATACGAAAAGAGGGGACAGCGTTTTGACATGGGCGTGTGCATCTATCCCACAGCCCCCTTTGTGACGGCAGAGAAACTGAAGCTTGCGGTGGAGAAGCTGGAAAACAGCGATGCGGACACGTTGATCCCTGTGGTGGCATTTTCTTATCCGCCCCAGCGGGCCATGATCGTGGAGAACGAGAGGCTGGTGTTTGAGTACCCGGAATATCTGGACAGCCGTTCTCAGGATCTGGTTCCCCATTATCATGACGTGGGACAGTTTTATGTGTTCCGCACACAGGCCTATCAGATAAACAGGAAGCTTATGCTGGGCAATATCCTGCCCATGGTAGTGTCTGAGCTTGAGGTCCAGGATATCGACAATCAGACGGACTGGGAGATTGCCGAGATGAAATACAGGCTGATGAGACAGGGAAATTAAGTTGGAGGCTGACAGGGAGACTGGCAGGGAAATTGAGTTGGGGGCTGACAGGGAGACTGATATGGAAAACGGCATGAAAACGGGCATGAAAACTGGCATGGAAAATAACGTGCAAAACAGGCGTATCGCGCTGCTCTCCAATGTGAATATGAATGCCGTCATCCGCATTCTGCGGCAGGACGTGCAGGTGTATGAGACGGAAGGGTATGGGAATGAGCTGGGAATCTTGAAAAATCCTGCTTCCTCTTATCATGCCTTTCGGCCGGAGGTGACTTTTCTGGTGCTGGATCTGATGGAGGTTTTGGGTCATGAGACAGAGCAGTCCTCCGCAAAAACTTCTATAAAAAACTGGTTTTCCGGTTTGGAGACTGCACTGGCAAAGGACTGTATTTATTATATCAGCGACGCCTGTCTGTGGGGCGTAGAATTGGAGGTAGCGGGCGCCGGAAGCGATGGCTTCAGGATGGAGGCGCTCTGGGACGATGCGCTGCGTGAGTTGTGCGGGCGTCAAGCCAATGTGCGCATACTGCCCTATCACCGTCTGATCACAAAGCTGGGAGAGGAGAATGCCTTTTCCGCGAAGATGTGGTATATGGGGCGGATTCTCCTGTCCGGTGAGGCGGGGAAGCGTCTGGCAGCCCTGATTCTGGACAGGGTGCGGATCGAATACCGGACGCCTAAAAAGGTGCTTGCGCTGGATCTGGACAATACGCTCTGGGGCGGGCTTGCCGGAGAGCATGACGAGAATCCGGTGGTGCTGTCCGAGGAGCATACGGGTCTGGCATATAAGAATCTGCAGCGGGTGATCCTGCAGATGCAAAGACACGGGGTGCTTCTGGTCATTGTTTCCAAGAATAATGAGGAGGATGCACGGGAGATTCTGGAAAGGCATCCAAATATGGTGCTTCGGCCGGAGCATTTTGCGGCAATGCGCATCAATTGGAAAGCAAAGGACGAGAATCTCCGGGAGCTTGCCGGGGAGTTGAATCTGGGTCTGGATTCCTTTGTGTTCTGGGACGACAATCCCCAGGAACGGCTTCTGGTGAGCCGGATGCTGCCGGAGGTGACAGTGCCGGAGTTTCCCGGGAAGGCAGAGGATCTGGCCCCTGCCATGACGGGGATTTATCATACTTATTTTGAGAAGGCTGCGTATACGGCAGAGGATATGGAAAAGACGCTGCAGTATGCGGACAACGCCAGACGAAACAGGCTGCAGCAGGATGCCGTAAACTTTGAGGATTATCTGCGCCAGCTTCAGATCGTGGTGACCCGGGTGGATGCGGCGGAGCATGTAAACCGCCTGACGGATATGCTCAACAAGACCAATCAGTTTAATCTGACCACCAGAAGGCATACCGTGGCTGAGGTTCAGGCGCTGATTGCGGATGCAGGCAGGAGGATATTCCTCTATCGCGTGGAGGATTGTTTTGGAGATTATGGTGTGGTGGCGGCTCTGATTGTGGATGCGTCGGGTAAGATTCCCGTCATTGAGGAGTTTGTCATGAGCTGCCGGATCATGGGCAAAAATATCGAACAGGGAATTTTGACACATGTGGAATCCTGTCTGCGGGCAGAAGGTTTTGCCTGTGTCAGGGGGCTGTATATACCTACTGCGAAGAATAAGCCTGTGGAGGAATTATACCCCGGGATGGGTTATGTCAGGACTGCGGCCGGGGGATGTGCGGCGGACGGAGACGGTATCTGTTATGAGCTGTCGCTGGAGGAGCCGCCTGACAGAGCTTTTGTGGGAGAGCTGAGAGAGAATGAAAGGGGAAATGAGATATGCAGGAGAAAATCATCGCTCTGATCGAGGAGCTTTTGAAGGTTCCCGAGGGAACTGTCACCATAGATACCCGGATCGAGGATGTGGAGGAGTGGGATTCTCTGATGCATGTGATGATCATAGGGGAACTGGAGGAGAGGCTTGGAGTGGTGATCGCTCTGGATGACGCCGTTGAGCTTACCGGTGTGCGGGAGCTTCTGGAGAAGGCAGGTTGTCTATGAGTGTGACACTGCGGGACATTCGGGAGGATGATCTGGAAAATATCATGAACTGGCGCATGGCGGAGGAAATCACCCGTTATATGAACACCAATCCCAGACTTACCATGGAGGGACAGCGCAGGTGGCTGGCTGCCGTCCGGCAGAATCCGGATCTTCGGTATTGGCTCATCGAGGTGAACGGGGAGCCTGCGGGCGTCATCAACCTCACAGGACTCACGGAGCCTTCCGGCAATCTGGGTTGGGCCTATTATGTGGGGGTAAAGCGGCTCAGAAGCATTCAGACCGCCCTGGCGCTGGAGATGAGTATGTATGATCACGCTTTGATCACGCTGGGAAAACAGGCTGTGTACAGCGATGTATTTACTTTGAATGAGGGAGTCATTAAACTCCACAAGCTCTGCGGCTGTGAGGTGGTGGAGGAGCGCAGGGCAGCGGTTTTGAAGGAAGGCGTATCGTATGATGTGACCTATATGCGCATGACGAGGGAACATTGGACGGAAATACGGGAGGGGAAGCGGTATGAGAGGATCGCGTTTCCCGAGCCGGATGCAGGCCTGGAGCAGACATGCAGACAGGCTGCAGAGAGGAGCGGAAATTTTGAATAAAGAGATTACAATCGGCAGACATATCATCAGCGAGCAGTCTCCCACCTTTATCATTGCGGAGATGTCCGCCAATCATCTGATGGATTTTGACCGGGCGGTGGCCGTGATGCGGGCGGCGAAGGATGCGGGAGCGGACGCTGTCAAGATTCAGACCTACACGGCGGACACCATCACGCTGGACTGCGACGATCCGTGTTTCCAGATCACGCAGGGAACCATCTGGGACGGCACCACATTGCACAGGCTTTATGAGACGGCGTACACGCCGTGGGAGTGGCAGCCAAAGCTCCAGAAGTTGGCGGAGGAGATGGGATTGGAGTTTTTCTCTTCGCCCTTTGATTTTTCCGCCGTTGATTTTCTGGAGGAGATGCAGGTACCCGCTTATAAAATCGCGAGTTTTGAAATCAATGATATCCCCCTGATCAGGAAGATCGCCAGGCTGGGGAAGCCTGTGATCTTTGCTACGGGGGTGGCCAGACTGGCGGATATCGAGCTGGCTCTTCGCACCTGTAAGGAAGAGGGAAATGAGGATGTGATCCTTTTGAAATGTACTTCCTCCTATCCCGCGCCCTATGAGGACATCAATCTGAGAACCATTCCCTCCATGGCCCGGACCTTTGACTGTATCACGGGCTTGTCTGATCACAGTATGGGACATGCGGTGGCGGACGCGTCGGTGGCGCTGGGCGCCAAAGTAGTGGAGAAGCATCTGACGCTGTGCCGGGCGGACGGCGGTGCGGACGCGGCCTTTTCCATGGAGCCGGAGGAATTCCGCATCATGACTGAGAATATCCGTAACATCGAAAAGGCTCTGGGCACAGTGACCTATGAGCTGACAGAGAAACAGGCCAGAGAGAGGGAGCATTCCCGTTCGCTCTTCGTGGCACAGGACATGCGGGCCGGGGATGTGTTTACGCCGGAGAATCTCCGCTCGGTGCGGCCTGCCTGCGGTCTGCACACCAGGCATTATGAAGATATTTTGGGAAAGAAAATTTCCCGTGACGCCAGACTGGGGACTCCCATGAGCTGGGATCTGGTGGATTTTCAGGAGTAAATGCGGGGGTATCTGAATGTTGATTGTGCGGGCGGACGGAAATGCGAAAATCGGCGCAGGACATCTGATGCGCTGTCTGACCATCGGGGAGGCAGTCAGGATGTATACGTCCAGGACGTATGCATCCGGCACGGGTGCGAAGGCAGTTTCGGAAGTAGCTTCGGAAGCAGTTTCGGAAGACGGGATTTTGTTTTTGTGTGCCGATGAGGATTCGGCTGCGCTGGTGGAGCGTCACGGCTTCCGGACGGGGGTGCTTCACACGGATTACCGGCGGCCTGAGACGGAGCTTGCCGGGTGGGAGCCTTGGATAAACGGCAGTCGGAATATCATTCTGGTGGACAGTTATTATGTGACGGACGATTATCTGACGGCAATTTCCCGATATGGCAGAGTCTGGCTCATGGATGATATGCAGCGGCATGCCTATCCCGTGGACGGTGTGATCAATTATAATCTGTTTGCAGATAAAACGGTCTATGAGACGCTGTATACCGCGGGTGATGTCCGGCTGTGTCTGGGCGGGGATTATATCCCTCTGCGGGAGCAGTTTCGCGGGGTGTCCTATCATGTGAAGGACAGGGTGCAAAATATACTGATCACCACAGGGGGCGGGGATGCGGACAATATTGCCGGAGCCGTTCTGGACGAAATCTATCGGGAGGATATCGTGTATCATGTGCTGGTGGGGCGCTTCAGTCCGCATTTCGAGAGTTGGCGGAAACGGGCCCGGGCGGAGCAGAATATTCGGATCTGTTTTGATGTACAGAATATGGCGGAGCTGATGTGCGGATGTGATCTGGCGGTGAGCGCGGGAGGCAGTACGCTTTATGAGCTTGCGGCGGTGGGAGTGCCCTTTGTGTGCTTCTCATACGCGGAGAATCAGGAGGCTCTGGTGGAATATTTCGGACGCACACAGGCTGTGTGCAGCGCGGGGGCCTGGCATCGGGATGCGCCGGATGTCTGTGCGCGGCTGCGGCAGCAGTTTGACCGCCTGTGTGCCGACTGCGCACTGCGGCAGCAGTATTCTGAAAGGGAGCGTCTGCTGGTGGACGGCCGGGGCGCGTACAGACTGGCTGAGGTTTTATGTGGAGGAAGCGAGTGAGGAACGGAGGCAGAGTGTTTTCCCAAATAGCATATGGTCTGGCTGCAGTCGTGGTGTTTGCGCTTCTGTGCGGATTCTGGGTCCGGGGGAGTGCGGCGGAGGATACTGTGCGGACACAGTATCCCATAGTCATTCTGGGGGACAGTCTGATGGGGCAGTGCCGGGATGAGACGTCTGTGGCGGAGCTTCTGGGAGAGAGGCTGGAGAGGCCTGTCTTTAACGGGGCTTTCGGCGGAACCTGTATGGCCCTGCAGGAGCAGGAGCTTTCGGACAATTACAGCATGGAACTGTTAAATATGGTGAATCTGTCCAAGGCCATTGCGGCGGAGGATTTCGGCGCGCAGCAGACGGTGCGCAGCAGGAGAGAGATCACGGATTATTTCGGAGATACGGTGGACGAGCTTGCGGATATTGATTTTCAGGAGGTGGAGACACTGGTTCTGGCCTTTGGAATCAATGATTATCACGCGGGGATCGCTCTGGACAACAGCCGGAATCCGCTGGATGAATCCACCTACGCCGGGGCCCTGCGGAGTGTGCTGAATACGCTGCAGGAGTGTTATCCTGATATGCGTATCGTGCTGGTGACGCCCACTTACGCATGGTATCGGTCTAAGAAAGCGACCTGTGAGGAGTATAAGACCGGGGACGCTTATCTGAGGGAATATGTGGAGAAGATGCTGGCTGTGGCGGATGAGTCCGGCATAGAGGCCCTGGACCTGTATCACGGCCTGTACCCTCACAAGGAGTGGGAGGACTGGAAGCTGTATACGGAGGACGGACTGCATCCCAACGAGGAGGGCAGACGGCGCATTGCGGAGAAGCTGGCAGTGTGTCTGCAGGAGGGATAGGTTTGGAAGTGCAGGAGGAATATAAATGAAGACAGTGTTGACGGAGAAGTCTCCCACACAGGCGTTGACGCAGTGGGTGCGGGGCATCAGAAAGGAATACAGAACAGCGTTTACAGCGGCCTTTTTACTGGGGCTGTTAATCCATATGCCGGTTGTGCTGTCGGATATCCCCAATCATGACGGGCTGGGGAGTATGTATTTTGATCAGAATATGATCACCTCCGGGCGGTGGTTTCTCACGGTGGCCTGCGGCTTTTCCTCTTATTTTACGATTCCATGGGTGATCGGCCTGCTGGGGCTTTTGTTTCTGGCTCTTGCTTCGGCTGCTCTGACAGCGCTGTTGGAGCTGCGGGACACGGTCTCTGTGGTGCTGGTCAGCGGACTGCTGGTGAGCTTTCCGGCGCTGGCTTCCACTTTTGCCTATGTGTTTACCATGGATGGTTATATGCTGGCTTTGCTTTTGGCGGTGCTGGCGGTGCTTTGTACGAAGAAACATAAATGGGGCTTTCTGTGGGGAGCCGTGTGCCTGGCTTTCAGCATGGGAACCTATCAGGCCTATCTGTCTTTTACGATTTTATTGTGCATCTATGAGGTCCTGATGATCTTTATGGAGAAGGGGAAAGTAACGGGAAAGCTGCGCGCATCCTGCAGGTATCTCTATATGGGCGTACTGGGCGCAGTGCTGTATTATGTCATCCTTCGCGTTTTACTGTTGATTCAGGGAAAGGAGCTGGCCTCCTATCAGGGAATCAGCGGTATGGAGGGTGGCGGAAGATTTGGCGCGGAGGCAATCCTGCATATCTATCGGGATTTCGTGAGTTTCAGCGTGAAGGGAAATGTGCTGTATCAGAATATATTCTCATGGACAGCCTGTATTTTTCTGGCCGGCGCAATGCTGTTTGTGCTGGGGAGACTGATCGTGCAGAGAAAATGGTGGAAGTGTCCCGGTTTTTTCGTTATAATAGCTTTGGCGGCGGCAGCGGCGCCCTTGGCTGCCAATATCATACTGCTGATCTCCCCGGAGGTTACTTATCATTTGTTGATGCGGTATCAGTGGGTGCTGTATCTGATACTGGCGGTGGCTTTTGTGAGCCGTTATGCCGGGTGGGATGCTTGGGGCAATCTCACGCAGTGGCTGGCCTTTTGTGCCGCGTTTGTGCTGATTTTCCACTATGCGGTGGCGGACAATATCGGGTATTCCAATCTGCACAAGCGTTATGAGAAGACCTATGCCTATTGTATGAGGCTGCTGGACCGTATTGAGCAGACGGAAGGGTATTATCAGGGCATTCCCATCGCCATGGTGGGTGTGGTGGGGTACAATCCCTATCCCGTGACGGACATCACATTGGATGTGACTTCCAATATGATCGGCCTGAACGGGGACACGCTTTTGTATACCGGTGAGAACTATGAGGTATTTATGAAAAATTATCTGGGAGCCACGTTGAATATCATGACTCCCGAGGAGATGGGAGATATTTATTTTTCTCAGGAGTATATCGAGATGGAGAGTTTTCCCGCGCCGTCTTCCGTGAAGATCGTGGACGGGATCATGTATATCAAAACAGAGAATGTGGGGAGAGATTGACGGATGCCGGTGTTATCGATTGTTTTGCCCGCTTATAATGAGGAACAGAATATTGCAAATACGGCTCATGTGTTGTCCGCCTTTCTGGAGGAGCAGGGCATAGACTATGAGCTGGTCTTTATCAGCGACGGTTCAAAAGACAATACTTACGCGGAGATTCTGAAGGCTGCGGCGGAGAATCCCCGTATCAAGGGGGCGCAGTTTTCCCGCAACTTTGGCAAGGAGGCGGGAATCTTCGCAGGTCTGGAGCTGGCTCTGGGAGATGCGGTGATCGTCATGGACTGCGATCTGCAGCATCCGCCGGAGGCTATCCCCAGGATGTGGGAGAAATGGAAGGCCGGCGCGGAGATCGTTGAGGGGATCAAGTCCGACAGAGGAAAGGAGAGTCTGGGTTACAGGCTTTCCGCGGGGCTGTTTTATAAGATTATGAGCAAACTGATCAAGATTGACATGAATGCCTCATCAGATTTTAAGCTGCTGGACCGCAAGGTAGTCGATGTGCTTCTGGAGCTTCCCGAGCGGAATACTTTTTTCAGAGCTTTGACCTTCTGGGCCGGATTTCGCACGGAGACCGTGGAGTACGAGGTGCAGGAGCGGCAGTTTGGCCAGAGCAAATGGTCTCTCTGGAGTCTGATGAAATATGCCGTTACCAATGCCACTTCGTTCAGCACGCTGCCTCTGCAGATGGTGACGGTGATGGGGGCGGTATCCATTGTGGGCAGTCTGATCCTCGCCGTACAGACACTGGTGCGTTTTCTGATGGGAACGTCGGTGGAGGGTTTTACCACGGTGATTTTGCTGATTTTGATCATAGGCGGTTTTATCATGCTGAGTCTTGGCGTCATCGGGCACTATATCGCCCGTATTTATGAGGAGGTCAAGGGAAGGCCCAAATATATCATCAGTCAGGTGACGGACAATGTAAACGGCAACGCTGCCGGGAGCTGGAAACGATAAAGGGGAGAAAGGCCGGATTTTGTCCAAAGTGCCGTGAAAGCGGCAGAAAGAGAGGAAATTATGAGCGATTATAAGATACCGTTTAACATTCCGCCCTATGTGGAGACTGCGGCGGGCTATATACAGGAGTGTGTGAAAAATCAGAAGATCTGCGGGGATGGGAGCTATACTGCAAAATGCAGCAAGTGGATAAAAGAGAGGACCGGGACAGCCGGGTGTATGCTCACCACCTCCTGTACCCATGCCACGGAGATGGCGGCCATTCTGGCGGGAGTGGGACCCGGAGACGAGGTCATCATGCCTTCTTATACGTTTGTGTCCACTGCCAACGCTTTCGTGCTCAGGGGGGCTGTACCGGTATTTGTGGATATCAGGCCGGACACCATGAATCTTGACGAGACCAAAGTCGAGGCGGCCGTCACGGAGCGGACAAAGGGTATTGTGCCCGTACATTATGCCGGGGTGGCATGTGAGATGGACGCCATCATGGACATTGCCAGGAGACATAAGCTTTGGGTCGTTGAGGATGCCGCGCAGGGGATGCTGGCTTCCTATAAGGGTCGTGCGCTGGGAACCATCGGCGACTATGGCTGCTTTAGTTTTCATGAGACCAAGAACTACAGTATGGGGGAAGGCGGAGCGCTGCTCATCCGTGATCGGGAAAAGGTAGAGGATGCAGAGATCATTCGGGAAAAGGGTACTAACCGCAGTCAGTATTACCGGGGCCAGGTTGACAAATACAGATGGATGAATATGGGTTCCTCCTATCTGCCCAGCGATATGAACGCGGCGTATCTGTACGCGCAGCTTGAGATTGCGGATGAGATCAATGAAGCGAGGCTTGCCGCATGGAACCGGTATTATGAGAGATTGGAACCCCTTGCCCGGGAGGGGAAGATCGAGCTTCCCGTGGTGCCGGAAGGTTGCGTACACAATGCGCATATGTTCTATATCAAGCTGGAGAATCTGGAGAAGCGCACGGCGTTTATCGAATACATGAAGGAGTATGGAATCTTGACGGTATTTCATTATGTGCCGCTGCATACGGCTCCTGCGGGCCAGCGGTTCGGGCGTTTTCACGGTGAGGATGTCTATACCACGAGGGAGAGTGAGCGTCTGGTGAGACTGCCGATGTATTACGGGCTGACCCTGGATGATGTGGATCTGATCAGTGACAGGGCGGCAGCCTTTTTCGTCTGATTGTCAGAGAGATTTGTGTTGGATATTGGGGAGTATTTATGCGAAAGCTTTCAGGGCATTGTGCTGCCGTCTGCGGCAGAGTCATCTTCATAGGCTTCGGTATCCAGATTGTATTGGGATTACTCTGGATGTGCAATGCTTTCGCCAGACTGGACAGTGTGGGCGAAGGCATTGTCTGCGTGTGCCAGATTGCGGTACTATGCGGCGCTGTGTACTTTTTCGCAGGGCCTTTGAAGGGGAAACTGTTCGGAGCTTTGTCAGTGCTGACCTTTCCCATGGTGATGCAGTGTGTGACGGAGCCTGACACGCGGGTGATTGCCACGGCGCTGCTGCTTGTGGAGACCGGGTGCGTACTGCGTGCCATGCAGCGGGGCGAAAGCAGGCGGTTTCTGTATGCAGGGCTGTGCGCATGGGCCGCGGCTGCGCTGTTTAGAGGGGAATATCTGTATACCGGCGCGGTTCCCATGGCGGTTTCCTGGCTGTATGACTGTGTGCGTTCTGCGCGGAGCAGGGGAGTGCGTGGGGAGGATGAAGGGCTGCAGAAGAAAGCTTTGGAGAAAGAAGCTTTAAATAGAAGAGCTTTGATGTACCGTCTGCTTTTAATCTGTGCCGTGGCGGGACTTGCCTGGGGAATCGGCAGTTTTTATCAGACAAGGGAAAAGATGCTGACTCATCTGACCAGCCGTGTGGCGTGGACCACTCTTTATAATGCCTATGCCGATCTACCGAAGGACACCAAAGAGCTGATCAAATATTGGGATATGGTGGAAAGTACCTACGAAGCAACGGGGATCGAGACGATTCTTCGTCCTTCTCTGGAGAAACATCTCGGGGAAGCAGGGGCGGAGGAGGTCCTGTGGGCGTTGGTCGGAACGGTGTGGCAGAAGAATAAGCGGCAGATTTTGAAAGAGACGGCATGGGATCTGGCAGGGTATGTGGCTGCTCCGGCGGTGCTGCCGCTGCAGCTTCAGGGGAGAGCTTACGACTCTTATTCGGGAAGCAATTATCTGCAGATTTTAAAACCTGCGCCGGGGCTTGGAAGATTTTATATGGAATATGGCTGTCAGTGGTTTTTGGCGTCGTCTGTGCTGGGATTGTTGACGGATTTGACTGTGAGGGCAGGACGGCGTGTGAGGAGAGAGCGCGTTTTGCAAAGCGGAGGATATGCAAGGGCATTAGTGATTTTGTTTCTGACGGCTCTGTGGATGAGCGTGGGCTATACGCTGAGCGGAGCCGGCCGGATGGATTATAAGAATACCGTGTTCATACTCTGTGTGTGGGTGCTTTGGGCGGCATCCGCGGGAGTGCGGGGAGTCATGGGAGGAAGACCGGATGAAAAAGAGCGGTAGATTTTTATTTGCCGCCGGTCTTCTGGCGGTGATTCTGCTTCTCGTGCCCGGCTGGATTCTGGGAGAGGGCGCGGTGATTGCGTATCATGATCAATTGGACGGAGAGATGATCGCCTATCTGCTTCAGGCGAAGCATCTGGGCGACGGCAATGTACTGCCCGAGTTTTTGGGCGGTGCGTCAAAGACTGCCCTGACGCCGCCAGCCCCCGGGTGCGTACTGTTGTTTCTGGGCGGGAATGGGCTGGCTGCCTTTTTTGTCATGCAGTTTGTGGGCTGCCTTGTGGGATATGTGGGAATGTATCTGCTGGGGCGTGAGGTGACCGGAAGGGAACTGCCGTCGGTACTTGCGGCAGGACTGTATGCCGCGCTGCCTTTTTTGCCTGTTTATGGGCTGTCACAGTATGGGCTGCCGCTGCTTTTGTGGTGTGCGCTGCAGCTTGGAAAGGGCAGGCGGAGGATATTCGCTTATGTCTACGCTGTTTTGTTTGCGCTTAATTCCTCACTGGCGCTGGCGGGTTTTGCCGTGCTGGCCGTGTTTGCGGCGGGAATAGCGGCGGAGGCGCTGCGGGTATGGCGAAAGCGGCGCAGAGAACAGCAGGCGGGATGGCGGAATCCGGCTGCGCTGGCAGGTATGTGGCTGGCCATGTGTGTGGTCTATCTCCTGACAAACCTGTCTTTGCTGGGGCAGATTCTGGGTCTGGGAGAGTCGGCGGTCTCTCATAAAGCGGAGTATGCGCTGGCGGCGGAGGATTTTTTTCGAGGCTTTGCGGAGGGCTTTCTCTATGGCGGGCAGCACAGTCAGGATCAACATTTATATTTGATGGCGGCTGTGGCAGTGACGCTTGCATGGACGATGCTGCGGAAACGGAAAGAGAGTGGAAAGTCCGGTCTGCTGCGGGTGATCCTGTATGCGTTATGCTGCAATGTTGTTCTGGCAGGGATTGCGGCCGGGTGGAACAGCGCAGTGGGGGTGGCGTTTCGGCGGCATCTGGGCGCTCTGGGAGCGTTTCAAATTGACAGGGTATTGTGGCTTTGTCCCTGTCTGTGGTATTTGATTCTGGCATGTGGCGCAGCGCTGGTTTTGGAGGCCTGGAAAGAGAAAGGACGGGCAGCCAGGCTGCAGGCTTGTATTTGCTGTGTGTTGACAGCGGCAGCTCTGGGCATGACCGGATTGCAGATTTTGAAGAGCAGTGATTTTAAATCCAATGTGCAGAAGCTTCGCAATGCGGATTATCCTGCCATGAGTTATGCGGACTATTATGCCTTGGGCGTCATGGAACAGGTGGAGGAGTTTTTGTATCAGAGTACCGGACTGAAGCAGGCGGATTACCGGGTAGTCAGTCTGGGCATAGATCCGGCGGCGGCATTGTATCACGGATTTTATTGTCTGGACGGTTATTCCAACAATTACGCGCTGGAATATAAGCATCGTTTCAGGGAGGTTATCGCTCCTGCGCTGGAGGCCAGCGATTATCTGAGAGCCTATTATGATGAGTGGGGCAATCGCTGTTATCTGTTTGGCTCGGAATGCCCGGGCTATTATACCATTCAAAAGAACGGATTTTATTTTACACATTTAGAACTGGATGTGGGGGCGCTTCGCGGGATGGGATGCGATTATCTGTTTTCGGCGGCCTATATTGCCAATGCAGAGGAGCTGGGGCTCAAGCTGTTGCGGGAGGAACCTTTCCAGACGGAGGACAGCTATTACTATATTTATCTTTACGAGGTGAAAGACAAAATTTGAAATCATTTAGAAAATCAATCTCAAAAATGTTATCGGATATAGTAATGAAAATATTCGTGTATCTCCCGGAGATTGTGGCGTTGGCGGTGTGTGCCGCTCTGTTGCTTGGCGATATTGACGCGAAGCAGGGCTATCACATGGACGAGTTGTTGAGTTTTGAGCTTGCAAACGCAGAGTTTAATCCATGGATCGTGCCGACGCAGCCTCAGGGGCGGCTTGCCAGATTTGTGGAGGAGGAACTGCGGGGCGATGATTTTGGGGATACGTTTGCCCGAATTGTGGACACGGTGAAGGACGTACTACAAAACCGCGGGACGAGTAAGCTGTTGTCCTATCAGGCGGAGGTGTTTGAGGAACCGGTATGGATATCCGGACAGACTTTTCGGGATTATATCACGGTGGGAGAGAAGGATGGGTTCAATTACCTGTCTGTGTATTTTAATGTCAAGGACGACAATCATCCGCCGCTGCATTTTATGGCGCTGCACACGGTGTCCTCTCTGTTTCGGGGGCGGCTGACGCCTCTCATGGGATGCGGTATCAATCTGGTGTGTGTGCTGGTCATGATGATGCTTTTGATGCGTCTGGGCAGGCAGTTTATGACTTTGACAGGCTGTGAACAGCATAGCCGGCGTGTGGGAATCTGGGCGGCAGTGATTTATGCTTTGTCCGCAGGCGCGATGTCTACTGTGCTTTTGATACGGATGTATGCTATGGTAGCGCTTTTTTGTGTGGCCCTGTTTGACATTCATCTGAGTAAGCTCTGTTTTGAAAGACTGGGCGGCAGGGGATTCGACGGGAACAATAAGCTTCTGATCCTGGTGACGGCGCTGGGATTCTGGACACAGTATTTTTTCCTGTTTTATTGTCTGACGCTGGCTGCGGTGACGGCAGTGATTCTGTGGAGACAGAGGCGGCTGCGGGAATTGTGGCGGTATATCCGTTCCATGGTGACAGCGGCAGTGATTGGTGTGCTGGTGTTTCCGTTCAGTATTGCGGATGTGTTTCAGAGCGGCAGAGGCGTGGAGGCTCTCGGGGCGTTGTCCTCGGGTTTTGCGGGTTACGGGAGCCGTCTGGCGGAATTCCTGCGGATTGTTTTTGCGCGTCTGGGTGTGGGATTTGTGCTGGTGAGTGTGCTCTTTATGTTTTGCTGTGCCGCAGCGCTTGTGTGGAGAACATGGAGAGGACGGAACAAGGAGAGGAGCGGGAAGGATGGGAGTACCGGGGATGCCGGAATCGCTGGAAACGCCGGGAACACTGGGAACGTCAGAGGTGCCGGAACCGCTGAGCGTGTGGAGCAGGAAAGAGGATCCGTAACGGGGGAAACTGCGGTGTGGTGTCTGCTGTGCATCCCAGTGCTTGGTTATTTCCTGCTGGCAGCCAGAATGTCGCCTTATCTGGTGGATCGCTATGTGATGCCGCTGTTTCCGTTTCTGGCGCTTGCTCTGGTGCTTGCGGTATGCAGAATAGGGATTGCGTGTCTGAGTGCGGAATCGGGGAAGGACAGGGCCTTGCGGATCGTCGGTTTCCTGATGGTGCTTGTGACTGTGGGATGCCAACTGTGGGATCCTCTGCGCTATCAGGATTCTTATCTGTATCAGGGGTATGACAGGCAGTTGGAGATTGCGAAGGATTATGCCAAATACCCCTGTATCTGCGTCTATGAAGGTGTGGGTTATTATGAAAATCTGCTGGAATTTGCCTGTTATGACAGGACGCTGCTGGTGACCGGGGAGGAGCTTGCAGACAGGCAGGATTGCAGGTTTGATTCTGCTGAGGTAGTGGTTCTTTTAAAGCATGGTAAGGACCGGGAGCAGGTAAACAGGATTCTGGAAGAAAAATATGGCATGTACTGTATGGAAGTTCTTCAGGAGAATGGGGAGCCTTATGGAGATACGGTGCTGCGGTTTGGCGTGGTTTCTGACGATTGATGATCAGTGGACTTGAGTAATGGTGGAACCGAGAAATGGTGGAACCGAGAAATAGTGGAATCGAGAAATAATACAATCGTGAGAACAACAGAGTTGTTGGAGAAGTAATATGCGAAATTTTCCGTGGATGGTTCAAATAATGATATTGGCGTTCTGGATGTGGGCTGTTCCCACAGCGGCGGGGGCTTGTTTTCGTCCGGCCCCGGGGACGGAAAAAAAGAACGGCATGAATACGCTGCTTTTTTTCTGGGTGAGCGGACAGATGCTTTTGTGGGGAGTTTTTCAGTTGATCTGTGTGCCGCTTGTGCTTCTGGAGCAGGAGTTTAATCTTGTGGTGAAATTGTTTGGTTCTGTCGCTGCTCTGCTTGCGGTCTGTGGAGTGGTATTGGCTGTTGTGCCGGCAAGGAGGCAGGGGAGGCAGAGGAGTCGGGGAAATCTCGTGCCCATGGGAGCTGAAAGTCCTTTTGTAAAGAAGAAAATGTGGCTTTGGCTTGTGTTTGCGGCGCTGCTTTTGCTGCAGTTGGTGCAGGCTGTGCGGCTTTCTTACAGGGACGGAGACGATGCCTATTATGTGGCTGTGTCCACCATTACGGAAAATGCGGAGACCATGTATCAGAAGCTGCCCTATACCGGAGGCACTACCGAGGTGGATATCCGTCATGGGCTTGCGCCGTTTCCCGTCTGGATTGCATTTTTGGCCAGAGTCAGCGGTGTGCGGGCGGTCAGCGTGGCGCATGTGGCTGTGCCGCTGCTTCTGATTCCCATGACCTATGGGTTATTTTATCTGCTGGGGAAAAAACTGTTTGCAAAGAAGGAACGGCTTTTGCCGCTGTTTTTGATCTTTACGGAGCTGCTGGTGATCTTCGGGGATTATTCTTATTATACGGTGGAAAACTTTATGATCGCAAGGAGCAGACAGGGGAAATCCGCGCTGGGGAGCATTGTGCTGCCCATGCTGTTTTTATTGCTGTTTACGTTGCTGGAGCGTCTGCAGGAAAATCAGAAATTTGGAACGGGTAATTGGATTTTGCTGTGCTGTACGATTCTTGCGGGATGCCTGTGCAGTACCATGGGTGCGTTTCTGCTCTGTATGCTTATGGCGGTGACAGGACTGTGCGCGGCGGTGAGTTATAGAAGGTGGAAGGTGCTGGTACCGCTGGCGTTATGTTGTGCGCCCTGTGTGTGCTATGCGCTGATCTATATGCTGATGTAGAGAAAACTGAAATGACATATAATGTGCAGTGAATCCCAGGGAAAAACTACCCCAAAAACTACCTAAAAAACAATTCTCCAATGCTCTGAAAAACTGACATTAACGGAGAAAGTATATAAAAACAATTGCAGACAATCTGACAGCAAAAGGCGTTCGGGGCAGAGTTGGATCGCGAAAGAACGGAAGCCGGATCATTTTATAAACCAATGAAATTTATGAAAGGCGGCTGATGATGAATAAAAAATTACAGGTTTTCGTCTCGTCTACTTATAAAGATCTCATGGAAGAGCGTCAGGCCGCGGTAGAGGCCATACTGGACGCAGGTCATATTCCGGCAGGCATGGAATTGTTTAAGGCCGGAAATGAATCTCAATTAAAGACTATATATAAATGGATTGACGAGTCTGATGTATATATGCTGATTCTTGGTGGGCGTTATGGTTCTGTTGCCGCTGATGTCGGTAAAAGCTACACACAGCTTGAGTATGAATATGCTTTGGAAAAAGGGATTCCGGTATTTGCAGTTGTGTTGAGTCAGGAGTTTTTGAAAAAGAAAATAATTGCTCTTGGCTTAGAGGAAACCATAGAACATGATGCTCCTGAAAAATACCAGTCTTTTAAAACGCTGGTCATGTCAAAGATCATCAGGGAGGTTGATGACTGTAAAGATATCAAGATCAGTATTCATTCGACGCTTAACGATTTTATGAATCAATATGATCTTGTCGGTTGGGTGCGTAACAGTAATGAGAATGATACCATTCAACTGCTGAGGGACAATGCGGATTTGTTGAAGGAAAACAATTTGCTGAACACGCAGATACAGGAGCTTCAGAGAGAATTAAACGCAAAAGCGAAAGAGCAATTCGGTAATTATACTTTTGATGAATTGGCGGAATTATTTCATAATAAAAAATTTGAAGTGCCGGCCCGATTTACGAAAGAAGGCGAAGATTGTACGATCAGCGCGCTTGAGTTCCTGATTTTATATCATGATACTTTTGTCACCGGCGTGACAGACTGCCGGGATAGTTCGGTCTATGAAGCATATATTTTTCATCATATTGCACCATATTATTATGCATTTGGATTTATGGAAAGAGTGAAATTGTTTGATACGAATGCTCAGAGAATCCATATCACAAAATTGGGTTCTTCCTTTTATGCCATGCTGGAATTTAAAGGTATGACAGAAAAACGGAAGCAGTGAGAAAGTTGGGCTTGTAAACCTGGATTCTGATTACAAGGAGTTGAGTATTATGAAGAATAGACCGATGAATATTGGTCAGAATAATTCTATGAATGACTTTGTAAAATCAGATGATATTTTAAATGATATGCGTGGGATTATTGAAACTTCACAAAAAGCGGCATATCATGCGGTAAATACCACTCTTGTGCAGAGAAACTGGCTCCTTGGGTACAGAATTGTCCGCAGAGTATGGGAAAGGATTTACAAAATCTAATTTATATAGTTTTTATTCATCCTATAAAACTTATCCTGAGATTTTCCAGACAGTGTCTGGAAAATCTCAGGGATTGCTGTCGTGGTCTCATTATACAATATTATTGCAGGTAAAGGATGAAAAAGCCCGTGCATGAAGATTACACATCAGGATGTAGGACAGACAGCCATGTTTTACCTGCAGCAAAACGGGAGCAATGATGCCGATAAAAAGTAATAAGAGACAGGGGAAGGAAGGTGAAGGAAACCGATGGAGACAAATCATGCGATCGTATTATTTCGTGAATATATGGGGACAGGCCTGATCGTCATCTGGTATCTGTTTTCCCTGATATATCTGTTTTTAAAAGAAGAGCGGAAAGTTGTGCGCATTCTCTTTGTGTATGTACCCGTTATACTTTTGCTACTGTTTTTCAATCCGTTGTTTACGGCTCTGATGACGCGGTTTGTGGGGGATGATATCTATTACAGAATGCTGTGGCTTCTGCCCATGACGGCGTCCATTGCTTATTCCTGCGTGTGCATCTGCGGAAAACTGACAGGGAAAAAGCAAGCTGTGTTTGCGGTTTCGGCCATGCTTGTGGCCATGGCTTCCGGCAGTTGTATTTATGCAAATCCTGTTTTTACGGAAGCGGAGAATCTGTATCACATGCCGGACAGTGTGGTGCATATCTGCGATGCCATCGAGGTGCCGGGCAGAGAAGTTATGGCGGTCTTTCCGCTGGATATGGTTCAGTATGTGCGGCAGTATTCGCCGGTGGTCTGTATGCCCTACGGGCGCGAGGTTCTGGTGGAGAGCTGGAATGAGTGGGCCGTGCAGAATGAGTTGTGCGATGCCATGGAAGCAGAGAGCATAGAGGCGGATGCGCTGGGAGCCCTTGCGAGACGGGAGGGATGTGTTTACATTATTCTTCCGGGTGATAAAACGGTGACAGGAGATTTGCAGAATTCGGGATATGAGAAATTTCAGGAGACGGACGGATATATCATATACCGGGATGAATACTTTGCCCCCGGTATATGAGTGCGTCTCAGTTCTTGATCAATCCTTTGCCTGATTATTCGTTATAGTAATTAAGCGCGTACACGAATCGATCTGCCACCAGTTCCCGTCCCGCCTGATTCAAATGCAGATGGTCGGTCAGATAGTCTTTGGCATTGTCCTCGGTGATGGTGCCATAGAGGTTGTCCACAAAAGAAACGCTCCGATTGAAGCAGGAGGTCTGCTGACGGATGACATAGGTGGAAAGCACGTCTTCTCCGTAGGTGTAGAGGTCGCTGCTGACATATTTTCCGTTTTCGTCCAAGGCGTAAGCATAGGTGGGCGACATCACGATGATCCGCAGCCAGGGATAGGTACTCTGCAGAAGCTCAATACCGGCTTCCAGATTCCCGGTGAACTGCCGGATGTCTGTCTCATTTGCAATATTATAAATCTCATGTCCGTCCAGATAGTCGCTGGCATCGTACATGATGGCGATCACATCTACATCTTCAAAATTCAGATTCCAGAGCGTGTCATAAACCTCAGGGGCTTCAGGAGCCGCTTTGTCGCCCAGAACCACCGCCGCATCGTTGCAGCGGGTATAGACGGAGTTCTTGACTGCCACATGGGTGAGCCAATAGAAATTATAGGAGTCAAGAGGATAGCTGTCGGGGTCTATGGTGGGATTGCCCGCAGCCAGATAACTGCCGCCGATGGAGCAGTTGTAAACGGTAGCTCCTGTTTTTTCGGCGATAAGATTGGCCAGATTATCCTTGGAATCCCGGTCGTCCGCAAAGGGGGCGTTGCCGAAACAGACAATTGTGGTGGTGTCGTCTCTGTCGGTGATGACATTATGTTCGGCGTCAAGAGCGGGAAGAATGACGTCCATTGTGTCCGGGTTGTCCTGCTGATCGCTGAAATCTATGGATCCCAGATCAATTTTCTGTCCCCAGTTGAGAAAGCGGTAGATCAGACCAAATATAGTGATAACGAATACAAGCAAAAGAATTGTGTGTATATTGATAAATCGTTTGAAGCGCATACATCCTCATTTCTGCCCGCAGGCTATGTGTATTATAGAGTTCATATTACTATTTTGGAAATAAAAAGTCCAGATTATTCCAGCAGATTTAAGAAATTTGAGGAATATTTAATATTTAAGAAATTTTGAAGAAACGACATATTTGCTTGAAGTGCAGAATTTGGGATGCTATAATACTATATACTATAGCTTGTGGGAGAAAATGCCAAAGAGAATGAAAAAGTTTTTTGATAAATATAGAGATAATGATGAAAACTGGGAGGATTTTGAGGACGCTGCCGGGAATTGGGATGATGACAGTGCAGAGGAATTCGAGACCTTTGAGGATGCTGAGGCGGAGGACTACATTGCAGAAGAGTATGTAGAAGATGCAGAGGAAGCGTACGAAGTGCAGGAGTACGAAGCGGAAGAATTCGAGACGGAGGAATTTGAGACAGAGCCGGAGGAGTATTACGGTGAATCGGAGGATGAGGCGTATTATGCGGAGGACGGGGAATATTACGCAGAGGATGGCCAGCCGTATAATGCGGAGGACGAAGGGTACTACGCGGAGGATGACCGGCCGTATAATGTAGAGGATGAAGAATACTACGCAGGGGATGACCGGCCGTATTATGAGGACGAAGAGTACAGCGTAGAGGATAACCAGCCGTATTATGAGGACGGGGAGTACTACGCAGAGGATGACCAGCCGTATTATGAGGATGAGGAGTTCTATGCGGAAGACGATGATTACGGCGATTACGGCGGGTATGGAGATGAGGAAGAAGCTCAGCCCTTTGCCTGGTTTTTTGGCATGACGGCCATGGACAGAGTAATGCTTGGCGCCGGAGTGTGTGCGCTGATTCTTGCTGTTGTCACGGGAGTGGTATTTCTGCGCTCCAAGACGGGGGCTAGCCAGACCTCCGCGTTTGGAACGGTAGGGACGCAGCTTGAGGATATTGAGGTTATCGGCGACAGCGGACTTCTGGCGGTGGCTGATGCGACTGTGGGCAGGCAGGAGGCGGCGAAGCAGGTCAGGCAGGATCAGGAGCAGAACGATCAGCAGTATGAGGAGACTGATTATAACAAGGCCGTGACGGTTGCGTTGAAGACGGTGTCGGTGCAAAAGGATCTGAAGATCAAGTTTGTAAACAAGAGCAGTGACAAGCTGATCCCCAATGTGCCCTTTGCGGTGACGGTGACTGCCCCGGACGGCAAGTCGGAGACCTGGTCTGACGACGATATGGACGGGATCATTTATAAAAAGGGAATCACGCCGGGCAGTTACAAGATAGCCGTGAATGCCCTGAGCGGCGATAAATATACAAAGTATACGCTTCCGGCAGATACGAGGACGGCGGAAGTAAAGAAGGATATTGCATACCAGAAGATTGATGTGTCCGATGAGGTCAAGACGGAGTCGCAGGTAAATGTGGCTACAGAGGAACAGAAGAAGCAGGAACCCGAGGTGGAGTCTTCCCTGACCGATACGGTGGAATGGGTAGAGAGCACTGCGGTGACCAGCACTTATATTGAGGTGAGCAGAAATAATATCGCAGACCCCGGACTTCAGGTAAAGCTGGGTAGCTTTCTGCGCATGGCAAAGGAAGTGACGCTCAATGAGACTTCGGCAAAGCTGAAGGTGGGGGGCAGGGAACTGAAACTGAAGGTCTCTCATTCGCTGGAGGAGGTTTTGTATGTAAGCTGGGGCAGCAGCGACTACAATGTGGCTGACGTGGATGTGGACGGTGTAGTGACTGCGATCTCGCCGGGGACGGCCACTATCACCTGCGTTGTCGGCGCGGCTGTGGTGAAGGACGGGGAGACCGAGGAGGTCGAATATGAGGCCAGTTGTAAGGTGACTGTGACGGACGAGGAGCCTTTTGCGGGCAATGTGTCGGTGGATGCGCCTTTCGTGGAGCTTATGGTAAAGGAAAAGGAGACCGTGCAGGCGACGCCTGACGGTTTCGAGGAGGGAAAAAAGCTCTCTTACAGCGCAAGCAGCGATGACACCAAGGTGGCTACGGTAAAGATTGATAAGAAAGGCAAGCTGACGATCACGGCTGTGGGCGCCGGTGAGGCTACGGTGACAGTGGTGGTGAATTATGCGGACAAGCCGCTGGATGATCCTCCTGCGGCGGATATTTCAGTCACCGTGGAGGACATGGGGAGTATCCGGCTGGATCCGTCTACTGCCACTGTGGATGTGGGTTCCACCGTGACGCTGGAGGTGTTGTTTCATAATATCAGCGATACGGAAATAAAGGCGAAATCCTCCGACAAGGAGATTGCAACTGTAGAAGTAGATGATGAGTCTGTGATCGTCAAAGGCGTGAAGGCGGGAACCGCTACCATTACGGTGACAGCCAACGATGACGACGGCGAGAAGGTCACCGCCACCTGTGCGGTCACTGTGCAAAAGCATACGGACAATGAAGCTTCCACGCCGTTAAAAGACAAAAACGGCAATCAGCTCTATGTGTTGGAAAACGACAATTACAGACAGGCGGTGTGTTCGGATTATTATAAGGACGGCGTGAAATTTTTCAAACGGGGCGAGACCAAATACACCGGATGGCAGACCATAGACGGAAAAGTTTATTTCTTTGACGCGTCAGGTAAAAAAGTGACGGGCGAACAGGTTATTCAGGGCGCAAAGTATACCTTTGACAGCGATGGCGCACTTGTGACCGGTTCAGGTACCATGGGTATTGATGTGTCCAAGCACAACGGGTCTATCGACTGGAACGCCGTGAAGAATTCCGGTGTGTCCTATGTGATCATCCGCTGCGGATACCGGGGATATACGCAGGGGTCATTGATTATAGATCCCAAATTTGAGCAGAATATTAAGGGAGCCACGGCGGCAGGCCTGAAGGTGGGTGTCTATTTCTTCAGTCAGGCGGTTGACGAGGTGGAAGCGGTGGAGGAGGCGTCCTTTGTGCTGGATGCCGTCAAGGGTTATCGCATATCCTATCCGATCTTTCTGGATGTGGAATACAGCGGGGCATCCGGCCACAAGGGCCGGGCGGACAATCTGGGCAGGGCCGAGAGAACCGCGGTCTGCAGGGCCTTTTGCGCAACGGTCAGCTCCGGCGGTTACACGGCAGGGATCTATGCCAACAAAACCTGGCTGGAAACCATGCTGGATCCCGGACAGTTGAGCGCTTATAAGATCTGGCTGGCTCAGTACGCGGCGTCGCCCACCTATGGCGGCAGATATGACCTGTGGCAGTACAAGTCCACTGGAAAAGTCAGCGGTATCAGCGGAAATGTGGATATGAATCTCAGTTATATGGGGTACTGACGGGCTACACAAGCGTAATAACAAAAATAATGTTTGAATGCGCAACACAGAGCGCGGAAAGGAATGAATATGAGAACGTATCTTGTGACCGGAGGGGCAGGATTTATCGGCTCCAATTATATTCATTATATGTTTAAAAAATATGGAGATTCCATACGGATCGTCAATGTGGATGCGCTGACCTATGCAGGCAATCTGGAGAATCTGAAGGATGTGGAGAACCGTTCCAACTATACCTTTGTGCGGGCGGATATCTGTGATAAGGAGGCGATTGTCAAAATCTTTGCAGATAACGAAATTGACAGAGTGGTGCATTTTGCGGCGGAGAGTCATGTAGACAGAAGCATCCGCAATC
The DNA here is from genome assembly GCA_947382415.1 of uncultured Lachnospiraceae bacterium. Taxonomy (GTDB): domain Bacteria; phylum Bacillota; class Clostridia; order Lachnospirales; family Lachnospiraceae; genus Acetatifactor. The sequence goes on along the minus strand of CANCYO010000003.1, from coordinate 77,552 downwards.
CCGAGGTGTTTGTGCAGACCAATGTGTTGGGCACGGCGGTGATGCTCAACTGTGCAAAGGCTGCATGGGAGCTGCCGGACGGGAGCTTTAAGGCGGATAAGAAGTTTCTGCATGTGTCCACGGATGAGGTGTACGGAAGCCTGCCCGAGGATGAGACGGCGTTTTTCTATGAGACTACGCCCTATGATCCCCACAGTCCCTATTCAGCCAGCAAGGCCAGCTCGGACATGCTGGTGAAGTCCTATATGGACACGTATAAATTCCCGGCCAATATCACCAATTGCTCCAACAATTACGGCCCTTATCAGTTTCCGGAGAAATTTATTCCGCTGATGATCAACAATGCGCTGCAGGGAAGGAAGCTTCCCGTGTACGGCGACGGCAAAAATGTCCGTGACTGGCTGTATGTGGAGGATCATGCAAAGGCTATCGACATGGTGCAGGAGCAGGGGAAACTGTTTGAGGTCTACAATATCGGCGGACACAATGAGAAGCAGAATATTGAGATTCTGCACATCATTCTGGACACGCTGCAGGAGATGCTGCCGGAGGGCGATCCCAGGAAGGCACTGGTCAGCGAGGAGTTGATCACCTATGTGGAGGATCGCAAGGGACATGACCGCAGATATGCCATCGCGCCGGACAAGATCAGATCCGAGATCGGCTGGGAGCCGGAGACCATGTTCAAGGATGGCATCAGAAAGACTATCGCCTGGTTCTTCGAGCATGAGGAATGGATGAAAAATGTGACGAGCGGCGACTATCAGAAGTATTATGACGATATGTACGGCAAAGGCTGAGAACGGCCTGCGTGTGCAGATGAGTGCAGAGAAAACGGACTTTTTCGGGCATGGTTTCGGAAAAGTCTATCTTTGCTTTTATGAAATCTAATGACAAACAGGAGGAAAACTGATGAAAGGTATTATTTTGGCGGGCGGTTCGGGAACCAGACTGTACCCTTTGACCAAGGCGATCTCCAAGCAGATCATGCCTGTGTATGACAAGCCCATGATCTATTATCCGCTCTCGACGCTGATGTTAGCGGGGATCAGGGAGGTGCTGATCATTTCGACACCCAGGGATCTGCCGGTGTTTGAGGAGCTTCTGGGAGACGGAAAGCAGCTTGGCATGAGCTTTTCCTATGCGGTGCAGGAGAGTCCCCGGGGGCTTGCGGATGCTTTCATCATTGGTGAGGAGTTTATCGGTACAGACAGGGTGGCGCTGGTTCTGGGTGATAATATCTTCTATGGACAGAGTTTTTCACGAGTGCTTAGAGAGGTGGCGGCCAGAGAGAAGGGGGCCACGATTTTTGGCTATTATGTGAGAGATCCCAGAGAGTACGGCGTCGTGGAGTTTGATGAGGAGGGGCGCGCCCTCTCCATAGAGGAGAAGCCGGAGAAGCCGAAGTCCAATTATGCGGTGCCCGGACTGTATTTTTATGACAATGATGTGGTGGAGATTGCAAAGAATGTGAAGCCTTCTGCCAGAGGAGAGATTGAGATCACCAGCATCAACAATGAGTATCTCAGGCGTGGAACGCTGATGGTACAGCAGCTTGGACGCGGTTTTGCATGGCTGGACACGGGCAATCACGATGCGCTGTTGGATGCGGCTGATTTTGTGGCGGCATTTCAGAAGAGGCAGGGGCTTTATGTTTCCTGTATCGAGGAGATTGCATACAAGCGGGGATTTATCGACAGAGAGCAGCTTCTGAAGCTGGCGGAGCCCCTGATGAAGACCAATTACGGCAAGTATCTGACAGAGGTGGCAAATGGACTCTAAATTGCAGAAAACCGCCATTTTTTCCAGTCTGGCGGCAATTTTAGTGGTGACGCTGGCGGTGCTTTTCACCAATCGGGACACGACTCCCACGAGAGTGCCGGCTGAGCCTGATATAGAGACAGATGCGGAGACGGAGGAGAGCGGGCAGCAGGTAATGGGCGGACAGATCGGCGATGACCTGAAGGCCTTTGAGTATGACGACAGTTTCTTTGATCCGGAGCTTAACCCGGTGCTGGAGGCGGCTAAGGATATGAGTAACCGATTGTCTCTGGTGGTGACTTCTGTGGAAAAGGATCTGCGCATTCAGGTGGTGGACAATGAGGGAGTTCCTGTCAGCGGCAGCAGTTTTTTTGTGGAGCTGGCAAAGCTGGCTGAAAATGGCAGCGGGCTTGGGGGGCAGGCGCCCTCGGATGAGGATGGTTCCTACAAGGATCTGGATCAGGACGGCGTCATCTATATCGGGGATCTGGAGGCGGGAGAGTATTCTGTGAAGCTGGCTCCCATCAGCGGCTACAAGGTGCCCACCAGCCGGACCCGGGTGCGGGTGAAGGACAAGGTGGAGTATCTGGCCATCGAGGATATCTCCCTTTTGATCAAGACCGAGGACGAGGTGGATGCGGCCGCAGAGGACAGCGGTGTGCGGGATGCGCTGGCGGATGCGGACAAGACCGAGATGACGGACCTGAAGGCTTTCTCCGGCAAGACCAAGGCGGGTATCGACGTGTCCAAATGGAACGGGGATATCGACTGGGACAAGGCCAAGAATGCCGGTGTGGAATTTGCTATAGTGCGCGCGGGATATCGGGGTTCTGTCACGGGAAGTCTGGTCCAGGATATCTATTTTGACGCCAATATGAAGGGGGCGGCGGTCTCCGGCGTACCTGTGGGAGTGTATTTCTTCACCCAGGCTACCAATGAGGTGGAAGCGGTGGAGGAGGCCTCGGCCGTGCTGAGCTGGGTGCGGGAGTATGACATCACCTATCCCATTTTCATCGATACGGAGGGAGCGGGCGGAAACGGCCGGGCGGACGGACTGGGTATTGACATGCGCACATTGGTGTGCGAGGCATTCTGCCGCACGATCGAGAACGCGGGTTATCAGGCGGGGGTATATGCCAGCCGCAACTGGTATAACAATAATCTTCATACTCAGAGACTGGAAAATTATTATATCTGGCTTGCGGAGTATCGCAGCGCACCCTTGTATCAGGGTTATTACCGGATGTGGCAGTATAGCTCCAAGGGGCGTATCGACGGTATTGAAGGCAATGTGGATATGAATATTATGTATGAATAAAAATCAGTAGGATAAATATTACGCATGAAAAGCTATTATGCATTAATCATGTGAGACGAGAGAGGAGTGTATCATGGGACAGATTACAGTGGAGACATGCGAGATTGAGGGCCTGAAGATCATCACGCCCAAGGTATTCGGGGATGCGAGAGGGTATTTTATGGAGACCTACCATTATGAGGATTATAAGGCGGCGGGGATTCCCGAGGTCTTTGTGCAGGACAATCAGTCCGCCTCTAAAAGAGGCGTACTCAGAGGTCTGCATTTTCAGAAGGAATTTCCGCAGGACAAGCTGGTGCGGGTCATCAGGGGCGAGGTCTTTGACGTGGCGGTGGATCTGCGGGAAAGTTCCAAAACTTTCGGAAAGTGGTATGGCATTGTGTTGTCCGAGGAGAACAAAAAGCAGTTTTTTGTTCCGAAGCATTTTGCTCATGGCTATCTGGTTTTGTCTGAGTATGCGGAGTTCTGTTATAAATGTTCTGACTTTTATCATCCCGGGGATGACGGCGGTATTCGCTATAATGACCCGGAGATCGGTATCGACTGGCCCATCACGGAGGATATGGAGCTGCTGATGGTTGAGCGTGATATCAACTGGGGCGGTTTGAAGGAGTATCGGGAGAATAAAGCGTGAAAAGGGTATGGTCACAGGCATGAGGATCAATAAAAAAGGCGGCATAACCTTATTTATAGCGGCGGCGTTTCTTCTGGCGGCAGTGATTCTGCTACATAGCAATCCGGCTGCCGATCCGGGGCAGGAACTGCTCAAAAAGGGAATATCCGTTGTAGTGATACTGGCTTCCTGTCTCATTTTTATCAGATGGTATGATAAGTTTACCGTGCTTCCGGTGGAGCTCTGGCAGAACAGGCATCTCATCTGGAAGCTGGCAAAGAATGATTTTAAGAAGCGTTACGCGGGTTCTTATCTGGGAGGCTTCTGGGCTATGGCTCAGCCTGTGGTCACCGTGGGGATGTACTATGTGGTCTTCGATGTCATCATGGGGGGGAATGCCAGCAGAACAGCCGCGGACGTGCCTTTTGTCCTGTTTTTGACTGCGGGACTGGTGCCCTGGTTCTTCTTCAGCGAAGCCCTGAACAATGGAACCAACGCGCTGCGGGAATACAATTATCTGGTAAAAAAGGTGGTTTTCAAGATCAGTGTGCTGCCCATCATCAAGGTGATCGCGGCCACCTTTATCCATGCGTTTTTTATTCTGGTACTGTTGGCGGTGGCGGCTGTCTACGGGTATTATCCCAGCGTCTACACCCTTCAACTGTTTTATTACAGCGCCTGCCTGTTTATCTTTGTGCTGGCTTTGAGTTATACCACCTGTGCAGTGGTGGTGTTTTTTAAGGATTTATCCCAGATTATCGGTATCGCCCTGCAGATCGGCATGTGGGCCACGCCAATTCTGTGGGATATCAATACTCTGGGGAGCAGTAAGTGGATCGGCATTTTAAAGCTGAATCCGCTGGTCTATATCGTGAACGGATACCGCAGCGCCATCTATGGGAGGCAGTGGTTTTTTGAGGACTTTTTCTCCACGATGTATTTCTGGATCGTGACGGTGGTGCTGTTTGGCATGGGAGCGTTGATCTTCAAGCGTCTGAAGGTACATTTTGCGGATGTATTATAGATTGGAATTTCGAGGTATGATATGAAGGACTGGATCAGAAAGACAGCCGGGTGGCGGCCCGGGCCGGGGCTGTATGCGGCGGGGGCAGCGGCAGCGCTTTTGCTGCTGCTGTATCCGCTTATCCGGCTGGCGTTTTACTCGGTGCCCTGGTATGATGATTATAATTATGGCAGATATGCCAAGACAGCCATGGAGGCGGCCGGGGTCTCGTTTGGGAGCGCGCTTCAAGGCGCGGCGGAGTGTATCAGGATGTCCTGGTATGCGTGGCAGGGGACTTACGGTTCTATTCTGTTTATGGTATTGATGCCGGGGATCTGGGGCGAGGAGTATTATCGTTTCGGGCCGATGTTTTTGATCCTGCTTCTTACCTTTTCCGTGTTTATGCTGGTGTATACGGTTTTGCGGGATGTGCTGAAGGCGGATCGGGTACACGCGGCGGGACTTTCGGCAGTCTGCGCGGCGATGGCGGTGGTGCTGCTCCACACGGCCCAGGCAGGATTTTACTGGTACAATGGCGGAGTTCACTATGTGGGGATGCATGCCTTTGCCATGCTGCTGGTGGCGTCTGCCGTGAGTATGCTCTGTGCGGAGCAGGGATGGAAGCGTGGCATGGGGGCCTTTTGGGGCACTGTGCTGTCTCTGGTGGTGGCCGGGGGAAACTACGTCACTTGTCTGCAGGGGCTGCTGGTCCTTCTCAGTATCGCAGGAGTGGGATGGCTGCTTCGCAGGCGTCAGGTCCTTTATATGCTGCCCATGCTGGCTGTCTATGCAGGGGGCTTTGTCCTGAATGTGACTGCTCCGGGCAATGAGAGGCGGGCGGCCAGTTATGAGGGTTGGGGCATGTCTCCGGCCAAGGCGGTGCTCTGTTCCTTTGTGGAGGGCGGAAAGCATTTCTGGGAGTTTACGGGATGGATGACTTTGGTATTGCTTCTTCTGATGCTGCCCATGGTCTGGTATATCGTAAAGCGTACTCATTTTTCCTTTCGTTATCCGGCGCTGGTGAGTCTGTGGTCGGTGTGTCTGTATGCCACGGGCTTTACGCCCAGTCTGTATTCCATGGGGCATGGCGGACTGGATCGTACATTGAACGCGGTGAAGCTCACCTGGCAGCTTCTGCTGGTGTTGAATCTGGTTTATTGGTGCGGCTGGTTTGGCAGGCGCAAAAAGAGTGAGGGGAAGATGTGCCGCTGGTGGTTTTATCCGCTGATTGCGGCAGGGGTGCTGCTTTCGTTTTGGGCAGAGCCCAACAAGGCGGGTTCGTTTTCTTCTTATGGGGCATATTATTATATTTCCACGGGGGAGGCCAATAATTTTTATCAGGAGTATCTCGCCCGGGTGGAGATCTTAAAGAGTGATGAGTCTGTGGCGGTGATTCCGCCTTATCACTGGAGGCCGTGGCTGATCTGTATGGGAGATCTTTCTGATGACCCTGAGAATGAGTCCAATCGCGCCCTGGAGGCGTGGTACGGAAAGGATGCGGTGATCTGCGCGGAGCCGGGAGGCCCGCAGTGACTGGATCGGATTGCGCAGCAGGTCAGGATTGCAAGGCAGGCACGAATCGCAGGGCAGGCACGAATCGCAGGGCAGACCGGATTGCCGGGAAGAGTATGAGAGACGGAGAAGAGAGTATGGAGAGACAGGCAGAGATCGCCATCGCGGTGAAGGATGTCCGAAAAGTCTATAAATTGTATGATAAGCCCCAGGATCGGGTGAAGGAAGCTCTGGGTTTTGGCGGAAAGAAAAATCATAAGCTGCACTATGCCTTAAATGGCGTCAGTATGAATATCTATCGCGGGGAGACGGTGGGAATCATCGGAACCAACGGCTCCGGCAAGTCCACGATCCTGAAGATCATTACCGGAGTGCTCAATCCCACCGGGGGAGAGGTTGTGGTGGATGGCCGCATCTCCGCGCTGCTGGAGCTGGGGGCCGGTTTTAATCAGGAGTATAACGGCATCGAGAATGTATATCTCAACGGTACCATGATGGGTTTTTCCCAGAAGGAGATCGACGCGAAGCTGCCGTCCATTCTGGAGTTCGCGGACATCGGTGATTATGTGTATCAGCCGGTGAAAACGTATTCCAGCGGTATGTTTGTGCGGCTGGCCTTTGCGGTGGCCATCAATATAGAGCCGGAGATTCTGATCGTGGATGAGGCGCTCTCCGTGGGGGATGTGTTTTTTCAGGCGAAATGTTATCATAAATTTGAAGAATTTAAACAGATGGGCAAGACCATCGTTTTTGTCAGTCATGATCTGAGCAGCATCAGCAAGTATTGCGACAGAGTATTTTTGCTGAATAAGGGAAATCTTCTGGGGGAGGGCAGTCCCAGGGAGATGATAGACGCCTATAAGCGTGTGCTGGTGGGGCAGTACGAGATTCCTGAGGACGGCGGGCGGCAGAATCTGTTGGAGGACGAGGAGCTTCAGGCGGCAGCAAGGGGACTGAATCCCGAATTGCAGGAGTATGGCACCGGACAGGCTCAGATTTTGGAGTATTATCTGACGGATGACAAGGGAGTAAGGACCACCGCGGTGATCAAAGGCACGGAGTTTACCGTGCATATGCGTGTTCGATTCAATGATACGCTCCCGGGGCCGATTTTCGCGTTCTCGTTCAAGAATGTGCAGGGAACGGAGATCACCGGCACCAATTCCATGATCGAGCGGGCGTTTCTGGAGCCGGGCCGGCCGGGACAGGTGAAGGATGTGACATTTACCCAGAGGATGAGTCTGCAGGGCGGCGAATACCTGCTCTCTCTGGGAGTGACGGGATATAACGGGGATGCTTTTGAGGTGTATCACAGATTGTACGACGCTTTGAATATTACGGTGGTATCGGACAAAAATACGGTGGGATATTATGATATGGATTCGTCGGTGAAGGTGACGGATGCGGAGGGTGAGAGCTCTGCTGGGGATGCGGCGGAGGATGTCGCAGAGGGTGCTTCGGAGGCGGCAATGGATGACGCGGAGGACGGCAGAGTCGTGCCCTTTATGAAGAAGGCATAGGAGACAGGTTATGGGGGACAAGGCGAAGGAGAAGAAAATCGGAAAGGTGACATTGGATTACAGCAGGTATTCCGGGGAAGACCTGTACTGTGACGGTGATGTGGAGGACGAGCTTCTGCAGATCGTGCGGGATCTGTCTCAGGCGGAGTATGCCCGTGTCATAGAGGATCGGAAGAGCTGGCCTATTCTCTATCATCTATCACCTCTTCGGGAGAATATCGTAGAGTGGATCCCCATGGAGCCGGACGCCAGGGTGCTGGAGGTGGGAAGCGGATGCGGAGCCATCACGGGAGCGCTTGCGAGGAAGGCGGGAAGCGTGACCTGTGTGGATCTGTCGGAGAAGCGCAGCCTGATCAATGCATACCGTCACAGCGAATGTGAGAACGTGAGAATCCATATAGGCAATTTCAAGGATATTGAGCCGGATCTGCCCAGGGATTATGATTATATCTGTCTGATCGGTGTGTTTGAGTACGGTAAGAGCTATATCGGAGGAAAGGCGCCTTATTCGGAATTTTTACGGATTCTTCTGCCTCATTTGAAGAAGGGCGGCAGAATCGTTATCGCCATTGAAAACAAGTATGGCATGAAGTATTTTGCGGGCTGCAAGGAGGATCATCTGGGGACTTATTTCTCCGGAATTGAAAATTATGAGGACGGGGGCGGAGTAAGAACCTTCAGCCGAAAGGGGCTGGAGCGTATTTTTCAGCGCTGCGGTGTGGAGGAGTATCATTTTTATTACCCCTATCCCGATTACAAATTTATGACGACGCTCTACAGCGATGTGTATCAGCCGGGAAAAGGAGAACTCACCAATAATCTGAGGAATTTTGACCGGGACAGAATGCTGCTGTTTTCGGAACGGGCTGCCTTTAACGGCGTGGTGGAGGATGAGCTGTTCTCTGTGTTTGCCAATTCCTATGTGGCGGTGATCGGAGGAGGTTTTCCTCTGAAATATACCAAATATTCCAATGACAGGGCAGCGGAGTATGCCATCCGCACGGAGATCGGTAAAGCAGGGACTGGCAAGGCTTATGTGCGCAAATATCCCATGACAGAGGAGGCCAGAGAGCATGTGCGGGGCATGGGGCTGGCTTATGAAAATCTCCTGAAAAAGTATGAGGGAGGCAGACTGGAGATCAATGAGTGCAGAGTAGTGGAACAGGGTGATACGCTGTATGCGGAGTTTGCTTTTGTGGAGGGTATAGCGCTTTCCCAGTATATGGATCAATGTCTGGAGAATGATGACCAGGAAGGGTTTCACAGGTATTTTAAGGAATATGTGGAGCGAATCGGATATAACAGCAGCTTTGCGGTGGCGGATTTTGATCTGATCTTCTCCAATATTTTGGTGAATGGAGATACCTGGACCCTGATCGACTATGAGTGGACCTTTGGAAAACCGATCAGTACCAAGGAGCTGGCATTCCGCGCAATCTACTGTTATTTATTGGAGGATGAAAAACGAAATAAGTTAAATCTTGATTTGATAATGAGCGAGCTGGAAATTACGGAGGGAGACGCGGAGGGCTTTCGGGAGCAGGAGATGGACTTCCAGAAATTTGTCACCGGCAATCGACTCTCTATGGCACAGATGCGGGACGCCATCGGTTATCGCTGCATAGCGCCCCAGAAGTGGCTGGATCGCTTTCAGGATCTGGAGTCGGTGAACCGTGTTCAGATTTACGAGGATCGGGGCGAGGGCTGTAAGGAGGAGGAATCCTATTTTGTGCCGGGCGCCTATCAGACCGAGCAGCTCATTGAACTGGAACTGGCGGTGGACGGGAATGTGCATATACTGCGCATTGATCCGGCATTTGACTGTTGCATGGTGAAGATTTTGGATATGAGCTTTAACGGAGAGAGAGTTCCCCTTGAGAAGCGCAAAGTTCTGCAGAGCAACGGGCGGATTTTGAAGCCTGCAGGACGGGAGGAAGGCTGCTATCAGCCCGGTATCGTTTTTCCGGTGACGGATCCCAATATTTATATTGATCTGACGCTGCTGGAGAGGCGGGCGGAAAATACTTTGTGTGCGCGGATGGAGATTGTGCGTCTGCCGATGGATATGGTTCAGGACATGGCGAAAGCGGTGAAGAAGATACTGTAACGGATGTAATGGAAAGGGTTTATGGGACTGAAAAAGCTTATTAAGCGGGTACTTACAAATAAATATAACAAGCGTTATGAAAAAGAGCTGGACAGTCGCAGGGGCAATTATCAGGACTGGATCACAGATCTGGAAAAAAGTATGACGGAATCAGATCAGACGGCATCCGGGCAGATGGGATTTAATCCGGCATCCGGTTCTGACCAGGGGGATTTTGTGGTCTTGCGCAATCCCCGGGGGCGGGAAGCCGTCCATGCGAGAGAGTGGGCCGAAAGCTGGTTTGTCCGCTTTCCGGAGGCGCTGATACTATACGGCGATGAAGACGTCTGGCCGGAGGGCGAGGAGCGCAGATCGCCGTATTTTAAGCCGGACTGGTCGCCGGATCTGTTGGAGGGGCAGTTTTATCCGGGAGGCTTTGTGGCAGTGCGGAAAAGCTGGCTGGAAGCCTGTGCGGGAGAACTCGGGGATGCGCGGAATGTGCAGGAGATCCTGTATGAGGAAGGTGCGCAGGATAGTAAAGGCACGCAGGATGTGCCCGGGACGTTGGAGATGACAGAGGAGACCTTTGGGAGATACCGGCGAGACTGCCAGCGCTTTGTGCGCCGTCTCATGGAACTGGCCGGGGGCTATGAGAGAGGACGCGGCAGGAGAACCATTCTGCATATTCCCCGCATTCTCTTTCACAATGAGAGCGAGGAGGCCCGGGAGGCGTGGATGGAATGCGGAGAGGAGTCTGCTGCGGGTGCGTCCGGAATGGTGTCAGTCATCATTCCGTCTAAGGATAATCCCGATCTTCTGGAAAAATGTCTTAAGGGACTCATGGAGACCTCTGCGGATCTGCGCTATGAGATCATAGTGGTGGACAACGGCTCTGCGCAGGAGAACAGAGTGCGGCTGGAAGCTTTGTTAAATACTCTGAGGCAGACCACACGGCGCAGCAAGGCGGCGGGACTGGCCAGACTGTTGTATCACTATGAACCCATGGAGTTCGATTTTTCCAAAATGTGCAATCTGGGGGCGAGAAAGGCTTCGGGAGAGCTGCTTTTGTTTTTGAATGATGATGTGGAGCTGGTGGAGCCGGGATGCCTTGGAGAAATGGCCCGGCTGGCCAGACGGCCGTTTACGGGGGCTGTGGGATTGAAGCTTCTGTATCCGGACACGAAGGAATCACGCCGGATTCAACATGCGGGTATCACAAACCTGCCTATGGGGCCGGTACACAAGCTTCAGTTTTGCCCGGATGAGGAGGTCTACGCCTTTGGCAGAAACCGGGGACGGCAGAATGTGCTGGCGGTGACGGCGGCCTGCCTGATGGTGGAGAAAGAAAAATTTCTGGAGGCAGGCGGTTTTGTTAAAGAATTACAGGTGGCATTTAATGATGTGGATCTGTGTTTTGGCCTCTATGAATTGGGTTATGAGAATGTGTGCCTGTGCGACAGCTTTGCCTGGCACAACGAATCCTACAGCAGAGGGGACGATGAGGCGCCTGAGAAGCTGGAGCGGCTTTTGGGGGAGCGCAGGAGATTGTATGAGCGGCATCCGCAGCTTTTGGGTGTGGATCCGTATTATTCCCTGTACTGGAACCGGGAGGGGCTTGACACCCGAATCCGTCCGCTGTATGAGACACAGGGGAATTATGTGCAGCGGGTGGAGAGACCTGCAGCGGAGGACATGGGAGAGCAGCCTGCGGATTACAGGCAGGACCCGTGCCTGATGGTGAGAGTAGAATCCGTGATGGAAAATGTGGATGAGAGCGGTGTCGTCGTCACTGGGTGGAGTGTGGTTCTGGGAGATAATAACGCTTGTTATGAAAAAGAACTGATCCTGAGGACGGGAACAGCGTGTGTACCGGAAGAGGAAAGCGCCGCGGAAAAGTATTATCGGCTTCCCCTGCAGGGGCAGTATCGACCGGATTTGATCGAGAATATGCCGGATCAGGTGAATGTGGGACTGTGTGGGTACAGTACGGAGCTGACGCACACGGCGCTGCCTGCGGGAAGATACCATGTGGGAATTTTGGCCGGAAACCGGGTTACGGGCATGAAGTTGATAAACTGGAGCAATCGGGTGGTGGAAATATGACGAGTGAAACGGAAACGGTTGGTATGACGGACGAAGTGAAGACGGTTGGTATGACGGACGAAGTGAAGGCGGTGGATATAACGCGTGAAACGAAGGTGGCAGATATAGCGCGTGGGAGAGAAAAAGCTGATCCGGCTGACGGTTCTATTTCATGGCAGGAAGAGTATGAGCGGGAACATTTGAAATGCGCGGATCTTGCGGCCCGGGTTGCGGATCTGGAGTCCGCCAACGAGGAGCTGAACTGGAAGCTGAACCGCATCAAAAACAATCCGCTCTGGAAACTCAGCAAACCCCTTCGCAATATCATGCACTGGGGTATCAGACAGTGGGACAGGCTGCGAAACTGCGGCGGTATCAGAGGCGTGTTCGGCAAGCTGGATTATAAAAAGCGGATGCGGGCAGTCATGAGCAGTTATGGCACGGAGAGCTTTCCCGATGAGGAGCGGGCAGAACGGGAGCGGAATACCGGATTCCCCCGTATGGTAAAGATCAGTATTCTGGTGCCGCTCTGGAACAACAGAAGAGAATTTCAGATCGAAATGCTGGATTCTGTGATGAATCAGACCTATCAGAACTGGGAGCTTTGTCTGGCGGACGGCTCCGACGGGGAGCATTCTTACATCGGAGAACTGTGCAGGGAGTATGCGGCGCGGGCAGACGGCCGGATCGTCTATCGGAAACTGGAGAAAAATCTGGGAATCTCGGGCAATACTAACGCCTGTCTGGAGCTGGCCACAGGCGAGTACATCGGACTTTTTGATCAGGATGATATTCTGCATCCCTCCGTGCTCTATGAATATGTAAAGGCCATCAACGAACAGGGAGCGGATTATCTGTATTGTGACGAGACTACCTTCAAGAGCGGCAATATCGACAGGATGCTGACCATGCATTTCAAGCCGGACTATGCGCCGGACAATCTGCGGGCAAATAATTACATCTGTCATTTTAGCGTGTTTGACAGAAAATTGTTGGATGGAGCTGAACTTTTTCGAACGAAATTTGACGGCAGCCAGGATCATGATATGATTCTGCGCCTGACTGATAATGCGCAAAAGATCGTACATGTGCCCAGGCTGTTGTATTATTGGAGAAGTCATGCGGGCAGCGTTGCCTCCGGCATTGATGCCAAGCCCTACGCTATCATGGCGGCTAAGGGTGCGGTGGCAGAGCATCTCAAAAATCATGGATACGATCATTTTCAGATCAGTAGTACCCGCGCGTTTGAGACAATTTTCCGCATTCGATATGAAATAAAAGGTACGCCGAAGATCAGCATAGTCATCGCAAACAGGGATCATGTGGAGGATTTGCGCCGCTGTGTGACATCTGTTCGGGAGAAGTCAACTTATGACAATTTCGAGATCATCATTGTGGAGAATAACAGTACGTCACAGGAGCTGTTCGACTATTATGGGGAGCTTTTGGACTGTGATTTCAGGACCGGTGCCGGGGCGGCATCCGGACAAAGCGCGCCGGACAGTGTCCATGACGGAGGCTGTGTCAGAAAAGATAATATAACAGTTGTTATATACAAGGGCGAATTCAATTATTCCGCCGTGAATAATCTGGGCGTACAATATGCGATGGGAGATTATATTCTGCTCTTGAATAATGATACCGAGGTCATCACGGTCAACTGGATGGAGGAGCTGTTGATGTATGCCCAGCGCAGGGACGTGGGCGCAGTGGGGGCAAAGCTTTATTATGGAGACCGTACCATTCAGCATGCGGGCGTGGTCATCGGTCTGGGTGCGCACCGCACGGCGGGACACACCCATTACAGGCAGTCCAGACAGAATCTGGGCTATATGGGGAGGCTTTGTTATGCGCAGAATGTCAGCGCTGTGACGGGGGCCTGCCTGATGGTAAAAAAGAGTCTTTTTGAAGAGGTGGGCGGTCTGGAGGAGAGCTTTGCGGTCTCCTTAAATGATGTGGACTTTTGCCTGAAGCTGCGGGAGAGAGGCCTTTTGAATGTATTTACGCCTTTTGCCGAGCTTTATCACTATGAGTCTATTTCCCGCGGGGCGGATGACAGCGGGGAGAACGCCAAACGCTATGACCGGGAGTCGGAGAGCTTCCGGGAGAAATGGAAGACTGTGCTGGAGGCCGGAGACCCTTACTACAATCCCAATTTTTCGCTGGATCGCAGTGATTTTTCTCTGAGACTGAATGCACAACAGAACTGAATGCACAACAGAACGTAATGGTGACTCAATGGACAATAAAATTTAATTTACAAAGATATGGGGCGCCAGAAACAGGCGCTGCCCCGGAGACAGGACATTCGGATCTTCGATCCGGTTCAGCGGATCATTGCAGATATTTTCTATGGTTCGTTCAACAGCGCGGGGATGAGTCATACCCGAGAAGCGCCGGGTCAGATTCCAGAGGGTATCTCCCTCTTTGACCTCATACCAATAGGGAAAAATGATAAAATGGTCGATGATGTCCTGGCGGCACTCAAAAATCCCTGTCTTGTCCTCTGCTCCGTCCTTGAATTCTTCTATGAGCAGAATCCACTGGAAACTTTCATGCTCCCGCATCTGCGGCAGATAGACGGCTATGTTTCTGAGGGTGGTCTCTCCCTGGGCCTGGGCGTAATCGTGGTATGTGGTGGAGATAGAGCGGCAGTCCGTCCATGTGATCTCTTCCGGAATGACGGAGCGGACTCTTGCGGCTGTATTTTCATGGGACAACAATTCTTCTATGTCTGACAAAGTGATTTCCAAGGCGGACAGTCCGCTTTTTGCATAATTTTCTCCCGAGACGGCCAGAAGATAAAGACGGCCCCGATCGGCCAGTCTGTTTTCTTCAAGCCTCATATCCCGTTTCCACTGGATCAGAAGACCGTTATAGCCTCCGGCTTTTTCCTCTTCTTCCGTGCGGGTATAAAGCATGTCCGCACATTCCTCGGAGCTTCCGTAGCTGACGTCTGTCGGGTAAAAAATGGCAAAGTGGTCTGTGAAGACAGAGCGATGGGAAGCGTTCTGCTGGACGCTGAGATAGCTGTAGACGGGTTTTGCGTCACAGATCTCGTCTGCGGGCATACCCTGACGGCGGTACAGTTCCTCCAGATAAGCTGTGTAATACTCGTCTTTATTCTTTACGGAATTCCACTCACATCCCCTGTGATATTGATTTGCATGGGCATAATCGGTGAGATATTTTACATAGGGCACTGCATGGGTATTGTTTTGAATGTCATGCAGATATACAATACGGTTGATCCCAGCCGAGGTTTCAAGTGACTGGCGATACATTTCATCATACATTTTACGGTAGAATTGTCCCCAGGGGAGAGGGCCGTCCCCGTCCTCCGCCGGTGCATCGCCTTCCGCCTGCCCGTCTTCCGCCAGCATCAGAGCCGCTTTTTCCACATAGTTTACGCTTTTTTCGGCAGACAGAAAACAGCAGTATATGACGCATGAAATACTTAAAAGGATCAGCGCCGGAAGTAATGCGTTTCTTTTGCGATCCGTCAGTTTTATGTTGTGGTCAGTCGTTGTTTTTTCTGCCATCTTCCGTCACCTGCTCCTTTCTTATGCGTTGATCTGACTTTATCACACAGATGCATAGTTTATGCATCAAAATCTTATTCTTTTTGCATCAAAGGGGTGACAAGCGAAAAGTAATAAAAAGCTTGCATATTCAGGAACAAACAAGTATAATCAAATATAAACAAGTGCAAACAATTAAAAACGTGAAAATGAGGTGTTATTATGTTTATGGAAGAACGACAGAAAGATATTATTCGCAAAATAAACCAAACAGGACGAATCCTGGTATCAGAAATTCAGGAATGTTATCAAATTTCAGCGGATTGTGCAAGGCGGGACTTAAAGATATTGGAAAGTAAAGGATTGCTGCAGAGAACGCATGGCGGTGCCATTGCCGTTAATCCAAAAGAAATTTATCCCACGCTGACATATAATCCGATAGATAGAAAAGAAATTCAGACTGATTATCTTGCAGTTGCCCAAAAAGCCATTGAATATATCCAAAATAAGGATGTCATTTATATTACCACATCTTTAGTCGGTTATTATATGGCTGAAAATCTGCCGGAAGATGTAACCGTTACAGTATTGACAAATTCCGTTACCATCGCAGAGGTATTGCGGAAAAAAATGAATATATCCGTTATATTATTGGGCGGCGAAATGTCCCATCGCGGTCACTGCCATGATTTTTATACCATTCAAATGGTAAAAAATATCCGAATGGATAAAGCGTTTTTATCACACACAGCATTATCTCTGGATTTTGGGGCCTCCATTCACGATCCGGCCGGTGTGGAATTTGGCAAAGCTGTTATGAAGAACAGCGGAATGAATATTGGGTTATACCCGTCTAAAAAGATAGGAAAAAATTCCATCCATTCTGTGTGTCAGGTAAAAGATTATGATTTACTGATTACGGATCATAATGTATCTGAGGATTTTCTGCTGCAGGTAAGGGAGCTTGGAGTTGCAGTGGAAACAGTTGATTTGAAGGAGGCGTGAGAAATGTATTTTATATTAGTGACAGGTATTCCGGCAGCAGGAAAAAGCACTATGGCAGAAGCCGTGTCAGAAAGGCTGAAGCTGCCTGTTATTTCAAAAGACACCATCAAAGAATTGCTGTTTGACCATGTTGGTTTTCAGTCGAGAGCAGAAAAAGTGAATCTTGGAACTGCCAGTATGGAAATTATGTATTATGTCGCAGGTCAGCTTATGAAAACAGGGCAGCCTTTTATTTTAGAGAATAATTTTGAATATTCATCAGAAGATGGAATAAAAAATCTTATGGAAAAATATCGATATCCTGCGTTGACCATTACTTTAACAGGCGATTATAAAGTGATTTACCAGCGCTTTTTGGAACGGCAAAGCAGTCCTGACAGGCACAGGGGGCATGTTGTGAATGACTGTTATCCGGAAAAGAAAGAAAATCATCTGAAAACTCCGGAAGTAAAAACTATTTCTTATGAAAGCTTTGTTCGTGGAATAGAACGCAGGGGATTTGATGCTTTCTGCGTTGATGGCAGACAGATTAAGGTTGATACAACAGATTTTTCAAAAATAAATATGGAAGAAATATTTTCACAGATTGCGGCATGGAAGGAGAAGATTTTATAAAATAAAAAATCCAGAGTTATCATTGCAGTTTTTAAAAAATATTCAAAATCTGCATCGATAACTCTGGATTTTTGCCTGAAAGAGAGTGTACAAACTCCTTTTCAGAATTGTAAATGTGTGGTAAAATATTCAAATAGAACAGCTCTGACAAAAGCGGATTCGGGATGTGCAGAGTATGGAACGGGAAAGTGTTACACCTGAGGGTGACGCATATAAAGAAATAGAAGGAGGAAGTACAGATGGGTTATATGGAGGAGTACAAGTTCTGGCTGGAGGACGATTATTTCGATCCGGATACCAAGAAAGAGCTGGAGTCCATCAAGGATGACGCAGCGGAGATCGAAGAGCGTTTTTACAAAGAGCTTGAGTTTGGCACCGGAGGAATGCGCGGCATCATCGGCGCAGGAACGAACCGCATGAATATTTACACTGTCCGCAAGGCTACGCAGGGCTTGGCTAATTTTATTCTGAAGCAGGGCACTCAGGGCAAGGGCGTCGCTATTTCCTACGACAATCGCCGTATGTCCACTGAATTTGCCAATGTTGCTGCACTGTGTCTGGCAGCTAACGGGATCAAGGCGTACATATTTGAGAGCCTCAGACCTACCCCTGAGCTTTCCTTTGCACTGCGCACACTGGGCTGTACGGCAGGTATCATGGTAACGGCCAGCCACAATCCCCCTGAGTACAACGGTTACAAGGTATACTGGGAGGACGGCGCACAGGTGACCGCACCCAAGGATAAAGAGATCATTACAGAAGTTTTGAATATCACGGATTATCACAGCTTAAAGACCATGGACAAGGCGGAGGCTGAGAAAGCCGGGCTGTATCAGGTCATCGGTAAGGAGATTGACGACGCCTACATGGTGGAGCTGAAGAAGCAGATCATTCATCCCGATGTCATCGCGGAAGTTGCGGACGATATCAAGATTGTATACACTCCTCTGTGCGGAACCGGCAATAAACCTGTACAGCGTGTGCTGTCTGAGCTGGGCTTCAAGAACGTGTATGTGGTTCCCGAGCAGGAGAATCCCGATCCGAATTTCACCACGCTGGAATATCCCAATCCCGAGGATCCCAAGGCATTTACCTATGCCCTGAATCTGGCAAAAGAGAAGGATGCGGACATTGTGCTTGCCACCGATCCCGACGCGGACCGTCTGGGCGTGTACGCCAAGGATACGAAGACCGGCGAATATGTGGCTTTCACCGGCAATATGTCCGGTATGCTCATCGCCGAGTATGTGCTGCGGGAAAAAGCGGCAACAGGCACCATGCCGGAAAATCCTGCCATGATCACTACCATCGTGACCACCAATATGACCTTCCCTATCGCTGCAAGTTATCATGTGAAGCTCATTGAGGTTCTCACAGGCTTCAAGTTTATCGGCGAGCAGATCAAGCTCTTTGAGCAGAGCGGCAGCAACAATTATGTATTTGGTCTGGAGGAGTCCTACGGATGTCTGGTGGGAACCCACGCAAGGGACAAGGACGCCATCGTGGCTGTGATGTGTCTGTGCGAGGTTGCGGCTTACTGCAAGAAGCACGGCAAGACCCTCTGGGATATGATGCTGGAGACCTATGAGAAATACGGCTATTTCAAGGAGACCCAGTACACTATCACCTTGAAGGGTATCGACGGAGCAAAACAGATCGCGGAGATCATGGATAAGCTGCGCAAGAATCCTCCCAAAGCCTTCGGCGATCTGAAGGTGTTGAAGTTCCGTGATTATCAGGAGGATGTGATCCTGGATATGGAGACGGGAGAGAAGACGCCCACCGGCCTTCCCAAGTCCAATGTGCTCTATTTCGAGCTTCCCGACAACAACTGGTGCTGCGCCCGTCCGTCCGGCACGGAGCCCAAGATCAAGTTCTATATCGGCGTAAAGGGAGACAGCATCGAGGATGCGGCGGCGAAGAATGCGAAGCTGACCGAGGACATCAAAGCACTGCTGTAAATTAAAAAGATACGATTTTGAGAAACAGCGAATTTCCGCCTTCGCAGCAAACAGGCATGGCGTGAGGTTTGCTGTTTCCTTATTTGGAGAATTTGGAGAGGAGCAGATAGTGGGAGCGGTAAATCTGGCAAATATCAGGAAAACCATATATTATCTGCAGAGGAACGGTCTGCGCAGCACATGGTATGCAGTGCGGGAGCGCCTTGAGGAGAGAAAGACGCCGCCCTATGCCTATGAGCCGCCATCAGAGGCAGAGCTGGAAAAGCAGAGGAAGAAAGTCCGGGAGGGTGCAGCGCAGGGCGTATATGAGGGCATCACGTTCAGCATCGTGGTGCCTGCCTATCGTACACCGGCCCGGTATCTGCGGGAGCTGATCCATTCTGTGCAGGTCCAGAGTTATCCTGACTGGGAGCTGATTCTGGCGGATGCCACAGAGGACGACAGTGTGAAGGAGGTGGCGGAAGCATATACAGACTGCCCCGGCATCCGTTATGTCAGACTATCGAAGAATGCGGGCATTTCCGGTAATACCATCGAGGCGCTGGAATATGCCCAAAACGCGTATATAGGCCTTTTGGATCATGATGATCTCCTTGCGCCGGATGCTCTTTTTGAGATGGCGGAGGCGATCCGCCGGGGAAGGGAGCAGGGAGAGAGTCCGCTGTTACTCTACTCCGATGAGGACAAATGCAATGGCCAGGGAAATGTATATTATGAACCTAATTACAAAGAAAAATTTAATTATGATTTAATACTGAGCAATAATTACATATGTCATTTTATGGTAACGGAACGAGGACTGATGCAAAAGCTGAAGTTTCGCCGGAAATTCGACGGCGCTCAGGACTATGACTTTGTTCTGCGCGCGGTGACGGAGCTGGAGATTCCCCGTCGGCCGGAGAGAGAATCCCTCGTCTGTCATGTGCCGGGAATCCTCTATCACTGGCGCTGCCATACGGCGTCCACAGCCGAGAATCCCCGCAGCAAGGCTTATGCGTACAAAGCGGGACGGCGGGCGCTGCAGGAACATATTGACCGGAACGGCTTTGCAGGGCAGGCCGTCCCTTTGAAACATGTGGGATTTTATTGTGTAAAATATCGGGGAGGAGCTTTCCCGGATGCCGTTTTTGCTTCCAGACCGGATCTGGGCGCTGTGGGCGGACCTGTGGTCAGAAGCGGGAAAATTGTGGGCGGCAGGATGGATTCTCATGGAAAAGTCTACTTTCAGGGACTTCGAGTCTACTATAGTGGCTATCTGCATCGGGCAGTGCTCACGCAGGACGCGGATGCCGTGGATATCCGCTGTATTGCTCTGCGCAGGGAGTTATGGGGCCTGTTCAGAGAGATAACGGGTGTTTCTTATCGGCACAGACCCGGGGAGGCTGTTTTTGATGTGTCGCTGCTGCCCAAGGGTACGGATCTGCAGGCGCTTAGTTTGAGATTATGTCAAGCCATCAGGGAACAGGGGTATCGTATTCTCTGGTGCAGGAAGGAACATGTGGGGGAGGTTTAACATGGATAAAATAACGGTTGTAATACCTAACTACAATGGAATCAATTATTTAAAGGATTGTCTGGAATCCCTCTATGCCCAAGAGGCGGGAACCCCCGCTTTTCAAGTGTTGGTGGTGGACAATGCCTCGGGGGACGGAAGCGCCGAGCAGGCTGAAACGCTTTTTCCCGCAGTCAGAGTCATCCGCCTTGCGGAGAATACAGGCTTCTGCCATGCGGTCAATGTAGGGATTCGCGCCTCAGATACACCTTATATCATCCTATTGAACAATGACACAAAAGTTAAATCAGGATTTGTTAAAAGTCTATATAACGCTATTAGGAAAAACAGCAAAGTATTTTCTGTCAGCGCGAGGATGCTGATGTGGGACAGACCGGATCTGATCGATGACGCAGGAGATCTGTATACCGTTTTGGGCTGGGCTTATGCCCGGGGCAAGGGGAGACCTGCCGAAGACTATGGCAGGAGAGTCAGAGTCTTCTCTGCCTGCGGCGGTGCGGCTATCTACAGGCGCAGTATTCTGGAGGAGATCGGTCTTTTCGACGAGCTGCATTTTGCCTATCTGGAGGATCTGGATCTGGGATATCGGGCCCGCCTCCATGGATATCATAATTTATATGAGCCCGCGGCTGAGGTGTTGCATGTTGGCAGCGCGTCCACCGGTTCCCGCTATAATCCGCGCAAGACAGAGCTGGCCGCCGCCAACAGCGTCTATGTTCTGTACAAAAATATGCCGATTGGACAGATCGTCTGGAATCTTCCTTTTCTGATTCCGGGATTTGTGATCAAATGGCTGTTTTTCTGCCGAAAAGGGATGGGGACGGTTTATCTGAAGGGAATTGCGGAAGGTTTCCGCCGTTGCAGACATCCTCTGGGACGCGGGGCGAAGGTGCCTTTTCAGTGGAGCAGGCTTGGACGCTATCTGGAGATACAGCAGGAGCTGTATGTGAATCTGGTGGGACTGTTGAGCGGAAGATAGTGCAAGAGCTTTAACGAGTGATAAGTTGGCCGGTGGGCAAGTGCATTGTTCTGTGGAGAGGATATTCAAGGGTATTCAGTGTACGGATAAGAAGCAGTGAGGAACAGATGAACACAAGATATTATATGGTCATTATCAAGGGTGAAATAAAAACAACTGAAATAATGTCATGTATGTATAATACAGATACTCAGAAATGGGATGTAAGATTCAATAGTGGAAAAATATATTCGTACGCATATTCAAATGTGGAAAAATTGACGGATCCTGCAGTTTTAAATCCAAGTATGTTTCGTATTAGCAGAGAAGGACGGGAATTCTTTGATATTGAAGCAATATATGTATTTAAAAGTGCATACGAGTTCTATTGGCATATCTGTTTTGGTGATGGAAGTGAGAGAGATTATCGTCAGAGAGACTTACATATTATTCAGTCATGTCTCAGTCAGAGTCAGTCTGCAAATGTCTTTGAATATATAAAGCAGATTGCAGGTTTGAGCGATATTAGAAATGAAGAGACCGGCGAAAAACTGTTAGCCAGGCAGTTTGACAGAATTTCTTTTGTGGGCAGTGATGTAGCATTAGCTAAATATTTAAATCCATCTTCATTGCAGGTTAGTAAAGCAGGGCGTGAATCTACACCAATTTTTCCTTTTGGATGCAATAACAGTCAGTACAGGGCTGTAAAAAGTGCCATGGAGAATCAGATCAGTGTGATACAGGGTCCTCCCGGAACCGGCAAGACGCAAACAATGTTAAATATTATTGCCAATATATTAATGCAGGGAAAAACGGTACAGGTAGTATCGAACAATAATTCGGCAACGGAAAATGTATATGAAAAATTATCTTCACCCAAGTATAATCTGGGTTTTGTTGCTGCAACCTTAGGAAGCGCCAGGAACAAGAAGCTATTTGTTGAACATCAAGATGCGAATTACCCGATTTTTTCGTCGTGGAAAATCAATGAGAATCCAACTGTTTTGCAGACGAGGCTAGCAGAGCAAACCAGTCAGTTAAAAACAGTTTTTGATAAACAGGAGAGACTGGCAGGTTTAAGACAGGAATTTTCACGGTTGGTCACAGAACAGAAATATTTTGATCAATATGTTAGAGAATCCGATGTTGATACAGAAAGAATAAAATTCAGGAAAAATATATCTTCAAAGCATTGGATGATGTTGTGGCAGGAATGCCAGTTTATTTTGGAGGAGAAAAAGGCAATAGGATTTTGGTTTAAGATAAAGGCCTTTTTAAAATATGGAGTAGCAGATTGGAACTTTTATAAGCAGGATATTTCAAAGATAATTATAACTTTTCAGGCTATGTATTATTATGCCAGACAGGCGGAATTGTTTGCGGAAATTGAAGAGATTGAAAAGTATCTGAATAGTGTTAATAAGGATTTGCTTGATGATTTATGCAAGCTGTCGATGGTTTTATTAAAGGACAGCCTGGCAAGAAGATATGAAAAAAACACTTGCAGAAAAATTTTTAGCGAAGAAGATTTGTGGAAACAATCTGATGATGTTTTGGCTGAGTATCCCGTTATATTGAGTACAACATTTTCGTCAAGAAATAGCTTGAATTCAAATGTGGTGTATGATTACCTTATCATGGATGAGGCATCTCAGGTAGATATTGCAACTGGTGCGTTGGCACTTTCCTGCGCAAGGAATGTTGTTATTGTGGGTGACACTAGGCAACTACCGAATGTTGTTACGGATGATATAAAAGTCAAAGCAAAAGCTATATTTGACACTTTTAGTTTGAATGAAGGATATCAGTATACAAAAAGTTTTCTGCAGTCTGTTTTGGATGTTATGCCAAATGTAACACAAACATTATTGCGGGAGCATTATAGATGCCATCCTAAAATAATTAATTTTTGCAACCAGAAATTCTACCGTGGTGAATTGATTATAATGACAGTGGATAAGGGTGAAGAGGATGTTTTGTCGGTGGTAAAAACAGTAGTAGGAAACCACGAACGTGACCATTATAGTCAGCGCCAGATAGATGTTATTAAAAATGAGATTATGCCTAAATATGTTTCCAATCCTAAAGAGACTGGAATTATTGCACCATACAAAAATCAGGTGAAAGCATTAAGCAGGGAGATAACTGATATTGATGCGGCTACAGTGCATAAGTTCCAGGGCAGGGAGAAAGAAAATATTATTATTTCTACGGTGGATGATGAGATATCTGATTTTGCAGATGACCCATATTTAATCAATGTTGCTGTATCAAGAGCAAAAAAGAAATTGATATTGGTCGTAACTGGAAATGAACAATCAAAAGAGCGTAATATAACAGATTTGATAGATTACATTCAATATAATAATTTCAAGGTGTCTGAGAGTAAAATATATTCTATTTTTGACTACCTTTATAAGCAGTATACCAAGGAAAGAATGGCATATCTGCAGAAGCATAAAAAGGTATCAGAATATGATTCGGAGAATCTGATGTATTCACTGGTAGAGGAAATTATCGCCGACAGCAGGTATTCAAGTCTGGATGTTCTCTGCCATTTTCCGTTGAATATGTTGATTAAGAATCCGAAATTATTAAATGAACAGGAATGCCGGTATGCAATGAATCCGGCAACACATCTGGATTTTCTGATATATAACAGAATTGGCAAGAAGCCTGTGCTGGCGCTTGAAGTTGACGGTTATCAATACCACAGAGAAGGTACTGTACAAGCTTCACGAGATTTTTTAAAGAACCATATAATGGAACTATATGAAATTCCGCTACTGAGATTTAAGACTAATGGCAGTGGCGAGAAAGAAAAAATTATAGAAATGTTGGATAAGTTGGTTGGATAGAGAAAGGAATGATACATTTGGAGGTTATAAGAAAGGGAGAGTTACAGGAACTTTTAGATGTTATTAAGGTGAATCCATATGGCAAATTCTTAATTACAGGTATTGCAGGAAGTGGCAAGACTTTTTTGTTAAACACAATAGGGAAGATATTAGAAAAACAAGGAAAGAAAATCTTTTATGAAACTATGTCTTTTTCACAGACGGGTAATAGAATATGGAAATATCCATCTGAGCTTGAAGACATTGTTTATTTAGTGGATGGTTTGGACGAGATATATAAATATAAACAAATCGTTGAGTATATTAAAAATGGCATCGGGTGTTTTATATGTACCGCTAGAGAAAATAAGTTTGATATCAGATTTGATTATGTATTAAAGTTAAAACCATTAACGGAAAAACAGATATTATTGTTTATTAGTGATTATCTTGGTACTCATATTTCCAGGGAGAATATTGTAGAAGATGTTATTAAAGGACTAGATAAGCAAAATTTAGTGCCCAGAATAATAATTGAAAAGCTTCATACTAAATTAGCGGAAGAGGGGCTTAACGAATATTTTCTTAATTTTGAAAAGGATATACATCAGTTATATACATATAAATGCGGTGTATCGCTACAACATCCAGAGATAGTTGTTCCAGAACGGAAAATTATTAGAGTACCGGATGAGTTGAAGAATGATATAAATGTAGTAACACATTCACTCGTGGACGAAATTGCGTTAAGACCGGAAATATTGCAGGAAATAACGCCTAGACAGTTTGAGGAATTAGTTTGCGAATTATTTGAAAGAAAAGGTTATAAAGTGCAACTTACTAAACAGACAAGAGATGGTGGTAAGGATTTGATTGTTCTTCATAATTCAATGTTAGGTGATATGGTGATTTATGCTGAATGTAAAAAGAAAGCGCTTAAGCATCCTGTGAATGTTGGTCTTGTTAGACAACTATATGGAACTGTAGAAGCGGACAGAGTTACAGCTGGAATAATGATAACTAACTCATATTTTTCTAAAGATGCTTGTAGATTTCAACAAACGATAAAAAGTAGAATGTATTTAATTGATTATTCAGAGTTAATAAAACAGATTATGGAGTGCAGATTTGAAAACATATTAACAGGAGAAACACTATGATCTTGAAAATCAATCTAAAGCAGATAGGCCAGCGAAAACAGAAAATTGCGCCGGTGGATTTTGAGTATTCACAGACGCCCAAAACGCTTCGGGAGCTGATCGTGCAGACGGTTACAAATTGTGTCGATTCCTATAATGAGCGCGTTCGCAGGGGGGAGGATTCTGCGAGGCCTCTCTCGGGGCAGCAGATTACCGATATGGCCGAAATAGGCAGGATTGCCTTCGGGATCAATTACGGAGGCAGAGAACAGGCGGTAGACAAAGCCGTTGACAACGCTTTACAGTCTTTTGAGGATGGACTTTACCGGGTGTTCTTAAATGACGGCGAGCTTGAGAGGCTCGACGATCCGATTCGGGTGAAGGAGAACGACACGCTTACTTTTATCAGACTGACCATGCTTGCGGGGAGGATGTGGTGATATGGAAAAGATCACGAATGAAGAGAGGGCAAGACTTAAGGAGCTTGCGGAAGCTTATGACGCCAGGGTAAAGGCCAACTGGAATCAGGTGTACAATGGTCTTGACAGCGAACAGCAGAAATTTTTAGGAGGCTATCAGGGGAAACTTAACGACGAGCTGATACAGTGGCTTGAAAGTGGGAAAAAGCCTTCCGGGTATTTTGAGACAAAGGGCAAATGGCTGTTTGGCGACTGCATTCTCAAGCGGCACAAAAAGGCTTTTCTGTATATGGCAGATAACTGTACGGCTTTTATCTATCAGACGGGCTGGGGCAGGCGATCCTTTCGCTCCGCGGACCTCTCTTTTTATTGGGGCAAGATCTATGATATGTTGAAGAGCTTTCGGGCGATCAACTGTTTGGATGTGGATTATGCGGATATTCTTGAGAATCGTCTGACCGAGGAGCAGGCGGCATACAGGAGTCAGAATAAAACCCTCCTGTCGAATCCTTATCTGCTGGCATACGAGATAGACGCGGGGAATGCGCGTGTCACAGAGTATGTCAAAAATGCCCTTGATAGCGGCAGTGACGCCGAGATAAGCTACAAGCTGCTCTCTGGCGTTTTTATGAGCAAAAACACCGAACTGCATGAGCTTGTGTGCAGACTGCTTCTGGCTGCCAGGCTGCAGGAAGGACTCAGACAGGCCGTCTGCGAAAACAGCGACGGCGGCAGGATAGAGCCTTTTATCATGGTGCTGAAAACGATTCGGGACAATAATCTGATCCGCTATTCATCGGTGAAAAGAGCGGTGGGCTGTTTTATCGGCCTGCTCACCGAGGAGAGCAGGGATTTGGACCGCATCAGCGCAAAGAGTCTGGAGCTCATCGTGAGCTGTCTTGAAGACAGACATTTTATTGACGAATGTCTGAAAAGCGAAGATTCCATGAAAAGCTACATAGCGCTCTGGGCGCTGGCCTGCCGTGAGTTTAGAGACTGCGAGGCAAAGATTGCGGAGATCATCGAACACGGCACGGCTCATCAGGCCATGACAGTGGGCGTGTTTGCGCAGAATCTGGGCTCCGACGCCCGGCACAGACTGGCGGTAAAGACCGTTATGCTGCGGCATGACGAGTTTGATGTGATGGCGGTATTTCTCCCTCTGATGGTGAGCACTAATTTCTGTTGGTCCAACAGCGAGAGAAAAGAGATCAAGACCGATATGTCCCAGCGCTATGACCGGGAGACTGCGGAGAGACTGTATGTCGTTTTGAATGAGCTGCTTCTGAAGCTGCCGAAAAATGACCCGGAATTCAACCCCTGTGTATTTCCCTGGAATGCCGCATATCTCACGAAGACGGATATTGTGAAAAGACTCTGCGTCATTGCGGACGATCTCGGCGATGAGGACAAAATAGACGAGACCTGCGTGAAAATCCCGCTGATCAAGAGCACAAATTACTATGGCTCAGGGAGAAGCCGGCAGATCAAACTGCTGCTGGCAGATCCCCGGACGAAGACGCAGCTTGACACCCTTGTGAGCCTCGCCTGTGACAAAGAAGAGTATTCCAGAAAAGCGGTTTTTGAGATTCTGGGCAGATGCGAGCTGACGGATGAGCATTTTAAAGCGCTGGAGGACATGCTGAAATACAAAGCCGCGGACATGCGCCAGAGCCTGATCGACACACTTTTCAGGCAGCAAAAGGAGCAGCTTTTGGAATGTGTAAAACGCCTCTGCCAGGACAAAAAAGAAGAAAAACGCACAGCCGGACTCGATATGATCCTCCGGGTCTGCGAGTCTGACCGCCCTGATGCAGAGAAAGCAGAATATAAGGCCCTGACGAAGCTGATAGAAAATCCCACGTCAAAAGAGCAGATTCTCATCGATAGGATCTGTGCGGACGAGAGCGACGGCGAAGCCGAGGAGGGCTGCGTACTCTACACGGAAGCGGATGATTTTACACCTGAGACGGATGCAGATTTTATCGCATCCTGTAAAGAAGATTTTATCAGGCTGTTTCCCGGAACAAAGCTGTTTGGCAATAAGCCAGGCTTGTTCGGCGCCGGGAAAAAGACCGGTATGCAGGATGTGACGGCGGCTCTGGATAAGCTTATCGAGGAGCACCAAAACGACGAATATGTGGACACCTATGCGGGAGCGCGTCTGCTTGGCGACACCTCAAGTTATACCCGTTTCCAGGTAAAAGAAGTGGACGGTACCTGTCACGTCGCGTTCCGGGAGCTGTGGGATGCGTTCTACAGACAGCATATCCATGATAAAGACCAGCTTTTCCGGCTCATGATCTACATAGCGGGGAATAACACCCGGAGCAAGGTTTCCGATCAATTTGCCGGCAAAGTGTTTGGCAGCGAGTTTGCGGGGAAACATACCAGTATGCATCCGGCCAGAATCGCGTCTGTCGTAAACTATTATTGCGAGGAACATCTGAAGGATGCAGATTATGTTACCGCCGCCTGCGCGCTGGGATATCATATTGCCTTTGAGGCTCAGGAAAAGGAGCTTTATGACTTCGTTCCGGGGTCTTCCTATGGCATCAGATCCTCCGTCATCACATTCTATCTGGACGGCAGGAAGCTCGAGTTTGACGATAAGGGGCAAAAGACGGTTGTCACAGCGGTTTCTGATGAAAAGATAAAACCGCTTCTCTCCATACTCAATGCGTCGGGCCGGGATTTGTCCGACATGCTGTCAGGGGACAGGGACCGTCGCTTCAGGGATGTGTTCTCTATCAGATTTATGCTTGGAAAACGCTTCGGTTTTTTTGACGCCGACGCTAAGGACAGGCGGAATTATCAGATATCGCAGGAGCTGTATACCCCGTTTTCAGTATCCACGCTTATTTTAGCGGCATACAGGGGAATCGTAAGCAGCGGTTTTATGTACAGGATGCTTATGACAAAGCTGTTGTCCGGCGCACTGAGCGATCTGTCTCAGCTCATTTCTTTCAAGAAGACCGGGGAGGCAAAGGCAGGTTCCAGATATTATAATTACAGGAGCAGTGAAGAGTTTATCCGGGCGCTCCTTGAACTTCCGGCCTCTGAAAAGCTCTCCGAACATGAATGTACAGACGAGGAAAACAGAAGACTGAGTTTTGCCGCCGGTATCGGAGAGCAGATCCTTTCGGTTGTCCTGAAAACGGAGCTGACAAGAGGCGATACGGAGACAGAATTCTCAGGTCTTATCGGCAATATCAAACGGATTTACGGCGCCGGATATCTGGTGAAGATTCTGGCGGCGCTGGGGAAAGATACGCTGGACCGCTCCACTTATTTCTATGCATATAACGGTGTTTCCAAAAAGCAATCTCTGAGCTATCTGCTGGGAGTCTGCGTTCCCGACAAAGACGACAATGCCGCAGATTTGAGGGAGCTTGTGGCCAGGACCGACGTCACGGAAAACCGCATGATCGAGGCGGCGCTGTTTTCCCCGGCATGGCTGGATATCGTGGAGGAGTACCTGGGCTGGGACGGCTTTAAATCGGCCTGCTACTATTTTATAGCCCATATGAACGAAGCGGTGGATGATAAGACAAAAGCCGTCATCGCAAAATATACGCCTTTATCCACGGAGGAGCTGAACGAAGGCGCCTTTGATCCCCAGTGGTTTCAGGATGCCCTGCAGACGGTGGGAGAGGCGCGGTTTAACCGGATCTATCAAGCGGCAAAATACATTTCAAGCGGCGCAAAGCATACCCGGGCCAGAAAATATGCGGATGCGGTGAGGGGAAAACTGGATAAGGCAAAGACCGCCGCGGAGATCACTGATAAGCGCAACAAGGACACGCTGATGGCCTACGCACTGATCCCTCTTGAAAACGAAGAGGATATGGTGGAGCGCTACCTGTTTATTCAGGAATTCAAAAAGCAGAGCAAAAAATTCGGCGCTCAGCGGAGAGTGAGCGAGGGCAACGCCGCGGACTGCGCTTTGCAGAACCTGTCGAAAAATGCAGGTTTTTCGGACGTGTCCAGACTGACTCTGAGAATGGAAACAAAATTATTCGAGAGCATAGAACCCATGCTCGACTGGAATGAGATTGACGAGATCAGGCTTAAGATCGAGATTGACGACAACGGAAAGGCCGAAATCCGATACGAAAAGGGCGGAAAGGCGCTCAAATCCCTTCCCGCCAAATATAAGAAAAACGAAACAGCCGTGGCTTTCGGCGAGACAAAAAAGCAGTTGACCGAGCAGTATCGCAGAACACGCCAGATGTTTGAGGAGGCCATGGAAAACCGGACGGAGTTCACCGCCGGGGAGCTGAACCTGCTTTGCACCAATCTTGCCATTAAGCCGATTGTGTCCAGATTGGTCTACAGAACCGGGGAGGTGCTGGGCTTTCTGGACGGAACGGTCCTGAGAGACTACTCGGGCAAAGAGATCACAATAACCGAGAAGACAAATCTCAGGATAGCGCATCCCTATGATCTCTATATGGACGGACACTGGCATGAATATCAGAGCTGTCTGTTTGAAAATGCGATACGACAGCCCTTCAAGCAAGTATTCAGAGAACTGTATGTCAAGACACCCGAGGAGTCACAGACTCATCACTCCCTGCGCTATGCGGGCAATCAGATTCAGCCACTTAAGGCCAAAGCCTGCCTCAAGACCAGACGCTGGGTGGCCGATGTGGAGGAGGGCCTGCAGAAGATTTACTACAAAGAGAACATAATCGCCTCTGTCTATGCGCTGGCGGACTGGTTTTCCCCGTCGGATATCGAGGCCCCGACTCTTGAGTGGGTGGGATTCTTCGACAGAAAGACTTATCAGCCCATCAAGATAGAGGATGTTCCCGAGATTATCTTCTCGGAGGTCATGCGCGATATTGACATGGCTGTGAGCGTGGCCCATGCGGGCGGCGTGGATCCCGAAACAAGCCACTCTACGGTAGAGATGCGCAGGGCGATACTGGAATTTACACTGCCCATGTTCAGGCTCAAAAATGTGCGGCTTGAGGGATCGCATGCGTTTATCTCAGGGGAACGTGCGGATTACTCCATCCACCTCGGAAGCGGTGTAGTGCATCTGCAGGGCGGGCCGATGATCAATGTTTTGCCGGTTCATTCCCAACACCGGGGCAAGCTTTTCCTGCCCTTCGTGGACGATGACCCGAAAACCGCCCAGATCATCTCGGAGGTGCTGCTGTTTGCAGATGATAAGAAGATAAAGGATCCGTTTATATTGGAGCAGATCAGGTGATATTTTTCTTTTAAAACGGCAAAATGAATTTGTGACACCAGTGGTGACACAAGTTGAAAGGCGGAATGTTCTTATGGGCAATGATTTAGTATCGGCAGCCGGTTTAATTAAAATAATTGATGAATCAAGACAAAATGCTTTGAAAAAAGTAAATGAGGAACTTATCAAAATCCAAGTGTTGGTCTGCTATTATGTGCTTCTAAGAATGATGAAGTTGTAGAATATGCCATGAGCAGAACAATGTCACCTACGCTGGTTTCACAGTATCAGTTACAGTTGCCAGATAAGGCAATTCTTGAGAAGAAGTTGCAGCAACTGGTTAATATACCACAGATTGAGGATTAGTTCTTATTTACTTAACGAGAACAGCCTGAATATTTGATAAGTTCAAATATTCAGGCTGTTAAGTAATGTTACCGGTAGAACGCCTCTATCGCTTCCCCGAAAAATATGGTAGCCCCCTCCCCGAAGATGCTGTCCTGCACTTCCTGTATCTGGCGGTTAGTCCTGTAAGCTTCGGCCAGCTCCAGCATCATTTTGGTCACGTCCTTCATTTGGTAGAGCTGTCTGGACACAAAATCATACTCGCCCACGATCTCCTTTACCTCAAAGGAATGCACGTCGCAGCCTTTTTTGGCGGCGAGCTTTTTGAGCACGGCATCCATGCGCCGCTGCCAGGCCGGGAGCAGCTCGGGATTGCCGGGATTTTTGGAGGCAGCCAGGGCGCTTTCCTTATCGCCGTACCATTCCACCACCTTTTGGAAATTCTTCTGTGCGGCCTCGCTGGAGGCGCTTTCGATAAAATGTTCCCTGAATGCTTCCATACTCCCGTACTGTCTGATAAAAATATCCTTCTGTTCCTCGCTCATATGCCCGATCATGGAAGCATACATGTCTTCGATCTCTTCTTTTCCAAATACTGTAAAATCCATTTGCGTCTCTCCTTTCAAAAGCTTATCGATACTGGCGATCAGTCGCTCCAGGCGCTCCTTTTTGCCAACCAGCATCTTCCGCTGCATCTGTAAGATCCCGTTTCTGTCAAGCAGGGGATTGTCCATAATGGCCCTGATCTCCTTCAGGGGAATGTCAAATTCCCGGAAGAACAAAATTTCCTGCAAAGCTTCCAGAGCTTTATCGTCATAAAGCCGGTATCCCGCCTCAGTCTTATCCGTGGGCTTTAAGAGCCCGATTTCGTCATAATAGTGAAGCGTGCGTACGCTGATACCTGTCAGTTCGGAAATTTCTTTTACTGTTTTTGCAGTTTTCATTTTTGTTCAACCTTTCTTAAGGAGTTTTTAAGACCAAAACCAAGCTTAAGCTATTACGCTGCGTGAGAGTCAAGCGTTTTTTATTTATTACCAGAATATTACCAGTATTTTACCGGTATTTTTATGCACAGTTTATTTGTGAAATGCAAATAATACAGATGGAGCCTGCTCCCATTGTATGTCGGAATAATTTTACAAAAAACGCCAGGATATGTCAAAATCTTATGATTTCTTAAGAAATGGCTTCATAAATACTTAAGTTGACGATATATAGGCATTCTTGTAAAATGAGTCATGGGTGCAGAGCTTTTGTGAAAGAGACCGGGTGGCGCTTATGATAAAAGACAATCAGAAGGTGTTTAACAGATTGCTGGTCATATTGGATGCGGTCATTATTGCTGCCTCTTTTATGTTTGCCTACTTTATTAAATTTTATATCCTGAATGACGGTCCGGGGCCGGGCGTACTGCCTGCGGAGGATTATGTATCGCTCCTGATCTTCATGGTTCCGGGTTTTATACTGCTGTATTACAGATGCGGTGTCTACGCGCCCAAGCGCACGGTGCGCCGCAGATTTGAGATATACGGCATCATTCAGGCCAATACGGTAGGGCTTGCCGCCATGATCATTCTGCTCTACATGGTGGTAAAGGAGATCAACTACTCCCGTTCAGTCATAATGCTGTTCTATATGCTGAACATTTTCCTGACCAGTTGTCTGCGGATCGCTCTGCGCAAAAGTCTCCAGACCATGCGCAGCAAGGGCTATAACCTGAAGCATATGCTGCTGGTGGGATATTCCCGGGCCACGGAAGAGTATATCGACCGCCTGCAGGACAATCCGCAGTGGGGGTATGTGGTGTGCGGGATACTGGACGATCACATCCCGGCCGGAACGCTCTACAAGGGTGTGAAGGTTCTGGGTAGCCTGGGCAATCTGGAGATCATTCTGCCAGAGAACAAGCTGGATGAGATCGCCATCACACTGTCTCTGAGAGATTATGATTATCTGGCGGAGATCGTGAATATCTGTGAGAAATCCGGTGTTCACACCAAATTTATACCGGATTACAACAGTCTGATACCCACAAAGCCTTACACGGAGGATCTGATGGGGCTTCCGGTGATCAATATCCGCTATGTGCCGCTGACGAACACGGGGAATATCCTGATTAAGCGGATCGTGGATGTGGCAGGTTCCCTGTTTGGTATTCTGATCACATCGCCCGTCATGCTGGTGTGTGCCCTTGCAGTGAAGCTCAGCAGTCCGGGGCCGGTGATCTTCAAGCAGGAACGGGTAGGACTGCACAATAAGCCGTTTTATATGTATAAGTTCCGCAGTATGGAGCAGCAGACGCCGGGAAGGGAGAAAAAGGCCTGGACCGTGAAGGACGACCCCAGAGTGACCGGAGTGGGCAAGGTGCTCAGACGCACCAGTCTGGATGAGCTGCCACAGTTGTTTAATATTCTCAAGGGCGATATGAGTCTGGTGGGACCGAGACCGGAGAGACCCCACTTTGTGGAGAAATTTAAAGAAGAGATCCCCCGCTATATGGTGAAGCATCAGGTGCGGCCGGGACTCACCGGTTGGGCGCAGGTGAACGGGCTTCGGGGCGATACTTCCATCCGCAAGCGGATAGAATACGATATTTATTATATCGAGAACTGGACGCTGGGATTTGATATCAAGATAATATTCCTGACGTTTTTCACAGGATTTATTAATAAAAACGCATATTAATTCAGATGAAGGAGAAGAGGGTTATGGCAGAGAGTTCCAAAGGAAATGCAGCTACAAGAAGGGCATCCAAAAGCAAGA
Organism: uncultured Lachnospiraceae bacterium; assembly: GCA_947382415.1. Lineage (GTDB taxonomy): Bacteria > Bacillota > Clostridia > Lachnospirales > Lachnospiraceae > Acetatifactor. The sequence continues at coordinate 43,381 of CANCYO010000003.1, read as the reverse complement.
GCAAGATTATTATTTTCGCAGTGGAGATCTTATTGATCCTCATCATGCTTGCGGTACTTTTCCTGGTGATGACAAAGGGGAGTGAGGGGCCCAAGGTAGTGGATATGAACCCCGATAATCTCGGTATCAATGAAGGGGTGCTGAGCAACAAAAATCAGTCCGAAAACGATACGCCCACAGTGGAGCCCGGCTCCATTGTTGACACCGGTTATATGAACATCGCACTGTTCGGTGTGGACGCTACTAAGCCCAACGGTCTTTTCAAGGGCAGCAGAAGCGATTGTACCATGATCGCCAGCATCAATATGGACACCGGGGATATCAAGCTGGTCAGCGTGTACCGCGACACCTACCTGAATCTGGGAACGGATAAATATGACAAGTGCTGCCATGCTTATGCCAACGGCGGCGCCGAGCAGGCTATCAAGATGCTGAACATGAATCTGGATATGGATATCACGAATTTCGTGACGGTGAACTATAACAGCCTCATCGACCTGATCGACGGGTTGGGCGGCATTTACATCGATGTGGATAAGAACGAGCTCAAGCACATCAACAACTATCAGATCACCATCAATAAGGACCTGAATCTGGGCGGCTACACACCGGTGAAGGAGACAGGATATCAGAAGCTCAACGGCCTGCAGGCCACCGCTTACTGCCGTATCCGTTATGATATTCCGGGCGGAGACTTCGGCCGTGCCTCCAATCAGCAGGAAGTGATCAAGGCCATCGAAGAGCAGGCCAAGAAGACCGATCTGGTGACGCTGACCTCCGTCTTCAACAAGGTTGTGGAGGAGATTTACACCAGTATGGACAGCAAGGATCTTCTGGAGCTTGTGGGTAATATCAACAATTACCGCATCGTGGATGAGTCCGGTTTCCCTCAGGAAGACATGCGCGCAACACCTACTCTGGGCGCAAAGGGAAGCTGCGTTGTGCCTCTGGATCTGGAGAGCAATGTGGTATGGCTTCATCAGTTCCTCTTTGAGGATGAGGATTACACCGTATCTGACACCGTTAAGGAATGCGCTGCCAAGATCAAATCCGACACTTCAAACTATGTCAAAAAGTAAGAAATGAAGAATCAGAGGGAGCTTGTGGAGAGCAGGTTCCCTTTTTGATTTTGCGCTTGTGCCCCGGACAGGATTCAAGTATAATGGGAAAGAACAAGAGGAGTGACATCATGGAGATTGACATTATTATCCCGCTGTATAAACCGGGCAGGGAACTGTTTGACCTGCTGGACCGGCTCAAGCAGCAGACCCTTCCCATAAGCAACATCATTTTGATGAATACGGAAGAAAAATATTTTGCGCGTCTGGTTTACGGCACGGACTTTGTCCACCGGTATAAAAATGTGCAGGTATACCATGTCTCCAAGAGAGAGTTTGACCATGGCAGAACCAGACGAAAAGGCGTGTCCAGGTCCGACGCCCCGGTGTTTGTGATGATGACCCAGGACGCCATGCCTGCCGATGAGTTTCTGCTTGAGAGGCTGGTAGGGGCTCTGGAACAGGATGTGGCGGTATCTTACGCGCGTCAGCTTCCCAGGGATGACAGCAGTGTGCTGGAGCGGTTTGGCAGACAGTTTAACTATCCCGATAAATCCTGCGTCAAGTCAGAAAAGGATCTGGAGCGTCTGGGTATTAAGACTTATTTCTGCTCCAATGTCTGTGCGGCGTACCGCAGGGATGTGTACGACAGGCTCGGCGGTTTTGTCAAACATACCATATTTAATGAAGATATGATTTATGCTGCGGAAGCGGTGAAGGCCGGCTATTCCATTGCTTATGAGGCTCAGGCCAGAGTATACCATTCTCATGATTACAGTTGTGGTCAGCAGTTTCACCGCAATTTTGACCTGGGAGTGTCCCAGGCGCAGCACCCGGAGATTTTTGCCAATGTGAGATCAGAAACCGAGGGAAAGCGCATGGTGAAGACGGCTGTGGCATATCTTGAAAAGAATCATATGCGGAGAAAGATTCCGTATTTTTATCTGCAGTGTTTTTGCAAATACGCAGGGTATTTTCTGGGCAGGCATTATGCAAAGCTGCCCCGGAAGCTGGTGCTCACATGCACCGCAAGCCCTGACTACTGGAAACAATAAATAGATTTGGAGGATTTGCTATGTGTGGCATTGTTGGTTATATCGGTAAAAAACAGGCGGCGCCCATTATTCTGGACGGACTTTCCAAGCTGGAATACCGCGGTTATGATTCCGCGGGAATGGCTGTCTTTGACGGGGAACATATCCGCACGGAGAAGGCGGCAGGGCGCCTTGCCGTGCTGGAGCATCTGACACACGGCGGGGAGACCATGCAGGGATATTCCGGCATCGGTCACACCAGATGGGCCACCCACGGAGCACCCAATGATCTCAACGCCCATCCCCACACCAATCAGGCGGGAACCATCGCCGTGGTACACAATGGTATCATCGAGAATTATATTCCGCTGAAGAAGAAGCTTCTGGACAAGGGCTATGAGTTTGTGTCCGACACGGACACCGAGGTTCTGGCCAAGCTGCTGGACTATTACTACAGGGGTAATCCGCTGGAGGCGGTGACCAAGGTACTGCACCGCGTGGAAGGATCTTACGCGCTGGGTATCATGTTTGCCGATTTTCCCGGTGAGCTCTATGCGGCGAGAAAAGACAGCCCGCTGATCGTGGGACAGAATGCCGAGGGTTGTTTTATCGCCTCCGATGTGCCCGCCATCCTGAAATATACCAGAAGCGTTTATTATACGGAGAATCAGGAGGTTGTCCGGCTCAAAGCGGACGGACTGCAGTTTTTCTCAGTGGATGAGGAGGAAGTGACAAAAGAGCCGGCCACCATCGACTGGGATGCGGATGCGGCGGAAAAGTCCGGCTATGAGCACTTTATGCTGAAGGAGATGTATGAGCAGCCCAAAACTGTCACCGACACCATTTCCCCCCGCATACAGAACAATGATATTGTCATCGAAGAGCTGAACATGACCGAGGAGGAATTAAAGGCCATCCGCAAGATTCACATCGTGGGCTGCGGTTCCGCCTACCACACAGGCGTTACCGCCAAATATGTCATTGAAGATCTGGCGCGTATCCCCGTGGAGGTGGATGTGGCCAGCGAGTTCCGCTACCGCAATCCGATTCTGGAGGAGGGCGGTATGGTGATCGTCATCAGCCAGTCCGGAGAGACCGCGGATACTCTGGCGGCTCTCAGAGAGTCCAAGGCCAGAGGGTTTAAGGTTCTGGGCATCGTCAATGTGGTGGGCAGCTCCATCGCAAGAGAAGCCGACAGCGTGATGTATACCTGGGCGGGGCCGGAGATCGCAGTGGCCACCACCAAGGCTTACAGCGCACAGCTTGTAGCGCTGTATATGCTTGCCATGAAGTTTGCAAAGGTGCGGGGAACCATCGATGAGGCGGCTTTCGGAAAGCTTCTGTATGAGCTGCGCTGTCTGCCGGATCAGATCGAAATGCTTCTGGGACAGAAAGAGAAGATACAGCATTTCGCAAACCGTTATGTAGGAGCAAGGGATATTTTCTTTATCGGAAGGGGAATCGATTATGCCATCTCACTGGAGGGCTCCCTGAAATTAAAAGAGATCTCTTATATTCATTCGGAAGCTTATGCCGCAGGTGAGTTAAAGCATGGCACCATCTCCCTGATCGAGGAGGGGACGTTAGTGGTGGCGCTTTCCACCCAGGAGGCGCTGTTCCAGAAGACCATCAGCAATATCGTGGAGGTAAAGGCCAGAGGGGCTTTCGTCATGGCGGTGACAAACGAAGGGAACAAGGCCATGGAAAAGGCGGCGGATTATGTAGTGTATCTGCCCGAGACAACCCCCTGTTTTGCCAATTCGCTGGCCATCATACCGTTGCAGCTTTTTGCTTATTATGTGGCTGTGGGCAGAGGCTGTGATGTAGATAAGCCCAGAAATCTTGCCAAGTCCGTCACGGTAGAATAAGGATTCTGATATTTTTGGAAAATGAAATGTGATTGAATTTCATTTTTGTTTCACCGTTTCATCACAAATTGAACACAAATGCGGAATATACTGAGCTTATCAAAAAGAAACAGCCTGTCAGAGCGTAGGTTTTCCTGACAGGATCAATCAGAAAAGAGGGATTAGTATGTACGATAATGAAATCTATGGCGGAAATAACAGCACCGCCTCCGGCACCTCTTATTTTAATCACCTTGAGACGCCGGGCCAGCCGCAGACCGCAGCGCACACAGCACCTGCGGAGCCCCAGACCGCAGCGCACACAGTTCCGGCGGAACCCCAGGCTGCAGCTTACACAGCACCCGCAGAGTCTCAGGTTACAGCATCTACAGTTTCCGTAGGGCCTCAGACTACAGACCGCACGGCTTCCACGGAGCCCCGGACAGCAGCCGGAACGGAAGCGGCCAGGGAGACGGCGGGATCCGCATGGAATACGTCGCCGACATGGGTGCAGCAGAATCCCGGCGACAGAAGCGGGAAGGAAGCTCCCAGAGAGAAAAAGCCGCAGCATGAGGAGAAGAAGCTGGGACTGTTCCAGAAGATTATGCTGAGCATCAGTCTGGGACTGTTCTTTGGTATTTTTGCCGGAGTGGGATTTTACGGTGTGATGCAGGCTACCGGGGCGCTGAAGGATAACGAGGTGGAGAATAACAGCCCTGTTCAGGAGAAAACAGATCTGGTAGATCTGCAGCCGGGGGAAACGGTTCCCCAGATTCAGCAGGCCGGCTCCAATATTGTGTATACGGGCGGCCAGACAAATGTCTCCGGTATTGTAAAGGATGTGATGCCCGCAATGGTATCCATCATCAATAATTATACGGAAGTGACTTCCTTCTGGGGCCAGACTTACCGGGAAGATCTCTCCGCCAGCGGTTCCGGCATTATCGTCGCCAAAAGCGATACCGAGCTTTTGATCGTTACGAACCATCATGTGGTGTCCGATGCCAATCAGCTTCTGGTGACGTTGATCGACAATACTCAGGCGGAGGCGAAGATCAAGGGTATGGATGCGGACATGGATCTGGCAGTGATCGCCATCAGTCTGGATGACCTGAGTGACGAGACTTTGGGCAATATTGCCATTGCGACACTGGGAGACAGCGATAATCTGGAGCTGGGTGAGCAGGTGATCGCCATCGGTAATGCTCTGGGCTACGGACAGTCTGTGACAGTGGGCTATATCTCTGCTCTGGACAGAGAGATCGAGCTGGACGACGGCTCTATCAAGAGCTTTATTCAGACCGACGCGGCTATCAACCCCGGCAATTCGGGCGGCGCGCTGTTAAATGCGGCAGGAGAAGTGATCGGTATCAACTCCAATAAGATCGGAGGCAGTTCCATCGAGGGTATGGGCTATGCCATCCCCATCACAACCGCAAGCCCCATCATTGCAGATCTGATGGAGCGTAAAACCCGCAATAAGGTGGCGGATTCCGACATCGGTTATCTGGGAATCAGCCCGCAGGATGTGACCGATCAGATATCGCTGTTATACGGCATGCCCAAGGGCGTGTATGTGACCTCCGTGCAGGAGGGCTCTGCCGCAGAGGCCGCAGGAATGGTCAAGGGCGACGTTATCACCAAATTTGACGGCAGCAGGATCACCTGCTTTGCGGATCTGCAGACCACATTGCAGTATTATGCCTCCGGGGATACGGTGAAGGTGACAGTGCTGCGCCCCGAGAACGGAGAGTATGCGGAGCGCGAGCTTACCCTGACACTGGGGACAAAGCCCGCCTCCAGATAATCAATCTGCCTGCGGATAAAATCAATTTTTAACAGGCAGCACATTCCGCTTTATGCTGTAATAAGACATCAGGATATAGACAGCATAAAACAGGAAAAACAATCCCAGCGTGACAAGGGAGATCATCGCGGGATGGCTGGATCCCACCAGAACGCCCGGTTCCACTGCGCCTCCCAGATTCAGGATGAAGGGAACCGCGATCAGAACGGGCGGCAGTGCAGGCATGGCAAAGTATACGGCGAGTTGACAGCGCAGCGCTTTTGCCATATCCCGTCTGTCCATGCCAAGCTTTCGTAACAGTCCAAACTGGCGCCGGTAGCGGACCGACTCACTGAACTGCTGGATGGTGAGGACTGTGGCTGCAGTCATGGCAAGCACCATTGCCAGATAATAGAGAGGAAATACCAATATGGCGGTAGAAGCGGCGGCTTCTGCCGCCTCGTTTGTTTTGCTCAGTAATGTGTCATATTTCGGACGGCTGTCGTCGTTGCGGATGGCCCTCAGGGCCTCAAACTGTGTCTGAGTCAGCGGCTTTGCGGTCATGGCCACATACAGACTGTGATGGACGGAGCAGTTTCGGACAGCTTCGTCCGGCGCCACCAGAATAAATCCATGACCGTTGATATCCCAATATTGATTGAAGTATTCCGTATGGATTCCTCCGGGCGTCAGGGTGTAATCGCCTATGGTCACGGGCAGCTCATAATGGCTCAGCGCATCCTGCAGGTAAAAAGCGCTGTGAATGAGATATTCGCCGGATTCCAGAGAGACCTCCGGATAGCCCAGCATTTCCCGCAGGGCCGCGTAATCGCTGTATTTCATCACGGCGTCCCCCGCGTAATAGCTATAGTAGTCTATGTCGCATTCTTGAAGATAATCTGTCACCGCCGGGTCTTCGGAGAAACAGACCTCATACTGTCTGGAAGCGGTAAGCGGGACATTGGCTTCAATATAGTCCAGATAAGGCTTTAACAGCAGGGGGACATCGTCGAGGCCGGAATCGTTGAAACCGATGCACAGATCAAAAACAGTGGTCTGTAGGGCCCGGTTCTGAAACAGATCATTGAACACCAGCCCGCTTCCCTGAGAGATAAGCACGGCAGTGAACAACAGGGATACTGTGGCCATGACGATGCCCATGGTGGCAAGTTTTGCGGAGAGCGTTCTGAAGATCAGCAGAGTCACACCCTTGTATTTACAGGCGGGGCGTCTGGCAAACCATGCGGGAACACCCGAGGAAAAGCTGCCGAAGAACCCGTACATAAATGCGATGATACATCCCGCGCCAATCAGGCCTGTAAGAAGGCTGCCGGTCAGGAGCAGAAGCGTACCCGATACTCCCAGCACAACAGAGACCGCAAATATATTTTTGCGCGCCCGGGAGGTGCTAAATACTGCCTCCTCGTTTTGCCGTTCAAAATAAATCAGATCATAAATCTTTATGGAACGGATGCGCCTGCGGCTTTTCAGCTGTGCAAAGAAATAAATCAGCGCAAAATAGAACAGCGTGAGAGCCACTGCCTGCATGGAAAAGGCAAAACCGAAGCGATAGGGCATGTCGAACAGAGCCAGCACCAGAGCCCGGAGAACCTGATAGAGAAGGTTTCCCAACAGGATGCCAAGGACAAGGGCGCAGCCGCCCACCGCCAGATTTTCCAGAAAGAACAGTTTTGCTATCTGCCGGTTTTCCAGTCCGATCAGAAGATAGGTTCCAAATTCTCTGCTGCGGCGGGAGAGCATGAAGCCGGTGGTATAGTGAACCAGCCAGCCCATGATGCACACCACCACGGCGCTGGCGAGCGTCACCATGAGAGGAAGGCTTTCCATCATAAGGGACAGGGCCAGCAGCTCCTTTGAGAATACCAGCCCGTTAAAGGCATAGATCAGAGCCACGGTCAGGACGATGGTGACGAAGTAGACCAGATAATCTCTGGCCTGCCGTCTGGCATTGCGCAGGGATAAGCTAGATAACGTCACTGATATCACCTCCCAACAGGGCCAGTACATCCAGTATCTCGTGATAAAAATCGGATCTGGACCGCTCCCCCCGGAGCAGTTCGTTAAAAATACGCCCGTCCTTGAGAAAAAGGATTCTTCCGGCATAACTTGCACTGTATGCGTCATGGGTTACCATAAGGATCGTGGCGGACATGTCCTGATTCATCCGGGTCATGATCTCCAGCAGATTTTTGGAAGCTCTGGAATCAAGTGCGCCCGTTGGCTCGTCGGCCAGCAGCAGAGACTGACCCGCCACCATGGCCCGGGCGCAGGCCGTACGCTGTTTCTGACCGCCTGATACCTGATAGGGAAATTTTCCCAGAAGATCCTCAATGCCCAGTTTCTGTGCCATTGCCTTCACCCGGCTTTGGACGGCCCGGGGATCACTGTGATTGAGGGACAGTGCAAGACCGATGTTTTCTTCTATAGTCAGTGTGTCCAATAAATTAAAATCCTGGAATACAAATCCCAGACGTTCTCTTCGGAACCGGGCCAGCTCTCCTGCGGGCAGTTCCGCAATATTCTCCCCATCTAGCAGGATATCGCCGGAGCTCACCGTATCGATGGTGGAAATGCAGTTGAGCAGCGTGGTCTTGCCGCTGCCCGACGCTCCCATAATGGCGATAAATTCGCCCTTTTCCACGTCAAAACTGACGCGGTCAAGGGCTTTTGTGACATTATTTTTGCTGCCGTAATACTTTTCGATATTTCTGACCTGTAGCATATAGCCTCCTTCTGTGACAGAGCCTGATCCGCTCTTTTGTCCATGGCGTTATGATACCTGAAAAGTTCCGGGTTTTGTATCGGAATCATATGGATTTATCTTACGTTTTTGTAAGATTACCGGCGGCAGGAAAGGTCAATATCACCTCAGTCCCTCTTTTATTTTCATCCTGCGTCTGTGAGCGGATCTGCAGATCGATCTCCAGACAGGAGGCCAGTCTGCGGCACAGATACAGGCCCATTCCCGTGGAGCCGCCCCGGCTGCGTCCGTTGCTGCCCGTAAAACCGCGGTCAAAGACACGGGGCAGTTCATGGGCGGGAATGCCGATACCGTTATCGCTCACGATCAGTTGAATCCTCTGTCCCAGACATCGTGCAGTCAGTGTGATTACAGGTTGTTCGCTGCGGTAACGGGCGGCATTCTGCAGAAGCTGTCCCAGAATAAAGGCTGTCCATTTCTCGTCGGTGTAGACGTACTGCTCCAGACGATCTGTTTCCACCCGCACATTGCTCTGGATCAGCAGAGTCCGGTGGCGTTCCAGGGCCTGGGCCGCTATGTCTGCGAGACTGACTTTGTGAATGATAAAGTCCTTCTCAGGGCTTTCCGCCCGTGCATAGAAGAGGGCGCGCTCCACATGGGCCTCTATCCGGGCCAGTTCCCGGGAGAGCTTCTGCCGCGTCCCGGGGTCGGCGCTGCGGCAGATCAGTCCGGCTGCCGTGATGGGAGTCTTGATCTCATGTACCCAGCTCTCTACATATTCCCGATATTCCTGCCCGGAAGCACGGGCGTCGGAGACGGCGCCGATCATGGATTTTCCCGCCCGCCGGAACAGTTCCGACAGTCTGCGCTCGTAACAGCTTCGGGCCTCGGGGATGCACTCTGTGAACAGATATTTTTGATCCAGACCTTCCATGATTGTTTCCAGCTCCCGCAGACGGGAATGACACCGGAGGAAAGCAGTTGTCTCTGCGCACAGCAGAACCAGCAGCCATGCGATCAATAAGATTACAACAATTCCGCTTTCGGTGCCTGTGGCGGTCAAAAAAGCCGCGGCTGACGCGGCAAAGACCGCCTGCAGAACAAGCTGCCACAGGCGGTCGGATATAAATTCAGTAATCGTCATACTTATGCCTTTCCGTGCGCTTTCATGCGCACTTAGATCAATTGATATCCCATGCCTCTGCGGGTTCTGATGAGATCCTGCAGTCCAAGTCTTGCCAGCTTGCCCCGAAGTCTGGTCACATTGACGCTGAGCGTGTTGTCGTCAATATAAATCTGACGATCCCACAGAGTCTCGATGAGATCGGCGCGGGATATGATCTCCCCGGGATGCTCCATCAGACAGGCCAGAATCTGCAGTTCATTGCGGGTCAGCTCCGCCGTACCCGCATCCGAGGAGACTGCGCCCTTTATCAGATCAAGACGCAGTCCCTTGACCTCCAACACATCGGGCTCTGATACCCTGCCCGCTCTGCGGAGCACAGTCTTGATCCGGGCCATCAGCACCGGTATGCTGTAGGGTTTGGTAATGTAATCGTCGCCGCCCAGACTCAGCGCCCGTATCTCATCCAGACCGGAGTCCCGGCCGGTGACAAAAATGATGGGTGTACTGACCGCTCTGCCAAGCTCCATGCACACCGCGTAACCGTCTTGTCCGGGCAGTCCGATGTCCAGCAGAATAAGATCCGGGCTGTTTTGTACAGCCTGCTTTGAAATATCTGTAAAGTCCGTGACCGGAAGAGGACAGTAGCCTTCGTTTTTTAACAGGATCGACAGCTCTTCCCGAATGACGGGATCGTCTTCCACAATCATGATTTTTTGCATGTCAGGTCATCCTCATATCTGTATGCAACATTTGGTGTCTTGAATTCAGCACATTTTCGGCACAGAACAATTTTAGCACAGATAAATGGAACCTGTCCAGAAATCAATGCCCGTTTCTATTGTCAATTGCCACAACGGCACTTGTGCTGTCCACACATATTGGGTATAATGAAAGTTATACAAAACAGATGCGAAATCCCAATACGCATTGTATAACGATACATTACAAAAAGGAGACGACAATGTCAGATTTATTTGAAGATAACAACGAGGACAGAGAGGATCTGGAAACCGATCAGGAGCAGAATCAGGACTCTGCCCGGACAGGAACAGGCAAAAGCGATGACAATGAGTATGAGGATGTATGTTTTATCTGCCGCAGGCCGGAGTCAAAGGCGGGCAGAATGTTCAAACTGCCCAACAATATCTGTGTCTGTGACGACTGTATGCACAAGACCATGGAGACCGTGAGCCAGTTTGACTATCAGGGGATGCTCAACAACCCCAACATCCAGAAAGAGTTTGACGAGATATCCAGACAGAACGGGTTTCCCAATATCAGCTTTGTCAATCTGGCCGATCTGCGCGGCGAGGGCGGAATTCCCAACAAGCAGAAGCCCAAAAAGCGTAAGGAGGCCAAGGCTCCCGCGCTGGATATCCGCAATATTCCCGCGCCCCACAAGATCAAGGCGAGTCTGGACGAATATGTGGTGGGACAGGAACATGCCAAAAAGGTGATCTCCGTGGCGGTGTACAATCACTATAAGCGGGTGGCCACCAACTCCATGGATAGCATCGAGATCGAAAAATCCAATATGCTCATGATCGGGCCTACGGGATGCGGCAAGACCTATCTGGTGAAAACGCTGGCAAGGCTTTTGGACGTTCCTCTGGCTATCGCCGACGCCACCTCCCTTACGGAGGCAGGCTATATCGGAGACGACATCGAGAGCGTGGTATCCAAGCTTTTGGCCGCGGCAGACAATGATGTGGAGAAAGCGGAACAGGGCATCGTATTTATAGATGAGATAGACAAGATAGCCAAAAAGAAAGAGACGCACAGCCGGGACGTCAGCGGCGAGAGCGTACAGCAGGGCCTGCTCAAGCTCCTGGAGGGATCCGAGGTGGAGGTGCCCGTGGGAGCCAACAGCAAGAACGCCATGGTGCCCCTTGCCACTGTGAATACCCGCAATATTCTCTTTATCTGCGGCGGCGCATTTCCCGATCTGGAAGATATCATCAAGGAGCGACTCAGCAAGAGCGCGGCTATCGGTTTCGGATCCGAGCTCAAGGATAAATATGACAAGGACAAAAATATTCTGTCCAAAGTCACGGTTGAAGATATCCGCAAATTTGGTATGATACCGGAGTTTATAGGCCGTCTTCCCGTCATTTACACGCTGGAGGGACTCAGCAGGGAGATGATGGTGAAGATTCTGAAAGAGCCCAAAAACGCCATATTAAAACAATACCAGAAGCTTCTGGAGCTGGACGAGGTGAAGCTGCAATTTACGGACGAGGCTCTGGAGGCTATTGCAGAAAAGGCCATGAAGCGCGATACGGGAGCCCGGGCGCTGCGCTCTATCATCGAGGAATTCATGCTGGATATCATGTATGAGATTCCCAAGGATGACAATATCGGAACCGTCACCATCACCCGGGAATATATCGAAGGCACAGGCGGCCCCATTATCGATATCAGGAGCAATCAGATCGGTGAGACTGCGGTGGAGGAGTTAAACGAAATCAAGTAAGAATTGGAATTAATATCCACCATAACAGCATTGGCGTTACAATATGGTGGGAATATGATCAGTTGCGGGAAAGGAATTGACCGATATGCAAATTTCCAGCCGATTTACCATAGCAATTCATATTTTTGTCTGTATTGACTTTTTTGAAAAGGATTATAAGATAACCAGTGATTTTTTAGCAGGCAGTGTAAATGTAAATCCTGTAGTAATCAGACGTTTACTGACACAGCTAAAAGCGGCGGGACTGATTACCGTGGCAAGGGGAACAGGAGGCACAGCCATAGCCAGGCCATTGGATGAAATAACATTTTATGATGTATACCGGGCTGTCGAGTGTGTCGAGGATAATAAACTGTTCCATTTCCATGACAATCCTTCCACGCTCTGTCCTGTCGGGAGGAATATTCATAAAGGTTTAGATGACAAACTGGAACGGGTGCAGGCGGCTATGGAACGAGAAATGAAAGGCATTACAATAAAGGACGCCAAGGATGATATAGAAAAGTATATTGCAAGGGAAATTCAGTGACAGATACATGATAAAGCAGACATTATGTTTAAGAGCCGTTTTGGAATGAAAATAAGGCTCTTAAATTTTTTAAATTCTTTTGATGTAACTATTGACATTACAACAAGACTGTGATAAAGTTTTAATTGTAACAGATATAGTTACAATTAAAACGAAAATTTCAAGGAGGTCTTTATCATGACAAACACACAGAAAGCACTGGAACTGATCGGCACATTTGCAACAGGAGATACCGGGAAGGCGGCAAGCCTTTTGGCAGAGGGGTATATCCAGCACAATCTGGCATACGGAACAGGTCGGGAAGCGTTTGTAGGCTCTGTTTCTTACCTCGCATCTGCACCGGTAAAAACAACGGTAAAGAACATAAGGGCATTTGAGGACGGCGACAAAGTATTCCTTCAGACAGTCTACAACTTTGCAGGCGCAGGTGAACAGGTTGCATTTGACATTTTCCGTATCGACAGCGATGGTCTGATTGCCGAGCATTGGGATAATCTTGCAGATGTGGCAGAGCCGAATCCGTCGGGACATACGCAGATTGATGGGACAACGGAGATTGCTGACCCTGACAGGACAGAGACAAACCGTGAACTGGTAAAGAACTTCCTTTATGATGTAATGCAGGGAAATAACTCTGCAAAGACGCCGGACTACTTCGAGGGAGATATTTATATCCAGCACAATACGGCAATTGCAGACGGTTTATCGGGGCTGGGCGCAGCTTTGGCGGCAATGGCGGAGCAGAATATTCAGATGATTTATGATAAAGTACATCAGGTGCTTGCACAGGGCAATTTCGTACTTGCAGTGAGCGAGGGTACTTTTGGCGGCACACCTACAAGCTATTATGATCTGTGGCGTGTAGAGAATGGCAAAATTGCCGAGCATTGGGACGTTATGGAAACAATCGCTGAAAAATCCGCCTGGCAGAATCAGAACGGCAAGTTTTAGTGACAGGGATAAATCAGACAGATACAGCAGGCGGAGGTTTTAATACTCCGCCTGACTGATGGAGAGGGATATGACACAGGAAGAAAAAATGAAATTTCTGATAAGCGGGCTGCTTAGGGAACAGCCGCGATATGCGCATATGAAAATGCCGGCTGAAGCAGGGGAACAAAAGAAGCTTTTGCGTTCCCTGTTCAATATCCGTATGCCGGGTACAATCGGAGAGGAATTTATAAAGATACAGGATGAATATTTACAGTCAGAAATAAAAGGCAAAGGGATAACGGAGCTTTCCGAACTGTCGCAGGTAGAGCAGGATATTTATTTATGGCAGGGAGATATTACTACATTAAAGGTGGATGCGATTGTAAATGCCGCCAATAGTCAGATGCTGGGGTGTTTTTGTCCCTGTCATGGGTGTATAGATAATGCAATCCATACGTATGCCGGGGTTCAGCTTAGAAATGAATGTAATGCGCTTATGGAAGAAAAGCGTAAAATATATGGCAGGAATTACGAGGAACCGACAGGCAGGGCAATGCTTACGAAGGGGTACAATCTGCCATGCAGCTATGTGATACACACAGTCGGACCGATTATCTCGGGACGGCTTAAGAAAAAAGACTGCGAACAGCTTTCGGAATGTTATCGCTCCTGTCTTGAAGTAGCTTTGGAAAATGGAATTAAGAGCATTGCGTTTTGCTGTATATCAACAGGGGAATTTCATTTTCCCAATGATAAAGCGGCGCAGATTGCAGTGGAAACGGTCAGGGAGTTTAAGAGAATAAACAAAAGCAGGCTGGAGGTGGTATTTAATGTTTTCAAGGATATTGACTACGAAATCTACCGTGCATCCCTCGGATGCACCGGTTATCATGCACAAAATTGACAAATTGAAGGATGAACTTGGAAATGCCGATGCAGTTTTAATCGGTGCAGGTGCAGGGCTTTCCACGGCGGCAGGACTGACTTATTCGGGAGAGCGTTTCAGGAAGTATTTCTCTGATTTTGCAGATAAATATGGAATACGGGATATGTATTCGGGAGGCTTTTATCCCTTTGACAGTATGGAGGAATATTGGGCATGGTGGAGCAGGCATATATGGTATAACCGTTATCAGCCGGAAAGTACGGAGGTTTATAGAATGCTCTATGACCTGATAAAGGAAAAGGATTATTTTGTGCTGACTACTAATGTGGATCACCAGTTTCAGCTTGCAGGTTTTGACAGAAAAAGAATATTTTACACGCAGGGCGATTATGGATTGTGGCAATGCAGCGAACCATGCCATCAGAAAACTTATGACAATGAGGAAACAGTACGGCAGATGATAGAACAGCAAAAAGATATGAAAGTGCCGACGGAACTGATTCCGCACTGCCCTGTCTGCGGCAGACCTATGAGCATGAACCTGAGATGTGATGATACTTTTGTGCAGGATAATGGATGGTACGAGGCAAGTCAAAGATACAGTGACTTTGTCCGCAGGCACGAAAAGCTGCATATTCTGTATCTTGAATTAGGAGTTGGCGCAAATACGCCGGTAATTATAAAATTTCCTTTTTGGAAAGCGACTGCACAGAATGAAAAAGCTGTTTATGCGTGTATCAATTATGGAGAGGCATCATGCCCGAAAGAGATAGAAAAACAGTCAATCTGTATTAACGAAGATATAAAGAAAGTTTTGTCCCGCCTGTCCGATTTGTCCCGATAATTGGCATAAGCTGTTTTGGCAGCAGAAAAATAAATAAAATGATTAATAAAGTAGTTGACAAATCGGAGAATTCTGGTATTATTAATACATGAACAGTTGCTCATATGAACCGACAAACATAAAATATGCGGCGAAGGTATTGCCGGTAATGAAAGGGGAACTTTTATGAAAAAATCCTATAAGATTGAAGTGGACTGCGCTAACTGTGCATTGAAGATGGAGGAGGCCGCCAAAAGTGTGGACGGCGTAAAAGATGCGGTGGTAAGCTTTATGACGCAGAAAATGAATGTGGAATTTGCGGAAGGAGCGGATGATGGGGCCGTAATGCAGGCGGTACTGAAGGCCTGCAAGAAGGTGGAGGATGACTGCGAGATCTATCTGTGAGTTTGAGCGCCCGGCTGTGTCAGCCGGGCGTTTTTGGGAAGAGAGGTGTATGATATCATGACAAAGAAGCAGAAAAAGGTACTGGCCAGGATTCTGGTTACTGCGGCTTTGCTGTCCGGACTTCATTTTCTGCCGGTGACGGGAGCGGTTAAGCTTGTATTGTATCTGATCCCCTATCTGGTTATCGGCTATGATATTCTGCGCAAGGCCTTTCTGGGGTTGCTGCACAGAGAGGTCTTTGACGAGAATTTTCTGATGGCGGTGGCCACTGTGGGAGCTATCCTTCTGGGGGAATATCAGGAGGGCGTGGCGGTGATGCTCTTCTATCAGATCGGAGAATTATTCCAGGCTGTGGCCGTGGGCAAAAGCCGCAGAAATATCAGCGCCCTGATGGATATCAGGCCGGACTATGCAAATATTGAGGATGAAAACGGAAAGCTGGAACAAGTATCTCCGGATGAGGTGGCTGTGGGGACGGTCATCGTGGTGTGTCCCGGTGAGAAGGTACCCGTTGACGGATGCGTGGTGGAAGGCAGTTCTACCTTAAACACCAGCGCGCTCACCGGCGAGAGCCTGCCCAGAGAGGTGGCTGCGGGGGATGAGATCATCAGCGGCTGCGTGAATCTGACAGGGCTTTTAAAGATCAGGACCACCAGAGAATTCGGGGAATCCACAGTGTCCAGGATACTGGATCTGGTGGAGAATTCCAGCATGAAGAAATCCCGCTCGGAAAATTTTATCACCAGATTCGCCAAATACTATACGCCCGCGGTCTGTTATGGAGCTCTGGCTCTGGCTGTGATTCCGCCGCTTGTGCAGCTGCTCATGGGCAGTCCGGCGGCGTGGAGTATGTGGATCACCCGCGCTCTGACATTTTTGGTTATCAGTTGTCCCTGTGCGCTGGTCATCTCCATTCCCCTGAGCTTTTTCGGAGGGATTGGCGGGGCTTCCGCCTGCGGTATACTGGTGAAGGGCTCCAACTATCTGGAGGCGCTGGCTCAGACGGACTGCGTGGTGTTCGACAAGACCGGGACACTGACCAGGGGCGTCTTTCAGGTCACGGATGTGGTGCCTGCAAAGGCCTGGGCGGCGGGAGATTCCGGAATGCTGTTACACTATGCTGCCCATGCGGAGAGCTATTCCAGCCATCCCATCAGCAAGAGCCTGAGGGAAGCTTATGACGGGACGATAGACAACGAACGGGTGACAGAGGTGGAAGAGACCGGCGGAGAGGGCGTCATGGCCCGGGTGGAAGGCCATATGGTGGCTGCGGGCAACGCCAGACTGATGCGGCGGCTGGGACTGCAGTGGACGGAACCGGACGGAGTGGGCACCGTAGTGCATGTGGCAGTGGACGGCGCGTATGCGGGATTTATTTTGATCGCCGACGTGGTGAAGGAGACCGCCGGGGAGGCCATCGCAGCCCTGAAGAAAGCCGGTGTGAAAAAGACGGTGATGCTCACCGGAGACGCCAGGGCTGTGGCGGAGCATGTGGCGGCAGAACTTGGTGTGGACGAGGTACACAGCGAGCTGCTCCCCGCAGATAAAGTAGGGCGGGTGGAAGAGCTTCTGAAAAACAGGAATCGCCGGGAGAAGCTGGCGTTTGTGGGCGACGGCATCAACGACGCGCCCGTACTCTCCCGGGCGGATATCGGAATCGCCATGGGGGCCATGGGCTCCGACGCGGCCATCGAGGCGGCGGACATCGTCCTCATGGACGACGACCCTGTGAAAATTGCGCTGGCCATGCGCATCTCCAGAAAATGCCTGCGCATTGTCTATGAAAACATTGTGTTTGCATTGGGCGTGAAGGCGCTGTGCCTGATTCTGGGCGCGCTTGGTATCGCCGGTATGTGGATGGCCATCTTTGCGGATGTGGGCGTCATGGTGATCGCCGTGCTCAATGCCATCCGCTGCCTGAAGATAAAAAAATGAGCAAGAGTATACGAGGGCAAAATCATGCTGTATCCCTTTTTTGAGACACTGACAAACCGGATGACAAAGAGCGTTTTCTGCAGAGAAGTTTCCGAGAAATATCACTATAGTGAGGCACAGTTTTCCACGCTGAAGACTGTGTCTGACTGTATGCAAAAACAACTACTTCAGGATGCCGGAAAGGAGCTTGCCGGGTGGAGCTGGGGAGGCCTTATCCCGTTGACTCCCGTGTGTATCACGCTTGGGCCGGGTATCGACAGCCTGCAGGAGGTCTATCTGGAGCAGGGGCTGCTGTCGGAGGCCTATATGATCGAGGCTTTGTCTGCGGAGCTTCTGCTGCAGGCTTATCCGCTGTGGAATCGTTTACTTGCGGATCGAAGCGGAATGCGTGTCAGACGCTATCATTTTCCGGGCAGTGACGAATCCTGTACCCTGGAGAAGTTGCCGGAGCTGTTGCGGGAACTTCAGGTTCCTGTGACCTGTAATGAGGCGTACTGTCTGCTTCCCAGAAAGAGTGTGGTTTTTTACGCGGAACTTACCTCGGAGCCGGGAGCCGTCTGTGAGGGGATCTGTGTGGGCTGCGGCAGTTTACACTGTCCCAACAGACTGGAAAAGGCGCCGGCGCCAAACGATGGAATGCGCAGGCCGTTTACCTATGGATACGGACAGATTTTCGGATTGTTATAGCGGGGAGGAAAGCACATGATCCATTTATATACCGGTAACGGAAAAGGCAAGACCACTGCGGCCATCGGCCTTGCGGTGCGGGCGGCGGGAAACGGCATGTCCGTGATCTTTGCCCAGTTTATGAAGGGCGGCGACACGGGAGAGCTGCACAGCCTGACGAAGCTGGAGCAGGTGCGGATCTGCCGGAGCCCCAGGGATTTTGGGTTTTACGGCTCCTTGAGCGAACAGGACAAACGGGAGCTGACACAGATACACAATGAACTGCTCGACACACTTTTGTCGGAGGCGGAGTCCGGGACATGCAAAATGATGGTGCTGGATGAGATCACTTATCCCGTAAAATGGGCGCTTCTGGATCAGGATAAGCTTCGGCGGCTTTTGGATTGCAAAAATGCAGAATTGGTGTTTACAGGCCGTGATGCGGCGGATTTTCTGCTGGATGCGGCGGATTATGTGACCGAGATGCGCTGTGTGAGACATCCCTATGAGAAGGGGGTCGCGGCCCGCAGAGGGATTGAATATTGAGGTGAGCCATGTATAAGATAGGTATCTGCGATGACGGGGAAAATATTTGCTCCTTCATGGAAAATATGATCTTACAATATGCAAAGGACAGGCATATCCGGACCGATATCAATGTCTGGTATACGGGAGAGGGACTGAAGGATTATCTGGAGACGGGCAGCACACTGGATATTCTGTTTCTGGATATTGAGCTGTTTAAAATGACAGGGATAGAAGTGGGCAGTTATATCAGAAACCAGTTGGATGACATGGGGATGCAGATCATCTACATTTCAGGGAAAGCCTCCTATGCCCGACAATTATTTAAAACGCAGCCGCTGGATTTTCTGGTCAAGCCCATTTCGCAGGATCAGATCAATGACGTCCTCGAGACGGCGCTCAGGATGATAAGCCGCAAAAATGAAAAATTTGAGTTTCAGCAGGGCGGGGATCACTACTATGTGCCCATGGGAGACATCGTTTATTTTGGAAGCGAAGGAAGAAAGGTGAAGCTGGTAACGTTGAAGGAAACCTTTGAATTTTACGGAAAATTAAAAGAGACGGCGAAACGGCTGCCGGAACACTTTATCTCCATACACAAATCCTATATCGTGAATCAGGAATATATTTTCCGCTATACCTACGAGATGGTGGAACTGGTGAACGGCATGACCCTGACGATCAGCCCGGCAAACCGCAAACAGGTCAGAGAAAGGATTTTGAGGGAAAAATAGTATGCTTGATTTTGCAATCTGCGCTCTGACAAATCTTTTTAGGATATTTCTGATCGACAGGTTTGTGTCTGTCTTTCTGGGGAAGAAAACGGATCAAAAAAGCGCAAAACTGTTTGTCTGCGCCTGCTTTTTTGTCATAAATACCGCATTATACTGGGAGCTTCACACTGCCTGGATCAATATCTTCAGCAATCTGGCGGGAATCATGGCGATCGTAAGATTATACACAAAATCGTTTAAAACTAATGTGTTTGTGGCGTGTTCCGTCTATCTGATCAATTGCGGATGTGATGTGGCGGTATACTCGCTGTTTACCAATTATCAGGACGGACAGGCATATAATCAGGCATATGCGGTTATCGTACTGTTTTTGATCCTCATCTGTGAGCTTTTGACAGAAAAGATCATCACAATCCATAAAAATACGGAAACCGCTGAGAAGTTTCCGTTGATACTCGTGCCCTTATGCAGCATTGCCGTAATCTGGTTTTTGATTTATTCGGATGCCTGTGCAGGCAGGGAAATTGCCATAGTGAGCATCGGCTTGTTGGTGATCAATTTTCTGATGCTGTATCTGTACAATTTGTTACTGCATTCCATTTCACAGAAATATGAGACGGAGATGCTTAAGCAGGAGGTACAGATCTATGCAAATCAGTTGGAGGTCATCCGGCAGAGTGAAGAAACGATCAGGATACTGCGCCATGATATGAAACACCATCTGAACGAGCTCAAGCTGCTGGCCAACAGACACCGCGAGGTGGAAATCCAGGAATATATAGATCGTATGGAAACCTATATTCAGAATCCCAATGAGATAGTCGCTTCCGGAAATACGGATATAGACAGTGTGCTGAACTATATGCTGCGAAGGGCCAGAGAAGAACTGGAGACAGTTCAGATAAAGGTTATGCTGCCGGAAAAGCTCAGACATACTTTTGATATTAATGTCCTGATCGGAAATCTGCTGGAAAATGCCATTGAGGCGGCTGCACGGACGGACAAAAAATATCTGAGTGTAAATATGGCGCTGAAAAAAGGAGTGTTGAGGATCAGAATTGAGAACAGCTTCCTGCCGGAAGAGCTTGTGCCGGAGAAGCAGCGGGAGGGCGACCGGAGCTTTCAGAGTACCAAAAAGACCGGGGAGGAGCATGGCATCGGCCTAAAAAGCGTGAGAAAAATCGTGGAGGCCCATAACGGCACCATGGAAGTTACGCCACAGAATGATCTGTTTTGTGTGAATCTGATTTTGTATCTGTCAGAGGTTGAAACCTAAGCGAATTTTGACAAAAATATACACAAATTATGACAGGAGCCGGCAGGAGGGGGGCTTTTGTGATAGAGTCATACCCAAAAGCAGGGAGGTGACTGTGTATATGAAAAAAATAAGAAGTTATCAGTCCCGGGTTTACAGGAAATATAAGTGCCCGGGACATATGGTCTGTTGTCTGGCATTGTGTGCGGCGCTGTTTCTGACAGCGTGCGGGAGGGATGGCACAGAGGATGAGAGTTCTGAATCCGGCGGAAACAGGCCCGTCAATGCCGTGTCCGAACGGGAGTGGGTCTACGTGCCGGAAGTGATCACGGTGGGAGATGAACGAGGGGATTACGGACGGATGCAGCCGGTGGGAGACGCCTTCTGTTATGCGTTGCAGGGAGGAGATCTGGGGGACAGCGCCAAAAGCATCTGCCGCTATTCCCTGACCGAGCGTGAGCTTACCGGTGTTGCCATCGACTGGCCGGAAGGAGGGGACAACTGGGATCTGGGCGTCTGGTCTTTTACCCAAGATCAGGAGCTGTATACCACTGCAAATGTCTATCCTGCGGATTATAGCTGGATGAAGCGCTATCTGTGCAGATTTGATCAGAAAGGAAGCTGCCGGTTCTTTCGAGATATCACAGAGCAGGCGGACAGAGACACATCAATTGACAGACTGACAGTGGACAGTCAGGGAAGAGTGTATATCTTTGCCGGGGAAGAGATTCAGCTGTATACCGCCGACGGGGATTATCAAGGTTCCGTCAGCTACAGCTCCCCGGACAGCCCGGTTCCCAATCAGGTCGTGGACGCCGGCGAGGGAGCCGACGGGACATATTATGTCTGCATCAGTAAGGGAAGCGGCTGTGCCCTGATGGAAATTGACTTTGAGAATGTCCGGCTGTCGGAGACGGTGGGAGATCTGCCGAAGCTTAGGGGGTTCTGCGCAGGAAGGCAATCGGCAGGGGATTTGGCCGGACAGGGTGAGGATTTGGCCGGGCCCGGCGGCGAATCTGCCGGACAGTATGATCTTCTGTTGTATGATGACACAGCCGTTTACGGATATCATTTTGCCGCACATAAAAAAGGATCAGGGGCGGCCGGCGAGGAACTGCTTACCTGGATGGACAGCGATATCAACGGATATTGTGTCACAAATCTGTATCTGCTGGAGGATGGCAGACTGTGCGCCACGGTGGAGGACTGGAGAAACGAGGACAGGGTGATCGTGGCGTTGGAGAGAACAAAGGCGGAACTGGCGCCCAGACGTGAGGAGCTGGTGATCGTCACCGTGGACGGAGAGAGCGATCTGGCGGCAATGGCTGTAATGTTCAACAGAGGCAACAGCCGCTATCATCTCACAGTGAAAAAATATGAGTCCCTCACGGATCTGTACAATGCCGTGCTGACTAAGGAACCTGTGGATCTGATAGACCTGTCCGGCGTCAATGTGCAGAAGCTGGCCGGTGAGGGGTTCTTTGAGAATCTGGCTCCATATGTGGATCAGTCGGAAGCCTTCCGGCGCTCTGATTTTGTGGACGGAATCCTGGACGTCTATACCTTCGACGATACGCTGGTGAGTATTCCCGCGGCTTTTACGATCCGAACCGTGGTGGGAAGCGGAGCGCAGCGGGAGTCGAAAACGGGGCTGACACTGGAGGAGCTGCTTGCGGCGGCCAACAGCCATCCGTGGTCAAAGGACTTTGACG
The DNA here is from genome assembly GCA_947382415.1 of uncultured Lachnospiraceae bacterium. Lineage (GTDB taxonomy): Bacteria > Bacillota > Clostridia > Lachnospirales > Lachnospiraceae > Acetatifactor. The sequence continues at coordinate 20,932 of CANCYO010000003.1, read as the reverse complement.
GAGTGACAAGAGAAGAGATGATGCAGTATATCATGATGTTCAACGAGGAAGCCTTTATCAACCGGGACACAGGGAGCTGCCGGTTTGACTCGGAAAGCTTCAGGGCGGTGCTTGAGTATGTGAAGGGTTTTCCGGATTCTCTGGGAAGAGATATGGAGGAGGTCTCTCTGCCTGTCAAAATCCGCAACGGGGAAGTTGCTTTTGCCATCGTCCAGATGGATGAGTTAAGGGCCATTCAGGAGTTTCAGGGAATGTTCGGAGGAGATGCAGCCTGCGTCGGTTTTCCCACCGCGGACGGACAGGGAGGTCACCTTCTGTTTACCGACGATGCCTATGCGATTGCCGCCGGGTCGGAGCATAAGGAAGGCGCATGGAAGTTTATCGAGGGATTTTTGGCGCAGGACAAAGGGGAATCTTACTATAGAAACAGGAAAAATTTCTTTGGCACCAATTTTCCGACGCTGAAAAATGTATTGAATGAGATGGTGGAAGAAGCCATAGAACGGGACAGCCAGTATGAGAGCGACAGATTTCCGGAATTGATCTATAGCGACGGCTCCACGTTCCAGTACCATGCCCTGACATGGGATGAAGTTAATGTCATGCTGGATCTGGTGCCGGATGCAAAACCTTATTTTGAGGCGGAGAGCGATGAGATCATAAAAATCATAAACGAAGAGGCCCCGGCTTATTACAGCGGCCAGAAAAGACCGGAAGATGTGGCGGCGGTTATACAAAACCGCGCTCAGCTTTATATGAATGAAAATAACTGAAAACCATGCCTGATTCTGCTATAATACCCTTAAAGAAAGGTGTTTTACGGGACAGTAGAAATTACAGGAAACAGCAGAAAAGCTAAGCTGAAAAAGGAGCAAACCGGGTGCGGAAGCGAAATTATAAATTAATCATAAGTATGTCTGTCCTTTTTATGGCAATCGTTCTGTGTGCCTGCGGCAGGAAAGAGAGCGAGGAGATTCCGGAGAGGTTTTTTGGTATGGATTACTCGCAGGAGAAGGAATTTCCGTCGCTTGTGCAGGTGGTCTGTGATTCTGACAGTGCATGGGTCATCACCACTGCAAAGCGGGATCCCATCTATCACTGGAATCCACAGAATCCGGGAGTGGAAGCGGATCGGATTGAGTGGCAGTCGGAGGATCGGTATGACCTTGTAAACATTGCAAAGCGGCAGGGCACACTGTATGTGGAGACGTGGAATCGGGAGAATGACAGCTTCGAGATCCGCAAATTCCGCACGGGCGGGACATGGAGCGCTGTTATGTCCATCAGTCTGGAGGATTGGGAAGATTATGCCGTCATGGGGACCGGATTTTTTGTAGATAAAAGTGAAAATGTTTATCTTCCCCATGGGAATGAGATCACACGCTTCAGCGGGGAAGGACAGCAGAGCGGTTCGTAGAAACTGCGGGGAAATGTCTGCCATTGGTTGGAGAACGACGGCGGACAGGGAGAATGCTTGACCCGGATATCCAGTCGGTGATCACGGAGGAGACAGCCGCGTATTTTGCCGGGGATAAGAGCGCGTGGGATGTGGTACGTATCATACAGAGTAGGTGGGGATTGTTCTTCAGGTCAGGTGACACCGGTAAAATTTTTACTGTGCCATATGAATATAATACATATGAAAGGCATATGCGAGGGAGCACATGCCCTTTCTTTTTGACTAAATATTAAGCAAACCAGCGATATCAGAGAAATTGATGTATAAATCATCATAGATATTGACTTTGATAGTGGCGTCAAAGCTGTATGCCACATTGATAAGGTCGCCTTCAAAATAGTTGACTGTTACCATTCGGCGCTTTGGATCCACAATCCAGTATTCGCGAACACCGTAATTTTTATAGTAATATGCCTTCCGAATATAATCATCGGACGGATTGCCGGGGGAAACAATTTCAATGATGAAATCCGGAGCGCCATTACAGCGGTTTTCGTCCAGCTTGTCTTTATCGCACACAATCATAATGTCGGGCTGCACGATTGTGAGGGGGTGGTCTGAAAGTTTTACATCGAATGGGGCGGGAAATACTTTGCAGTCTCCTTTCCGGCTTTTTACATAGGAGTTGAGCAGGGTGCTCAGTTCCAAAAGTATTGACTGGTGAATCTGTGATGGGCTGGACATGTAATAGATTTGCCCATCAAATACTTCAACTCTGGCATCTTCCGGGAGATTTTCGTATTGTTCCAAAGTGGTTATTTGAGGTTGTGATCGTGATGCTGGCATGGATAACACTTCCTTTCCGGGTTATTGGGCACATATTCCATAATTTCTCCTGGTTGACAATCAAAAGCCACACATATGCGTTCTAAGACTTTTGGAGAGATTCCTTCACCTTTTCCCATAGCAGCTATTGTTGTTGGGGAAGCTTTGATTAATAAGCGGAAATTTTCTTTAGTCATTTTTTTGTCTATAAGCAGTTTCCATAATTTGTCATAAGAAAAAGCCATTGTACATCCTCCTGTCTGCAATTTATTATAACTCACATTTCTATACAATACAATAAAAAATCTACAAAATTATATAGAAAATAATTTTGTAATGAATAATACCTGAAATCTTCACCGTGTCACAGGCAGTCACATATATTAATCAAAATGCGGCTTTGGTGGCGTTATGGACTGCAAGGATAAGATTCTTTCCAACAATTATTACGACATTATCGCAGATTATCCATTGAGTCGGTTGGATATGGCAGACTATGATCTGTGCTACACGGAGGTAGGTGACGGATTTAATCTGCTCTATATCAACAGCGTGGGGATACCCAATCTCTTAGACAATCTCTACGACTATCGAAATATTCCTAAATTGTACGGGCTGATGGAAGATACGGGGATCGCCCCGGGCTTTAATCCCAATAATCTGATTGCCAGCGGTATTACCCAGGTGCAGAGCGCGCCCTTAAATCTCACAGGCAGGGGCGTGGTCTTATGCTTTATTGACACGGGTATAGACTACACCAACGAGGTGTTTCGGGACGGCAACGGCGACACCCGCATTCTGGCGATCTGGGATCAGACCATACAGGACGGTACGCCGCCGGAGGGATTCCTGTTTGGCACCGAGTACAAAAGAGAGGATATCAACCGGGCTCTGCAGGCGGAGGACCCATATTCCATTGTTCCATCTAAAGACGAGATTGGGCACGGCAGTTCCATGGCGGGAGTGGCTGCCGGCAGCAGACTGGGGGGCGGCTATATTTATCAGGGAGCTGCGCCCGACGCGGATATCGTGGTTGTCAAGCTCAAAGAGTGCAAGCCCTATCTGAGAGATTTTTATCTGGTGCCAGAAGGGGTTCCGGCTTATCAGGAGAATGATCTGATGCTGGCGGTGAAATATGCGGATTCTTTTGCGCGGGTGTTCCAGCGGCCGGTGGTGATCTGTCTGGGAGTGGGAACCAATATGGGTGATCATCGTGGGAGTTCTTTTCTCTCCCGTTATCTGAATATCGTGGGCCTGAAGCGCAGCAGGGCCATCGTGGTGTGCGGCGGTAACGAGGGCAATGCATCCCACCATTTCAGGGGCCTGCTCCCTGCCCGCGACGATGCGTCAGCCAGCAGTGTGGATGTGGAGATCCGGGTGGACGCGGAGGCAAAGGGATTTTATATGGAGTTGTGGGGAAACACACCGGATATTTTCAGTGTAGGTATCAGAACGCCCGGCGGGGAGAGCATAGCTCCCATGCGGCTTGGAATACGCCAGAGCATCACCTATGGATTTGTCTATGAGAAGAGCAAGGTCACGATTGACGGCACGTTGGTGGAACAGACCTCCGGGGAACAGCTCATCCGTTTCCGGGTGGAGGATCCCACTCCGGGTATCTGGACTTTTCGGGTCAACGCCGTGGGCGACGTACACAATGGAGAATTTAATATGTGGCTGCCCATAACCGACTTTATGAATGCAGAGATCTATTTTCTGGAGCCCAATCCCTATACCACTTTGACAGAGCCTGCCATGGCGTCCGATATCATCAGTGTCACCGCTTACAATGCGGAGAATAACAGCTTTTACACGGAATCGGGCAGAGGTTTCAGCCGGAACGGAATCACCTGTCCTGATTTCGCGGCGCCGGGCGTCAATGTCTCCACCATTTACGGCAAGTCCACCGGCACCAGTCTGGCCGCGTGTATCGCGGCGGGAGCGGTGGCCCAGTTCATGCAGTGGGCCGTGGTGGAGAGAAATAATTACAATGCGGAGAGCAGGGAGGTCAAGAATTATTTTATCAGAGGCGCGTCCAGAGACGCTTCCCTGAACTATCCGAACAGAGAATTTGGCTACGGACGTTTAAATATCGCAGGGGTATTTGATGCCATGATCGGGGTGTGAGAAAGGGGATCAGTCTGACTGACTCCATGTAAATACGGGAACCGTCTGACGCGGCGAGGAAATATGCAGGTCAGACGGTTCTTTTATTGCAGCGTAATTATGTATATAAATGTGTTAATTTGTTAATGCAGACGATGTGAAACGTGGTATAATATCCGTAAAAGGCAGAAGATGTCCAATGGACATTGATATCATGATTGAAATGTGATCCATATTTTAGAGGGGAGGTTAGAGGCATGTGTACAGAGGCCGAATTGCAAACAGTGCTTAGAGAATTGAAAAAGGCTTCGCAACAGCTTTATGGAGACAAGCTGAACAGAATTATTTTATATGGCTCATATGCCCGAGGGGACAACACAGAAGAGTCTGATATAGACATTATGATTGTCCTGAACTGTGATGCTGAAGAAATAAAAAGGCTGCGGCATATGACTGCGGAAATGGTGAGTGATATATCGCTTGAACAGGAAGTGTTTCTCTCTGTTTTGTTGAGAGACAGAAAGCATTTTGAAGATAACCTTGATTTTCTTCCGTTTTATCAAAATATTACGAGGGAAGGAATAGCCGTTTATGGATGAAAAACGTAAGGATTTATGTCTTTACCGTTTGGAAAAAGCCAGGAAGTGTCAGGAGTCTGCAAGATTGTTAGTACAGTCAGGGGATTACTGTAGTGCAGCGAATCGGTCATACTATTGTATTTTTCATTGCATCAGGAGCTTGTTGGCTTTGGAAGGAGTGGATTTTTCAAAACATGCCGGTGTGATGGCATATTTTCAGCGGAACTATGTTAAAACGGGAACATTTGGAAAAGAATATTCCCGGATATTAACGGAAGCATTTGAGGTCAGGAGTGAATCGGATTATGATGATTATTACATGATATCGAAAGAGGAAGTAGAAGAGCAGATACAAAATGCACATACTTTCCTGAACGGTGTTATGCAGTATGTGAATAATACAATTATGCCAGAGAAGAAGTAATCACATTTCGGTTAGCCAGGGAGAAGTCCGTTATGCGCAGAGACATCAATAAAAAATCAGGCCGCCATACGATCAGCTTTATGCTGGAACTGATCTTGGCATTGCTCCTGTTATCGGCATGCGGCAAGGCCGTGGAGACGGCGGAGGAATCTTCACAAGCACAGCCCCCAGGCATTCAGGGTACAGAGGCGGATGTTTCGGAAGAGACTCCCGCGGTACCGGCTGGCGGAGACCGTTCGGGCGGGGAGGAAGTTTATTATGAGAATGCCTGCGATGCCTATTTTACTAAATGTCAGGAGCTGAGCAGGCTGTATGGCAGCGGCAGGCTTGTAGAGTGTCCTGTAGATAATGACGGCCGGGAGAGAGGCTGTTGTTACATGAGCGGGCTGTGTTTTGTGGACTTGATCGATTTTACCGGAAGCGGCGTGAAGGATAAGGATCTGCTGGTGGTGTATTCCAAGGGGCAGGATATGGGCCTCAACAGTCAGGGCATGGAAATTCCCCGGGCGGGAAATTATTGCATGGAGGTCTGGACGTATGAGAAGGGTAAACTGAAGCTTCTTGTATCGGCGGACCATGTGAGCAGCTATCCTGGCTATCAAAATAAATATTGGGATACGGATAATTGTTTTCTGACAGTGTATGAAGATTCTTATGAAAAAATGGCGGTGATCCAGATTTATGAGGATACCCCGGAGGGAGATGTATATACAAATTATTACTGTTATAGAGATTTCAGCGGTTATGAGTTAAAGTGTGATATTTATGCGTCCAAGGACGGGAAATACTACGAAAACGGCGAAGAAACAGATTTGTGGCGCTATGAAATGGTCTGTGATTATGACGTGATCCTCGCCGGTGTGCAATTGTCCGCATCAGATTATGGCAGGGAGGGGCTTGCAAAATTCGGAGTGGATATGTCCTATGGGCTTGCCCAATCTACGGAAAATATGCAGGCCTTGTCCGATGATACTTTTCGGTCGGTAATGAAGGTTGGAGGAGCGTATTTTGGAGCGTATATGAAAATCCTGTTGGGTATACGGCATGAAACTTTTGGAGAAGGCTCCGGTTTCAAAATGCCTGAATTTACCCTGCATGATATGGACGGTAACGGAGTGCCGGAACTGATAGTAAATATAGCGCCAAACGAGGCCGGGGCGGAGTGTCGGGTGTATACCTGCGTCAATGATCGGGCAGTGAGCTGCGGAGCGGGGTACAGCGGACATTCCACATTTTACATAGGGCCCGGAGGCGGTCTGGTACGTACGGAAGGCCATATGGACGTATACCATTATGAAAAATGGGACTTAGAGGGTACGGAGCTTGTGATAACGGAATTTGCGGGCGGCGTCACCGAACCAGAGAAAGGTTATCCGCCTTTGGAGAATTATGGGTATCGGGATTATAACAGGGAGGTATGGTTTTGGAAAGGAGATTTGTCAACCCTGTTATATATGTCCGGGCTGGACGCTCTGGATTCCTGGCAGAAGTTTGAGGAGACAGTTTCGGCTACGGCGGACACGGAGTATCAGTATGCTTACGAAGACCTGGATCATGACGGGGAACAGTATCGGGAGGCTGCCTATCCGGTTTTATCCGAGTGATTCAGACTGCTGTGAATTTTTACCCGGAAGGCCTGCGAGCATGAACCCGCAGGTTTTTTCATATATTGTACCAAAACGTATTATGAGAATGCATATGGAAGAGAAATTAAAGAAATATGTCTGGGGGAATAAACTGTTCTCCCAAAATGTAGTCCCCACTGTATGTTTTCTGGCGGCAGCCTTTCTGCTGGGCAGGTCGATGGCAGGAGCCGTGGAGGAAAATAAAGCCGGAGAAAGCGACAGAGAAGCAGGTTACCGGCAGACGGCAGCTTCTGTGCGGGCGCGGGAGGAGACGATATCACTTCAGCAGTCCCAGACATGGGGACTGCTCTTTACGGAGAACTGGGGACTGGGCTTTGGAGAGTCCGGGAAGTGTCCCACGGGAAACAGCTCTGCGCAGGAGCTTCAGAAATACAATGCCTATTATGTGCAGGATACAAAAGAGAAAAAAATATATCTGACCTTTGACTGCGGTTATGAGAACGGCAATACGGAAGCGATTCTGGATGCGCTGAAAAAGCATAATGTTTCGGCCACCTTTTTTGTGGTAGGGCATTATCTGGAGTCTGCTCCGGAACTGGTCAAACGCATGGTGGACGAGGGGCATACCCTGGGCAATCACACCTATCACCATCCCGATATGTCCAAGATCTCTGATGCCGCGTCTTTTCAGAAGGAAATGGATGACGTGCGCAGTCTCTATCAGGAGATAACGGGACAGGAGATGGCCATGTACTATCGTCCGCCCCAGGGAAAATACAGCGTCGCCAATCTGCAGATGGCAAAGGAGCTGGGCTATTCCACCTTTTTCTGGAGTCTGGCCTATGTGGACTGGAATGTAGACAGCCAGCCCAGCCATGAGGAAGCCTTTGAGAAGCTTACCAAACGCATTCATCCCGGAGCGATCGTGCTGTTACATAACACCTCCAAAACAAACGGAGAGATATTGGATGAGCTGTTGACCAAATGGGAGGACATGGGTTACAGTTTCGGCACATTGGATGAACTGATCGAAGCGCAGGCAGGATAAATTTCTCGCAATTGTTTTTATATTATGATAGAATGGGTAGAGTAAAACAGATATACTGTGTTTGCGGTGACGGGATATGGATTCCGGATAGACGGATAAGTCGGGAAAAACAAAGGAAGAGAAGATCTGATGAGAAAAAATGTATTTCTAAAATGCGTTCTTAGATATTGTCCGCTGTTTTTGCTAGAGCTTGTGTTGTCCTGGGTGTTGGCCAGGGCCGTGGTGGAGGGCAACAGTCTCATCGGGACTGCGGTGGATGGTCTGCTGGCCGGGGAGGAAGTGGTATTCACTTCCTTTTTGGCGTCTCTGCTGATTCTCACAGGTATCGGTTTTGTGGCTGCTTTCTTAAAAAGTTTTATTGCCTCCCAGTTCAGCATCCGGGTGCAGACCCGCTATAAGGCATTGGTTGCCCGAAAGCTTTACGGATTGGAATACCGCTATTTTGATGAAAACGGATCGGCCACTGTCATCAACAAGATGAATGCCGATATCGCAGAGGCGGATGCGCTTCTTGGCGAGTCACTGCCCTTTATCTGTACGGACGCGGTGGCTGCGGTAACCTATGCCTTTTATGTGGCGTCCATCAGTAAATCGCTGTTGTTACTTATGCTGATCTGCTATCCGGTTGTGCTGTGGTTTACGAATCGCGTGGTGAAAAAACTCATGAGCCTGAAAAAGGTACACAGACAGAAGTCGGACACCATCACGGAGATCGCCCAAGACTGTATGAGCGGCATTCTGGTGCTGCGGGCTTTCGGGGCGGAGGAGCATTTCGGGCGAAAGCTGGCGCAGGCGGCGGACGATCTGGTGGCAAATGAGGAAAAGCGCACCCGCACCTCCAACAACGCTATTTTGACCCGCAGAATCTTAAGCTGGATGCCCAATATCATCTGTGCGGTTTATGCATATGTGCTGGTGGCCCGGGGGGACGTCAGCATAGGCGGTCTGATGACCTTTATATTGATTTTGGGGAGATTTGTGGACGCTTTCGTGGGTCTGCCCTATGATATTGTGGATGCCAGGGAGCATTGGGTCTGCATTCGCCGCGTGGAGGATATTCTGGGGCAGCAGGATGAGGAGAGCGGTACGCAGACCTGCGGACTGCCCGGCGCTGACGATCTGGTTTTTGATAAAGTGTCCTTCCATTATACGGAGGGTGTGCCTGTGCTGAGGGAGCTTTCCTTTCGGATTCCAAACGGCAGCACTGTGGCTTTCGTCGGGGATTCAGGGGGCGGAAAGAGTACGATATTCCGTCTGTTGTGCGGATTTTACAAACCCTGCGGGGGAGACTATTACTTATATGGAAAACAGTTTCGGGACTGGAATATAGAGGCTGCCAGAGAACGGATTGCGCTGGTTTCCCAGAATGTATTCCTGTTTCCGGATACAATCCGCGCCAACGTGGCCTATGCTGACCAGTCTGCGGACGACAGAGCGATTATGGAGGCATGCCGCAATGCGGGTATTCATGATTTTATCATGAGTCTGCCCGAACGGTATGACACGGAGGTGGGAGAGCGGGGCGTACTGCTCTCGGGCGGCGAACGGCAGCGTATCTCCATCGCCAGAGCTTTTCTGAAAAATGCTCCGATTCTTCTGATGGACGAGCCCACCTCCGCAGTGGATGTGGAGACGGAAGGCCTGATTCAGGCGGCAATGGAGAGACTTTCGGAGGGCAGGACCTGTGTGATCATCGCTCACAGGCTCTCCACGGTGCGTCACGCGGACCAGATTCTGGTGCTCAAAGACGGCGCTGTGGCTGAGAGCGGAAGCCATGAGGAGCTGATGGCTCAAAACGGTATCTATAAAGCCATGTACGGGGAGGAGGAAGCCGGATGAAACTGACGAAATTGTTTTTCCGTGTGATGAAAATCATGGGCAGCCGCTGCGTGATCTATCTGTCCGGCATCTTTTTCATGAGCACCGGCTGGGCCATGTTTACGGTTATGTCCTCCCTTTTGATGAAAAATGTGGTGGACGCCGCGCAGACGGGAGATACGCGCAGAATGCGCATTGTCATCATCGGCAATATCCTGGGCGGCCTGTTGTCCATGCTGATCTATCGGGCCGCGGCCATCGCATATAATGTGGAGGCAAAACGCGCCTATGGAAAGCTCTGTAAGCTCCTCTACGCGCATGAGGTGAGGCTTCCCTACGCATACTATGAGGAACACCACAGCGGCGATTTTATGTCCAAGCTCTCGTACGATATGGAGAAGGTGGGGAGTATTTATGGTTCAAGGCTGAGAAGAACCGTCGCTCCCATCCTGCAGGTGCTGGTATATCTGGTTCCCATGCTGATCCTGAGCTGGCAGATCACTCTGTGTCTGGTGGGAGTGAATCTGCTGATGCTTCTTATAAACGGTGTGTTTATCAAACCCATGAAGCGTGTGGCACAGGATCTGGCGGCCACCAACGGCAAAATGACGGAGAAGCTCTCCAATCTCCTTCAGGGTATGGAGCAGGCCAGAATGTATGCGGCGGGCAGGAATACTGTCACGGAATTTCTGGAGCAGAACAGGATTTTTGCAAAGAAAAATAACCGCAAAATTATTTATACAGCATGTCTTGAGAGTGCAAACAACGGCTTCGATCTGCTCTGCGCCCTGGCGTTTCTTATGGTGGGAATTTCTTTTGTGGCACAGGGGTACACTACCCTTGGAGCGCTGACGGCTATCTACAGCCTTTATGGCAATTTTTCCAACCAGTTTCTGCAGTTGGGGAGATATCTGCCGGAGCTGGTGGGCTGTCTTGCCAACGCCGATAATATTTTTAAGTTTATGGAGGAGGCGGAGGAGCCTGAGAGCTGGTACAGAGACGACAGTTCGGAAAATCCTGTTGATGACCGGAACCGTGTTTCTGAAGAGGAATCGGAGAAGGGGATGTCCGGGACTGAGCTGACTCAGGAGGGGACGCCTGCGGTGATACTGTCTGATATCTGGTTTTCTTACCGGCCGGATAAGCCGCTGCTGGACGGTTTTTCCATGCACGTGGACAAGGGGGAGAGTGTGGCGCTTACCGGACATTCGGGCTGCGGTAAATCTACACTGTCCAAGCTCCTGCTTGGGCTCTACCCTGTGAAGTCGGGAGATATACGGCTGTGCGGAGATTCCTATCAGGAGCTGAGCAATGCCCGGATCAGGCAGCGTATCGCCTATGTGCCTCAGGAGCCGTATCTGTTTCGGGGGAGCATCCGCGAGAATATACAGGTGGGCAGAACCGACGCCACGGACGAAGAGATCATACAGGCGGCCAGGCTGGCCTATGCACATGATTTCATAGAGAAGCTTGAGGACGGCTACGATACGGAGGTGGGAGAGCGGGGCGGACGGCTTTCCGGCGGACAGAGGCAGCGGATCGCCATTGCCCGGGCAATCCTGAAGAATGCTCCGGTGATTCTGTTGGACGAGGCTACATCGGCGCTGGACAATGAGTCCGAGAGGCTGGTCAATGCGGCGCTGAAGGACATGCACGGGCGCAGGACCCTGCTCATGATCGCGCACAGGCCTTCCACTATCGCTCTGGCGGACCGGATACAGACGCTTGGACCTGCGCAGGCTTTCGAGGATGAGAGAATTTATGGAACAGATTAAGTATCGGGATAAGCCGAAATATCAAAATGAGTTGAAATATCGGAATGAGCTGAAATATCGAAATGAGTTGAAATATCGAAATGAACTGAAATACCAGTGCAGCGAGCAGCAGCTCCGTATGCTGGAGTCGCGCATCAGGCATCTGTGTCCGCCGGATCCCAATGCAGGAGCGGACGGACGGTATACCGTGCGCAGCGTTTATTTTGATGATTATGTGAATTCCTGCTATTATGAGAACGAGGATGGCGTGAATCGGCGGGAGAAGTTCCGCATCCGCATTTATAACGGCAATACGGACGACATAACTCTGGAGTGCAAGCAGAAGATAAACGGTAAAAACCACAAGTTTGCCTGTGCCATAAGCTGCGAACAATGCCGGGATATTCTGCGGGGAAGCTTTCGGCTGACAGAATGTTCAGATCCGGTGCTGAATAAATTTTTTGTGAATTACCGCACCAGATTTTACCGTCCCAAAGTCATAGTGGAGTATGAGCGGACGCCCTTTTTATACCGGCCGGGAAATGTCCGCATCACCTTTGACCGCAATATTTCCGCCAGCTCCCGGGTGCAGGATTTTCTGAAGCCAAGGCTTCATGCCAGACCGGTGATGCCAAGCGGTATGCAGCTTCTGGAAGTCAAGTATGACGAGCTTTTGCCGGATTATATTTATAATGAACTGCAGCTTGAGAATCTGCAGCAGACCGCTTATTCCAAGTATTATACGGCCCGCAGGTTTACCGGGGATCATTGTGTGTAGGGCGAAACGATAGGAGCAGGGCTGGCAGCAGAGCGGATGAAAACGGGACAACAGGTCTGACGCCGGACCGGATAAAAGCAGGAACGACAGGTCTGACGCCGGACCGGATGAAAACAGGAAAGATGAGACAGGAGAGGAAATTATGGGATTTAAGGATGTACTGAAAAAATCATTTTTAGAGGGAGTGAACGTGGCGGATTTCAGCATTGCGTCTGTCGCATTGACTCTGGCCGTGACGGCGGCACTGGGAATCTATATTTATCTGGTGTACCGTCTGGTCTCCAGAAAGGCTTTTTATTCCAAGAGCTTTAATATTTCGCTGGTGGCCATGGCTCTTATCACGGCGGCGATCATTCTGGCAATTCAGTCCAGTGTGGTGATTTCGCTTGGTATGGTGGGCGCGCTTTCTATCGTCCGTTTCAGGACGGCAGTGAAGGATCCCATGGATCTGGTTTTTCTGTTCTGGTCCATCGCAGTAGGCATTATCTGCGGTGCAGGGCTTTACGGCATGGCGCTGATGCTGTCCCTTTGTGTGACTATTGCGGTGATCTTGCTGGATTACTTTCCCACCGCCAGCGCGCCCATGCTCCTGGTGCTCAACGCCCGGGATGAGAAGCTGGAGGATGAGGTTGTTGCCATCGTGTCCAAATATGCCAGGCATTATCGTGTAAAGTCCAGAAACCTCACAAAGGACGGAATGGATATGGTGATGGAGCTGCGCATCAAGAAGGATGAGGCGGAAATGGTGCGCGCCATCAATCAGCTTCCGGGAGTAGATGCGGTTTCACTGCTGTCACATGACGGGGAGATATCGATTTAGACGGTTAGGTAGTGAGCGATGAGAAGACAAAGAGCAGGCCTGGTGTTGGGAATCACCTTACTTGTGACGCTGCTTTTGGCCGGCAGCTATGGCTATAAAATTTATATGGATTACCGTGTGCCTGTCTCTTACACCGGCAGGATCATGTCGGTTGCCATTGTGGAAGATCTGGAATTTCTGGAGGGCAGAGAGAAGCGCGCTTCCGAGCACAATCCGGGGGTATTTTTTGAGCGGGCGCTGCTGCCTTATTCCTCTGACGGCACCCTTTATCTGTCTCAGGATTTTGCGGTGGAAAAGTGGACGGGAGAGCTGACGACAGGATCTCAGGATTCTTTTCTATGTACGCTGCCGGACGCCGCATGGGAGGACAAGGCGGGAAGCATCCGTGACAGCCATGTATTTAAACTATGGCTGGTGGAAGAAGACTGTTATTATGAACTGGCGCTGGCAGTCTGCGGTATGCCGGTGATGACTCTCTCCACCCAGCGTTCGGAGAAACAGGACCTGGGGGACTATGAGACAGACCCGGATCGCTTTTACTATGATCCGGACACCTTGTATTTCGGTCAGATTCAGGTGTTCAATCCCGGTCTGGGTGTGCCGCAGTATGAGATCATGGAATCCGGGGTGCGCTATTACCTTCGAGGGGCCGGCAGCGCAAACTTTAAAAAGAAAAGCTATGCCATCAGTCTGCTGGACTCCAAGGGTGATAAACTGGATGCGGCTCTTCTGGGAATGCGGTCAGACAATAGCTGGAAATTGAAGGCCATGGTTCTCGACACGAATAAGATTAACGAGAAAACCGCCTGCCAGCTTTGGGAAGAATTCGCCCTCTCCAACACGGAGGTCAACGAATCCGGTCCCCGCATGGAATATCTGGAGCTGATCGTAGACAATCAATACATGGGACTTTATGGTCTGGTGGAGCCTGTAGACACCAAGAAGCTGGAACTGGATAAACGGGATGTACTCTATAAATTTACCGACTGGCTGCTGCCGGAGGACGAAGACTTCGACTATGCCATCGAGCATCGCTGGAAGATCATGACCTTCATCCGCGTCCGCTATCCCGATCCCATTGACGATTATCAGAAGGCATGGGCCCCTGTGAGAGATTATCTCAATACCTTTTACCGCGGAGCGGGGGACGGGAGAGCGGCCGAGACAAAGCTGTATCTTTCCAATGCAATTGACATGCTTCTGTTTAATATGGCCGTCAGCGGCAGTGACAATTATTATAAGAATATGTATTTTGTGGCGGATGTGGATGAGACGGGGAATTATGTCATGCGTCAGATTCCGTGGGATCTGGATCTGACTTTTGGAACCATTCCGGGCAAAGCGTTTAAGGATAATGTCACTGTGGTGTATGAGGAAGCCGCTATCCCCTTTTTGCGGGATACCCGGCCGGAGCTGGTGAGAGCGCCTTTGAGGGAGCGCTGGCTGCAATGCAGGGAGACCTTCTTGAGTACGGAACATATTCAGGATATCATGGAGGCCAACAGGGATTACCTGCTCAACTCAGGAGTCATGCAGCGGGAGAATACCCGCTGGCCCGGCTATCAGATGTCGCTGGACATCACGGCGCGGCTGGACTATCAGGAGAGGAGAATGGTCTGGTTGGACGAATACTTTGAGAATTTTTAGGTGCGCTGTTTGTGTAGGGGTTGCGTTTGACATCTGCCGGGCCTGCCCTTATAATGAAAGAGCATGTAAAAGCAGCAGACGATTTGGCAGACCGATCATAACGCCGCTTCGGTATGCGCGTGAGTGCTGGAGATTGAAACGTCAGAGGAGAATACCATGGACAGAGAGATGATTGTGATTCTGGATTTCGGCGGTCAGTACAATCAATTGATTGCCCGCAGAGTCAGAGAGTGCAATGTGTATTGTGAAGTACATCCCTATAATATAAGCATGGATCAATTGAGAGCCATGAATCCCAAAGGCATCATTTTTACAGGCGGGCCCAACAGTGTCTACGGCGAAGATTCGCCGGTCTGCGACAGAGCTGTGTTTGAGCTTGGCGTACCTGTGCTTGGCATCTGCTATGGTTCACAGATCATGGCACATATGCTGGGCGGAAAGGTGGCGTCGGCCCCTGTCAGCGAGTACGGCAAGACCGAGGTGGATGTGGACACTAATGCCGAGATTTTTCAGGGTGTGTCCCCCAGAACGATCTGCTGGATGAGTCATACTGATTATATCGAGAGCGCTCCCTGTGACTTTACGGTTACTGCCCACACTCCCGTATGTCCGGTTGCGGCCATGGAATGTCCCGCAAGACAGCTCTATGCAGTTCAGTTTCACCCGGAAGTCATGCACACACAGGAAGGCATGAAAATGCTTTCCAATTTTGTACTGAATGTATGTGGCTGCAGGGCGGAATGGCGAATGGACTCCTTCGTGGAGACCAGTATCAGGGAGATCAGGGAGAAGGTGGGCGATGGCAAAGTGCTCTGTGCGCTGTCCGGCGGAGTGGATTCCTCTGTGGCGGCGGTGCTTCTGGCTAAGGCTGTGGGCAAACAACTAACCTGCGTATTTGTGGATCACGGTTTGTTACGCAAAAACGAAGGGGATGAGGTGGAGGCCGTGTTTGGCCCCGACGGCCCTTATGATCTGAATTTTATCCGCGTCAATGCCCAGGAACGCTTTTATTCCAGATTGGCCGGAGTGACTGAGCCTGAGCAGAAGAGAAAGATCATCGGTGAGGAATTTATCCGTGTGTTTGAGGAGGAGGCTAAAAAGATCGGTTCCGTAGACTATCTGGTACAGGGTACTATTTATCCGGATGTCATTGAGTCGGGCCTCGGAAAATCGGCGGTCATCAAATCTCATCACAATGTGGGAGGACTGCCGGATTGTGTGGATTTTAAGGAGGTTATCGAACCTTTAAGACTGCTGTTTAAGGATGAAGTGCGAAAGGCAGGGCTGGAACTGGGCATTCCCGAGTATCTGGTGTATCGCCAGCCATTTCCCGGCCCCGGACTGGGAGTCCGCATTATTGGCGAAGTTACTGCCGAGAAGGTGAAGATTGTGCAGGATGCTGATGCAATCTATCGTGAGGAGATTGCCAGGGCAGGTGTGGATAAAGAGCTGGGACAGTATTTTGCCGCGCTTACCAATATGCGCAGCGTTGGGTGCATGGGCGATGAGAGGACATATGATTATGCCGTGGCGCTCAGAGCAGTTACCACCAGCGACTTCATGACTGCTGAGGCGGCGCAACTGCCTTGGGAAGTGCTCGGAAAGGTTACGAACAGGATTGTGAATGAGGTGAAGGGCGTGAATCGGGTGGTGTATGACTGTACGAGTAAGCCGCCTGGGACTATAGAGTTCGAGTAGTCGGAGGTGAGCCGCGGAGCCAGTAAAATCAAGGCTTTGCGGCTTTTTTTCTCTTTTTATTGCATTACGATTGCATTTTCTGTTCAACCTCTCTGTGATAGATTATGTGAATAAGAGCAGAGGTATTGTAAAAAAGGAATCCCAGAAAGGAAGTGGGGGCGGATGGTTCGCATTGCCATATGTGATGATGAAGAATTTTTTTGTGAGCGGGAGAGTAATTTGATTTCTGCCCACATGAAAAGAAGAAATATACCCTGTGAGATTGATTTTTTCCTTTCTGGCAGGGAGTTTCTAGAAAGCGGGAAGGCAGCCGGGTATCAGATCGTTTTTCTGGATGTCAGTATGGAAGAACTGGACGGAATCGAAACGGCAAGGAGAATACGGAAACTTACAGGCGGAACATATCTGGTATTTGTCACGGCTTTTGTGACTTATGCGCTGGAAGGCTACAAGGTGGATGCCACCCGCTATATCATCAAGGATGAGGTGAGCCTGGAAAATTCCATTGAGGAATGTCTGGACGCTATCCTCTTAAAAATTGGGCGGCTGGAGGAAAAAGTTCGGTTTGTATTTCGGGAGGGTGTTAAGGAATTGCATCCATCGCAGATTATGTATATAGAGAGCAACTTGCATAGGCTGATCTTTCATATGGCTGAGGAAGGCGCAGACGCTCTTTCCGCAAATGGAAGTGTATATACCATGAATGAGAGATTGGATATCGCAGCGGAAATGCTGGCATCCTACTCTTTTTCCAGAATTCACAAAAGCTTTCTGGTAAATATGGAATATGTGGAAACAATCGAGAGATACCGGCTCCAGCTTTTGAACGGAAACGGACTCAGTATCGCGAAGCCCAGGTATCCGCAGGTACGCAGCGATTATATGGCATTTCGGGGAGAAGTCTGATGGATATTTATATTATGCATGCAGTCAGCTGCCTGCAGCTGGTGGCCCATTCGGTGATTTTCGGAGTTTTTCTTGGAATTTTTGCAGAGAAAAAGAAATTGCGGAGACCGGCAGTATGTGCCCTGTGGGCAGGGTTGATCTTGGGAAACTATCTGTCTGCCTGTTTTCTGTCGTCTGCTCTGCTCTTGAAACAGGCGGCGATCATTTTGTTCACTTCCTTTGTCATGCAGTATAGATTCCGGCAGAGATTCAGGAGGATTCTGGCGTTGATGGCGCTGTATCAGGCGGTCAATGTCACCATTGAATATCTGGAGCTGGTTCTGGCGGGATATTATTTCCCCATTTTCAAGGACAGGATGGATTATGTATGGTGCGGCATCCTGCTTTTGCAAAACCTGATTGTTCTTTGTCTGGTTCTTGCGGTGAAACGATTTTTTGCCGGAGAAAGATTTGCCCGGGAGAAAAGTCTGCTCACGGACAGGGAATGGATGTTTTTTTCCGTGTTCCCTTTGTTTACTATCATCGTAGTTTTGCTGATTTACATGAACTTTGGCGTGGAGCAGATACCGGGCAGCCATGTGCTGCTCTGTATTGCCTGTGGGCTGGCCGCTATGAATGCGGTAGTGTTTTATCTGCTGAACGGGATCGCAAGGCGGGAGCGGCAGATTGCGGAGAACAGGCTGTTTGCACAGAGGATGGAGAGCCAGACCAGGGAATATTACAGTATGCTGGAAAATTATGAAAAGCAGCGGAAAAGAGCCCATGAATTTAAAAACCATATGTCCGTCATACTGGCTCTGGCAAAGCAGGGGGAAGAGGATGGCGTAAAGACGCAGAAGAAGTTGAAAGCCTATCTGGAAAAGATGCAGGAAGAAAATATGGAACGGATGGACAGCATCGACACGAACCATACACTGCTCAATGCCATCTTAAATTCTAAATATCAGGAGGCAAAAAATAAGGGGATTGTTTTTGTGATAAAAATCAATGACCTTTCCGGCATCTCCATTTCGGACGAGGATCTGGTGGTCATCCTGTATAATCTGCTGAATAATGCGTTTGAGGCATGTGAAAAATGTGAGAAAAAAATCATACGGATGAAATTTGTGCAGGAGCGGGGGGAAATCCTGCTGTCGGTGATGAATACCTGTAATGGGATGCCTGTAAGGAGCGGCGGGAGGTTTCTGACTGAGAAAGAGGACAGGGCTTCTCATGGCATTGGGATAGAAAATATCAAGGAAGTTGTGGAGAAATACGGGGGAACCTGTACCATAAAATGCGAGGGACAGATGTTTAAATTCATTATACTGATTCCGGATAAGAATCATACCGGATGAGCGGAAAGGGAAGATTGCTGTTCATTATAAATAAAGAGACTGCTCACTTTTGGTGGATAGTCTTTTTTATGTTTTCTTCAAATCTAACACTTTCGTTGTCTTGTTTTTATTCATCATTCTGAATTTTTAGTCATGTAGGCAGTAAGATATTATGGTGGCATCAGAAATATTCAAAGGGCGATTTCTGTATAAAAAGGGATGATTCTGCAGTGCCTGTCAGATTAGCTGGCTAATCATACGATATCTAAGGAGAAAGTAGATTGTATCTAAGAAAAGTCAGCTTGTAATTTTATGTTTATAGGAGTGAACTGTCTGGCCTTGGTTTTATTGAAGGGAGCATAATGCGCAGGACAGTGTATGGCGGAGCTGGCTGACAGAGTAAAAAGTGGAGGACAAAAGGAAATGAATGTTAGCAGAATCGGAGCGTCAGGATATGTGATGTCAGGGCATGAAACGAGAAAGTCAGAAAGGAATGCACCAGAAGGAGATTTTACCAAACAGGCCATGGAAGCGGAACAGAAAGCGGGAACAGCCCCGGCAGTCACCTTGGGCGGCGCAGAAGGCGGCACAAGGGAGAAGGCGGTCAGTTCATGGGTGGATGTGGCGAGCGGTTTATCCCTTGCCGTGTACAGGACACAGGGTTTTGACCCGGAGAATCCTGTATATAAAGTGAAGACACAGGATAGATTGGGAAATGTAACAGAGCAGATGGTGGATGTATCAAAAGTTGACCCAAAGAACTGTGATACGGCTGAAATGTATGCGTACACTGCCAGTCTTAGGGAAAGTGGAAAAGGCAGCTTTGAAGATACCGTGTTGAAAGCTGCAATGGCAAAAGCAGTTAAAAACGCAGAGCAGAGAAATTCCGGCGCATGGAGTTTTTCGGAGAAGACGGACTGGGTGGAGATCGTGAACGGTATCATGCAGTCAAAGTATAGCTATGGGGATCTACAGGGCTACATGGAGTGGAAGATGTTCTTGGGATTACTAACGGAATAAGGTGCTGAATAAGCTGCAGAATAACGGATTGAAAAGTGGGATAGGAGGAGAAGGAAATGATACATACATATCACCAATTTATCAGCAGTCCTCTGTGGGAGGGTAAATGTTATGGGAAAGGGCAGTTTTACTCTCCCCTGAAAGATATGAGGGAGCAGACCGTTCTGGTTGAGAACAGCAGGGAAAATAAGAATGACAGTTACCGACAGAGGACAAAATACGATGACAAGATTGACTGTTATTTTAGTACCGGCAATCTGAGTTCCCTGCTGGGCAATCAAGACAGCTATCTGGAAGGGAAACTGGATTCTGCGGAGGATGTGGACTGCTACGCATTTTCCTATGTTCAGAGGGCTCTTTATGACAGGATGGGTATTTCTTCAAAAATTACAATCCGTCTGGAAAATTTGACGGAAGGCTGTGACTGTGATCTGGTAGTCTATGATAAGGATGGGAACCAGATTGGAATAGCAGGAAAAAGCAGTGATGATAGCAGGGAACTGACGCTGCCGGAGTGGGATCATAACAGGGATTATGTGATCCGGGTAGAGAACCGTAACGGGGAAGCGGCGGATGTGGAAGGAACTTACCGCATTCGGATTACGGAGGAAAGGTCGCAGAACAAGTCACAGGGGCAGCAAGTTTTTGACCGGACATTCAGGGAAGATAAGGCAGGCTATGAGAAAGAAGTGGATAGACTGCATGAGGAGCAGTACCGCGCCCTGCCGGAGGAAGACCGCTATCAGGGTGATGAGAGTGTGGAAGAAATGCTGGGGCGTCTGGCTCTGGGAGAGCGGCTTTCTAAACAGGAGCTGGAGTATCTGAAAATCTTCGCAAACCTTCATGACTATGAGAGGGCAGAGGCAGCAGGCAGATTCCAGAGCAAATTATACCCGGAAATCGTGGGCAGATTGAAGCAGTCAGGCATAGAACTGGAGGGGAAAGTCTGGGAATTTGAGATAGATGCTTATGGAAAAGTGACCATTTCAGGAAACCTGTCAGAGGAAGAAAAAAAGCAGGCAGAAAAAATATTGGAAGAAGAATTTGCGGACCGTTTGTGGGATACTTACATGCAGGCATCCGACATGGATGCGGAGAGGTACAGGCAGATTAGCGCCTGCCGCGAAGTAAACAGGTTCCTCCAAAAGGCAACAGGCGGCCGGTATCAATGGGAAGATATTTACAAAGATACAGATAACTTCGGAAATG
>CANCYO010000002.1 GCA_947382415.1 uncultured Lachnospiraceae bacterium | reverse complement strand
GGTTTTCTGGTTCGGCTGTGATTGGATTCACTTCACCCCCGCCCCGACGCCCGCAGGATTCAATAGCCGCACTATTAGAAAACGCCCGATCGCCGCCTCCGGCCGGCAGCAGCCTCCCAGACTCCCACTGCCGCCCCCGACAGCTAAACAGCCCCACAATATCTCAGACTGTCCCATCGCCTCTCGCTGCCGGATTCACAAAATGCCCGCTCTTCCCGCCCAGCTTCTCCACCAGCCGAATCCCGGAGATCTCCATACTCTTATCCAAAGCCTTACACATATCATAGACCGTAAGCAGCGCCACGCTGACTCCCGTGAGCGCCTCCATCTCCACGCCCGTCCTGCCTGTGAGCTTAGCCGTACACCGGCACCTGATCTGCAAACTCTCCTCCTCAGGCCAAAAATCAACAGACACTTTGGTGAGCATCAGCGGATGACACATGGGAATCAGCTCCGCCGTGCGCTTTGTGGCCATGATACCCGCGATCCTTGCCGTTCCCAGCACATCGCCCTTGGCCGCGGTCTGATTCTTTATGGCGTCAAACACCTCCGCGCTGACTCTGATGCAGCCCTCCGCCACCGCCACGCGCTCCGTTTCCGCCTTGGCGGTCACATCCACCATAACAGCGTTGCCCTGTCTGTCAAAATGTGTAAATTCTCCCATATCTCCTCACATTCCGCCGCACTGCGGCATTTTGCCATATCAATTCCGGCTCATTCCGGCTGCTTCCGACTCATTCCGACTGCTTTTCATTTCCCGAATCCGCAGGCGGGAAAATGACATTCCGGGCAGCTTAAACACAGCCCGCCCTCGCCGTATACCCGGATATCCTCCGCGGTAAGCCTCTCCCCTGCAAGCACCCGGGGCAGGATCAGATCGAACACGGTCCGTTTCGCATACATCACACAGCCCGGCAGCCCCAGAATCGGAACCGTCCTGTCCCCGTTTTGATAATAGGCCAGCAGGAACATCGCCCCGGGAAGCACCGGAGCCCCATAGGAGACAATATCCGCACCGAAAGCCTTCACAGCGCCGGGGGTTCTGTCGTCGGGGTCTACGCTCATTCCCCCGGTACACAGCACCATGTCCGCCCCCTGATCCACAAAGCCGCCTATAGCCGCCACGATATTCTCCTGTCTGTCGTCCACGATTTTCTGTCCCATAACCTCCGTATCATACTCCGAGAGCTTAGCCCTGACAGCCGGCCCAAAGGCATCCTCGATCCGCCCTTTAAACACCTCGCTGCCGGTGGTGACAATTCCAATCCTCACATGGGAAAAAGGCAGGATCTGAAGCAGCGGTTTCTCTCCAGCAGCCTCTCTGGCCCGGTTCATCTTCTCCTCCTCTATGACCAGCGGAATAATGCGGACGGCGGCAAGCTTGTCTCCCTTTCGCACGGGGAAATTGCCATGAATCGTTGCGATCATCAGCTCTCCCAGCCCGTTCACCGCGTTCAGCCTTTTGGTATCTATTTTGAGCAATCCGTCCCGCTCCGCCCGCAGCTCGATCTTCCCCTCTTTGGGCTCCGACGCGCACATCCCTTCATTGATGCAGATGTCCCTCAGAATGGCGGCCGCCTCGTCCTCGTGCAGGATTCCCTCCTTTTTCTCCCACACATAGAGATGTTCCTTGCCCACGGACAAAAGCACCGGGATATCCTCCGGGGTAACGATATGCCCCTTTCTGAACACTGCATCCTTCACCACGCCTGGTATGATCTGCGTAATGTCATGGCAGAGCACCTGTCCCACGGCATCCTTCGTCTCTATCAGTTTCATCTTGATTCCTTTTGATTCCTTTCTATCACTTTTCAATATACTTTTTTTCAAAATACTTTTTCAGGCACAAAAAAATCCCATGAATATCATCCATGTCAAACACCGGACATTTCACATCTTCTTGGGATACCACATCGGTCGCTATACAGATCAGAGAGTCCATGTCACAGACAGGAGCAGCAGATACTGCGCGCCGCACCACCTCGATCTTCGGGTAGGGCGAGGCCTTCAGGCCTTCCAGTATCACCACATCCGCGTCCCCGCAAAATGCGATCAGCTCCTCCACCCGGGCCCGCCCCCTGCGGTTTATGGAATACTGCATGTCTGAATAGATGACACTGCACTCCGCCCCCGCCAGGCGATACCGCCAGGTGTCTGTCCCCTCATGATCCATGACATACTCATGTCCGTCATGCTTGATCACAGCAACCGAGCGTCCCTCTCTGATAAATTCGTTAATCAGCTTTATGATCAGTCCCGTCTTGCCGCTGTCCTTCACCCCACTGACGCAGAATACCTGCGGAAGCTGCAGACGGGCATACTCCTCCCTTGTGTTGATATTTCTCACAATCCGCCTGTCAAAACAGGAGGTCTCCAGCCGGATATACTTGGTGCGCACTGCCCGCAGCACATTCAAAAGTCTGTACCGGCCGCTTCGTATCTGCTCCTCAATGACAGGCAGCATCTTTTTAGAATAAATGGCGCAAAGCGGATGAATATGATCCTCATCCACCAGACAATAACAGTCATAGTCTGAGGAAATAAACTCCGCCATATACTCCACCAGCTCCCGCCTGATAAAGGGCATATCCGCAGCACAGACAAAGACATATTCCTCGCTGGCATGAGACAGCACCTGATAGATGCCCTCTATGGGACCGATGTCCTGATGCCCGTCATAGACCACCTCAAAGCCGGTATCCTCATAGAGCCCCTTGCGGGCAGCGGAAATAAGCACCTGCGAAAAGCCGCCAAGCTCCTCACAGATGCGGTCGATAAACCGCTTGGACTCCAGTTGTAACAGGGCCTTATCCTGCCCCATCCGGGTACTCTTGCCCCCAGCCAGAACACCGACGCTCAGATTCATTTTCATACCCCTTTGATATAGCGTATCCGTACCTCGTCTCCCACCAAAATCGCCCTTCCCGGCTCCAGATCAATAAAGCAATTACACTCCGTCATATTGTGGATCACCGAGGACGCATGGACCGCCGAAGGCAGATACACCTGGCCGTCCGCCGCTCTCGCCCGGATAAACCGCCGCATACGATTGACCTTGCCGTAAGGACTCTGCAGCACTGCGGTAGTCTTCACCGTGTCAAAACTCTCATGTCCCATCATCTTCGCCGCAAGAGACCAGAAATAGATTTCAAAATTCACCAGCGCCGCATAGGGATTGCCCGACAGACTTAAGATGACCTTGCCGTCCTTCACGCTGGCTGTGGTGGGCGTCCCCGGCTGAATGCAGGCTCTCCGAAACAGAATCTCCGCTCCCAGACTCTGCAGAACCGCCGGGACAATGTCCTTCTCTCCCACGGAAACCGCTCCGGTGGTGATAACGATATCCGCCGCCTCCAGAGCCTCCGTCAGCTTATCCGCAAGCAGCGCTTCCTGATCTGCACAGAGCTGTGTATAGCTTACCTGAAGACCTTCCCTGCGGATCGCCGCCTCCAATATATAAGAAATATTGTTGTAGATCCTGCCCTTACCCAGAGGCTCTCCCACACGGGCAAGCTCTGATCCGGTGCAGAGGATTGCCACGCGCACCGGCCGGTAAACCGAAACCTTCGCCCTTCCAATCTCCGCAAGCAGCCCGATATGGACAGGACTCAGCCTTGTTCCCCGCTCTGCCGCCACATCGCCCAGACGGATATCCTCCCCGGCTTTACAGTAATTTTGAAAAGGCTTCACAGGGGCGAATACCTTCACCGTCTCCTCCCCGTAATCCGTGTCCTCCTGGCGAACCACCGCGTCATAGCCCTCAGGCACAAAGGCGCCGGTCATAACGCGGACAGCCGTCCCTTTCTCATAGGGGATTTCCTCATAATCCCCCGCAAGCAGCCGCCCCTTCACTCTCAGTTCGACAAAAGAATCCCGCTCCGCAGAATCCGCCTCTGCTATCCTTTCCAAATCTGCCGCACACACCGCATAGCCGTCCATGGCGGATCTCTGAAAAGGAGGCACATTGATATCAGCACAGACTGTCTCAGCCAGCACCATGCCGCAGGCTTCGGCCAGCGATACCTCCTGCACTTCCTGAAGCCCCACCCGCTCCAGCAGCATTGCCAGACAGTCCTCTATCTCCAAAAGCTTCTCCATTCTTATTTTTTCTCCCCACTGTCGTCATATGCAAAATAGTCAAAATCAGCGGGCTTCCTGCTGCCGCAGCCGCCATTGTTGGCATAGATTCCCACCAGTGTGCCGGTGTGGCGCTTGGGATCGTCGGGCACACCCTCGTCGCACAGATAAATACAGTTCTCCAGCACACCCACCGGCTCCCATTTCTCACCGTCCAGACTGTAATAAAAGCTTCTGGTGAGCTTTTCCACCACCACGCGCAGCCACACGGGAGTCTCGGGGAGATTCTCTACCTCCGCCATGATCTCCTCGCCATGATTGCGGTTGATGACAAGCTGCAGTCTGCGCCCGCCCTCGTAACAAACCGCGCATCTGGCGTAAGTGGCCGTGCTGTAATAACAGGTCAGTCCCGCCTGTTCACCGTCCTTATCAGGGTAAAACTCCACCTTGGTCTCCGCCCGGTAGGAAAGCTCCTGCTCTCTGCGAAGCAGTGTGTTTTTGGAACGTATCTCATTTAACTGACCGTCTCTGGTCCAGATACGGAAATACCCCGGGCGCTCCGTCAGAGACCAGGAACCATTATCCGGGTTTCTGACAAACTCCCACTCAAGATTTAACTCTTCTGCGTCAAAATCATCAAACAGATTCCGCTCAAAAACGCATTCCGGCAGATCCGGCGCAGTCTGTACCAGACTGGGGCCCTTTCCCTCATTGACGGTAAACCAGCCGTCCCCGGTCCACTGCACCGGGTCCAGCGCAGACTCCCGTCCCACAGTCGTATATTTGCCGCCGTTTGGCCGGCCGCAGAGATAATAGCACCACCAGTTTCCCTTCTGATCCTGTACCAGCTTGCCATGTCCCGCCCGCTGGATGGGCGCGTCAGGGTCCAACTGGCGCATCACGGGATTATAGGGAGAATTCTCATAGTGCCCGAAAAGAGCGTCGCTTCGGGCCACATTGATCCCATGGCCATAACCGGTGCCCCCCTCCGCCACCATGGCATAATAAAACCCGTCTTTGCGGAACATATGCGGCCCCTCCGAACAGCGCTCCCCCGTGCCGTCCCATGCGTTTCTCATCGGCCCGGTCACAGCCAGCCCGTCCGCGGACAGCGGAACCGCCTGCACCGCCTTCGCAATCAGCATATACCGGCTGCCGTCCTCATCCACAAAAAGGGAAGGGTCGATATTGTCCACCTCCAGACAGACCGGCTTGCTGTAAGGCCCCTCCGGCCTGTCGGACACCATCGCAAGCTGGCGGCGCATCACATTATTGTCCCGCTTTCCGTCCGCATTCAGGCGCAGCGTGGCATAAATATAAAATTTGCCGTCCACATACTCGATATCCGGTGCCCAGATGCCATGAGAGTCCCTGATATCGCTCAGATCAAGCCACTCAGGATTGACAATGGCATGACCGATGATGTGCCAATGCACCATATCTCTGGAATGGGAGATCGGTATTGCCGGAAAATACTGAAAACTGGAGTTGACCATATAATAGTCATCCCCCACCCGAATCACGGAAGGATCCGGGAAAAAACCTCTTTGAATCGGATTGGAATAAGTGCGCTCTGCCATATCAAATCTCCCTTCTTATTATGTGCATTTGTGTAATCTTAAATCTTATCTCCTTACCTGTCTATGTGTACCAGAATATACCCTTCCTGTCTGACGATGGAACCTTCCGCAGGGAATCCCGGCATCCCGTCTCCGATCTCTCTGGCCTGCGCCAGCACCTCAGGATCCGTCACCGTCCGGAAAGAATGTCCATGCATTTTCAGGAAATTGATCATTTCCCGGTTCGTCCCGTCAAATGCGTCAAAGGCCCACTGAATCATGGAAAAATTTGCCTCCCCCACAAAACTGTAACCCCAGACCGAGAAATACTTTTCCTTCAGATGCGGGTCTATTCTGTCCGTGACCGCCGCAATATAGCGATACTGCCAGGAACCGTAGGGCACATAGTAGTCCTCGGCCAGTTCATGAGGCGTATTGTAATGGCCTGTAAAGACCACCGGTGTATCGGTCCCGTAATCCCGTTCTATCTCCCACGCGATCTCACAGAGCAACTCCCTTGTGGTCTCGTACTTGCGATAATCCGTATAAAAGCTGCGGTTCATAAACTCCGCCTGATTCCAGACCAGAATCACCGCAAAAAGAATCGCGCATATCTTCAGCGGTCTCTGAAAACGCTTTAGTCTTGTCAGGCCCACGCACAAAAGCCAGACGCCTGCCGCCGCATAAAAAGGCAGATACTGACAGGAACGGTAATGGGAGAGCCGCATCTCCGCCAGCGTCAGCAAAAAGGGCGCTGCAAGCATCCCGATCCAGAGTACCGCAAACCAGGGCTTCCTTCTCCTGAAAGCCAGGATCACAGCGGCAGCGCCAAAGATAAACACCGCGAGCTCATAGACCGTCACCGGCAGATACACCACAGCATTCAAATGATAGACCACCCAGAAACGCTTGAGTAACATTACCAGATTGTCCCATCCGTCCGGACTGAACAAAACCAGCATTTCCGAAAGCCCCCGCTGCTCCTGCCTGACCTGATCAAGCACACCGCCCAGATCAAAAACCGTAGTAGTCACCATGATCATCGCTCCGCGAAGCATCACACAGCCCACGGTCAGTGCCGCTCCTATATTTAAATACCTGCACAGCGTGGAAAAGCTCAGCCTCTTTTCATCTTCCATGCCCCACAAAAACAGCACCGTCAAAATCCCTAAAATATAAAGGATCAAAAAGGATTCATAGCAGCCTACCGCCGCCCACACCGACAAAAGGCTCACTAAAAACGCACATTTCCGGGCTCTCCCCTGCGCCTCCAGACCGCTGTGAAAACACAGAAGCGCCAGCGCCGTCAGCACATATCCCAGGCCTGCCCCATCATGCCAGTAATACACAAACACCTCGCTGATGATGGGATTGGATACGAAGACGCATGCAAATACCGTGTAGGTCCAAGCCGGAACCTGCTCCCCGGATATCCGGCGCAGAAGCACACTGAACAAAACGGCCGCAAACATCAGAAACAATACTCCCACAAGCTCCGTCATAAAAGGCGCAAAATCCGACACATGAAACAGCTTGTTCAGCCAGAAAACGGTCCAGCGTCCCATGACCACCTCAAGCCCCTCCTCCAGATACAGGGAGACCGCGGTGTCGTCAATGCCGATACTGGGCTGCACAATGCAATAGCCATAACTGCAGGCAGCAGTCAGCACAAGGGCAAGGATATAAAATTTTTGCCGCAGAAAATATTGTAGATCCTCTTTCAGTTTCGTCATGCACACTCCCCTTGCCGCCCGGGTTCTCCGGTTCCCGTACCTCTACTCTCCCAGCATTTTCAGCTTTAACTCATCATATTCTTCTCTTGTGATCTCTTGATCATCATAAGTATAGACTGTACCCGGGCCATCAGGAATGTCCGGCGTATCCCAATACTCTTTCAAAAGCCTGTGCTCCTCCTGTACCTGTCCGGTTCCGTCATACCGCGTAAAATCATAAAGGCTCCTGCCGCCATGCATGATATCTGCATGTACGATCCAGGTCTGACCGTCAAATTCCGTATAACTGATCAGAGAAGCGGTTCCGCCCCCTTCATCCAGGACATAAACCTGTCCGTCCCGGGCGTCAAGATACTTTCCGCCATAAGGCCCCTTCATGATCAGCTCATTTTCTCCGTCATTGTCCAGATCAACTCTGTCTCCGACGGAATAACAGGTAAAATCTTCCGGATCATCTGGCAGATCCGTGATATAAAACGAACTGTCCGCCCCGACATAGTATGCCATGATCTCACCGCCGATAAACGAATCCAGAAGCTCGTCCGCATTCTTCTCCGTACTGCCGCATCCCTGTAAGATCGACACGGCTGCGCATACGCATATTGTAAATGATAATCGTTTTCCTTTCATCCCCTGTGTCCCCGTTTTAACTTTAGATGCTCAATACGATACTTTAGGTACTCTACCTAAGAATTGTATCATAAAGAACGGAATTCAGCAAGAACGGGCGTTCAAAACACAAGACAGGAAACACAAGATAGAAAAAGCCCAGACCATATGCTAAAATGACAGAAAGATAATTTACCGTTTAATCCGGAATTTATCTGTCACACAGACAGAAGAGCGTTGTCTAATTAAGCAGGAGGTAAAAATATATGGATAAAAAGACAAATCAGGAAACACAGGCTTTGATCGATCAGGCTACCGCAGGAGATAAGAAAGCTCTTGAAACACTGATTGCAGGCGTACAGGACATTGTATTTAATTTATCCCTGCGGATGCTCGGAACCTTTGCGGACGCGGAGGATGCCACACAGGATATTCTGCTGAAAATGATCACACATCTCTCCTCTTTCAGGGGCGACAGCTCGTTTACGACCTGGGTGTTCAGCATCGCAGTCAATCATCTGAAAAACTATAAAAAGCATATGTTTGCCCGTTTTCCGTTAAGTTTTGAGTATTATGGAGACGACATACAAAACGGGAAAATACAGGACGTCCCGGATTTAACGCAGAATGTGGAAAAAGACATCCTGGCAGAAGAACTGAAAATGTCCTGTACCAATGTAATGCTCCAGTGCCTTGATGTGGAAAGCAGATGTATTTTCATACTTGGTACCATGTTTAAAATTGACAGCCGCATTGCGGGAGATTTATTGGACATGACCCCGGAAACATATCGTCAACGGCTCTCCCGGGTACGCAGAAAAATGGCAGACTTTCTCGGACAATATTGCGGCGAATACGGCGGGGGCAGGTGCAAGTGCCGGGACAGAGTGAATTATGCAATCCAGAACCATCGAATAAACCCGGTGCAGTTGGACTATACTACCGCTGCGGAAGTCCCCATTCAGACCATAATGGATGTGAAAAATGCCATGGAAGATATTGACGAACTGTCACAGGATTTTTCGTTCTGTAAACCCTACCGGTCTCCCGAACGCACCAAACATCTGATACAGGAATTTTTGGATTCCACACAGCTTTCCATTATCCAAAAATCATAAAAAACGATATAATAAAAACAATATAAATATTAGGAGGCGACAGATTATGAATACACAGATAATCATTGATTATTTATCGGCATTGAGTATGAATAACGACCGGGAATGGTATCACGCGAACAAGGACGAATATAAAAAAGCAAATGCGGAATTTGAAAAACTGCTGCAGGCATTGATGCTGGAGATTGGAAAATATGACAGCAGTATTTTGCATAACGACCCGAAAACCCTTACATTTAAGCTGGTAAGAGATACCCGTTTCAGCCATGATAAGTCGCCTTATAATCCTGCATTCCGCGCCCACATTTCCTCTGCGGGCAAGCTGCCCGTTCCCGTGGGATATTACCTGATGATAAAGCCCGGCGATCAGTCCTTCTTAGGAGGCGGCCTGTTCGCAGATATGTTCAAGGATGCCACAACCATGATACGGGATTATATTGTACAGCATGGTGAGGAATGGGAACAGATCATACATGAGCCTGCATTTAAAAAATATTTCACCGTTCGGGGAACAGCCTTAAAAAATGTTCCCGCAGGATATGAGAAAGATCATCCGCAGGCGGAATATCTCAAATTTAAAAGCTGGTATCTGGAATATCCGCTGAAAGACAAAGAATTGAAAGATGCAGAAGGATTTGTTGCGAAAGCCGCAGAGCTTTTCCGAATCATGAAACCTTTTAACGACTATTTAAACAAAGCGCTTGCAGGGTTTCAGATGCCGGCCAGGTAGCAGAATCGGGCAGCAGGCGGAGAAGCATCAGCAAGCTTACCAATGTCATCTTAAAGGGCCTTGCGGGAATACCCTGCAAGGCCCAAACCAAACATCCTCATGCTTAATACCCGTTACGGCCTGTCTCCCATACTTTTTCATCAAGCGGCACACTACATCCCCAAGATGCTGCCGTCTTCTGAAACATCTTTTTCCCAAGGGTTTTAAATATCAATCCCATCATCAGGCATATAGGAAGTGAAAAGTATTCCGGACCGGTAAATTTTTTTGCTTCCTCACGGAAGAAGCCATCTCCCTCTGCAAACAGTTCGCCCATTGCCTGATACGGTTTTGTGACTTGACCTTGTTTCTCTTCACCCAAAATTCGGATGCCGAAGTTATCTCCTTTTACCAGACAGCCGCCATAGCGAACACCCAAATATTCAGGCAATTTTTCCAGAAATGCCTCGCCGCAGCGAAGCTGGCATCCTTCCGCAAAGCCGCTTTGCAACAGAAATGAAAGCCTTGTATGCTTATCCTTTTGGGGAAGCGTCTCCAAAAATTCCAAAAGAAGTCCGGGCACACATTCTACATATAATGGCAGCGCAATGAGAATTTCGTCGTTTTTTATATAAGCATCACGAATGATATCCCATGTTTTTCGGTCAGAAATTGCATATGTTTCACAGGTAACTCCTTTTTTTGACAGTCCTTTTGCAAAGGCGGCAATGATTTTCTCCGTATTGCTGTATTTCTGTACCCGCGGACTTCCATTGATCATTACAACATGCATGAAACTGCCTCCTTTTTGTTACCTTCAGAAAAGACTCCCAGTGAACGGCTTCCTAAATTTAATGCAGTACGTTGACACCACCGCTCAAGATAAGCCTGGTCGCCGTCTCCGGTATAGATAATCCCAATATCCGGCTGGTGATCATAACGCATTACATGACGCATCTGCCCGTCTTTGAATTTCAGATACATGGTGACAAGCGGCATAATTCTGTCTACAATGTTTTTGGTCTGCCAGGAAACAAATCCAAAGTGCGTATCTGAAATCAGCCAAACCTGGTCAGCTTTGCTCATTTTTCTCAAAATCGGCTCATAATCGTCCTGAATGGCACATACTCCCGGCGTTTTCAGCCAGCAGTAATTACACCCCACACAATGCGAAATGTGCATCCCGGTGGTGTCAATCAACTCAAACCCGGCTGCATTTTCACCACTGCGAAGCAATTCCTCTGTTATTACTTTTCCTATATGATTTGCTGTTGTATCAACCATTAAAACCATCTATATTTTCCTCCGTGTCCTCTGCAAATTCAATCTCGATTTATAGCGGTTTCAATAAAACCAATTTCCCTGCACTGGAAAAAACTAAAATGGAAGAATCGTAAAATCCCATGATTCACCGGTATCTCTATGCGGCCATATTCTTCCTGTCTTGTCTGTCAGATTATAAACTACCGACCACTGAAGTTTATCCGTTTCACCGTCATACACACCGATTGTATTCAAAAGATTCTCACATTCCTCCATGGTAACGACATTCTTATTCCGTAAAATTTCCTCTACCGCATTATAACGATCAAATTCGGTATAACCCTCTCCAATATTTAAACCGTTATACGCAATAAAATTTGACGCAATCTGATAATCCGCGTCGGATTCAACAACCTGCAACCTATCATCGTAATACTCCACAATTACTGATTTGCCCGTTGCATCTGCAATTAAGAAATGACATGTAACATTGCCTGAAAAATAAATATTGTAATTCTTTAACAACTCCACAGCCTCATCTGTCGAAGCCGCTTTATCCAGAACAAGGCGAATAGCTGTCGTTGTATTTAATGTAATCTTATCGGGATCGTCAATCATTTGAACCTCAGGAACTGCCAGAAGCGCAATACATACCCCTTTTTCATTCATACCGTCAAAGGGAAGGTACGGCGCCGCCAAAGTCAGAAAATTGTTAAACGATACTCCCGATGACGGAAGGTTGTCCTTCCCATATCCGGCAAAAGAAAGATTCACCGTGGAAACAGATGCGTAACCATTGTCAGGATCAGTATGTACCTGCAAAAACGGAGCATAAACAAAATCAAAATTTCTTGCGTAGATTATGTCGCCTTCTTCATTTCGGGAAACAAATGCAGTACAACCGGCATCTCGTACATTTAACTCAATCGGAAGACCTTTCAGTAATCTTTTTGCAACAAAAGCCTCTATATCCGCATCACTGTTGGCGCCAGTCTGCAAAAATTCATCAAACCCATAATCTCCATCATAAGTCATGGTATATACGCCAGCACTCTTCTCTTTCAAGTTGCTGAGTGTTTTCAATTCATGCCTGAACATAAAATACATGATTCCTGCAAAAACTATAATTACAACTGCAAGGCCAAACAGTATTCTCTTCGTTTTTTTCATGATTCATGCTTACCTTCCTTTACAAAACCGCTTTCCATACCGCCGCTGTTTACGCGCTTAGATGTACCAAAGTCATATCGTGATGAACCGCCTTCAGAAAGCAGCCAAAGACATCTTTGGTATACAATTTTAAACTGGACGTGTTGACGCAGGGGTGACAGCCTAAAAACTCTTCCTTCAGCACATCCTCATCCACCAGCAGTTTCACTCTGTTGTCCACATCGTTCATCAGCCCCATAATGCTAACTGCGCCGGGTGTGATGTCGAGAAATTTTTCCATAAACTCCTCATCCCCGAATGACAATCGCGCGCTGCCGATCTGCGCGGACAGTTCCTTCGTATGAAAGGTCTTATCACCCGGAATCATCAACAGATAAAACTGAGTTTTCTGCCGATTACACAAAAACAGATTTTTACAGATCAAAGCCCCCAGCACTTCGTCAATGTCACGGCAAACCTCCATGTTCATGGCCGGAGCATGGTCGATCCGGTAATATTCCATTCCAAGTCTGTCCAGCAGATCATATACTCTCATTTCTTTTTCCAGCCGTCCAGCCGTACTCTCCGGGCGCCCATTAAATAATACAAGCCCCATCTTCTCCTCCTGTGTGCCAAGGTATTTGTTTCACTCATTTTCCGAAACCTGTTTAAAATTCATTTTCAATATATTATACTAAACTTAACACCTTAATACAATGCTTGTTTTAAGGCTAATATTTTATAAAAAAACATTAATGGGAAATTGGAGGGATAAAATGGACCGACCTGTTACAACTTTATTTATGTTAATGTCTGTCGATGGCAAAATCAGCACCGGCGCATCAGATGATTTAGACGTGGATAAGGACTTACCTAAAATTGCAGGAGTTAAAGAAGGATTACATCAATATTATGAGATAGAGCAGACAACAGATCTATGGTCGCTTAACTCAGGCAGAGTGCAGGCCAAAATCGGTATTAACACCGCGAAAATGCCAAATAAAACGCCCGTCTCCTTTGTTGTAATCGATAATAAATATTTAAACGAGCATGGCATACGGTATTTATGCGCCTTATCAAAACAATTTGTGCTGGTTACATCCAACGAAAAACATCCGGCATTTGATATGGAAGCGGATAATCTCAATATCATATATCAAAATGAACTATCGCTGAAAGATGTTCTTGCAGAACTCAGATCAGAATATGGTTGTGAGCGAATAACGGTACAAACAGGCGGTACATTAAACGGATTGTTTCTTCGTGAAAAGCTTCTGGATTATATTGATGTTGTCGTTGCCCCCGTATTAATTGGCGGTAAAGATACCTCTACTTTAATTGACGGAAAATCCTTATTGTCAGAAAACGAATTATCGGGATTAGGTGTGTTGAAATTGCAGGAATGTATCGTTCTGGAGAACTCATATCTCAGATTACGCTATAAGGTAATTCACTGACAGCTTCCCGTTTACTTTTCCGAACAAAGAGAAAAGCAGGCATGACTGATACTGAACCAGTCATGCCTGTATCTGTGCAATATTTCTGTGCGGAGTTTACATCATACCGCCCATTCCGCCGCCTGCGGGCATGGGAGGCGTATCCTCCTTGATATTTGCCACAACGCTCTCGGTGGTGAGCAGGGTGCTTGCCACGCTGGTGGCATTCTGCAGCGCGCTTCTGGTCACTTTTGCGGGATCCAGAATACCTGCTGTCACCATATCTACATACTCCTCTTTCAGAGCGTCGAAGCCAACGCCCGTCTCGGACTCGCGAACCTTGTTGATGATCACGCTGCCCTCCAGACCTGCGTTTGCAGCGATGTGGAACAGAGGGGACTCCAATGCTTTCAGCACGATATTCGCGCCGGTCTTCTCATCGCCCTCCAAAGTCTCTGCCAGCTTTGCAACCTCCTTGGATGCGTGAATATATGCAGAACCGCCGCCGCAGATAATACCTTCCTCCACAGCCGCTCTGGTAGCTGCCAGCGCGTCTTCCATGCGCAGCTTTGCTTCCTTCATCTCAGTCTCGGTGGCAGCGCCCACACGGATCACTGCAACGCCGCCTGCCAGCTTGGCAAGTCTCTCCTGAAGCTTCTCTTTGTCAAACTCGGAAGTGGTCTCCTCAATCTGGTTCTTGATCTGGTTGATGCGTGCGGAGATGGCATCCTTCTCGCCATTGCCGTCAACAATGACCGTATTCTCCTTCTGCACCTTAACGGATTTTGCACGGCCCAGCATATCCATGGTGGCATCCTTCAGCTCATATCCAAGCTCGGAGCTGATCACGGTACCGCCGGTGAGGATCGCGATATCCTCCAGCATAGCCTTTCTTCTGTCTCCATAACCGGGCGCTTTTACTGCAACCACATTGAAGGTTCCGCGCAGCTTGTTCACGATCAGAGTGGTGAGTGCCTCACCCTCCACATCCTCAGCGATGATCAGAAGCTTATTGCCGGACTGTACGATCTGCTCCAGAATAGGCAGAATCTCCTGAATATTGGAAATCTTCTTATCAGTGATCAGGATCAGGGGATTCTCCAGAGTCGCCTCCATCTTATCCATATCGGTGGCCATATAGGCAGAGATATAACCTCTGTCAAACTGCATACCTTCCACCAGATCCAACTCGGTCTGCATGGTCTTGGACTCCTCGATGGTGATCACGCCGTCCCCGCTGACCTTCTCCATAGCGTCAGCCACAAGCTGGCCCACTTCCTCGTCGCCTGCGGAAATGGCTGCCACTCTTGCGATATGCTCCTTGCCGTTCACCTTCTGGCTCATCTTGGAGATAGACTCTACTGCACAGTCGGTAGCTTTCTTCATGCCCTTTCTCAAAATGATGGGATTAGCGCCTGCCGCCAGATTCTTCATGCCTGCGTTGATCATTGCCTGTGCCAGCACCGTAGCGGTGGTGGTTCCGTCGCCGGCCACATCGTTGGTCTTGGTGGCAACCTCTTTCACAAGCTGTGCGCCCATATTCTCAAACGCGTCCTCCAGCTCGATCTCCTTGGCAATCGTCACGCCGTCGTTGGTGATCAGGGGTGCGCCGAAGGACTTATCCAGCACTACATTTCTTCCTTTCGGTCCCAAAGTAACTCTCACGGTATCTGCCAGCTGGTTTACGCCGGACTCTAACGCTGCACGGGCTTCCGCACCGTATTTAATCTCTTTTGCCATTGTCTTGGCCTCCTTTTACAAAATAATATGTTGCAAAATTGTGTTTTGAATCTTTTCTGTTACCGGATTTCTGTTACTGAATGACAGCCAGGATATCATTCTGTTTCACAATGATGTATTCTTCTTCATCCATCTTTACTTCTGTGCCGGAGTACTTGGAGAAGATCACCTGATCTCCGACCTTGACCTCCATCTTGACCTCCTTGCCGTCCACGGTTCCGCCGGGGCCCACTGCAATGACTTCAGCCTGCTGGGGCTTCTCCTTATTCTGGCCGGGAAGCACGATACCGGACTTGGTAGTCTCCTCTGCCACTAACTGCTTCAATACAACTCTGTCGCCCAAAGGTACTAATTTCATAATTCTGCCTCCTTATATGAATTGTTTGTCTTGGCTTTTTATCCTGACTTTCTTTTTTGTTAGCACTCATTTGGTTTGAGTGCTAATTGCTAAAACATATATTAGTTTTATATGCGGGGCTTTGCAAATGGATGCAGAGCAATAAAGGCCACTCATTCTCACTTTTTCTTTATTTATCTCGTGAATTCTTCCGTTTTCTCTTTTAAATCGCGAAATCACGATTTTATAATTAATTTATAATTGGAAAATAATGCAAACTACGGGACTGCCTGCAAAAAGGCTGTCCGGCCACATCAAAACCGGACAGCCTTTGCATTTTTTCTGCTTTCTCAACCCATTAAGCAAAAATTCAGCTTGTTTACGCTTAGCACTTGATCTCCAGATATCCGAGAAGCTTGCTCATATCATACTCCTCCAGCACACCCAGGTTAGAATCATAATACTTGCCGTCATAATGTACCAGATAATGGCAGAAACGCCCCATCTTTTCCATCATGATACAGCACTTGGGCAGCACCGCATCGCGTCCCTCAGTGTAATTGATGATATCCGTATGGTCGATGCCATAATAGTTCAGCGCGGAAATCACGCGTCCCATGGTAGCCTGCCACTCCCTGCAGTCCATAACCGTGATCACCTCAGCGATGGTCACGCCGGCCAACATTGCCACACAGGCCTGTCCGCACAGTCCGTCCTCAGGCTGAATGATCACGTTCATACTGTCGATCTTGCGCACAGGATTCTCAAAACTGTAAGGGCTGTTCTGGTCCATGCGGATCAGGGAACCGTTTACATGCAGCAGAATCTTATGGGGCACTCCAAGCTCCACGCTCACACCCTCCGCATCGGGAATATGAATCTCATAATTACCCTTTTCGCGGGGAAGCAGCTCACAATCGATGATCTTGTTATCCAGAACCACATCGGCTTTGATCACCTCGCGCTGTTTGCAGACCTCCCAAATATTAAAGGGAATCTGAATCATATATCCCTTGTCCTTTTTTTCAATTGCGGACTCAAAAAAATATCTCATGTTTCCTCCATTTCTGTCCGTCTGCCCTGATGTCAGACCGGATGATCTCTCGATTATTACTTATTGTCTAGATTGTATCAAATATTCTTTCGCTTGGAAACAGTTTTCTCATAAGTTTTTCAAGTTTTTTCTCCGATATTCCTTCGGCGTACATCCCAATCTGTCGCGAAAACATTTTCCAAAATAGCTAGGCTGGTCAAATCCTGTCAGCACACCGATCTCACTGACCTGTCTGTCCGTGTGTAACAGCAAATCCATTGCTTTGGAAAGTCTGTAGTCCATGAGATATTTGTATGGTGTGGTGTTCAGACTCTGCTTAAAGCATCGAAGGCACTCCGATTTGCTCACACCGGCGCTGGCTGCAAGTTCCTCCAGCGAAACCTCTTCCCTGTAGTGCTGCGCGATATAATACAGGAATTTCTCCATGCGCAGTGTGCGCATTTGCAGCGCGGACCTGCGCTTCGGAGCGGAGCGTTTAAGCTTCGCCGGTTCCGGAAGCCGGATATTTTGAAGCATCTCAAGCCACAGAGCGGAGAGCCGGACCAGCACTTCATAAGGATAGCACATGGTCCTTTGCGTCTCCAGACCGGAGAGCTCCCTCAGGTCTGCAAGCACCCGCTCATGCCATGCCTCCCCGGCCCGAAACACACAGACAGGCAGCGCCTCACTGCCCACCAGACGATCCGTCAAAACTTTGGCAGGTCCTCCCGGATAAAATTCCAGAAAGAAGGCCGGGAACAAAAAACTGTCGCAGCGGCAGACTGTCCCTGCATCCAGCAAATGTGCCACATCCCGGTTGATAAAGATTCCCTCCCCCGCCTGCAAAGGCACAGTCTGAACCAGTGTGCGAATCTCCACTGTCCCCTCCCACACATAAACCAGACGAAGATTTTCGTGCCAGCGCATCACGGAAAAATTCCCGTAGCCGGATTCCTCAGGCTCCCGGACGATCCGCTCAACCCAATAGGGAAAATCCGCCATGTATAAAATATCCGAACCGCCTGCCGATCTCTGCATCGTTCACTCCGCCTTTTGGATATATCTTTTTATTTTTGCATCATTTTAGATCTTAATTTCCCAAATATGTGCAATATCATTATACTATGCAGAAAGTGTCTCGTCAATATCCGCCATCGGCAGGCAGGGACTTATCTATCCTGTTTCGGATCTCCTGCATCTGATAATCCAGCGCTTCTATAGAGTCGGCGCAGTTTTTCAACTGCCGGACGATCTCCTCCGTATTATCCACATTCCTTTTGTATTTCAGCTTATGCTCCAGACTGGCCCAAAAATCCATTGCAATAGTCCGAAACTGCACCTCAACTTTCATATATTTCTGCTCCTGAAGCAAAAAGATCGGGACATTCAGGATCAGATGCAGACTCCGATAACCATTGGCCTTAGGGTACCTGATATAGTCCTTTCTGCTCAGCAGAATGACCGCTCCCTGCCGGACAAAAAGATCCGCCAGACGATAGATGTCATCGGGAAAAGAGCAGATCACCCGCAGCCCCGCCACATCCGACAGATTCTCCCTGATGCTCTCCACTGTCACAGGATATCCCTTTCTGCGCAGCTTTTCATATATACTTTCAGGAGATTTCAACCTGCTCTTAATGGATTCCACGGGATTCCTGTTGTATTCCCGGGAAAGCTCCGCATTCAGCACATGGAATCTGGTCTCCACTTCCATAATAGCCGCCTGGTACTCCATCATGAGTCTGTCAAAAGACTTTTCTTCGCTGAGCTTTTCCGCCTGCATACGGATGATCTGCCTCTGCTGCTCCAGAGTCTGCGCCTGTTCCTCCACCTGCTCTTCCAGTCGGTTCTTGTAATCAAACAGATCTATCGTGTTTCTGATGCGGTTTTTTATGATGGAACTCTCAAAAGGTTTGTGTATAAAATCCAGCACTCCCAGCTCAAAACACCGTTTTTCCACCTCCGCGCCGTGCTCACTGCTTATGATGAGCACGGGAATCCTTTTCATCCATCCCTTTTCTTTGAGCGCCGCGATAACCGCAAAACCGTCCATTTTCGGCATCTGCA
Source organism: uncultured Lachnospiraceae bacterium (assembly GCA_947382415.1). Taxonomy (GTDB): domain Bacteria; phylum Bacillota; class Clostridia; order Lachnospirales; family Lachnospiraceae; genus Acetatifactor. The sequence goes on along the minus strand of CANCYO010000002.1, from coordinate 155,642 downwards.
GATCCAGCAGAACCGCAGCGGTCTCCCTGTGACGCCCCTGCAGCTTTTTCAGCGCCTGTTCCCCATCCTCCGCCGTCTCGACGATATATTCATCTTTCAGCATATTGCGCAGCAATTCACGGTTTACCTCCGCGTCATCCACCACCAGTATCCTTTGCATTTCATCCCCCTGTAATTTCTCCCTGGAGTCTGTCAAATTCCGCCATGCACTCATCCACCGTAGAACCGCTTAACAGATCCCTTACGATGAGACAGGTATTTCCCCACTGCTCCAACTGCATGTTCGCATTGGCTCCCAGAACGTATACGTTTTCCTCTATCCTGTCGTTCAACGGTTTTAATGCGGGAATACATTCCACCTCCACATTTTTGGACGGTGAAATGACTCTATTTGTTTCCGCATATACCTGAAGCGCTTCATCGGAAAGGATCACGTCCATAACGCGCATGGCATCCTCCTCATGTTCCGCATCGGCGCCGACGCCGAAACCCGTCATTGGCATTACAGGCATCTGTCCTCTGCTGCTGGGAAAACCGATGACGAGCATATTGAACTCCGGATCCCCGTATGCGGTATTCGTGTTAGCTGCCCCCCAGTATGCCATGACGATGGGCGTTTTCCCCGCGAGAAAATCCGCTCCTTCTCCTTCGATCGCTTCGCTGACCAAGGCCTTTTCTGCGTCGATATATCCACAGTCGATCATCTCCTGAAGAAACTCAAATCCGGGACGCATATAATCGCTGTATTTGCTTTCACCGCTGTTCAGAGCCGCAATCTCCGCCTCCGTGTTTCCGCCGTTATACAGATCGGCGTAAGCCTGTGCCAGAACAAAAGTTTCCAGCCACCAACGGTTTGCCCCCACCGGCGTTTCTATTCCGTTTTCTTTGAACACTCTGCAGCATTCCAGAAAATCCTCCGGGGTCTCCGGCAGTTCCAACTGATACCGGTCGAACATGTCCTTGTTGATAAACAGGCCATAAGCCACCACCTCCTGTGGAATGGCTACCAGTTTTCCATCAATTGTATTTGCGGTTTTAACAACGTCCCGCAGATTTTGTGCACATGCAAGATCCGACAGATCCATAAGCAGTCCGTCTTCGCCCAAAGATTTGATAACATCCGGATTGAGCAGATAAATATCATCCATATTGTTCCTTGCCCGCTCCAGCGCCACATCATCATAAGTCTTATCCTGATAATTTTCCGCCGTATATGTGACATAGTTTACAGATACGCCAAGTTCTTCCTCCGCCATGGCAATCGTTTTGTCACTGGCGCTTCTCGCCACATTTTCCGCATTCGGATCCGTTTTTTCCATCGGACTGTACAGAGTCACGGGCCTCGCCTCGGCCGCCTCAGGCTCCATCAGATTGAAGTCCTTCCGCTCCCCGCAGGCCGCTATGACGAGAACCGCCGCTCCTGCCAAAAAAGCTGCCGCTGATTTCCTGAAATAATTCCTGTTTCCTTCTTTCCTGATCACTTTCTGATTACCCCTTTAATCACCCGCTTTAACAGTTCCACATCGATCGGCTTTGCAAGATGGACGTTCATTCCTGCATTCAAAGCTTCTCTTTCATCTTCCGCAAATGCATTTGCCGTCATGGCGATGATCGGGATCACTCCCGCATCCGGGCGCTCCATCGCTCTGATTGCCCTTGTCGCGTCGTAACCGTTCATCACCGGCATCTGGACATCCATGAGAATCGCATCAAACTCACCCTCTTTGGAGTTCGCAAAGCGTTCCACGGCCAGTCTGCCGTTTTCGGCAATTTCACAGCATGCGCCCTCTATCGTCAGAATCTCCGACAATATTTCCGCATTGATTTCATTGTCTTCCGCCGCAAGGAAATGCAGCCCCTGAAGACTTTTGACTTCTTCAGCTTCCGGCGCCTCACTCTCCCCGGATTCTTCCGCCTGTATTTCCATGATCTTGTCTTTCAGGGCAGATACGAAAAACGGCTTTACAAGCGTCCCCGTATATTCCGGCCCAAGCGTTTCTTCCGTATGACTCATATCTCCCGCGTCATGGTCAGTCATAAAAAGAAGAATGGCACAGGGAGGCAGGAGATTTCTGATCTGCTCTAAGGTCCGAACGCCCTCCGTGGCAGATACATCCACATCAAATAAAGCCAACGGATAAACATTTTGAGTATCCACGGAATCCTGCAACAGGGACAGAGCGCCCTTCCCATCCGGCACCATATCCACCGCAACGCCCATATCATCCATGAGCATCCGGATATTTTTACCTTCCTGTTGTTCATCTCCCACAAAGAGAATCCGGGAAATACCGCTCTGCTCCCAAAACAGCTTATCCGCCTGGCCTTCGGGTATGCGAAATTCCAATTCTACCCGAAACAGGCTTCCCTTATCGACCTCGCTGAAAACTTCAATGGTTCCTCCCATAAGCTCAACGATATTTTTGGTGATGGCCATGCCCAGCCCCGTTCCCTGAACCTTGTTCGTCGTACTGTTCTCTGCTCTTGTAAACGCGTCAAAGATTATTTTTAAATAATCCTGTGTCATCCCGTATCCGTCGTCTTCCACTTCGATGCGAATATGCTCAAACTGGCTGGAACGCTGTTTCAGGCCGATGATCCGAAACCAGATATTTCCTCCTTCCGGCGTATATTTAACGGCATTGGATAAAAGGTTTATCAGAATCTGATTGATTCTTGTTTCATCGCCCAACAGACGTTCATGCTTAATGTCCCTTACCTCCACATGGAATTCCTGTGCCCTCGCGCCTGCCATGGGACGCACGATCGCATCGATGGAAGATACCAGATCGCTCAGCGTAAACTCCTCTACGGTCAGGACAACTTTTCCGCTCTCGATCTTGGAAACATCCAGAATATCGTTGATCAGGCTGAGCAGATGCTGTCCGGATGCCATGATTTTTTTCGTATACTCCCGAACTTTATCCGGATTCCCTGCATCTTTTGCAAGCAAAGTGGTAAACCCGAGAACCGCGTTCATCGGTGTGCGGATATCATGGGACATGTTTGAAAGAAACGTAGTTTTGGAATTGCTCGCCAACTGCGCCGCATGCAGCGCTTCCGCCAGCTGTTTGTTATGCAGTTCCCTTTCCGCTTCCCGCTCCCGCATGATTTTTCTCTGCTGTCTCTGATTAAAATAATACAGCGCACAACACAGGAAAAAAGCAACCAGCATAACCGCTACGACAATCAGAATATTCTGATTTACACTCTTACCTTCCCGTTGAATGGCCTCAATCGGTACATACCCGATCAAATAAATCGTACCGCCATTCACGGTCCACATATAATTCAGGGCGCTTTTTCCCTGTATATCATGGTAGAACATGATATTTTTCCCATTTTGTATACAGTTCTTTACTTCGGCCCGAAGTTCTTCATCCTGAATATTGTTTGCCCTGTAAAAATCTTCCAGATTCAGGTGTCCCGCACTGCGCTCTCCCATTCCCTTTGGTTTCAGCACAAATCTTTCCGTCTTGGCATCCATGACATAAAGCATGGCCTGTTTGTCATAAAATCCATCGGGAAGCGATTTGTCCAGAGAATCATAAGTGTACTCCACATAAAGCATTCCCAGTTCCCTCTCATCCTTCACCACCGGACATTTGAGAGAATACGCCCACGTTCCCATATAATTTATATATGACTGGGAAACCTCCAGCCCTTCTATCATACCGTCCTCAAAATCCAACCCTTCTTCAGTAAAAACATCCCCCGTGCTGGAAATTCCTTCCGTTTCACCATCCCTGATATACGAGATTTGTACCATCGTCTGATTCTTCTGATAAGATATAATATACTCTTCCGGATTCTCATGCAGGGCGATTTCCTGTGCCATCAGCTTCTGAAATTCCGCTTCTTTATTCAGAATTGACTCTATGGTGCATTTTATCAGATCCAGACTCTCATTCAGGTTCTGGATTGCCGCCTCGGACATTTCTCTTGATATTTTTTGTGAAACAGAGAATACCACAACTCCAAGAATGCCAAAAACAAGCAGAATTGAAAGGAGCAGGGAAAAACCTTTGTCCGCCCCTCTTACATGTCTTTTCTTATTCATAAATATTCACCAGAATTCTTATTGTGCTTCCATCGAATTTCATATTATTATACAATAAACGGCACTTCATGGCAATTTATTTTCTGTAAAAAACAGCAATACAGCGTTAAATTGATTATTTTTTCAGCCGATAAAATATATAGAAGAATCTACAGATACAACTGGCTTGAAGGAGGAATTAACCATATGCAAACCGATATGACCACTGATATGAAGCAGCTCATCAATTCCATGGAACAGAACATACGGCTGCGCAATCGTGCCCGGGCTGAGAAAAGGGCCGAGGAGGCAGAACAGGAGAAACGAAAATTTGAGGAAAAGCTGATGCAGGCTGCCGCCGGCAAAATGGAACTCGACGGCATGTCTGCCAAGGTAAAAGGCGCTCAGGATGCAGTCCAGAGAGATCAGCTTCTGGGACTTATGGGCGGGTTTTAAAGAACTGTCGGCAACTGTATCAGGAGTACAGGAACTCACTTTGAGAACATCACTTTCTCGTTGTTGAACAATCTTGTGAGCATCCAGGACAGGAAGCCCGCGCAGAGCAGGTTCATGCCAACCGTCACACCGACCTGAGCCGGGCTGCAGGAAAACGAGAAAATTCCGTGTATACAAAGTACACTGTTATAGACAGGTATCAAAAACCAGCCCATACTTCTCTCTCCGTCTCCTCCAAACATCGGGATCAGGCTGACCACCATTACCAGGATCATAAACGGCGATACCGCCGTGGAAGCCTCCTTGATACTTTTGGCAAACGCGGAAATGACGGAGATCACAGACACCATCACCAATACCGTCGTCAGGATCACTCCCAGCAGCATCACATAATCACCCATGCCATAGACCGCTGTGTTGAGACCGTTTTCCGCCCCTCCCAGCATTTTGGGAAGAGCTGACATCGTGCCAAGGAAACTGGACAGACCTGACAGCAGCGCGATACAGCTCAGACTGAGTATCTTACCCATCGCAAGCGCGCTCCGTTTCATGGGTGTTACCAGAAGCGTGGCAATGGTGCCCCGCTCCTTCTCTCCGGCGATGGCCTCGGGAGCTACGGCGACACAGCCGCTGAACATAAAGCTCATCAACAGCATGGGCAGGATCATGGCAAAAATTTGTCCTGCCACATCCTTTTCACTGGCCAGATCATACCCCTCATCTCCGGCATTGACGTCAAAGCGATTGGCCATAGAGGACTCATAATCGTTCAGAATATCCACAAGAAGGCCGCGCAGCTTCACGGACTCAGATTCCGTGGAATTATAATAGATCTGCACATTGGGAGCCGTCTCACCGCTGAGTACGTCATACGCTTCCACTCTCTCGGCAAATTTCTGCGGGAAAACCATCAGCACATCCGCTTCCTTATTCTGAATCTGTGCCTTCACCGCCTCCGCCTCAGAAGCGGAAACCAAAGTCCAACGGGCAGACACTTTGGCAAAAAGCGGTTCCAGCTCCTCGGGCATGTCCTGCACATACGCCCTTGCCACATAAGCCTCGTCCGTCATAAATTCCCGTGCCATCCCGGCTCCCATAAAAGAATAGATCATATAGATCAGCAGTCCCGGCATCAGTACTGTGGTAAATACCATTCTCCTGTCGCGGAAAAATCGGGCAAACTCCTTTTTCATGATCGTAGTCATATTTTTCATGCGATGCCGCCCACCCTTTCCTCGTAAATCTCAAAAAATCTGTCCTCCAGACTCTTTCCGGCCGTAACCGCCTCCAGCGTATCGCAGACTGCCATGTGTCCGTCCAGAATGATCCCCACTCTGTCGCATACTTTTTCAATCAGGCTGAAAATATGGGTGGACACAATGATGGTCTTCCCCTGTTTCTTCAGGTCTGTCAGAAAATCCGTGACCACTCTGGCCGTCAAAACGTCCAGCCCATTGGTGGGCTCGTCAAAAATAATGATATCAGGATCGTGTACCAATGACACCACCAGCGACACCTTCTGCTTCATTCCGGTGGAAAGGTTTCCCACCCTGACCTCCGCAAAGCGGTCAATCCCGAAGCGTTCAAACAGCTCCTTTCTGCGCGCTGCCTTCTCCTCCGCAGATACCCCGTGAAGATCCGCAAAAAAGTCAAACAGGTAATTGGGTGTAAAAAACTCCTCCAGTTTGAGTTCGCCCGTCAAAAACCCAATCTTGCCGCGCACCTCCTCCGGTGCCTTGAGCACACTGGAGCCGTCTATGACAGCGTCCCCCTCGTCGGGCCTGATCAGCGTAGCCAGAATCCTCAGCGTCGTAGTCTTCCCCGCGCCGTTTGGCCCAAGCAGCCCGAACACTTCCCCCCGGTAAGCCGTAAAGGATAAGTCGTTCAACGCCACCTTCCTCTTCTCCCCGGTCTTTTCCAGCTTTTGCTGTTTTGCCGACAGCTTAAAGGTCTTTTTCAGTCCGCGCACACTCAATAATTCTTCCATACTCTCTCCTCGTCAAAAAGCGGAGGCTCCGTCAGGGAAAAACCCTATGAATCCTCCGCCATAATAACTGCTTTATTTGATTCTAACCCATATTCACCAGACGGATACTGCAGCCCACTCTTTCCTGATCCGCCTCCGCCTTTTCCACCCTCGTGGCTTCCACCGTGATGGCCAGACGCTGCCCCTTACTGACGGCGGTAAAACGGATGGTATCGCCCGTCTGTATCCTGCCCTGGGGAGCCTGTATCAATAAACCGATGGAACTCATATTGAGCAGAAGTATCTCAAAGCCGCCGGGAAGCTTTCCCTCCCCCGGCCGATTGACGAAATCCACCTCACCGCAGATATTCACCTGATAGCGAACTGCCTGTCTCTCATCCCGGCCTCTTCCCTCAGAGAGCAGAATACAAGTCTTCCCTTCCGTCGTGCCCTTGATGATGCCATGGCTCTCGTAGAGTCCATTCGCGCTGAAAATCAAGGCACTGACCTCAGCCCCTTCCTCAAGAGCTGTCTGATCGGTGTCAAGTGTGATCTCGTTGACATCAGCATCATACGCAGCGATCATTGTATCGGCGACAGTATCTCCGGTGCCGATATCCCGAATCACAATTCTATGATTCTTCAAATCTTCACTCAGGCGCATTTCTATCCTCACCACCCACAGAAGCGTTTTACTTGTTTTGTCCTCCCAGATCATACTCCGACAAAAGCTTTGCCAGAAGTCTGAAATATGGGAGATGAGAGCGATTCCAGGTCATGCTGTTCTTGACAAACTCAAGACTCAGAGTGGCATTTGTCCCATTTTTATCCTCAAATCTCACATGGATAAAAGAAAGGATTCCCTGCTTTTTCAATTTTTCATACAGAGTGGGACTGGAGCTCTCAAAACGTCTCACATTATCCACAACCACCACGCCGGTCTCATCGTAGAGCTTTGACAGCGCGGGAACTGCCAGATAATCCTTCGTGGCATCCACCACCTCTTTGGACAATCTGTTTGCACCGGCCATACTCACCAGACGGCTGGGATGCCCTGCATACAGAAGAACTCTCTGGATATTCAGGTTCAGCGCCACATCGTCCAACAGCTCATCCAAAGGATATGCCTGTCCTGTGTAGACTCTGTCCTGCATGGCGCATACCAGCTCGGCCGGAGACATATTGCCCCGGCTGTTAAGGGTGTTCACGGACATCTTATTATTCTTGATGTCTTCCAGCGTTCCGTGCTTATCCCGATTGTATATGATATATCTGTTGCGGCCCTTCTCCTTTGCCCTGTAGAGAGCAAAATCCGCCAGGAAAAACAAATCCTCATAATTGTCCGCATCCTTGGGATAAGCGGCGCAGCCGATGGAGAGTGTGATAGAGATATCCTCACCGCTCTGCGTCTTAACGAAGCTGGATGCCACACCGTTTTTGATACTTCGCAGGCGTTCCCGCATGGTCTCCATATCATAGGCATTGTAGAAGATGACCAGAAACTCATCTCCGCCAAACCGTCCCACCAGACCGTCCTCACGCACCTCGTTCTGTATGATGGCGGCAGTTCTCTTCAGCACCTCGTCGCCCATCATATGACCGTACACATCATTCACTTTCTTGAAATAATCAATATCAATAATGGCAATGGTCACATTGCCCGTCTTCTTTACATCCACAGTATTGATGGCAAGATTGGAGATCTCCGCCTTGGTCAGCACCCCTGTGAGATAGTCTCTCTCCATGGCCTGTCTGGTCTCTACGGAATCCACCGAGCTCTCGTTCCAGAAATGGACATAACCGATGGAATAAACATGCTGCTCATTCTCATAAAAGGACATGCCTTTGATCAGCGTAAATTCGGTCTCCCGGATATTCAGAATATCCCCGGGAATATTGACGGTAAAATACTCTTTTCCGCTGTGCAGGGCGCCGATCAGCTCCTCCAGCTCTTTTCCGTTCTTGTCATTCTTGCGTTTGCGCAGTTTCTGCTCAAACTCCGCAAGCGGCACAAACAGTACGTTCTGCTCAAAATGATCCACCGCATAAACTCTTATGCGATCTTCTTCCACCTCATACTCAAAAAAGTAATCGCCGTACAGGCTCAGAATATTGTTCTTCTTATTCACCTGATAGCGGGTTTGCCGCTCCCACTCCTGCATCTCATCCAGAGGAATCAGCTTGATATCCACCAATGCTTTATCCTCGGCTGAAAAAACCGCCATAAAATTCTTGAGCTCGCCATCTTCAGTAATCATTGTCAGGAGCACATTCCTGCTGGCCTCAATATACTCTGAAAGCTGTTCCGCGTCCGACGGGCCTATCAGCTTGTCAAAGCCATTATACAGCCGCTTTCCCACGAATGCGTAAAATGCCGTATTGGCGGAGATAACATCATATGTATTTCTGTTAATTTTCACTTCGTAGACATTTTTGCTTTCCATAGAAACTTACTCCACTCTCTCAGATTTGAGTTCCTAATTTCGGAAGACAGGTATAAGCCCCGGTTATTCAAAAGGCTACATACATTTTCATTTTACTATATCTCAAATCTTTTTGCAATCAAAACATTTTACAGACTTAGTCCGGCTTTAACCGCCTCTTCTAATATGTGCATCCTCATCTGAATTCATTCTCAGTATTCTTCCGCAATATCCAATTCTTCCTGTTCGTCCTGAATCGACATCGCGTACCCCGGCGTATGGCGCAGATACATGAGCCAGTAACCGCATCCCACGATCCCGGCTCCTCCCACGATATTGCCCAGGGTCACAGGCAAGAGATTGCGAAACAGAAAGCTTCCCCAGCTCAGCCCTTCCGCCGCAATACCATATTCCGCCGCGGTGAGAATGCCCGCCACGCCAAAATAGATATCCGCAATACTGTGTTCAAATCCGCAGAGTACAAAAAGCATAACCGGCCAGAAACTCATGAGCAGCTTACCGCTGACCTTTTTAGCCGCAAATGCCGCCCAGACGGCAATACACACCAAAATATTACAGAGAATACCGCGGATAAAAGCCTCCGGGAAAGTCTGCGTCACCCTCGACACAGCCGCCGATACAACTTTTTCCGCCAGAGCTCCCCCGAACAGATCCGGCGTATGCCCATACACCACCAAAGCCGCCACAAACGCCGCGCCGATGAAATTCCCCGCAAACACCATAAACCAGTTTTTCAGCATCTCAAAAAGCCTGATCTTTCTCTCCAACAGAGAGATAATGACCAGATTATTGCCTGTAAACAGCTCGCTGCCCGCCACAAGCACCATGGCCATGCCTGCGGGAAAAACGCAGGCACCCAACAGCTTCGCCACGGAAGGGTTTTCCACCGTAGCCGAAGCCGTGGTGGAGGCGATCCCCGCAAAGCCGATAAACATGCCCGCAAAAACGCCCAGTATCACCATCTTAAAGGCCGACAGACGCACCTTATGTATGCCGATCTCCACAAAGTTTCTGGCAATTTCAAGGGGTGAATGCATGAAAATTCTCCTTTCGCTCCTCATACTGTTCATAAAAATCCCGCTCCCCGTCGTAGGGAGCCAGGAAAAAGCTCTGTAGTAACAACATATTCAGATTTTTTTTAAAAATGTCATCCTCTGTATTCCGCAGACATTCCTCCACATCGTTCAGCAGATAATGCCAGTCCGTCACAAACGCCCGATACCGCTTTTGCATGGGCGTGTCAATCCATCTGTTCACCTTGATCTTGGTGCGGACAGCCCCGCACTCCCCGATCTGCAGAAAATAACGGAAGGCACCGTTCTCATAAAAACGGCCCAGAGGAAATATCCTGCAGATTCCCGGGCGCAGCGCGTGAACAGAACATCTCCCCTGCGCGTTCAGAAAGGCGCAGGCCTCCCCCTCTCCGCTCATCCTCAGATTGGGCAGAATATAGCCGTCCACCACGCCAAGCTCTATCTCCCGATCCAGAAAATCCGCAAAAGGCCTCCCAAGCCCCGTGGTCAGGCGGTACGCGTCATAGGGGTCCAGCAGGATGGATCTGCCCATACCCCTGCAGCAGTCGCTGCAGCCTTCGCATCCCCGACAGTCAGCTTTCACGAGATCGTTGTCGTCATATAATCTGCCGTCGGAGATCTCCTCCAGACTCACATTTCGCCTCATGGGCTCTCCTCCCTGAATCAAAGCGAAAAGAGCCATATACCCTCTCTGATACACGGCCCCTTTCACAGTTTAATTTATTTTGCCGCCATCTCAACCTTCAGCTTCTCTGTCAGAGCGGGCAGAATCTTGTTCAGATCGCCCACAATTCCGTAATCAGCCACATCGAAAATGGGTGCAGTCTCATCTTTATTTACCGCAATGATAATGTCGGATTCCTCCATGCCTGCCAGATGCTGGATAGCGCCGGAGATACCGATGGCAAAATACACATTGGGACGGACGGTCTTGCCGGTCTGTCCTACCTGCAGATCTTTGGATTTCCAGCCTGCGTCCACCACAGCGCGGGAACAGCTCACAGTGCCGCCGATGGCTTCTGCCAGATCATCCAGAAGCTTGAAGTTCTCAGGACTTCCCACACCGCGGCCGCCGCTCACCAGTATCTTGGCGTCCATGATATCCACGGTATCGCTCACTGCCTTTACGATCTCCAGAATCTCCACATATTTATCGTCGGGAGTAAATCCGGGATTGAACTCTTCGATATTTGCCTTGACGCCGGCCTGCTTTGCGCGCTTCTGCATCACGCCCGGACGCACCGTGGCCATCTGGGGCCGAAACTCAGGGCAGGCGATGGTAGCGATGGTATTGCCGCCAAAGGCGGGACGGGTCATGAGAAGCTGATTGTGCTTCTGCTCCCTGCCGGGAATGGGATTGATTGGAAAGTCGCCGATCTCCAACTGGGTACAGTCTGCGGTCAGACCGGTGTGGATTCTCGCGGAAACCCTGGGACCCAGGTCACGGCCGATGGCCGTAGCGCCCACCAGAAAGATCTCCGGCTTATATTTCTCAATAACAGATGCCAATGCGTGGGCATAGGGCTCCGTCCGGTATTCCTTCAATTCCGGATCATCCACCACGATCACTCTGTCAGCGCCGTACTCGGCCAGCTCGTCTGCCAGCCCCTTCACGCCGCTTCCGACGAGTACAGCAGTCACATCCGTGCCCAGAGTCTCAGCCAGATCCTTTCCCTTGCCGATCAGCTCAAAGGCAATGCTGTTGATACAATTGTCTACCTGCTGCGCGAAGACATATACGCCCTTATATTCTTCTAAATTCATTGTATTTTCCTCCATCTGCTTAGATAACGTGCCTGTCTTTCAATTTGCCCACAATGTAGTCAACTGCCTCAGAAGGATCCAAAGCCACCTTCTCGCCCGCGCCCTTCCGCACTTTATCGGAAGCCTTTGCGATCTGGGTGGGAGAACCTTTCAGGCCCAGATTGGAATCCTCCACGTCTTTGAGATCTGCTCTGCCCCACACGGTGATCTCTGCCTCACAGGCGTCAAAGATACCGCCGGGAGTCATGTAACGGGGCTCGTTCAACTCTGCCAGCGCAGTCACGAGGCAGGGCATCTTGGCTTTCAGCACATGATATCTGTCGTCAAACTGACGCTCCACGATCACGCTGTCGCCCTCCACTTTCAGATTCTGGGCATAGGAGATCACAGGGATATTCAGATGCTCGGAGATCTGGGGGCCCACCTGTGCGGTATCGCCGTCGATGGCCTGACGGCCCGTGATGATCAGATCATATTCCATATTGCGCAGCGCTCCTGCCAGGGTCTGGGAAGTAGCCCAGGTATCGGCTCCGCCCAACACTCTGTCCGTCACCAGAACACCCTTGTCAGCGCCCATGGCCAGAGCCTCTCTCAGCACATCCTCCGCCTTGGGAAGACCCATGGTGAGCACAGTGACTTCAGCGCCGTACTGATCCTTTAATCTCAGCGCAGCCTCCAGTCCGGCCTTGTCGTCAGGATTCATAATTGTCATCATGGCAGCTCTGTCCAGAGTACCGTCGGGATTGAATTTTACGCCGCCCTTGGTATCGGGAACCTGCTTAACACAAACAACGATTTTCATTGTATTTTCACTCCTTTATATTTGTCGGATTTTCCGGTTACTTAAGCAGCGCTGCGGAGATAACCATTCTCTGTACCTCGGAGGTGCCCTCATAGATCTCGGTGATCTTGGCGTCGCGCATCATGCGCTCCACATCATACTCTCTCGTGTAGCCGTAACCGCCGTGGAGCTGGACAGCCTTGGTGGTAACTTCCATAGCCATCTCTGCCGCATAGAGTTTTGCCATTGCCGCTTCCACTCCATAGGAGGTTTTGTGGTCCCTGGTGTACTGATCCTTGGTGAGAGCAGCCTTATATACAAGGAGCTGTGCAGCCTGTGCTTTGGTAGCCATATCGGCAAGCTGGAACTGCGTGTTCTGGAAAGCGCTGATGGCTCTTCCAAACTGCTTTCTCTCCTTGGTGTACTCGATGGTCCGCTCCAGTGCGCCCTCGCCGATACCCAGAGCCTGCGCGGCGATACCGATACGTCCGCCGTCCAATGTATGCATTGCAATGTTGAAGCCCTTGCCCTGCTGTCCCAGCATATTCTCCTTGGGGATGCGGCAGTCCGTGAAGATCAGCTCATAGGTGGAAGAACCTCTGATACCCATCTTTTTCTCCTTGGTTCCGAAGGTGAAACCGGGAGTGCCCTTCTCCACGATAAAGGCGGAAATCTCCTTGAAGGGTCTGCCCTTCTTCTCAGTGATGGCTGTCACGGCAAAGATCACATAGATATCTGCCTCCTTACCGTTGGTGATAAAGATCTTGGAGCCGTTCACGACCCACTCGTCCCCGTCCAGCACCGCCTTGGTCTGCTGTCCCTGAGCATCGGTTCCCGCTCCGGGCTCGGTCAGGCCGAAAGCGCCGATCTTGCGGCCTGCGGCCAGATCGGGCAGATATTTCTGTTTCTGCTCCTCAGTGCCATAGGTGAGGATGGGATCACAGCAAAGAGAGGTGTGCGCGGACACGATAACTGCAGTGGTACCGCACACCTTTGCCAGCTCCTCCACACACATTACATAGGTCAGCACGTCGCAGCCCTGTCCGCCGTACTCCTTGGGCACGGGGATTCCCATAAATCCGGCCTTCGCCATCTTCTCAACCGTAGCGCGGGGGAATTCCTCAGTCTCGTCAACCTCCTGCGCCAGGGGCTTTACTTCTTTCTCGGCGAACTCTCTGAAGAGGGTACGCGCCATTTCATGCTTCTTGCTCAAAGTAAAATCCATGATTTTTCTCCTTACTTTATCTGTTTCTAAACTGATATTGTTGATCTGATCGTCATCCCGTTACTTGCTGTAGTCGTAGAATCCCCTGCCGGTCTTGCGGCCAAGCTTTCCTGCGCGCACCATCTTGCGGAGCAGCGGATGAGGACGGTACTTGGGATCGCCGGTCTCGTTCTGCAGAACCTCCATGATGGCCAGAACGATATCCAGACCCACCAGATCGCCCAGCGCCAGAGGTCCCATGGGATGGGAGGCTCCAAGCTTCATGGCCTCATCGATATCCGCCACGCTGGCAATGCCGTCCGCATAGATGCCGATGGCCTCGTTGATCATAGGGATGAGAATGCGGTTCACAACAAAACCGGGCGCCTCCTTCACCTCCACGGGAGTCTTGCCGATCTCGGAAGAGATAGCCTTGATCTTCTCCACCAGCTCTGCGGGGGTATTCTCGCCTGCGATGACTTCAACCAGCTTCATTCTGTCTGCCGGATTAAAGAAATGCATCCCGATCATGGGACGGTCAAGTCCTGCCCCGATCTCCGTGATGGAGAGAGAGGAAGTATTGGTTGCAAACATGCACTCAGGTTTTACGATGGACTGCAGCTCCTTAAAGGTATCCTTCTTGATCTGCATATTCTCGGGGGCGACCTCAATGACCAGATCGCAGTCCGTGCAGATATCCTTTAAACCTGTGGATATCTTTGCCGCTACGGCATCCGCCTTCTCCTGAGTGATCTTCTCCTTGCCCACCAGAAAGTTCAGGTTCTTGAGAATCTTAGCCTTGCCGCCGTCTGCGAACTCCTGTTTGATATCGCAGAGACACACCTCGTATCCGTCTGTCATGGCAAACGCCTGTGCGATGCCGGAACCCATGGTTCCCGCGCCGATAATACCTACTTTCATCTTGCATCCTCCTTCTGCTTCACAAAATATGATTCATATTTTATGGTTTATGTTTCATGATTTATGTTTCCGGTAATTCTCTGCCCTGTCGGCCGTCGGGTCAGCAGTTCTGAAACGGCTCCTTCACCTTCTCTTTATTCTTATCAAGGAAAAATGCCATGCCATACTTCTGATCCTCGGTCTCAAAGCAGTCGCCGAACAGCTTCTCCTCGATGGCCACTGCGGCATCCATATCCACATCCAGCCCTTCGTTGATAGCCTTCTTGCAGTTGCGCACGGCGATAGGAGCGTTTTTGGCGATACCCGCCGCCATCTTCTCCGCCGCGGGAAGCAGCTCTTCCTTTGCGTAAACCGCATTGACCAGACCGATCCTGAGCGCTTCGTCAGCCTTGATATTGCGCGCCGTGTAGATCATCTGCTTTGCCATACCCACGCCCACAATGCGGGCGAGTCTCTGGGTACCGCCGAATCCCGGCGTGATGCCAAGACCCACCTCGGGCTGGCCGAACACGGCATTGTCGGAACAGATACGGATGTCACAGCTCATGGCAAGCTCACAGCCGCCGCCAAGCGCAAACCCGCCCACTGCCGCGATCACGGGAATGGGAAAGGTCTCCAGCCTGCGGAACACGTCGTTGCCTTTCTTGCCAAAAGCTTCGCCTTCCGCTTTGGTCAGAGTGCTCATCTCGCCGATATCCGCTCCGGCCACAAAGGATTTCTCCCCGGCTCCGGTAACGATCAGGCAGCGCACCTGATCCAGATTTACCCCGTCCAGCACGGCACTCAGCTCATCCAATACCTGAGAATTCAGGGCGTTCAGCGCTTTCTCACGGTTTACAGTGATGATCGCGTAATCATTTTTTTGCTCATACAAAATATAATCCATCTCTACTCCCATCTGCCCACCTCGGCAGGCGCCAGTTTTTATCTCAATCTTCAGTCCTCAATCTTCACGATGGTGGAGCAGCCCATGCCGCCGCCGATACACAGAGTAGCCAATCCGGTCTTTGCTCCCTTCGCCTGCATCTCATGCAGCAGCGTCACCAAAATCCGGCAGCCGGAAGCGCCCACAGGGTGTCCCAGCGCGATGGCTCCGCCGTTGGGATTGAGCTGTTTATCCACATCGATGCCCAGATCCTTGCCCACTGCAACGGACTGTGCCGCAAAGGCCTCGTTAGCCTCGATAATGTCAAAGTCCTCGATCTTCATACCCGTCTTTGCCAACACTTTCTTCGTAGCGGCGACAGGACCGATACCCATAACCTCAGGGCGAACGCCTGCCAGCGCTCCTGCAACAAAGGTAGCCATGGGTTTCACACCCAGCTCCTTCGCCTTCTCCTCACTCATCACTACGATGGCAGCCGCGCCGTCGTTGATGCCGGAAGCATTGCCCGCAGTCACGAAACCGCCTGGATTGATGGGACGCAGCTTTGCCAGACCCTCCATGGTAGAACCTGCTCTGGGGCCTTCATCCGTGTCAAATACAATGGTCTCTTTCTTTTTCTTAACTTCTACGGGAACGATCTCCGCCTTGAAGGCGCCGCTCTTCTGTGCAGCCTCCGCCTTCTGCTGGCTCTTTAAGGCAAACTCATCCAGCTCCTCCCGGGTAAGTCCCCATTCCTCACAGATATTGTCCGCAGTCTTGATCATATGATAATCGTTGAAAGCATCCCAGAGAGCATCCTTGATCATGGTATCCACCAGTGTGCCATTGTTCATTCTGTAGCCGTAACGCGCCTGGGGAATCGCATAGGGAGCCATGGACATATTCTCCATACCGCCTGCCACAACGATATCCGCATCTCCTGCCATGATCATCTGTGCCGCCTGATTCACACAGTTCAAACCCGAACCGCACACCACGTTCATGGTCACAGCGGGCACCTCGATAGGAAGACCTGCCTTGATGGAAGCCTGACGGGCCACATTCTGTCCAAGGCCCGCCTGAATCACGCAGCCCATGTAGACCTGATCCACCTGCTCGGGAGCAACGCCCGCTCTCTTCAGAGCCTCCTTGATCACGATTGCACCCAGCTCTGCGGCGGGGGTCGTGCTCAAAGTTCCGCCCATCGTACCGATCGCCGTGCGGCATGCTCCTGCCAATACCACTTTTTTCGCCATTTTCCTTCTCCTCCATTATTGTTATTTGTTGTTTCTCTGTGCTTTACCGATTGTTATTTTTTTATCATAGCCACTGATTGTAAGTGTATCATACTTAAAGCCGATTTGCAATGCATTTTGTAAAATACTTCACCACTAAAATAAATTCCGCTAAAATGAATTGCCTCATCAGAAAAGGGACCGGAACACTAAGGAATCAGTGTGCAGCCCCTTTTCTATATACGAAACTCTCATTTTCCATGCAGTCGTTCCGTTCCCATGATGACCAATGATCGATTCCCTTGTCAGGAAAGCGGCATATCGGGCAAATCTTCCGCTTCTTTCCGGTAAGCGCTCAGCTCATTATAGAGTCTGTCCAAATCCTCTGTAAAGAAGCACTCCTCAAACCATCCTTTCTGTCTGAGCAGTTCATCCTCCATGGCCTGCTGTATCAACTCCAGCCAGTTTATGCGAAGCGTATCATAATTTTCCTCGCCCGCCACATTGTCCACCTTTTCGGTTTCCTCCAGCCGGTTTCTCAGACTGTTGTACGTCTGCCACGCGCCGTCCGGGGCCATGGTTCTGCCGTTCTGCGCGTCAATAAAGTTCAGGAGCGCAAACATTTCCAGTTCTGTGGCATTCTCAGGATCCACCTCGTTCACATGGATCAGATGGTCTCTCCGGTTTTCTCCACTGCCAATCTGCACCAGCACTACCGGATCCTCCGCCGTGGAACTTTTATCCATACGGGCGGACATGGGCTCCTCGGTGCCCCTCACAAAGCTCAGGCCGATGATCCCACTGGCGGAAGATATCTCTCCCTCCCGCAGTTTCAGCCCACAAAGCCCGGCGCTGTACCCGACATACTCATAACTGCTCTCCACAGTCTCTGTCACGCTTGTGCGGGTATAGGCGTCACGATCGCCTGAGCCTCCTGATGCACCCGTCAGCGCCTTTTCAAAGCTTTCCGTGCGCGTCTGCGTCCGCTGATGACAGCGAACCGCATAATGGCTCTCCCTTGCCGTTGCAGTTCCAATTCCAATCATACTTCTCCTTTCTGCGGCCGGTCTGTCATTCGCGGCCGCGCCGCTTTCCTGAAAGGTCCAAGCGGCTCAATTTTTTACAAAACAGATCAAAAAAAGGATAACACTGATAATAGCGCTATCCTTAGCTTTTAACTGTTCTGTTTTGTATGATATCGGCGTCCGGGCATATTTACTTTAGCATCTTTTGATTCCCCGAATGATACGGATTCTCTACAAAAGACTTGTATTATGTTTCTGATTACGCCTCAAATACGTTCCAAAAGTTTTTTTTCCAGCTTTTCAAATATAAAATTATAAGGATAGAACCCAAATTGAGGAATGACATTCTTCAATCCCTTTTCCGCACTCGTGTTGATTTTTATAAGTTCATCAATTATCAAGGAACTACCAAACTGCACCCGTGTATTTATGATATCTTCTTTACATTTTAAGGACATCTTGAAATAATTTTCATAACACTTCATCCCGCAGGCAATCTGAATACTCTTAAAATCTTCCTTGCGTGCAAAATAATTATTATAAGTATTTAAAATCACACAATCATCCAGAAGTCGCTGTGTGTCTTCTTTTGTAGAAATATTCCCCACTACCAAAGTAAAAATGCACGTTCGATCATTTTTAAACATAACACTATAATAATTAAGATAACCCATATCATTTTTTTCAGCAAAAATACAGTCTGTTCTAAATAATTCAGACAAAAAAACTGCATATTTACCAAATAGAGAATCCGCATCCTTGGCTGTTTCAACTTCAACTCTGACTTTGACATATCCTGTAAAAACATTCCCGACACGAGTTTCGCATTGTTTCCAGCATTTAAGCCCCTGCGTTACATCCATAAAATTAATAATTTTATCATCACTTTTCTTTTGTTCTGTATTTCTCGCAATAATCACATAATGCTTCTGCCGCTTCTTTATCTCGAATTCCTTCGCATTTGCTTTGAAACACGGAAATTTGTCCGCTTTTTCATTGTTGGTCAGAATATGACAACAAACCAAATTATAGTCCACCGTTTTTCCACCTTTTGATAGCGGTAAAATGTGATCAATATTCCAACCATAATTGCTGTTTCTGTCATTGTAGGCCGCTTTCATAATCTCACGACCGGAATAATCAATCGCTTTCTGCTTTTTACCAAACTGCTGTACCCACAGTCGGTTTGCTTCCTGAGTCAGCTTCATAAGTTTTTTCATGCATCATACTCTCACATAAACGAATAATATGCACTTGTTCTCCTTGTAAATCTATTGAATTTAAGTATAACACACCGAACGCATAATCACAATTGAAATGTAATATTACAAATACACAAAACAACAATTCAGCCTACCACTCAAGTTTTCTTAAATCGGCTTGAGAAACCTCTTTCACCGGTATTTTCATTTCTTCCGGAAACTGCGCCCCATACCCCTCCAGCTCCGGGTCCCGCATCTGTGTGGTTCTCACCCACTCCTTCGTTCCCTCCACCTTCGCCGCCGGCTGAGTGTGTTTTGCCAGAAAGCGGGTGAGGGCATAGACGTCGATCCATATCTCATTGTCGCTCTCCTTCTGGGACTCATCGAAGATCAGCTCCAGCCCCCAGTGCAGATGCGTCACTTCAATATTATTTACATTTTCCTTGGTGGAATAGCCGGTATGTCCCATATAGCCGATGACGTCCCCCGCGGTGACAAGGCTTCCCTCCTCCAGATTCTCCGCGAAGGGATAGTTCTGCCGCAGATGGGCGTAGTAATAATAACGCTTGCCGTCAAGGCTCCGTATGCCCACGCGCCAGCCGCCGTACTGATTCCAGCCAAGGGCCTCCACCCGGCCCGACTCGATGGCCATAATGGGTGTGCCTGTGAGTCCCATCATGTCATGCCCAAGGTGTTTTCGCTTATAGCCATAGCTCCTGCTTGTGCCGAAATCGTCAAAATGGGAGTAATCAAAGCCCCGGGCCAGGGGAAAATAAGCCTTGAGTCCATACTTTTTCTCCCAATTCACGTGACCGTTCTCGTCCTGCACCTCCACCTCATACTCTCCAACCATACCGCCCAGCACCGCAGTGTATGCCTCTTCATAATAATTATAATATTTCAGGTCTCCGGAAAGCTCCTCCATATCGGCCTCGCCTTCCATGATCTTCTGTGCCGTATCGTCCAAAAGCTTCAGCGCCTTCTTGTCAAAATCTCCGCCGGTACGGGAAGCCGTATAAGCCAGAAGCTCTATCCAGCAGACCTCGTGCTCCGATCCATGGCTCTCCACATCCCATTGATAGGCACGGCAGAGCGCCTCATAGGACACGGTAAAGTCCACCCACTTGATATAATCCGTTCCGGTGGCGGCAGTCTGGGCAAACTGTGTCCGCCCCGCCCAAAGACAGACAAGCATCGCCAGGGCAATCGCCTCCCCCAGCAATGCTTGTCGCATTTTTCTCATTCGATTGTCACGGTCACTCTGACTATGGCTTTCCTTTCGGGCAGCATCGCCCCGTTTCCCCAAGATAAACGGCATCTGCATGTCTATACCCCTTGCCCGCTTTTACGGCTTTATTCTTCTTATCTTATGTGCCTGTGGGTAAAAACATGCCAAACTTTGTCCGTGTCCGCTCAAAAATCATCGCTGCCTGCCGCGTCCCTCCGCAGTGCCAGGCAGTCCTGCAGGCTAACACTCCGGCTCTATAAGGCCGTAGGTGTCGCCCCTTCTCTTGTAAACTACATTGACCTGATCCGTCTCCGCATTACAGAACACAAAGAAATTGTGGCCCAACAGCTCCATCTGGATGCAGGCGTCTTCGGGATACATGGGCTTGATGTCAAACTTCTTGGTACGCACGATCTGAATCTCCTCGTCGTCCATATAGTCGTTCTCCACATAGGTCTGGCTGAACTCTCCTGCCGCCTGCTGCCTGTCCACAATCTTACTCTTATATCTCTTCAGCTGTCTCTCGATAACCTCCTCCACCAAATCTATGGACACATACATATCGTTGCTGACCTGCTCCGAGCGAATAATGCTGCCTTTCACGGCTATGGTCACTTCGATCTTCTGGCGCTCCTTCTCCACGCTCAGAGTCACATGCACTTCCTGTCCCGGCTTAAAGTACTTGTCCAGCTTGCCGAGCTTATCCTCCACCGCGGATCTCAGTCCCGGTGTCACTTCGATGTTCCTGCCTACAATTACAAATTTCATGCTATCATCCCTTTCGATAGTTTATTGTATAAGCATTATAACACGAACGCAACGTGTTTAGCAACAATTACAGGAATTATTTACTTGTTTTTGACATTGCATCTGTCAACAGCCGTTTTGTTTTTTAAGGACAATTTCAATATTTTTATGAGAACTTCACAAAACATTAGTTTTGCTTGACAAAGTTTATCCCCCCTCGAATCCATGCTAAAATTGGTGGATAATGTGTATAACTCGGTGTATAAATACCTTTTGTCCTATTTTTACACTTTTTGAATGTGGATAAATTGCCCATCGCATTGAATGCAGCCCGTTGTCGGCTTTATTTTTTTGAACTTATTTGTACAAATTGCACATTCTCAGAAAAAACACCCGGTGTTTACACATAAACAATATTTTGACAAATTACTTAATTCAGAAACAACGGTCAAAACAACACGCGCCGAGTCCTGAATCATAAAAAACTGCCATACCGGAGACCGCCCCAAAGGGCGACTGCGGTATGGCAGTCATATTAGAATATTCTTCTGATTGCAAGGATCTTCTTGTAATCTGCTCTGGAGACAATAATACCGGTCTTTTTGGTGGACGCGTGAACAATCTGTCCATCGCCGATATACAGTGCCACATGGCCGGAGTAGCAGATCAGGTCTCCGGGCTGCGCGTTCTCAAGTCCGCCTTCCACGCCATAACCCTGAGTGCGGTCAGCTGCGGAAGAGTGGGGAAGCTCCACGCCAAAGTTCGCATAGACGCTCATGACAAAACCGGAGCAGTCTGCACCGTTGGTCAGGCTGGTGCCGCCGTATACATAAGGATTCCCCTTAAACTGCAGTGCGTATTCTGCAACCGCAACGCCCATCTCACTGCTGTTCTCGCCGGCGACAACCACCGGAGCAGGAGCATCGCCTGCAGGAGCCGCTGCCTGCTGTGCCTGTACTGACTTGGCTGCAGCCTCTCTGTTCTTTCTGCGCTCCTCAGCCTCTCTGGCAAGCCGCGCCTCTTCCTCCTGCTTGGATTCAGCCTCCACAAACTCTGTATGTAACTCTACATAATCTGTGGAAACCCAGCCGATTCCTTCCTCGACGTCCACCTGAGCCCAGCCTTCCGTCTCATCCAGAACCACCAGTTCGTCCTCTATGGGAACAAGCCCAAGTATCGGGGCATCCAGACTCGGCTCCGTCCGCACATGAAGGGTAGTGGTGGTAACCGTGGCGAAGCGTGTGCCAACCTTCTTTGCCAGCTCAACGGCGTCATCACCGGTGACACAGAACTCACCTTTTACATATCCGGTCACATTGCCGGATTTAATCTGATACCAGCCGTTCTCCTCATCAAGGAGCGTTCCCACCGAGTCGTCATAAAGCTTGCCGACGATCTCGCCCTCCTCGCTGGGAAGGCTTCTGACGTTTACATAATTATTAACCTGCGCAATCACCAGATTGCGGAACATATCTTCCTCTGTCAACTCCTTGACCACAGCCACCGGCTTCGCCTTGGCAGTATTCGCGCTGACCCTGACTTCCTTCTTCTCCGTGCCGACTATATTCTCAAGTGCGGTAGCATTGTTCACAAGGCTCAGTCCCACACCGCCGCTGGGCAGCGTCGAACCGGAAGAAGACGCGAACGCCGTGATAGACATCCCGGAAACCGCCATCGTGGCCGCCAATGCACATGCAGTCATTCTCAAAGACCTGCTTACCATACTCTCCTCCTGTAAGCTCTCCATACCGATAACACTCAGTATCTTTCATTTGTTACAAAATTATTACGCTTGTTTACAAATATATCACGAACTCCTTCATTTGTCAACACCCCCTGCAATAGTATATGCAGTGCTAAAAATATTGATTTTACAGGCTTTTTGGAACTATTGCCAAAAAAAGGCAGCCCGAAGGCCACCATTTTTGTTCATAAAAACTTTGCAACAACTTTAACAATTTTTAATTTTTCTTAATAAAGCCTTAGAAAGCTTTATTAAGAATGCTTTCTGATAAAATCTCCTGCCGCCACTGCGGCGTTCGCGCCGTCTGCCACCGCCGTGACCACCTGGCGCAGCGGCTTCCTGCGGATATCTCCTGCCACATAAATGCCGGGACGGCTGCTGGCGCAGTCCTCCCCGGCCAACACATAGCCTGTCTCGTCACAGTCCACCAGATTCCGTACCAGCTCACTGTTGGGCCGAATGCCCACCGCAATAAACACACCACTCACGGGAAGCTCCCGCTCCTCGCCGGTCTTTTTGTCTTTGATCAGAAGGCTCTCCACACTGTCTCCGCCCTGAATCTGCTCCACCGTATGACTGAAGAGTATCTCAACATTGGGAAGGGCCTTAAGCTCTTCCTGCAATACCACGGCGCCTCGAAGCTCGTCCCGTCTGTGAATCAGCCAGACCTTCTCGCAGGTTCGGGCCAGATAGATGGCGTCCTCCAGCGCCACATCTCCGCCTCCCACCACGGCCACAGTCTTTCCTTTGAAAAAGGCGCCGTCGCAGGTGGCGCAGTAAGACACCCCCATGCCGGAGAATTCCTCCTCGCCGGGTACCCCGAGCTGGGCATGCTCCGCGCCGCCGGCCAGAATCACCGCCCTGGCTTCATAGTTTTCCTTTCGGGTACACACGGTCTTAACCTCACCGCCGTCAAGAATCTCCTTTACACGCCCTTCCACAAATTCCACTCCCAGCCTGTCCGCATGCTCCCGAAAACACTTTCCCATATCAAAACCGCTGATCCCGGGCAGGCCCAGATAATTGTCCACCTCGTAAGTATTTAAAATCTGGCCGCCGCTCATGGGATTCTGTTCCAGCACCAGAAGCTTCAAACCCGCGCGCACTCCATAGACCGCCGCAGACAATCCCGCAGGCCCCGACCCGATAATGATCAAATCATACATTGCATCTTCTCCTTTAAAATGAAAATATACGGTAAGTGTAACAGTTTTATATTGGAAAATCAAGCTGCGGCATGTTATACTGATATTGTCATATAAACTTTACCCTTTGACCACAGCGATACAAAAGGAGGTCTGCATGAACACACGCAAAACAGCTCTCATAACCGGCGCGTCCCGCGGCATCGGCGCCGCAATCGCCCGCAGCTTTGCCGAAAACGGCTACCATCTTGTGCTTACCTGTGACAAAAGCATGGAAGCGCTGGAGAAACTGGCAGAACAGCTCATGGCGGATCATCAGATCAGCTGTACCACCCTGCAGGCAGATATGAGCTGTGAGGAAGATGTACTGCAGATATTCGCCGAGATCAAACATCTGGACGTGCTGGTCAACAATGCCGGAATATCCTATATCGGACTCCTGTCCGACATGACCTCAGAGGAGTGGCGCCGCGTGATGAGTGTGAATCTGGACAGTTGTTTCTACACCGCCCGGGCCGCAATTCCCATCATGCTGCAGGAACACGCGGGGCATATCATCAATATCTCCTCCGTCTGGGGCAATGCCGGAGCCTCCATGGAAGTAGCCTACTCCGCCTCCAAGGGCGGCATGAACGCCTTCACCAGGGCTCTGGCCAAGGAACTGGCCCCAAGCGGCATTCAGGTCAATGCCATCGCCTGCGGCATCATCGACACGGCCATGAACGCCCGCTTTACCAGGGAGGATATCGACCAGCTTAAAAACGAAATTCCCTCCGACAGGCTGGGACGCCCGGAGGAAGTGGCACAGCTTGTACTGCAGCTCGCCCAGAGCCCGGCTTATCTGACTGGACAGGTCATTACGATCGATGGGGGCTGGAGCTGAAAAAATCATTTTCCAGTCCGTCCAGAACCCGGCTCATCTGCCCTTCGGGCACCCTGCGGTCAAGCACTGCTTCCGCCTCTCGGGCCGACTGCGCCGCCTTATACTCTAAAATAATGTGCTCCATCTCCGACTCGGTGACAGCGCTGGTATCTCTGCCCTCTCTTCCGTCGGCCTCCAGGCCCGATTTCATCATGGAAGCGGGCAGAGGCGGCGTTGCGCCAAGCCCGGCAGACAGATTGATCGATTGAAAACCTTCTATAGGCAAACCATTGACATCCACTTTACCAATCTCCTTTCAACTCATTTTCAGATCTGCTAAGACCCGCGGGATTAGCATGTGGATTTTATTCTAAAATATTCCCAACGCCATATTCAAATCTACCGTTCCAGAAAACGCTCTGCCGCTTCCAGACTCTCATAACCATATAAATGTACGCTGTTGGTCATGATGGCAAAGGTCAGATTCTGTCCGCTCTGGGCGTACTCTACCACATATCTGCCGTACAGCTCCAGCATTTTGTCCGAATAGGTGCTGATCTCTCCTCTCAGATAGGTCTCATAGGAAGTGTTGGCGATATTGTCGTCGCTGGTGTGGACGCTGCGCGCATTGTCCGCCAGAGCGGGATATCTGCCTGCAAACTCCTCCATCCACGCCACCTGGAGCTGCACGATCTGTTCGATAACAGCCCGCTTCTCAGGGGATATCTCAGGGAATCGCTCCCGCATGGCCTCATATTCGGCGGGCGCCGTGCTCTCCATCATTCTGCCATATTTTTCCTCGATGAGATTATGTCCCAAGTCCAGTTCACGGGTAAAGTCATACAGATACTGCAACAACATCACCCGGTTCCAGGTCAGATACTGGCTCTTTCGCATAATTGAAAAAGTAGGCCAGTCATTCTGGCAGCTTGCCCGGCCGCCCACATTTTTCACCTTGTCAAAGGCCTCAAACTCTGCCCTGGCGATCCGCTCCACCAGCTCTTCGTCCGTACAGGCTGCAAAAGCCGCCTTGGCCGCCAGCTCCCCGCTGTGGGCATCCAGATAATTGTCCGAATCACTGATAAAATTCATCTGATAGAGCTCTCGTGCCAGAAATGTACCGATCTCCTCCACCGCATCCGGCAAGCCGGTGAGCAGCGCGCCCAGAGCGCGCCCGTTCTCGGATTCCTGCAGGCTGCGCCAGAGCCATTTGTCATGGGGCGGATATCTGTTTTCAATATAGTGCTGCAGCTTCATGGCCTCCCTGGCACAGTCCGCCAGCATCATCTGCGCCGTCACAGTGTCCCCCCGCCGCAGCATACGCCCGTAATTATACTGACCGGCCTGAGAGAATCTGGCCGCACTGTCCGCCATTTTCAGATAGCGTATGACCTCAGGATATCCCTGGAAAAACTTTTCCCGCTCACGGGTAAAAATTCCCTCGTCGTCCCGAAAGATCACACCGTCAGCCACTGCCGCCAGCGCGTAATCCGGTGTATCCCGCCATGCGATATGCTCATAGTCCGGGGCGTCTGCAATCTTTTGGAAGAATCCGGGAATCGTAAACACACCCCTTCTCTCCCGGCGAACCTTTTCGGGCATACGCCGGAATTCCCGAAATGTCTCCGGCAGACTGTCGTAAGCCGCCTCCAGAGCTTCCCCGATGGCGGCATAGGTCTCCTCCGTCACCCACATGCAGAATTCCGGCCCCCAATCGTGATCTCTTGACCACACATCATCATAACCGAAACAATCGGAACCCTTGCCTGCCAGTCCCACGGCAATCCGGCCCTCATAGTCCGGAAATTTTTCGGCGATCATAGGCCTGCCATACTGTTCGTAAAAGGCTCTGCTGACCGCTATTCCCTGCTGAGCGTTTCCCGCGCTCCGGGCTTCCTGTGCCGCCCTGCAGGCCTCGGCGTTCTCCCGCAGTCTCTCATAAAATTCATTCCGGCCCAGATTCCGCTCCATCAGCGCCATTGCCCGCTCAAAAAGCTGTCCGGCCCGGGCATATTCCTGCTGCTGATAATAATAGGTGGCAAGCGCCGACAAAGCCGCGCCGTAATGGGCGTCCTCCAGTCCCATGGCCTCGAATTCACGCATGGACTTCTCCGCGTAAGCGCGCGCTTCTTCCGCCTCGCCGGTGTGCAGGCAGGTGGTGGCCAGATTGGCATGGGTCACCGCAATCTCAAAGTCCACACCGCTCCCCTGCTCCACAATGTCAAGCGCTCTCAGCAGACTCTCCTTGGCATCAGAAAACCGCCCAAGCTCCTGATACAGAAGGCTCAGATTATTTTCCAGACTGGCGGACAGCATATCCCCCGGTGCAAGCTCTACGTCATAGATTTTTCTGACCCTGAGGTACAATTCCAGAGAGTCCTCCAGCCTCCCGCCTGCCCGGTAAGCATTGGCCACGTTTAAAAGCGTGGTCGCATAAGGGATCGTGCCTGAAAGCCCCATGCGCTCCGCAAGTCCCATACACTGGCCTGCGATGGCATAGGAATCCTCCACCCGGCTGGTCTCCCGATAATATCCCAGAAGCTCGTTCAAAAGCTGCAGCAGCCCCTGGTCATCCCCGGCAGACATCGCCTCCACAATAGCGCCCTGCATAAGCTTTTCCGCCTCAGGTCCCTGATTCTGCCGGTAGTATTCATCCACCTTCTGCAGCACTTCCTCCACACTCATTTTGTTTTCCATATGCACACCTGCCCTCCGATATATTCACTTCGTACAGCTCACAGTGCAGTACCACTCACAGTGCAGTTCCCTTAACAGGTATGAAAAGGTTTGACATATCCGCCTTCTCCAACTGAAGCAGCCGCACTTTCTTCTCCAACCCGCCAGCATATCCAGTCAGACTGCCGTTTGATCCCACCACCCTGTGGCAGGGTATGATCAGAGAGATCGGATTGTGCGCAACCGCACCTCCCACAGGATGGGCGGATATTTTGTCAACTCCCCGCCGGGCGGCAAGCTTTTCCGCAATCTCCCTGTAAGTCATGGTCTGCCCGAAAGGGATCGTGAGCATGATCTCCCACACATCCCTGCGAAAAGGCGACCCTGCCAGGGACAGCGCAGGGGTAAAATCCGGCTCCCTGCCGCTGAAATACAGATCCAGCCATTCCTGTGTCCGGTCAAAAATCTCCAGTTCCCTGTGGACAGGATGTTCCGGGAGCCCTGCTCCGTAATATTTCTGGCCGTCAAACCAAAGCCCTGTCAGATTTTCTCCGTCGCTGGCCAGTGTGATACTGCCCAACGGCGAAGGATAACACTTCGTATATTCCATTGTGAACATTCCTTTACTGTTATAAATTCCAGGCAGACTTACTCCGATCGTCCGCCTGCGGCGAACTCACCCATACAGACGTCCAGCACCGCCCGTTCAGGCGCGATCAACGCGTCCTCAAAATGACATTTCCACTGGATATTCTGCACGATCTGTCCCTCCGCTATACCGTCTATGGTGTCCCCGTCCTTCATGGGAGCGTCATTCTCCAGCAGATAGGAGGCCATATTATAAGCATGGTTCACCACCCAGTTGGGGTCCATATCATGAAAATGATACTGAATATCTTCAATAAACAAGAGACTGAGCCCCAGCGTATCCACCACGGAATCTCTGGTATTCATAATGTTAAAAAAGCGCACATTCACCGCAAAGCGGATAAAGCGTTTCAGTCCGGCAAACTCTTTTGCCCTGATCTCATCCGCCAGGATCAGTTTGCCGGAATTGAGAAAATATACTGCCTCACAGGAAGGAAACAGCTCCATCAACGCGTCCAGATAGTCCATGAGCATATTGGCCCGCACCTTGGACGGCAGTCCTCCTCCCAGCATATCATGGGCCATAACATGATATTTACACTCAGACAAAATCCGGTCCCGATCCTCCCTGCAGTCCCACATCTGGCTGCGCTTCATCTCGTCGATCCCGTCCGCCTGAAATTCGTCGCACCGGCCGATCGTCAACTGTACCGGCACTTTGCCGTCCTGAAACTGGGCCTGATAATCCCAGGCGGCAAATCCCGCAGACACCTCGGTCTCCCCCACCGCTTCCATCCTGCCCAGATGCCCGGCCAAAACTTCCGTCATCCGTTCCGCAGAAGGCAGCTCACAGCGCTCCTTCATCAAAAGCTGCATCAGAAATACGCCGCCCGGCCGGACAAGCGCATCCATCCTGGAGGTGCGGTCCGCCGCTTTCTCCGGCTTATCCGTTTTATTCAATTGATCCGGTTTATTCTTTTTCCCTTTAGAAAACAATCCCATAATGATACCTCCGCTTCCGATCTCATGATTCCCCGATCCCGCCCTCATCCGTCAGCCGATGCAATGGTAGTGATAACAAAAAATAAACATGCGCATGTTTCTATACGGGACATGCAGTGTTTATGGGGATTCGAACCCCGGGGGCTGTCCGCGCCCCTGCCAGCTACGGCACATTCTCTGCCGATGGAGATACATCCGCCCTGCCGGATTACCGTCTTGCCTATAACAATTCTGTAGTCCAGTTTAATTCCTGAAGCATCTCGTCCGTCTCCCGCAATTCTTTCGACAGGCCATCCAGTGTTTTCTGAATCTGATTGACCGGCACCGTGCTTATGATCTTGATTTCCGAATGCGTCATACGATTTACCCTGTTGCTTGCATTATCGAGAAAATTCCTCATGATCTGCACTTTGCTTTTCAGACAGTCCCTGTGGGCGAGAAGCTCCGTTATGGTTTTTCCCTCATGTACTGTCTTGCTGTTTGTCAGATTGATCCTTGCGATCAGTTCCTCCATTCTGCACAGGATGCGATCGAGCTCCTCCTGCAGCTCCTCAGGGGATTCCGAAGGTTCCTCTCCATCCTGCACCCTGGAATTATTATTCAGCCTGATGCCAATCTCTGACAGTCTCCTCTGTAAATCGGCTCTCTCTGACAATGCTGTCGCCAGTCTCATTCCCATACCTCCCCGTCCCGCTTCTGCGGGCATCAATATCAACTGCCGCTTTCTCACACCAGCAGTTTTTCCCTTGCCATCTCAACATGCATCATAATATGCCCGATATTTCCCTCTCCCGCATACTGTGACGCGTCAAAAAAATCGTGGTTCAGATCAGTCCAATACAGTTCGTTCTCCTCCCCATGCACCGCCACAGTCTTATTCAGCTTTCCCACATAGACCTCCACATAACACTGATCCAGATGATATGTAAAATCCATCAGATGGGTGAGCAAGATATCCTCCCTTGTTATGGCTGTCTCCTCCTCCAGTTCTCTGTAGGCAGCCGCAAGACCGTCCTCATTTTGCTCGATCTTGCCGCCCACAAAATTTGACAGCCCCATATAGGGATCCTTTCTCCTCTTGCACATCAGCATTCTATCGGCATTCTCGTCGAACACCACGATCACATTCAATCCCTGCATAGTCGTTCCTCTTTCGTCCCGTCCTGTTGCATCATACCGGTTCCGCCAGATCAGCAGCGGCACGTTTCCAGGCATCAAATGACCATAACCAGCGTGCCCGCTCCGATCAGGACGCAGCCGATCAGGGCTTTCACCGTAAACTCCTCATGCAGGACCACAAAGGCCAACACCAGAGTGATCACAACGCTGAGCTTATCAATCGGAACCACCCTGGAAACCTCACCCGTCTGCAGCGCATGATAATAACACAGCCATGACGCCCCCGTCGCCAGACCTGACAGGATCAGAAATATCCAGCTCTTCCTGCTGATCTGCCATATGCCGTTCTGGGCATGTGTCAAAAACACCATTCCCCATGCCATAAACACCACTACCATGGTTCTGACCGCAGTGGCCAGATTGGAATTCACTCCATCAATCCCTATCTTGGCCAATATGGATGTAAGCGCAGCAAACACCGCAGACAACAGAGCAAATACCAGCCACATACACCATTACCTCTTTCCATTGATAAAAAGGCTTATGAACAGGCAAAGCCATCCATAAGCCTCTTGAACCCGGAAACCGTTCAGCCGCCTGCAAGCCGCAGTATCTGCTGCATATCGGCAATCAATTCCTTGGAATACTGTTCCGCCTTCCTGTATATCTGTTCCGCCTCCGCATAATTACCGCAGTTTATGGCATGCATCACCGCCCCGCCAAACTGGTGGAACTTCTGGTGTTTTGTGCCCAGACCGTCCCAAATGGGGAGAACCTCCGGAATCTGAGGTGTCATTGCATAGTAAAAATGTCCGAAACCGCATTTGGAGGAATCAAGCTGAAGAGGGATAACCTTCCTGCCATCCACCATTTTCTTCAGATTGCCCAACCATGTGTGATGTGAGGAAATCGCGCTGTTCATATACTGGGCAAACTCCTGATTCTCCAGATGGAAAAAGGCATCCTTCGTCATAGCGCCCATCTGTTTCACAGTATCGTCCAGCGTCTTCTCGATATTGACCACCGGTTCGGCCGCCTGCCGCAGATCATTTCCCACCTGCTTCATAAATTTCGTACTGTTGACGATCTGATTCTCCATCTCAGTCATGGAGCTGCTGATCTCCTCACTGAGGGCAGCGATGGAGGCAACCGATTCATTTATCTTTGATACAGCTCCCTGACTCTCGTCATTGAGCTCCCACACATTCCTGATCTTATCCGTCATGGCGTCAAGGGCTTCTATGGTATTGGAAGCGCTCTTGGAGCTCTTTCTGGAAGCGAGCTTCATGTTCTCGACAAAATCTCCCATGCTCTTTGTCATTTCCTGAGTCTTTTCCGCCAGCTCACGGATCTCCTTTGCCACCACGGCAAATCCCCGTCCGGCCTCCCCGGCCCTGGCCGCCTCCACTGAGGCATTCAGCGCCAGCAGATTGGTCTGCATGGAGATGTTGTCAATCCCTGAGATCACCTCGCTCATGCGGTCGATCACATTGAACAGTTCTTCCATATCGCTCTGCATTTCCCCTGACACAGCAATGGCCTGACTGGAGAGATCCTTAATATTGGTCAGTTCGCTCTGTCCGGCCTCGATTTTGCGGTATACATCATCTGTATCCTCCGAAACCTTGATAATGGTATTGGTCAGTTCTTCATGCTGATTGCTGGAATTGCCGGTCAGATAATCGCCCGATGCCGATGTCCCGAAAATAGACGATGTCGCCTTCTCTATGCTCCGGGATATGTCCATGATCGTCTCTGTCTGATGCTGCAGCGTCAGATCAAGCGAACTGATCTGCATGACAGCCTGTATGTTTTTATCAAATATTTCAGCAAATTGCCGTCTTCCCTTGAGCAGTCTCTGGTATATACTGTTCAATTCCGGATCTGCTGAATAATCGGCTGCTTTCAGTTCCGAAACAGCCTTCATTAGTACTGCCTTCTTCTGTCCAAGTGCCATCCATTTACCCTCTTTCCTGTTTATGGTTTTGAAAACACGGATGCCGTGCCGTATCTCTTTTATCATACTGGATTTTCCGTCTTTTGAAAAGCTTTTTTGTTAAAATTATTTGCAAATTTGGATGAAGTTTATGGCAGAACCGGTCTGTCGCCCAGCACACGCAGATTATCCCGGACGGCGATCGTCGTCTCATGGCTCTCGCCCAATACCTTTTCACAGACGGGCAGCACCGTCCGGTATATTGTTTTTGCTTCGCCATAGCTTCCCTGACGCATTAACACATCAGCCAAATAGCAGCTGTCGGTAATGGTATGCGGATGCCGCTCCCCGTAAATAGCCTGCTGTATGGCCAGCGCTTCCCTGTAGCACTCCTCAGCTTCCTGATACTTTTCCTGCTTCCTGTACAGTGCGGCCAGGTTGCTGTAATTAATCACTGTGTTGGGATGTTGTGGCCCAAATGATCCTGTGATAATATTTAATGCTTTCCGATACAGTTTTTCTGCTTCTTCATATTGTCCCTGGCTCAAATATAAACTTGCCAGATTGTTATAACCGACAGCCGTGTTGGGGTGATCCTCACCGAATATCCGCCGGCACACCGCCAACGCTCTTCTGCATAGCTCTTCAGCTTCCTGATACTTTTTCTGATCCTCGTACACAAGTGCAAGATTATTATAACTGTTGGCGGTATCAGGATGATTTTCTCCCAGGATTTCCTCCCGAATGGCAAGCGCCCGCTTGTGCAGCGCCTCCGCCTCCGCGTACCTTTCCTGCCTTTCATACACAGACGCCAGATTGTTATAACCGGTGGCGGTATCAGCATGAAGCTCTCCCAAAACCTCTTTATAGATATTCAGCGCTTTCTGATACAGCTCCTCCGCTTCCTGATATCTCCCCTGGGCATCATACACAAATGCCAGATTATTATAGCCGGAGGCGGTATCCGGATGCTTCTCTCCCAGCAGTTCTCTGCGTATATCCAGTCCTTTCTGCAGTAATTTTTCCGCTTCCTGATATTTCCCCTGCTCCACATAAATAACAGCCAAATCGCTGTAGCTTTTCAATGTGTCAGGATGCTTTTCTCCCAATGTCTTCCGGCAAATTTCAAGCGCCCGTCCGCACCATCTCTCCGCCGTTTCATACTTCCCCAATTCCTTATAGGCCTCTGCCAGATCCAGATAAATCTCCACCGTCCCCGGATGCTCCATGCCTAACAGATTTTCCCGAATTTCACGCACATATGACAATATTCTCTCGCTTTCGGCATACTCCGCTCTGTTTGCCGCCTCTCTCGCCTGCTCTACCATGACATAGGTCTCGTCCAGCTTCATCATGGCATCCAAGTTATACCGATGTGTCCGCGGAACTTCCTCTCTGGCTGCCGACACCTCCGAAGATTCCTGTGTCTCCTGCATATTCTGTGTATTCTGTATTTCCGGTATATCCGGCGCAGCTTCCGAAAGGATTTGATCAAAGCATATCCGAAGCTTAATAAAGGAATAAAAATCATATGCGCCCACGGCAAGACGATCGTCTCCCCGGGGAGTCGTGAAAAGGATCAGGTTTTTGCCCAGACCGGCCATGATATCCCTGCTGAAATTCAAACGCTGCAAATCCTGCTCACCCCGTATGGCAAGCTGAAAATTGATGATTAGAAACGTCCGGCTATCAGGACAGGACGCGATCCACTGCTCAAGCTCCCGGGCCGAATATGCCCCGGGATTCCTTCTGTAATCGTAAACCTGTACCAGACTGCGCCTGTAAACTTCAGCGATCTGCCTCTGGAGCGTCTCATCCGCCACCACCAGAAACACCCCGGATTCCGATTTGTTTATGATCCACCCCAGCGTCTGGTAGCCTTCCTGATCATTCCTGAGCATTCCCGATCAACCCCTGTTCTCTGAAAAATCTTGCCACAAGAGGATGGACATTATGCCAGCGCTTTCCGTTGTACTCAAGCACCACCGATGCCTGCAGCATCTTCAACAGCATCTCCTTATCCTCGATCAATTCCTTATTGCCATTATAGATATTCAGCAGAAATTCATAATCCCTTCTCTCGATCCTCCTTGTCAGAGAAGTCTTAATTTCTTCCAGCGCCCGCTCCGCATCCTCCATTGAAATGGTCGCACTGCTTCTGCGCTCCGCCCTTTTGGCTGCCGAATTGATGGCATGGAACAGATCCCGCAGCGAACCGCCGGTATACCGGATCAGTGTTTTCAATACATTCTCTTCAAAAAGGCTCAGCTTCGCTCGTTTTTCCACAATCTCCATGATCACGGCAATGCCATTGTCATAAGACTGCCCGTCTATGGTCTCAATCTTGATCATGGGCAGAGTCCTTGTGATAAAATACCCCTCCATGGCAGAAAATCTGGCGTCGTAGGAAAGTCCGATGGGAAAGGTATAGATCACCGGAAAGGACATGCCGGATAAAATTGCCGCATAATGATAAAATACTTTCCACGCATCGTCAGGGTTTAACTTATCCAGATCCTCAAATATGATAATAGGACTTCTACCGCCCGTCCGCCGCCTGATTTCTTCTGCTACCCGCCCTAACAATGCAATCCATTCGCTGGAACGCATACTGATCCGGTTCCGGTATTCTTTTCTGGTCTCCTCGTTAAACTTTAAGTCGGCCTTAATCTTCACAAACACATCCAGTATCTTTAAAATTCCCGGAGTCTCCGCAGAACCGCCCGCCTCCACCGCGGTGGTCTCCTCCTTCCGGGATACCGTGATCTCTTCCCCCGCTTTCCAGAAATTCATGATTCCTGTAAGCGTGTCTTTATCGAGGCTGCATCCGCATTCCTCCGCAATCTGCAGCAGAGCCTCTCCCATCAGGATAAAAAGATCCGAATATACAATATTAAACAGATCAAGATCCATGCTGCAGGTGACGGTTTTGACCCGATAACCCTTTGCCTCAAAATCCGCAGACATCCGGTTCAGCTCGGTGCTCTTGCCGCATCCCTTATGCCCCAACAGGAGGAACGCCTTGTGATTTCCTCCCTCCTGACAGATATCGGCAATGTCCTCAATTGGAGAGCTGTATTTATCACTCATACGGTATTCCATCGTATCACTGCAATAGAACCTCTGCATCTGATCGGGCTTTAGCGGCTCCGGAGAAAACGCATTGATTATTTCAGATATCTGAGCTGCATACTTCATTCCCATACCTCCCCGCTGTCCGGTTCATTTCACACATACTGATCTGCCCTAATTATATATTATGTCCCGGCTTTTGGCAAAATCTTTTTCCCCGCTCTGGTTTCAGCCTCACTTCAGTCACGCTTCCGCTATTCTTCCTATCTCAGACAATCGAAATATTGTACGCTCCGATCTCATGCCCAAGCAGCCGCATGATCTCCAGCTCATCCTCCGCATCCAAAACCGCATTGTGCGTCTCTCTGTAAGCGCTCTTCGTGCCAAACATTCTCAGCACATCCTCAACGCCATATCCGCGCTTCAGTCTTCCTGTCCGGCAACAGTCCGCGGTCTTTGGGATTGCCCGGTTATACTGACGATATGCTGCCAGACGCATGATATCATACCATTCATACATCGAATATTCCGGCAGGTGTTTTTTATCAAAAGAAGCATTATATGCAAAGAGCTTTTGCACATCATAAGTTTTCAACCAGGCATGAATTTCCTTTAAAGCCTGCTTTCTGTCTGTGACGCATACTTCCTTCCCGTTTAGCCGCAGTTCATTTGAGTACATTCCGCCCACTCTGTATTCCGGATCGATGATATAATATACGGAATCAATTTTCTCTTTTGTCTCCGAATCCGCGATCACGACCCCAATGGACATTACCGCATCATTCCAGTTTGTCTCCGTATCGATCACTGCAAATTTATCCATAAGTACTCCTTTCAGGAATCTCCCGTATGTGTTTTCAGTTCCATTCAAAAATATCCGCAAACCATTCATAGGGAATCTCAAATGAAGGGCTGCCGCTACCGCCCGACATAATCTCATACCGTTCATAACATAATACGATCCCGTCCGGTGTCAGATAACATCTCAAATCTCCAAAATTGTTTACCAACACATTATTGTCAAACGTATCCTTCCACCCATCCATACCCGTCATCTCACAATATTTATAGATCGCGCCCGCAAGCCGCTTCATATAAATACTCTCTTCCACTGTAAAGAGATCATCCATATGCAGCATACATCCCGTTTCACGGTCAAAGATCAGGGGCATTGAATTTTTCCAATTTCTTATTCCGCCCTCATATCCTCCTCTGGAATAATGCATGGAAACATATTTTTCCCCGATATATACGTTGCTGTAACGATGCTCTCTGTACCATGAAGCGCAATAATCCGGATCCTGCTCATCACTGATTGCCTGAAAGAAAGACTCTTTATCTTCTAATGCAAGTTCCATCAGCTTTTCCATCTGTTGGTTTAACTGCTCATAAGAATCAAGTTCAGAATTAAATTTAGGAAGCACAATACTGAATTCCCCATATGCAGAGCCGTCTTTCCCTGTTCCGAAGGCTTCTTCATAGTGCAGCTCTCCATCTATGTCCAGATATTGCTTTATATTCTCATCCGCTCTTCCCGGATAGTAAAAATTAAGTTCATATAAAAGAGACGTATCCAATACCAACTCTTTTGCTGACAAAGGTTCCATGTCCTCAAATACAACAAATGTTTCTCCATCCAGGATATGCCAAAGGACACCTTTCGTTTCGGATTCAAAATATTTTGCAAACAACCGTCCGTTTACCAGAAAGATACCTCTGTTATGACTCTCTACATACCAGGGCCAAAGCTCCCTGTCTTCTCTGTTCTGACCATCATTCCCTGTCGCCTTGCTTCTTTCCGCCAAAAGCAGCTCTTCTCCTGTCGATAAATCTATCCTGCGTATTTTCTCATCAGTCATTACATATGCCTGTCCACGCGCTATCGTAAAACGCCACACATCGGACGCTATCACCTCTTCTCCCTGTGCATCCAAGCGCATCAACTGCCTCCGATTCACATCCACCCAATATACCTCTCCCCGATAGGGAAGGATATCCCATATTATATCTTCTTTATATAAGATTTTCTCCTCTTCTTTCCCATTCAAATCACTTTTATAAAGCACCCATCCCGCTTCATAGACCAGATAATAAAGCGCTTCTCCGTCCGTCGCAAACTCCTCGCATACTTTCGGAATCAACAGTTCACAGCCGCTCCCATCCAAATCCATGGAGTAAAGATATCTGTCATCTTCAGCCGGCTCCTCTGTCAACTGATAAAACGGATCATTTTCCCTGTCGTAAACAGAACGAAAATATATCTTATCCTCCAAAACGATCAGTTCCTGCATGGGGAAATCAGAAAGTTTCTTAAGTCCGCTCCCATCCGTCCCTACACGATAAAGTGTCCTGCCGTCACTGACATTGATAAAACAGACCTGATCCCCTCTGACATAGACAGAGCCCGGAATCTGATCTGCCACTACCTCCACAGGCATTCCTGTCCCTTTGGTACGACATAAGGAGTAATTTTCTGTCTGACTTCTGAAATAATAATATCCGTCCGCGTATGTTATGTTGTTTCCCTGATGCAGATTTTGAAGGCACTGCACATAAAAGTCATCATCCTCACTGTACTCCCTGACTGCCGGCTTATTTGCATCTACCCACAATTCATCTTCCACTTGCCGTTCTTCTTGCAGATTTGCCTCCGATTCCGGATTTACTCCCCAAATACATCCGGTCATTAACAACAAAACGCACACTCTCATGCATCTTTTCGCTCTGTCCGTTCTCATGGCTGCTCCTGTCCTCCCTGGCAGATACCCAAATGATAACATTCGGAGACATCATCTTCGCGTAAACAGTACATCATTTTTGCATCTTTTCACGATATCACGATAATCCTCAAGCCGGCAGACTCGAGCTGACGCACAACGCTCCAAATCCCGCTGATGGAAAATAGTTGCTAAGTACAGTGGAAATTGACGTTAAATTAGCGTCAAGTTATCTGGGAGTAAAACTCACTTTCACTCCCCAAATTTCACATTACAGCACATGGGCTTTTCCGTGCATAAATGACTCTCTGCATAAGCGGACGCTTTTACTGCAGACAATTCTTCCGATATGCAACATCTACAACCTAAAAGTGGCTTAATCAGCAAACACTAATTATCCATTGACTCACCTGTACTCCAAAAGTCATCCATGCTCAACAATGGAAAGTTATCCACATCTACACCGTGATACTCCGGTAATTTCATCAACTGTTGACGAATATTGTTACATATATTTAATATATGTTTCCCTGATTCATTACACAGACAATCAACTATCTGTTGAAATTGCCTTTGATAATATTGTTTCAGCAAAAAAGCATTTTCTAAAAGCCATTTTACAAATGGATGATCTACCGTAATGCCCTTCCGCCAAAACAAATCTTCAGCGCATATGTATTGACAGCTCCTGTCATTCGCCGCTTTGCAAAAAAGCATGGGTGGGAATAAATCCAATGCACTTTCTGTCTCAGTCTCTGATTTTTCGCAAAAGAAAATCGACTGTCCTTCCTCATAGTTAATTGTCATATGATAATAATCCTGATAATAAGCATTCCAGTACCTATTCAAAATTATAGTATCACTATACTCATGCTTGTAGCGGTAACGTCTATCAGCAGTTACTGTCTCTAAAGGTTTTCTTAAAAAATTCATCCTTTCCGCAAAAAAGGCTTTCAGATTTAAATTCATCCATCTATTGATATCTGAAGTCCGTATTTCCCTCCATTCCTTTAACGAATAATTCACATTATATAGCATACCGGTAAGATCAAAAGCATACTTATGCATCTGATATTTATTTAGGATACCCTCGATTAGCACCAAAACAATTAACGGAACTCCCGTAATATCAGAGCGGTTTATTGCCGTTTCAGGCCTCCATTCATTTTCCAGGAAAAGTATCCCTGCCTTTGAATACTCGCTGGAACAGGAGCCTAACATTCCACCTGCTGCAACTCCCTGGTAAACACACCGAAGTCTCTCAAATTGACGGCCAAAATTCAAAGCATATGGGCTGGGGCATCCACTTTTTTCAAACAGAAACTCCAAGGTTCCATCCTGTTGATAATCATGATAGCTAACCCACACATCATATAAATTCATATGCTCCATAAACGGAGACCATATCTCACCCAGCTGCTCTTCCCTGGGACACTCAGAATACTTTCCGAACTCGGCTTCCAAAGTCGCTGCCGCTTCACCATAATCTCTTTCTACCTCTTCCCATCTGTAACCAATTCTCCCTATTGAATTTGCACATATACTATCCAGCGACACATACAGAGTATCTTCCTCCTCTCTGACATACCCTTCCACTACATATTTTTGATCTTTCACTTGCCACTCAGGTCTTTTCTCAAACTGTACTTCATATTTCACCAACACTCCCGATACCCCCGGCAGGACATAATCTTCCTCTGTATCCAACGGCACCATGGTCATCACTATCCGGGGATACTGCCCGCGGACAGCCGGAAATGTACGGTCAAATTCCTCTTTCATCTCTTCCGGCAGCTCATATGACTTCTCCCCGGCCATTTCATGAGCTGTCTCCATCACTTCTTCATACGTCCGCCCAATCCGCTTATTATTATAATACACCGGCACCCTCGCTCCGCACAGATACTTTTCCACTGCATTGCGCAGGTTCAACCCACCCAGTTTTCCCGGATTTAATCGAATTGCAATGGAAGTTCCTGCCTTCACACGATAGCCGTCTCTCTCATATTCCTGCCCCTTACCGGCAACATAACTGTCCGGCAGCGGCATTGCACCGTCTGTCTCATGTTGCTGGGCCTGATTCTTCAAGGTGTAATATCCGCTCAATCCTGTCACCTGTAGACGCAAGCCATAGTGAACCGTCTGGTAAGTTTCGGAAACGGCTTCCTCCCTGCGGTTTTTATTGGAATCAAAGTACAAAGTAGACACCTCCGCATAGTCCCCACAGAGAAAGCAAGACAGGAATCCTATGCCAAAGCGGCTGATTCCATTGTATTTTTCTGTCTGACCATGATCCCGTAAATCCCGCTCCATTTCCCAGGATGTATAATAAGAATTGCCTATTTTCAGGAAATATCTCTTTAACATACCCAAAGTCATACCTGTTCCCTGATCGTCCATACGAAACCAGATATTTCCCTCTTTGTCACTCCATTCCCATATATCGATACGGGAATGCTCCGGGATAAAGCCAGACTCCATTTTTCCCCGGAGCAAGGTGGCATCAATCGCATTCTGTAATAGCTCTCTCACGAACACATCACTGTTATCGTAAAGATTTTCTCCTGTCAACAACTTTAAAACCTGTGTCTGTTCCATAGTCATGCAGAAATCGCCACTCATATATCCGTCTGATTCAATTTCTTTCCGCATAACTGCTCTTGGGAACGGAAACTCTTTCTGCCAGCCTGTCCTGCAATATTTTTGTAATCTGATGCAATTCCCCAATTCATCATCAATCCAGTCTAAAAAGTCCCTGACTGCATGTTCCACTCCAGGATTGGTGCAAATCGCTTTATATGGCAGATCATCTGTAGACGGTGTGGCCGGATAACGAAACCCTGCCGATGCCTGAT
Source organism: uncultured Lachnospiraceae bacterium (assembly GCA_947382415.1). Taxonomy (GTDB): domain Bacteria; phylum Bacillota; class Clostridia; order Lachnospirales; family Lachnospiraceae; genus Acetatifactor. Next base: position 115,015 of record CANCYO010000002.1, on the reverse strand, counting down.
GTTTATCCCATTCGGCGCGGCTCTTTTCATTGCAGGCCACATAACCGTATAACACCTTAGGAGCACGTGTGTCATCAAAATCTAACAAATCACATAACCGCAGTAAAATCGCGCAAAACAAAGGATCTGCATCGTTTGCCGCCAGATACTCCAAGTCCCTGTTCCGGGAAAAATCCTGTGGATTCTCCCCATGCGCCTTGCAGACAGCTATTATATAACGCTTCGGTATGACTTCCAGCGGACAGCCCGCAAACAGCTCCTTCCATACTTCATTTTGCAATACTTCCGGAATCCGAAAAGGATGCAATGTCCGAAGATACCATTGACGGATATCCTCTGTCCAGTCCTCTGCCGGACAATCCAGGTACTCCGGGCAATATTCTTTTAAAAACTTTCCACATGCCTCCACGTCCTGAAAGTGCCGTCTTTTCTCTTCCTCTGTATAAACCATCCCCAAATCATGCAGACTGGCTGCCAGAATCAGCAATTCCATCTCTCCAACTGTTAATTGGGAAACCTGATCTCCCAACACTCCACCCATTGCATCCAGCACATTAATGATATGAGTTCCATCATGTAAAGTATAATTCTGAAAGGTTTGGCGCACATCCATCATATATTTGATTGCCGCCTCACAGACTTCTTTTACCCAGTTTACCCTTGTACTTTCAGAAATTGTCTTTTCCTGATATACTTTCCAAAGAACTGTCTCTTCTAATCTTTTTGAGTGAATCATACGAATTCCCTACCTTTGTTTTCACACAAAACTTTAATCTTTTACCATATACAACATACATACTGTTCTTTTCTACCGCTATATCAACATACCAATAGATACCAACGTCATCCTATCAACACTGTCTTCCCCGCAAAAGCAAACCCATAATGCCGAATCCGCTCTCTGGGAATTCCACGCGCTGTCAGTTCCGTATCATAGGCTTTCTCCTCTATCTGTCGAAGCGCCGCTGCCACGGTATCCGCCAGTGTCTCCTCTTCCTCAGAATCATGCACCTTGAATTCCAACACGAAAGCCGGATCGCCATCCCTAAGAGGCTCCAGCATCACGTCATATCGCCCAAAACCGCTTTCCCTGTTGGAAGTGATACGGTATCTGTCCGCCAGATGCACTATGAGCCCCAACACAAAGCCGTGATAGAAGCGTTCCGGTTCCGCAGTTTCAGACGGCTTGTTACCGGTATCAAAAGAACTGAAAGTAGCCAATGCGGTCTGATTCATATAAACATTCATGGCCTTTTTGTCTTCCAGCAGCAATGCCTTGATAAATGCGTTATAAGCAGGCGTATAATCGGCAAACCAACCTTCTATCATATGCCGGAACATCAACCGCACTTCCTTATTCGTTAAGGACAGTGTATAATCGCATTCACCATAATTTCCATCTACAGTATAAGTCTCCACTTTCAGATAACCGCAGGCCAGGAACAGGCTCCAGATAGCATGGAGATTACGATCCAGCTGACTGAACACAATCTGTTCATCAAATGAAGCATGGAAAGATTTTCCCTGCAGCAGATCTTCCATAACAATCTTTATCTCCGCACCCCCCTCCTGAATCAGCTTTCCCACAAGACTGTTTGAGCTGGTGTTCGCCCAGTAGGCGGCAAACCTACGTTTGTCAAGATAGTTGATGATGGACCACGGATTATAAATATCACTTGTATTTCCAAAGGTAAAACCATCGTACCAGGCACGGACTTCTTCCTTTTCCGTGAGTCCGAATTCATCCATTGCGGCAAACACTTCCATTTCCGTAAAACCGAAAGAAACCTCATATTTGCATGAGGTAGAAGTGATTACCTCCAGATGATTTAAGTCGGAAAAAATAGACTCTTTACTTATTCGTGTAATACCGGTCATGACTGCCCTCTCCATATACGGGTTCGTCTTAAAAGTAGAATTGAACAGGTTTCGGATGAATGCCGCCATTTCCTCCCAATACCCATATACATAAGCTTCCTGCATAGGAGTATCATATTCGTCCAACAAAATAATGACCTTCTTCCCATAATAATCCGCAAGAAATTCTGATAAGGCTTTCAAGGAATAGGAAGCTACGGAATCACTCATCGCAGGTGATATTTCATCAAAAATGTCTGGAAGCTTTTTTTGTTTCGGCTCCTTGTCCTGCAAAGCGGAATATCTATCATACAGGCTTTTGATAATGCGGCAGATCTTATCCCTTGCATTTCCAAAGGATGTTTCCTTCACATCTGCAAAGCTTAAGAAAATTACCGGATAGCTCCCCTGGAGACTGCGGTACTTCTCTTCTTTCCATATGTCGAGTCCTTCAAATAAGGCGCCTTTATCTGCATGTTCCACGGAAAAGAAATGCTCCAGCATACTCATGGCCAGTGTCTTGCCAAATCGCCTGGGACGGGTAATCAAAGTTACATCGTCCTGATTTTCCCACCATTCCTTAATGAACGCAGTCTTATCAACATAAAAACAATTGTTTCGGATGATTTTCCCAAAATCCTGTATTCCTATTCCTACTGTCCTTGCCATTTGACACCTCCCCTTATTTTCCTATTGATTAATTCTTCCACATCTTCATCCGTCAGCAAGTATTGCGCAACATCGTCTATCTTCTGAGTTTCAAAACCGGTTAATAGCTTTATTTCGGCTAAGGTCAAGCCTTCTTCAACCAAATTGGCTACCCCATATAAAGCTACTGAAGTTGGTGTAAAATTGGCAACACCCATTTTTTTCATTCTGGCCTTTAAAGTGCTGAACATACTGTCGGGAGTCAGACATGTACCGTTACTTTTCGTAAACAAATGCTCTCTTTCCTGATATTTGTTTAAAGTGCAATATATTACCAGGTCACGATAAATTTCCTCGGGCAAGTCAATATTAATGCTGTTTTCTTCATTACAGCATACCATTAATTTTCCTGTCTGGTCATCAAAATCTCTTAATTTAAAATTTATAACAACTTTTTCTTTGAATCCATAAGTAGTTAGAAGCCGATATATAATTGATTGTCCAAGCTGATAGAAATTTTGTCTATTTAAAAAAACAATCTGCGATTCTACTATCTTCAATTCCTTTTCTCCGTCAAAGGGAAGATATATCTTTTGCTCTAATTCATTATTCAGACTTACGCAAATATCATGCACTGTTTTTTTCTTTCTGCATCCCCCTTCCAGTTTTTCACATCGGATATTATTTTCTTTGAGATACTTACAGAAATAATCCAATGCCGTCAAAAATCTCTGCACCGCTTCTATCGAAGTCGCTTTTTTGCTTGATTCAACGTAAAGCTTGCAGGCTTGTTCTATGTCCCATATATTAATATGTTTTTCAAACATTTCATTTAATGAATACTGCGAATAATTTAAATCACAATACTCCAGTAAGCTATTATAACATGTTCTGTAATTTGGACGATTTTCTTTTATTGTCATATAATAATTATTTAATGCCTGCTTTAATGTTTGATTCATCTATATCTATACCATCATCTTTCGATAAATTCTTTATTTTATCGTCATTGTATCATATGTATTTTCACATGTAAATATTTATGTCTATAAACTACAAAAGAGCTGTACGATGATTACTTATCCCGACAGCTCTTTCAAAACAGACATATAGGATTTTATCGTCATTACCCTTTCTTCACCCCCCGATCAGCGCGTCAAAGGTTCCTGCCATATTCAGCCTCCCGTAGCCGACCCTATCGTCAGGCAGTTCACTCCTCCCCGCACAATCCCCGCTGGAGTCACATTATTGCCACGATACCAGAGTGTCATTATCCCCTTCACAGGATTTTCAATTCTATTTTCATCTCATACATCCCTTCAACACAAGCATAACATCTCCTGTTTAAAATTTTATTGTTTCACAATCCATTGCCCTGTCTTTTTAGGACCTTTTCTTTCAACAATTCCTACTTCTTTCAGGTGACGTATTCTTTTTGTAACTGTAGTAGTTCCCAGACCAACCAGCCTGCTGATTTCGCTGACGCTGATATTGGAATTCTCTTTCATCAGCTCCAATATTTTGCAATCACTGCTGTCAATTGCCTTTATTGCTGTTTTGGATAATCTACCTTCTACATTCCTCTTATGCTTTAGCAGAATTGTCACTGTAATAAAATTTTCCGAAATGTCAAACACTTCTCTCCCATACCGGGATACAATCAAGGGTACTCCATGACCTGTCTGTTCTATATAATCCAGCTGAACCATAATCTGCTGGAGTTCAAGATTCACAGGCTTACTCTTTCCTTCATAAAACTCTTCCAATGTAAGTCCCTCCGGCAGGCCTCCCACAGATATGATCTCAATACGGTCATCAAACATATCCACAACCTTATCATTCAATGCTTCCATATAATCCAATACCTGTTTCACTGCCACAAGCATACACTTATAACCATATTCATTCCGCTTGATCAAATTTGTTTTATCTGTTCCGCTAAATACTGCCACTTTGATGGAATAACTGTTGACATCTGCCAGAATATTGGCCATTAAATTGTAGGCTCCGTTATGTGTTAAAAGATTCAGATTTTGCTTAAAAGTATTTTCTCGAAGCGCCAGATTGTTTCCAATATATAGTGTCTTTAACTGACTAAATGTCAGTTCCTGATTGTTTGACTCTATATTTACAATAGAATCCGATGCACTAAGCATCAAACTGCGCAACTGCTGCGGTGATATTTCCCAATCCTCGCCCGCTGACCTCATGTAATATTTTCCATAAGCTGAATAAGGTTTTTCATCTCCTTCAATCGTGACTTTTGTTATATTTTTATCTTTGCACAGTTCTATAATAATGGTCGGTATGACTTGCGGCTTAATTGTATTCGCTATCCCCTGAGAAATCTCACGCATGTACGAACACTTTATTCAACACATAATGCACACTTTATTCAACAGCCATATGTTGAACAAAGTGTGCATTATGCTGATCAACCTGAATTTTTTAAATTGGCAGACTACTTTCAACGCACAGCGCCCCAAAGCCCACCCGGTCATTCGGCAGCTCGCTCTCCCCCCGCAGCGGCCGGGCCCCGGCCCTAAAATACGCTTTCACCTTCTCCCCGTACAAAAAGGGATCATTTCCCCGCACAATCCCCCACTCCATCAAAAGCGCGGCTGCTCCGGCTGCAATGGGCGTAGCAAAAGAAGTTCCGGTTACAGGCGTATATCCACCGTACAGATCCGGAGCTCTGACCCCCACTCCCGGGGCCACGATATCCGGCTTGACAAGGCCTGCGGTCACCACTCCCACGGTCCGCTCCCTGTCCGCGTAACCTCTTCCCGAAAAATCCGCATAGGCGTCATAGACCACATCATAGGCTCCTACGGTGATCACCTTTGCCGCCGTGGAGGGGATGGTCAGGCTCACCTGGGGCGTGGGCTCATAGAAAAAGGTTCCCGCATTGCGGGTTGCGCTGTCCGAAAGATACAGATAATACTGTCCCGTCACCACATGCACCGGTTCCAAAAGCAGCGTCCAGATGCCGTTTCCGATATAATTGCCCCCGTCGGGCAAAAATTCCAGATAGAGCTCCTTCGCCACCGCATAGGGCGCCGGTTCCCCCTGATAGGCCAATATTTTGGTCTGTTCCAGACTGAGCGTGAATTTGCCGCCGTTGACGGGAGCGGTCAGTTCCGCCCTCCTGCCACCGGGCGCGATCAAAAATACCCTGTACTCGTCGCTGTAGTTCTGCCAGAGCTGCACCCTGAGATTGCGCTCGTAGTTTGCCACCGCAAGCTCCACCCGGACGTCCTGGGGCACACCTCTGCCGGGCCCTCTCCCGCTGTAGACGCTGCCGGCCACATGTCCTCCTGAAGCCCCCTCGTTACCGCTGCCGACACAGACAACCGTGCGGCCGATCTCAGCCGCATTGTCCAGAAAACGCTCCAACAGCGAGCTGCCGTCATGTGCCCCGTAGCTGTTTCCGAAACTTAAGTTGATCACCAACGGCATCTGCAGCTGCTGCGCTCTCTGCAGGCCCCATGTCACAGCCCGCATCAGCTCCGTAGTTCTGGGAAATCCCATGGCATCCGCCACCCCAAGCTTGACGATCAAAAGCTCCGCCTCCGGGGCAGCACCCAGATACTCCGCCGTGGGATTCAGGCCTGCGGCGATGCCGGCCACCGCCGTGCCGTGTCCGCTCACATCAATACTGGGAAGCAGGGCGAACTGCTCCTGCGCATTTTGAGTCTGAAGCGCCTCATCAATCTGGGCCGAGTCAAACTCCACCCCCATCTGAAAGCCTTCCGGAGGATTCCCGCCCTCCCCGGGCATCAGTGTCTGATCCCAAAGATATCGAATCCGCGTGCGTCCTCCGGCATCCTGAAAATCCCTCCGTTTCCAGTCGATGCCGCTGTCCGCCACCAGAATCAAGACTCCCTTTCCTGTCAGATACGGGTAACCCAGTGTCACCGGCGCAAAGCAGCGGCTATTCCCCACACCGGTTTCCAGAGCGTAATAGTAGCGCTTTGGTTTCTCCACATATTCCACCTGCTCCAGATCAGAGACGGCGTCCACCAGATTTTCCGGCACAGTCAAAATGGCGTAACCCGCTATCAGATATTCCACACCTACAGACCCGGAAATCTCCGACGCAGCTCCTGCCAGATCACCGTGATATTTTACAATGAGCTCCCAGCTTCTGGTATCAGTCTGAAAACCCACGTTCAGATCTCCCGTGCGCACCCGTTCCTGCTCATCCGTCTCCAGCGCCAGATTCAGTATATTCTCCCGCTTCTGATTCATAAACACCCCGAAAATCACTTTCCCATCGTATTACTTTATGCCGCGGGGTGCAAAACAGCGCCTGCCCTCTTCCCTATTCGGTAAAAAACTCCTGAAACATGCGCAGCGCATACGCAGTATCCTCTACGCCTCCTGTCTCCACCGCTGAGTGCATGGCAAGCTGGGGCAGACCGATATCCGCAGAACTCACGGACACATGGGCGGCAGAGATATTGCCCAAAGTGGAACCGCCGGCAATGTCGGAACGGTTTGCATAAGTCTGGTACGGCACACCTGCCCGTATACACAGACTCTTCACCTGCGCAGCAGAGACGGCATCCGTAGTATATTTCTGACTGCCGTGATACTTGATGACGATACCGCCGTTGAGGCAGGGCCTGTTGGTGGGATCGGCCAGCTCCGGATGATTGGGGTGCACTGCGTGGGCATTATCCGCCGAGATCAGGAAACTATCCGCAATCATGCGGTTCCTCAGACATGCAGCCCCCGGTTCTCCGGCCTGACCGGCCAGGTCACTGCACACCCGCTCCATCACATCCTCCAAAAAGGTGGAATCCGCACCCTGTCTGGTGCCGCTTCCAACCTCCTCATTGTCGAACACGGCGCAGAGGGAGATATATTCCTTCGGAATACTTGTGAGAAATCCCTGCACAGACGCATAGACACACTGCAGGTCATCCAGTCTGGGAGACAGCACAAACTCTTCCTCCCGGCCAAAGATGCGTCCCTTCTCCCTCACATAGAGGAACAGATCCTGCCCCAGAATATCCTCCGGCATCACACCTGCCGCCTCCGCAATCTGCTCCCGGAGCATCCCCTGCGCATCCTCACTGCCGCAGCACACTCCATAGAGGGGCAGCATATCCGTCTGGGGATTGTATTCCACTCCTTTGTTTATATCCCTGTTCATATGAATGGCCACATTGGGAATCACACAGAGATCCATGTCTAGATTGACCAATTTGGTCATTATGCTTTTTTTGTTGTCTGAATATACCGTCACTCTCCCGGCCAAGGACAAAGGCCTGTCCAGCCAGGTGGACAGGATCATTCCACCGTATTTTTCCGTATTCAGGCGCACATAATGCTTTTCCCCTACCATCTCAGGATATTCCTTGATCTTAAAGGTGGGAGAATCACTGTGGGAGGCCGCCATATGAAAACCTCTTGGCTCGTTCTCCGGTATTCGGAACGCGATCAGAGAAGAATCATTGCGGGTCACATAATAGCTTCCCCCGGCGCATACCCGCCAGTCCTCCCTCTCGTCCAGCTCCCGAAATCCCGCTGCCGCCAGCTTCTCCTTTATATTCGCGATCACATGAAAACAACTGGGGCTCTCCTCTATAAAAGAAAGCATTTCCCTGCAGACTTCCAAACCTTCCATTTTCCCTCTCATTCCGCCGCCCAGACGGCAATTCCAAACTTTTATCTATATACGATTCCCTTTGCCAGCGCCTGCGCCTTCTCCTGTCCGCAGAACAGCCCCGCTACAGCCAGACCGAAATCGATGGCAGTGCCCATCCCTCTGGAGGTTATCACATTCCCGTCGATCTCCACAGGGCCCGCAGTGACCACCGCTCCTTCCAGATGGCTCTCAAAATCAGGATAGGAACAGGCTCTTCTTCCCTTCAAAATACCCTTATGTCCAAAAATGCTGGGGGCCGCGCAGATTGCGCCGATATATTTTCCTGCCTCATAGAAGGCGTCTATCTGCGCCATCAGCGGTCCGTGTGCCTCAAGATTCCGCGTTCCCTCTCCGCCGCCGGGCAAGATCAGCATGTCATAACCCGCAAAATCTGCTTGGGAGTATGTCCTGTCCATTTTAACCACAATGCCATGCGAACCCTCCACATATAAATCCTCCGTCACAGATACCATATCGATAGCCAGTCCCAGCCTGCGGCAGATATCCACCACAGCCAGAGCCTCTATCTCTTCATATCCTTTTGCAAAAAAGATTCCAATTCTGCTCATCCCGTTTCCTCCATTCTCTCTTATTGTTTTGACGCTCTCTTCTTAACAGTATTCCACATATTTCCTCTTAATACTATACACGCTTTTCTCCGGCCTTTCAACTTAATAAAGGCAAATAAAACGGTCCTTTTGCACTTGGATTTTCTCATTTACTGTGCTATAATATGCAGGAACTGCAGTAACAGGTTTTTGCCTGTGAGAATATTTCCCCGCCTTAGCGGGCATTTTACGGCAGAGTAATTTTATTTGAGGTACGACAATGGAAATCGAGCGAAAATTTCTGATCAAATCGATCCCTGCGGATCTGGAGCAATACCCCTGTCTGCATATCGAGCAGGCTTATCTGAACATCAATCCGGTAGTGCGTGTGCGCAAGGAAAATGAACATTATTATATGACCTACAAAGGCTATGGCATGATGGCCCGGGAAGAGAGCAATCTGATGCTGGACAAGGAGTCCTATTATCATCTGCGCGACAAGGCGGACGGCAATATCATCTCCAAAAGGCGTCACCTGATCCCGCTGGAACACCCCGGGTTTCATGAGGGATTCCCGCCTCCGCCCGACGACTACAGCCTGACCATCGAACTGGATATCTTTGACCCGCCCTTCGCTCCTTTAGTCATGGCGGAAGTTGAATTTCTGAGCAAGGAGGCCGCCGAGGCATTCCTGCCGCCCCCCTGGTTTGGCGAGGAAGTGACCTACCTTCCCGAATATCACAATTCCTATATGTCAATGCGCAATTTTAATGCCGCCCAGTCATGAACCGGGCGGCATTTTATATATTTACTCTTCTTTTATTTACTCTTCTTTCTCCTGTTCTACGGCTGTGCCTGCGGCCACCTTACCGCCCAGGAATCCTGCCAGCACCGCAGACAGGTCCACTCCTGTGGATTCCTTCAGTCCGTCCGTCACCTGCACCACCGTGCCCATGACATCCTTCATCAGTTTGGAGGAATTGCCGTCTCCGTACATGGTGATCTTATCCACATTGGACAGCGGCGTGGCGGCATTCTTGACTACCTCAGGCAATGCCTTGAAGTACATCTCCAGCACGGCGGCCTCGCCCATCTTGGTCATAGCCTCCGCCTTTTTCTCGATACCTTCCGCCTCAGCCAGCGCTTTTGCACGGATAGCCTCCGCCTCGGCAATACCCTTGGCACGGATACCCTGAGCCTCCTGCTCCATGGTAAACTTCTGTGCCTCCGCGGTAGCCCTCAGAGCCTCCGCTTCCTTCTCCTTCTCAAATTTCTCAGCCTCCGCGTTCTTCTGGCGCTCAAAGAGCTGAGCCTCGGAATTTCTCTGAATCTCATAAAGCTGCGCGTCCGCCTTCTGCTGTCTCGCAAACTTCTCGGCCTCCGCCTTCTTCTTGATCTCGGCATCCAGAGCCTGCTCCATTACCTCGGCTTCCTTCTGCTTTAAGAGAATCTCCTTCTCCTGTCTGGCAATGTTTGCATCGGCTGTGGCAATCTCCACAGATTTACGCTCGGACTCCTGCTGGATCTGATAGGCTGCATCCGCTATAGCCCGCTTGGTATCCGCTGCCTTCTGGAGCTCTGCCTGGGTGATGGCCAGCTCATTTGCCTTCTGGGCGATCAATGTGTCCGCATTGATCTTGGCCTCCTGAGCCTCCCGCTCCGCATTGACCTGAACGATGGATTTTTCCTTCTGGGCCCTGGCCTGCGCGTTGGCGATCTCAAGTTCGCTGGACACCTGGGCGTCGTTTGCCTCTCTGCGGGCATTGGCCTGAGCCTTTGCGATCTCCTTCTCGCTCTCCGCTCTGGAGATAGCCGCGTTCTTCTGTATCTTTACGATATTGTCCACACCCAGATTCTCGATAACGCCGTTGCCGTCCACAAAATTCTGCACATTAAAGCTGACGATATCCAGACCCATGGCGGCCAGATCCGGCTCCGCATTCTCCTTCACCAGCGTGGCAAACTTCTGGCGGTCGGAAACCATCTCCTCCAGAGCCATCTTACCCACGATCTCACGCACATTGCCCTCCAGCACCTCTCTGGCCACATGGGCGATATACTCGGGCTTTCTGTTCAGGAAGTTCTGCGCCGCCAGCCGCAGCGTATCCGCCTGATCGCTGATCTTGACATTGACGGTGGCGTCCACATTGATATTGATGTAATCGGCAGTGGGCACCGCGTTGGAGGTCTTTACGTCGATGGGGATCAACTGCAGGTTCAGCTCATCCTTTCTCTCCAGAAAGGGAATCTTCACCCCCGCCTTACCGATGAGCACCTTAGGGTTGCGGCGCAGACCGGAAATAATGATGGCTGTGTCCGGTGAAGCCTTTACATAACCGCTCAAAAGAATAATGAGCAGAAAGATTGCCGCCACAATAATGGCAGCCGTGGTAAAAATAAATGACAGATCAGGCATACTGTTTCCTCCTTTAAGGTATATTATTGAAATCCAAACCTTTCAATCCTTGGTAAACTATATGACCGGAAACCTCAAATCCTTCCGTATAATTTTGTCATCTTATAAATCTGTCTGGCCAGCTTATGGGACAAAGCCCCGGAGTCCATGCGCCATTTCCAGTTCTCGCCCAGCGTGGAAGGGATATTGATGCGGGCCGAGTTGTCCAGCTCCAGCCAGTCCTGCATGGGAATGATCACGGTGTCCGCCACACTGGCCATTCCTGCCCGGATGATCTCCCTGCACAGATTCTTATCCTTCTTACAATTCAGATATTTTTTTAAAAACCGGATGTCCTTCTTGGGCATCTGTTTCAAAAATCCCACCATAGTGTCATTGTCGTGGGTGCCGGTATAAACCACACAGTTTTTGTCATAGCGGTAGGGCAGATACTCGCTCTCCCCACCTGCCTCAAAGGCAAACTGCAGAATCTTCATATTGGGAAAACCGGTCTTTTTCACCAGTTTCCTGACACTGTCCGTCATGAAACCCAGATCCTCCGCGATCACCTTCTTCTTACCAAGCTGCTTCTTCATCACCGCAAACAGATCATAACCGGGCCCCTTCACCCATTTTCCGCCCACCGCGGTAGCGTCGCCGTAGGGCACCGCCCAATACTCGTCAAATCCCCGGAAATGGTCGATGCGCACCACATCATAAAGATCAAAGCACTGGGCAAAACGCCGCATCCACCACTCATAGCCCGTACTCTTGTGATACTCCCAGTCATAGAGCGGATTGCCCCAAAGCTGCCCGTCCTCGGAAAAATAGTCCGGCGGACATCCGGCCACGCTGGTGGGATAACCCTTTTCATCCATCTGAAACAGTCTGGGATCGGCCCAGGTGTCCGCGCTGTCAAAAGACACATAGATGGGGATATCCCCAACAATCTCAATCCCCCGTTCGTTGGCATAGCTCTTAAGCGCTTTCCACTGCATAAAAAACAGGTACTGTTGGAATTTATAGAAATTGATCTCTTCCTTCAACATGCTCCGGTATTTCGAGAGGGCGGACTTTTTGCGCAGACAGATATCCTCGTCCCACCGGATAAAGCAGACTCCCCCGAAATGATCCTTCACCGCCATAAAAAGAGCGTAATCCTCCAGCCAGTGGGCATTCTTTCCGGTAAAGGCCCGATACTCTTCCTTCTTTTTTACGGAGGAAAAACTGCGCTCATAAGCCTTTCGCAGCACCGGAAATCTGGCATAATACAGCTTCTCGTAATCAATAGAGTGAACATCCTGCCCAAAATCGCAGGAATCGCATTCCTCCTTCGTGAGATATCCTTCCTCGATCAAAAGCTCCAGATCGATAAAATAGGGATTCCCCGCAAAAGTGGAAAAGGCCTGATAGGGTGAGTCTCCATAGCTTGTGGGGCCTAAAGGCAGAATCTGCCACAGCTTCTGTCCCGCCTCCTGCAAAAAATCCACAAAGCGATAGCTTTCCTTTCCAAAGGTTCCGATGCCGTACGCAGACGGAATGCTGGAGATCGGCATCAAGATTCCCTGTTGTCTCATTTCTTCCTGTCCTCCGAAATTCATACCTTAAGTAAAGATATTATACCATCCCTGCCGGACTCTATGCAACCACAATCCCTGTGTTTTTGCAGAATCCGCAAGGAATCCACAGTGCTGCTCATATGACTGCCGCAGATTGTAAAAGATAGACAAAATAAGCAAAATATCCCGCCAACATCACGCCTCCTCCGGCGCGTCCCAATCTCTTTTTCGGAAACACACACACCAGCAGCAGCACCATGGCCGCCACGGCCACAATGCTGTCCACCAAAAAATTTGCACTGTAGGGCACCGGCGTGATCAGGGCGGCGGTTCCCACCACAAAGAGAATGTTAAAGATATTGCTGCCTACGATATTGCCCACGGCGATGTCTGCCTTGCCTTTTACAGCCGCAGTACAGCTTGTCACCAGCTCCGGCAGGGAAGTGCCCAACGCCACGATAGTCAGACCGATCAGGCGCTCGCTCATGCCAAAGCCCGTAGCGATGGCGGTGGCCGCGTCCACAGATACATCGCTGCCCAGCACGATCATGCCCGAGCCTGCAAGCACCATGAAGATCATCCTTAAGAGTGATTCCTTCCCGTCTGCCGTCGGAGCCTCCTCAATCGCATCCTTGTCCGTCTTTGACACCCATACCAGATACAGCAGATACACGATCATCAGTCCCCAGAGAGCAGCCCCTTCCACACGGCTGATCTGATGATCTGCCAGCCCCTGAAACGCTAAAAGCGCGGTGACTGCCATGGTAAAAGGTATCTCTATGCGAATCGTATTCTTTTTTACCGCCACTGCGCGGATCACAGAGGTGAGGCCCAGAATGATGAGCACATTCAGAATGTTACTGCCCACCACATTGCCGATGGTGATCTCCGCATTCCCCTTCAGAGCCGCGGAAATACTCACAGCCGCCTCCGGCAGCGAAGTTCCCATGGCGACAATGGTCAGACCGATGACGATCTGCGGGATGCCGAATTTGTCCGCGATTTTGGAGGCTCCCTCCACAAACCAGTCCGCCCCCTTGATCAAAAGCACAAAACCCAAGGCCAACAATAAAAATTCAAACACCATCTTCATTTTAAAACGCTCCTTCCTCTATCGGGCAGCATTAAAATGGTTCCCGGCCGTTGCCCGAATCCGTACATTCTGTTATAATATGCACGGCGTACGCAATAAAATACAATGAGAGTGAAGACAATGGCAAAAACAGGAAAAAAGGGCAGACCCGACACCCACAACAAAAACAACAGCAAAAAGCTGCTGCTGATTCAGATAAACGGTCAAAAACTTGCCGCGATCCGGCAATTATGCATGTCACTGGAGATACAACCCATCGTCATAGAACCAAAAGATTTCGGAAAACCATTGGGGCATCTGGCACAGATCACAGGAATGCCAGGCGGTATCGTCCCTGAGAGAACCCCATGTCCGGGCGACATCATGCCGTCAGTCGAAATAATGATATTCTGCGGACTTGACCCGGACGCGCTGGATATTTTTCTGGCAGCCTACCGCAATGCGGGCATTGCTCCCGTCGGACTCAAGGCAGTGATCACCCCGGCCAATATACGCTGGGATATCTATACGCTCTGCAGGGAGCTGATGCGGGAACATTTGCAATGGAATAAATAACCTAGTAAATGCCGTTCCCCTGACATGCCCCATCCGACCCGTTTTATTTGATCCGCTCGAAATCCTGCCCCTTAGCGGCAATGACATCGCAGACTGTGAGCGTATCATTTTCCACGGTAAAGCGAATATCATAATCTGCGAATTCCATGCCATAACAATAGTCCGGCTGTTTGTTGTAGGCAGCTCTGGGATCCTGCTGCAATACATGTAAAACAGCCTCCCTCTTGTCCTCCGGAAGTCTCTCTGACAACGCTTCGGGGAATACGACTCTGATCCCGTCCTCTCTGTGCGCCTGTCCGAATCCCCCCTCCGCCTCAGGATGAGCGTCCGTATAGGGCAGATAGGGCTTGATATCATAGACAGGCGTCCCATCCAACAGATCAACGCCGGACACGATCAGTTTTGGCGCCTCCTCCCCCTCCAGAATCACCTGTTCCAGCTTTACGCAGGAAAGACCGATGGAATTGGGCCGAAAAGGCGACCGTGTGGCAAATACCCCCCGTTTCTCTCTGCCTCCCAGCCTGGGCGGGCAGACGGTGGCCGACCAGCTCTCACGCTTAACCTCAGAGAATTCCCACAGAAGCCACAGATGAGAGAACTCTTCTATGCCCAAAAGCGCCTCCGGCCTGCGGAATTCCGGTTCAAATATAATCTCTCCCACAAGCTCCGGCACCAGACCGCTCTGCCTTGGGATGCCAAATTTAGCGGGAAAATCCGTATGAATTCTGGCTATGACCTGCACTGTCCGTCCGCGATCCATAGTCTTCCTCCTGCTCATGCAAAACTGTTAAAAATATCTGTCTTTCCATAAAGAATATCATACTTTTTGTATGCCTGCTATGTTTATTTATCCGTTTCCCCAATAATGTTTTGTAAATGACTTTTAATCAGATTCACAAAAATTATACACATTTAAAAAAAAATCGGGAACCTGTTTTCAGATTCCCGCTTATGGTCATGCTATTTTATAATGCTAACTCCTCGCTACAGGCACGTACCAACTACATTTTATTTCATTGCCAAACTCGTCATATTTATGCTCGGACCAAATGCCCAATGTCAAATCCTCCGATCTGACCAATCGCCTCAACTCATCTACACGAAAAAATTTCAATAATTCAGTCTCCCGGGATTCTCTCGTCTGCTCTATGCTATCCGCTCTTCCGCCACTCTCCTTTGGTACGCCGCATCCTCCAAAAATAGTGGATGCCGCCATGATCACTGCCAATAATGCCGTTATCATTTTCCTTTTCATAGTTTTTCTCTCATCCCCCTATACATGCAAGTCTTATGAGTCCTAATCATACAAACTGCAATTCTGCGCAATTTACCTTGCTGTTTATTATAACATTCAGCAATACATTTTACAATGCAGAAGTATTGCCTTTAAAACAAACTGCTGATGGGAATCGGACTGGGTGACGCCCCGAAAAGCCGATAAAATCAAGGAGGAAAGTACGCTGTCTACGGCGTGTCTACAAACGGTCTCTTAATCTGAATCACCCCTTTTATCAGGTGTATTTGCCTGATATTTGCTGAAAACAAAATAATATTGCCCGATAAGGGAAGTTGTGTTATATTGTCGATATGGAGCAACCGTGTTGCAAGGTGGTAGCCTCCCTGAACTTGAAAAAGAAGGGAGGTGGTGCGGATGGGAATATATGAAGTATTAAGCCTATTATTTCTTGGTGGTACTTTTCTCATAGCACTGCTTGCCTACATAGATAGGAACAACAAGCGGAAATAAATAAGCCTACCTTGTACTTGGCCGTGCAGGTAGGCTTATTCGTAAGCATTAACTTGGGAGGCTAACCACTCTTGTGGGCGGTTGCTCCTTTTCTATGTCTAATATAGCACATCTGGCGGCAGGACGCAAGATTTTTGCATCATTTTGTTTAGGGATTCACCACACTTATCAGGTATGTTTGCCTGATATTTGCTCAAAGCAAAATAATATTTCCCCCAAACATTTTGATAAATAAATAGACTTTACATCCAATATGTGATATATTACCTCACATAGAGAGGGTGCAGACATATGACAGATAATGAATTATTACTTGCAATTTCTGATATGCTTGATAAAAAGTTAAAGCCAATAAATGATAGACTTAAAAAGATTGAGCTTACACAAGCAAATGATATTCTTCCGCGCTTTCAAAATATTGAATCCTTTTATCTTTCTCACTTGCCCAAAGAAAATAATATTGCCCGATAAGGGAAGTTGTGTTATATTGTCGATATGGAGCAACCGTGTTGCAAGGTGGTAGCCTCCCTGAACTTGAAAAAGAAGGGAGGTGGTGCGGATGGGAATATATGAAGTATTAAGCCTATTATTTCTTGGTGGTACTTTTCTCATAGCACTGCTTGCCTACATAGATAGGAACAACAAGCGGAAATAAATAAGCCTACCTTGTACTTGGCCGTGCAGGTAGGCTTATTCGTAAGCATTAACTTGGGAGGCTAACCACTCTTGTGGGCGGTTGCTCCTTTTCTATGTCTAATATAGCACATCTGGCGGCAGGAGGCAAGACTTTTTCACCATTTTAGTGAGCCGCTATTTATATGATGTTTAGTCATAGCGAATATCTTCGTCATGCCCCCATGCCTCAAATCGGTCAAATACCTTCTCCCGAAGCAATGTATTCAAGGCATCCAGAGTCTTTTGCAGGCATTCCCCATCATAGAGAAACTTGGATGGCTGTCTACAACTGTCTACAGATTTTCAGACACGCCAAAACAGCGGAAACCCTGATTCTATCAAGGTTTCCGCTGCTGCAAAATAAGCTGCTGACGGGAATCGGACCCGTGACCTCCACATTACCAATGTGACGCTCTACCGACTGAGCCACAGCAGCACTTTAGGGACGCTCTCGCAATCACCGTGTTTCATTATAGCAAATGCCCCCCTGCTTGTCAATATTAAATTTTTGTTTTCATATCCCGAAGGATACCCTCAATGATCAGCCTGCGAAACGCTGGCACATCCGTGTCAAAACACTCTTCCGTGCAGATGCACATCATGTAGGTCAACACCTTACAAAATACAGTGTAAATCAGATAATCCATGGGGATATCGGGGTAAATATCGCCCCGCTCCACTCCCTGACGGATGATATCTCCGAACAAAAACTCTGCAAAATTACGCGTCAGGGAATTCTCCTGCAGTCTCTCTTTCACCATCCGGCTAAACTGTGAATTATCTGTCACCTCATGCACAAAATGGACAAAACAATATTTTTTCTGACTCTCCCGATCCAGATCGTCAAAAATATAATTGATCTGCTCCCGCAGGCTCCCCAGCGGCCGAAGCTGGCGGTTCATCTCCTCCGCCATGCTTCTGACATAATAAATAAACGCGCCTACCAGAATCTCTTCTTTGGAATCAAAATATTCATAAGCGGTGCCTTTTCCGATACCCGCCCGCTCGGTGATGGAGGAGACGCGTATCTGGCTGACACTGCATCCCTCCCCGATGAGCTGTTGTACCGCGTCGTACATCAGCAGTACCTTGGGCGGAATCTCCTGCACCGGCTCCATACCGGTTATTTTACTCATGCTTCCTCCGTCATCTCCCGAAGGGTTTTTCTGCGGCTCTTCCCTGTCTTCGCACTCTTTCTGGCCTTTCTGGTCTCCTTATCCAGAATCAGATAGAAGCTGGGGATCAAAAGCATCGTCAACACGGTGGAAGCCACCAAACCACCGATGATAACCAAAGCCATACCTTTCATCATCGCCGCATTGGTACCGATACCAATGCCAAGAGGAATCATGGATAAGATCGTGGTCAGTGTGGTCATGAGGATGGGGCGCAGACGAATACAGCCCGACTCGATCAGCGCATCCTCCACGGACATCTCCTGCCGCAGCATATTGGTGGAGTCCACAAACAAAATACCATTGTTTACCACAATACCCATGAGCATCAAAAATCCCATCAGAGAAACCATGCTCAGCGTCTGTCCCGTTACCCACAGAAACAGGAAGGAACCGATCAGCGCAAAGGGTATACAGGTCATTACCATGAGTGAGAATCTGGGCGATTCAAACTGCATGGCCATCACAAGAAATACCAGGAACACCGCGGTGAGGATGGCATTGAAGATTGCCGTAAGCTCCTCATTCATCATATCCGTCATCATACTGTCCGCAGGAGTCACACTGTCAGGGAAATCCAGTTCTGCAACCAGCGCGTTGATGGCGTCCTGTGCCTCGTAGGTCTTCTCGGAATTCAGCGTAGCCGTGACACTGACAAAATAAAGCCCATTCTGTCTGGAGACGCTCTCCTGCCCCTCGGCATAAACCATCTGCGCAATATCACGCAGCGGAATATTGATGCCCATGGAAGTAGGCAGCATCAGGTCCATCAACTGATTCAGATCGTCATACTGTCCCTCGGGATACTCCAGTCTCACCTCATACTCAGATCCGGCATTGGTGATGGTCAGCGCCTTCACTCCGCTGATCACATTGTTCAGAGTCATGCCCACGGAAATGGGCGTAAGTCCATACTGCATGGCTTTCAGCGGATCCACATCCACTTTTACCAGAGTAGACGCATTGGCCAGGGAATTGTTCACCTTCACCACACCGTCGATTCCGCGCATTCCCTCGGAGAGCGCAGCCGCCGCTATGCGCAGGTCTTCCATGGAGTAGCCCTGCAGATCGATCTCATAGCTTCCGGTACTCATCATGGAACTCATGCTGCTTCCGCTGGAAGCCACTGTCACATCCATATTGGTCATAGTGGCGCCAAGTTCATTCCACGCATCCACCACCTGCGCCGTGCTCATGGCCCGGTCTTTTTTCAGTGTGGCTGACATGGTGGCCCCCATGCTGCTGACAGAGATACTGTAACCGGACACATCGGGATGCTCCGCCGCGATCTGTTCCCACTCCCTCAGAGCCGCATCCTTGCTCTCCAGCGAAGTACCGGAACGGAAGGTCAACGATACCGACACCATGCCCTCGTCCGCGGAAGGGATCATCTCCACATTCAAGAATCCCGCTATCACAAAGGACACCACCAACAGAACAACCGAGATAAACATCACAGTTTTCTTCCTGTGCAGGAGTCCCGGCATCTTCCTTCTGTACAATCCGGTGATCTTATTCAGCAGCTTATCCACAGGAAGATTTTCCTTCTCCCTGGGCTTAAACACACAGAAGAACAGGGGCACCAGCATCATGGCCGCGATCAGGGACGCCAGCATGGCCAGCACAATGGTCATGCCCAACTGAGAAAAGAGCTGGCCCGACAGTCCCTTCATCAATGCCAGAGGCAGATACACCACAATGGTGGTGATGGTGGAGGCCACGATGGAGGCAGTCACCTCCTTTGCCCCTTTAAACACCGCATCCCGCACGGAGAGTTCTCCGTTCTGCTTTCTGAAGCAGCTCTCGATCACCACGATGGAAGCGTCCACCATCATACCGATGGCAATGACAAGGGATCCCAGCGTGATAATATTCAGGGAAAATCCCATCAGACTCATCACGATCAAAGTAAACAGCAGCGATATGGGCATGGAGGAGCCGACGATGAGGCTGGCCTTGAAATCTCCGAAGAAGAGGAACAGCACCAGCATGGTCAGCGCCACGCCCAGAAGCAGTGTCTCAAACACAGCCGTCAGGGAATCCACAATAGAGTCGCTGGCATTATAGGTGATCTGGAACTCTACCGCAGGCACCTTCTCCTGAATGCGCGTCAGAGCCCGCTCCACATCCCGGCATACGTTCACGGTTCCGTAACTGCTCTTGTTTTGAATACCGATACTCAGATTATCCAGTCCGTTATAACGGCTCAGGCTTTCGGCCTCCTTGGTGGACATGGTGACATTGGCCACATCCTGCAGCGTGAGCACCTGCCCTGTCCCCGTCATGATGGGCACCTCTCTGAGCTTCTGCACCGTATTGTACTCCATTGCGGTGGTAATGCTGATATCCTGATTGCTCTGGATCACACTGCCCGCCGGATAGGAGAAATCAACCGCCGCCAGAAACTGTGAGATGCTATTCATGGTGAGCCCGTACTGATTCATCAGAGTGTCATTCAGCTCCACCCTGATATATTCCTCACTGCCGCCATTCACCGACACCTGGGCCACGCCGGAGAGAGATTCCAGCTCAGGCACCACAGATTCGTTGACCACCTTCAAAAGATCCACATCACCGGTCTCCGTGGCAGAAATCATCATACATTCCATGCTGTTGACGTTCATCTCGATAATGGTGGGATCCCCCGCGTCCTCAGGCAGAGAGAGCCGGGCAACCTCGAGAGCCGCCCTCAGATCATCATGGCACTCCGTGATATCCACACCGTACTCGTAAGTAAACATCACCATGCCATAGTTTTCATAGGACACCGTCATGGTGGAGTCCACACCGCTCAGGGAAGAACCCGCATCCTCGATCACAGAGACCACCAGTTCATCCACGCTCTGGGCATCAGCCCCGGGATAAGTCGCCATAACGATCAGCATGGGCATTTCGATATCAGGAATCAACTGAAGCTTAAAACCAAATATGGAAGAGATACCGAATACCGTCAGCGCCAGGATCATCAGCATACACGATACCGGTCTTTTTAACGCAAGTTTTGTCAGACTCATATTTATTCCCATCTGCGCGCTTCGACGCGCGTCCATCGTTCTCATGAAGCAATAGTGAATACGCTTTTTATTCAATATTGCGTATTATTGTTTTATGACCGGACGTCCACTTCCACGCCGTCGATCAGCCTGGGAGACCAGGTAGTGATCACCAGATCGCCATCGGAGATGCCATCGACGATCTCAATGCTGTTTTCATCAAAAATTCCGGTTGTCACATAAGTCTTGACTGCCATACCATCTTTCGCAACATATACATACGAACCGTCCGTCTCATAATAGACGGCGTCATAGGGGATGATGATCTCATTGTCCGCCGTGTAGGTATCGCTGGTGATCTTCACGCTGACGCCGCTGGGAAGCTGTTGTCCGTCGGCATGAATGGCGGCTTTAATCTGGAAAAGTCCCGTCTGGGCGTTGACCGCGTTTCCCACCTCGGTGATCACACCGTCAAACTCAGCTCCGTTTCTCTCAACCGCAATCTTCTGTCCCTTCTCCAAGGTGTTCATGATGGATTCGCTGACCTGAAACGTCACGAGCATGGTATTCTCCCCCGCGATGATATAGGCGGGTGAGGAAGCCGTAGCCATTCCGTTTACCGTCACATTCTTGGAGATAACCTTGCCGGAGATAGGGGTGGTCACCGAATAATAGGAGAGGGCAAGCTCTGCGGAATCCACTGCAACCTTCGCAAGCTGCAGGGAAGTGTTAAGCTGTTCCTTCGTGTCGTTCAATGCCGCTCCCTGGGTCAGGTCTCTTGCCTCCTTGGCCGACTCAAAACCCACCGTGGCGGCCTCATACTGTGCCTCGACCTGATTGTACTGTATCTCCAACTGAGAATAGCTGCTCTCCAGCGTCTTCAGCCCTTTCTTCAGCTCCGCCAGCGTCGCTTCGTCAGCTCCCGCCTTCTTTGCCTGATTATATGCCTTTCTCGCCTTATCTACCTGCTTTTCCAGATCATCCAGCGAGTCCTTGGTATTCTTCCATGCAACCTGTGCCGCCATATACTGCGCCTCGGCGGTCTTGATATTGGCATCGAGCTGCAGATTCGCGGATTGCTGCTGTGTAGTCAGCGCGCTGTCAGCCTGCTGCTGCGCATTGGTATAGGTCAACTTTGCCTGCTGAAGCTGGAGCTTTGCGCCGCTGTCATCGATCTTGAACAGAACGTCTCCCGCCTGTACCTCGTCACCCACATCAAAAAATGTCTCTGTCACGGTGCCCTGTGCCATGGGTATAATATACACGGATTCCTCCGGGGAAACCGTACCCATAAACTGATTGCTCAGCACCAGCGTACCCCGGCCCGCCGCCTGTGCATCCACCAAAACGGCGGAGAGCGTCTCCTGCTCCTGCGCCGTACTGCCGCAGCCCGCAAGCAGAAGTCCTGCGCTGAGTGCCAGCCCTAAAATACGTTTGCTCTTGATCATCCTTCCACTCCTCCGATAGTTTTATCTGCTATTCTTCAGATACTATATACTTTATACTTTCATCTCCCGACCAGCCAGTCGGAAATTTACTTGTTGATTATACGTCCGAAAATATTGAAAGTCAAGAAACTAAGTCGGTATTAATTATAAAATAAATATTAAAAAAGGACAGTTGATTTTAACTGCCCTCACAACATTTTCCGTATTTTATTTTTCAGCCGCTGCAGCGCGTTGTCCGCAGCCTTCTCATCCCTTCCCAGCACCTTGGCGATCTGGGTGTAACTCATGCCTGTCATATACAGATCCAGCACCTGTTTCTCGAAGCCGGACAGCTCTTTCTCGATGGATTTCTCCAGATAATCCACCCGCTCCTTGTCCAGAAACATTTCCTCGGGATTGCGCTCTGAGAGATCGGCCAGAGAGTCCGTAAGCTTTCTGGTCTCCTCGCTGTCCCGTTCCCCCACATCCCCATACAGGGAAATATAGTTGTTCAGCGGAATATGTTTCTTCCTCCGGGAGGCCTGCACCGCCGTGTAGAGCTGACGGCTGATGCACAGATCCGCAAAAGTATAGAAGCTGGCGTCACGTCCGCTGTCGTAATCCCGGACTGCCTTGAACAATCCCAGCATTCCCTCCTGGATCAGATCCTCATTGTCCCCGCCCAGAATGAACATGGACTTGGCCTTGCTGCGCACCAGCGGTTTGTATTTCTCACAGATATAGTCCATGACGGCCTCCTCTCCCTCCCGCAGGCGGTGGATCAGCTCCTCGTCCGTGGACTGTCCGTAAAATTCGTCATTTTTGGTCATAATCCTATATCCCTCAGCCCTGCAGCCTCTGCCGCACAATCTCATAAGCCAGCACTCCCGCCGCCACGGAGGCGTTCAGAGAATCGATATCCCCCTTCATGGGTATCGCCGCAGTCATATCGCACTTTTCCTTCACCAGACGTCCCACGCCCTCGCCTTCGCTGCCGATCACCAGACCAATGGGGCCCTTTAAATCCAGGCTGTACATGGCGGTTCCGTCCATGTCCGCACAGACAAACCACAGTCCTTCCTTCTTCAGTTCTTCTATTGTTTTGGACAGGTTGGTGACCTTGGCCACCGGCGTATAGTTCAGCGCCCCGGCGCTGGTGCGGGCCACCGTGGCCGTCAGTCCCACGGCGCGGTTCTTCGGAATGATCACCCCGTGGGCTCCCGCCAGATTGGCAGTTCGGATGATTGCCCCCAGATTATGGGGATCCTCAATATTGTCCAAAAGAAACAAAAAGGGAGCCTCGCCTTTATCTCTGGCAGTCTGCAGCATATCCTCCACCGAAGCGTATTCATAGGCGGCCGCCTGCGCGATGACGCCCTGATGCCTTCCTGTCTCAGACAATTGATCCAGCCGCTCCTTTGTCACATATTTTACCGGAACATCCCGTTTTGCGGCCTCCCGTCTGACGGTCATCACAGGCCCGTCCTGACAGCCGTCCAGTATATAGACTTTGTCTATGGTTTTTCCTGCACGAAACGCCTCGATTACCGCATTCCTGCCCTCGATCATAAATTCCCTGACACATTCCTTCACACGCTCACCCATGCGCAGCCTCATCCTCCATCCATTTCAATTTCCGGCTGATTCCCCATCCGTTTCAATCTCCGGTTGATTCTCCACCTGTTCCAAGCTCCGGCTTATTGTCTATCCTTTCCAGGCCCCGACGGATCAGCTCCAGCATCCGCTCACTCCTTCCGGTCAGATACAGATAGCCCATCAGAGCCTCAAATCCCGTGGCCTTGTGATAATCCGCCCGGGAGGCATTCTTTGCCGTGGTAGCGGGACTGGCATTGCGCCCCCGCCGGAACACCCCGGCTTCCTCCTCCGTGAGCTCCTCCTTCAGCGCCACAATCATTTTTGCCTGCGTTTCGGCCTTCACATAGGCGCTGGTCAGCCTATGTAATTCATTTGGGGGGCGGTTGGCCCGCTCCACCACCAGTGTGCGGATCACCAGATCATAGACTCCGTCCCCGATAAAGGCCAGAGTCAGGGGCGAATATCCCCGCACATCCCTCTCCTCACATCCAAAGCTTGTCTTGATCAAATCCAGCATTGTTCTCTCCATAGTTCTACAGTCTCACGATCTTTACGCCCTCTCTGGTATCTTTCAAGGCGATGCCCCGGGCCAGAAGTTCCTCTCTGATCTCGTCCGCCCGGGCAAAGTTTCTGGCTTTCTTGGCCTCCTGACGCTCTTCAATCAGCCTCTGCACATCTGCGTCCAGACCTTCTTCCTCTTTATCCACGATGAGTCCGCAGATATCGGAGAGCATAACGATCTCTTGCTTTAACTCAGCTAAAAACGCTTTTGCAGACTGCTCTCCCGCATGTGTGTTGGCGAACTTCACCAACTCAAAAATTGCGGATATTGCGTCCGCTGTATTAAAATCATCGTCCATGGCCTCGTCAAATTTGTCCGCAAAGCCTTTCGCCTCCTGAAGCAGTGCGGTCTCGGCCTCCGTCATACCGTCTGCGCCGGCTTTCTCCTCCAGATACTTCAGATTGTCCACACAGGTGACGATGCGCTCATAGCCGTTTTTTGCCGCCTCCATCAGCTCCGCGCTGAAATTCAGAGGACTCCTGTAATGGGCAGACAGCATGAAGAATCGCAGAATCTGCAGATCATACTTTTCGCTGATGTCCCGAACCGTGAAAAAATTCCCCAGAGATTTGGACATCTTCCTGTTGTCAATATTTAAAAAGGCATTGTGCATCCAGTATCTTGCAAAGGTTTTGCCGTTTGCCGCCTCGGACTGGGCGATCTCATTCTCATGATGGGGAAATACCAGATCCTCGCCCCCGGCGTGGATGTCGATCTCCTCCCCCAGATACTTTTTGCTCATAACGGAGCACTCGATATGCCAGCCGGGACGCCCCTCGCACCAGGGCGACTCCCAGTAGGGTTCCCCTTCCTTTTTGGGCTTCCAGAGCACAAAATCCAGCGCATCCTCCTTCTGGTCCTCGCCGGACACCAGCAGAGAGCGGTTTCCTCCCCGCAGATCCTCCAGATTCTTGTGGGAAAGCTTCCCGTATTCTTTAAAGCTCCTTGTGCGGAAATATACCGTACCGTCCTGCGCCGCATAGGCGTGGCCTTTGTCGATCAGGGTCTGAATCATCTCCAGCATCCCGCAGATTTCCTGCGTAGCCAGCGGATGTGTAGTGGCAGGCTTCACATTCATGGCGGCCATATCCTTCTTGCACTCCGCGATATAGCGCTCCGAGATGACAGAGGCCTCCACCCCCTCATCCACAGCCTTCTTGATGATCTTGTCGTCCACATCCGTAAAATTGGAGACATAATTGACCTCCAGCCCTTTGTGCTCCATGTACCGGCGCACCGTGTCAAACACGATCATGGGACGCGCATTCCCGATATGGATCAGATTATATACCGTGGGGCCGCAAACATACATCTTCACTTTGCCCTGCTCCAGAGGCACAAACTCTTCTTTTTTTCCTGTCAGCGTGTTATAGATTTTCATGCTCATATCCGAATGCTCCTCACTTTACCTTTTTATACTGTCGCTTTAGTAAATATTATCTAATATCTTATCGTGCTTAATCCGATTCCTCTCTGCCGGATGCCCTCTGCATCTGCCTGAGCTGTTCTTCCAGTGTGAGCACCCGATTGATCAGCTCTGCATTGGCATGCTGCAGGTTCATGATATCCTCCCGCACGGGATCGGGCAAATCCGTCTGGTTCATGGTCTCCTGTGGCAGCATCATATTGTTTCTGCGCACCACGCGCCCGGGCACTCCCACCACTGTGGAGCCCGGCGGCACTTCGCTCAGGACCACGCTCCCCGCTCCGATCTTGGAATTGTCCCCGATGGTAAACGAACCCAGCACCTTGGCCCCCGCGCTGATCATCACATTGTTGCCGATGGTGGGATGACGCTTGCCATGCTCCTTCCCCGTTCCTCCCAGAGTCACGCCCTGATAAAGCGTCACATTATCCCCTATGATCGTGGTCTCCCCGATAATGACCCCGTTGCCATGGTCAATAAACAGACCTCTTCCGATCTGCGCGCCGGGATGGATCTCGATACCGGTCTTGCGCACTCCGCGCTGGGACACATAGCGCGCCCAGAAATAATGCCCCCCCAGATACAGCTTATGGGCCAGTCTGTAGTGGATCATCACCTTAAAACTGGGATAGAGAAACACCTCCATGGCAGAATGGATGGCCGGGTCTCGCTCCCGGATGATCTTGATTTCCTCTCGGATATTCCTGATAAACCCCATATTTACCTCTCATTCTATCACAAACATGCTCTATTGACCGGCTAAACTAAAAAAGGATAAATCCATCTTCAGAGACGAATTTATCCGCGGTTCCACCCTGTTTAAAGGCAATCCGTGTCCGGGACATCTCATGCCTTTCTCTCAAACGCTTAACGCGCGCCAACGTATCTTCCTACTGCGGCATCACCGGACAGTTACAGTCACTGTCCTCCTGCCTTTTCAAAAGACCGGCTCCCGGATGCACTTCCTCCTCCGCCTGTGAGAATCGCTTCCAGCCTCCGGCGATCCCTCTCTGCCACATGCCGCGAAAAGTACTCTATCCGCTCCAAGCCTTTATCCATATCTATTTAACAGGATATGCAATATCCTCTCATTTGTCAACTGTTTTTCGCTATTTCAGCATTTCCTGTTTTAGCGTTTCAACTATTTCTATTTCAACTATTTAGATGGGCAGCCGCTGCAGCCCGCACATTTTCCCTGCACCTCCTGAGCCGTGAGATCAAAGGGACTCGTGAGCATACAGATGGCTTGGGCGGAGATTCCCTCCCCGCTACCGGTAAAGCCAAGGCCCTCCTCGGTGGTGGCCTTCACACTCACCTGCCGTACATCGAGCCCCAGCGCCCGGGCAATATTGTCCCGCATGGCGTCAATATGAGGCCGCATCTTAGGAGCCTGCGCGATGATCGTGGCGTCAAGATTCTCTATGAGGAATCCCTCCTGTTCCAGCAGTGCGCCTACCTGCTCCAGAAGCATCAGCGAATCCGCGCCCGCATAGGCGGGATCCGTGTCCGGAAACTGCTTCCCGATATCCCCCAGCGCCGCGGCGCCAAGCAGAGCATCCATGACGGCATGCAGCAGCACATCCGCATCCGAATGCCCCAACAGCCCTTTTTCCCAGGGAATCTTTACCCCGCCCATGATCAAATCTCTTCCCTCTACCAATCTGTGGACATCATATCCCATTCCAACTCTCAAAGACTTACTCCTCCATTCCTCCCACAGGGCCAGTCAAACCATCACGACACAGTTCAATCCGCTGCATCACCAATTAGTCTGCTGCATCACCAAAGTCCGCCGCATACGCCAATTAGTCCGCCGCATACCTCATCAGCGCCTCCGCCGAATCATACACAAGCACCGTGTAGGCGTCGTCCTCATAGGCGATCCGGCCGTTTTTCACAGTCTCCGCGTCCGCCGCCCCGCAAAGCTCCTCCTCGGAAAGCAGCAGAAACACCTCCCCTGTAGCATATCCATTTTCATAGTATTTCATTGGGGAAGACCATTTGAAATATTGCAGATGCGCTGCATCCCCCACATTGGCGACCTCCACCGCCCCGTCCGTCAGCTCCGTGATGATATTGGCATTCCAATAGCTGGCATAGCCGAAATGATAATCCTGCTCCTCCAAAAACGCCGCCACTTCCCGCCTGTCCGCATTCTTGTCCACCGAGAGATAAGACAGCACCGTCTTGCCCGTGGCCAGAGACAGACACAGCGCCAACAGCAGACTCACCACAATCCGGTCAAAATACCGCTCCTCCTGCTCCAGATAAAAACACAGCATGGGCAGTGCAAAGATAAAAATCGTAATATAGTATCTCGGAACCATGGTGCTGGTGGTAAACACAAACACAAACAGATTCAAGCCCAGACTCACCGCCAGAAAAATACTGACAAACAGCCGTCTTCCACAGCTTCCGCGGCCCGCCCTGACGCTGCAGTAACCAAAAACAGCAAGCATTATAAAGGCAGCCAGCGTGACCATCCCCCGCAGCGAAAGCACACCCCTGTCGGGAATATAGCCAAAGAGCATCAGAAGGCTTCCGATAGCATTCTGCAAACGCTCAAAAAGCACTCCCTGATACACCGAGATAAAATTGGTGGTGTCGTAAGTCTGAAACACATACTGCCTGCTCACATAAAGCACATTGACTGCATAACCCGCCACACTGCCAAAAGCCCCCAACAGGCTATAGCCTAAATATTTCATGGCAGAACACTTCCACAGAGTCTTCCACTGCTGCTTTCCGTTCTCCGCCGTCAAACTCTGCCGAAATTCTCCGAACTCTGCAGAGCGCAGTACATAAATCAGCCCTGCCAGCGCCAGCGGACACTGCAATGCCAGAAGATACCGCACACCGGACACGCCGCACACCAGCGAAAGCGCCAGATAACAGATCACCCGTACAATCAATCTGCCCCGTTCCCCGTCTTTCGTACCGCCTGTAAGCCGCAGATACAGCCCGAAAAAGAAGAATACGATCATCACATGGAACAGGTACGTATTCCCCATAGCCATATGAGTCATCATTGTCTCCGAGAAAGGCAGCAGCAACACCGCCGAGCTTGCCACCACCAAGCCCCGCCTCACCCGAAACGGCTTCATGCAGT
The DNA here is from genome assembly GCA_947382415.1 of uncultured Lachnospiraceae bacterium. Taxonomy (GTDB): domain Bacteria; phylum Bacillota; class Clostridia; order Lachnospirales; family Lachnospiraceae; genus Acetatifactor. The sequence goes on along the minus strand of CANCYO010000002.1, from coordinate 85,994 downwards.
AATAATAGGACGCCAGCACCAGCACATAGGACACAATATTTGTGACTGCGCGGATCACATGCCAGCTCAGGCCCGTCCGAAACAGCGGTCCCATGATCCAATGCGTATACAGAAATCGAAATTCCGTGGAATAATACCAGTCCGGCGTGGCAAAAAAATGCCCGTCCTCCGCCAGAAGCCTGGAAAATATCATCTCCGCAGCCATATCCGAGTCCAGCCAATGATCATGGCAGAACACATTCAGAAATATCAACAGTAAAAAGCTCAGTCCCAGCAGTACATACGGGCCGAATTTCACAAGTTTTGCTCTCAACTGTCACTCCTCCTGTCCGAATTCTTCTCCTTCCTGCGGCGAGATGTTCCATACCCGAAGGCCGGCTCCCATCTGCCGCGCCCACCCCGATCGTTTTGCCGGTCGCTCTGCCTGCCACGATTCTCACGGGAATCCCGACCGCCCTGTCTGTCTCTTTCCCTGCGTCTGTCACGGCCATCGCCGTCATTTCGCCGGCCCCGGCCCTCACTGTCGCCGCGCCGGCCGCGCCCGCCAAATCCGGCTCTGTCGTCCCGTCTTCCACGGCCGTTTTGTTCACCCTGTCTGCCGCGCCCGCTCCGATAGCTGTCCGCCTGAATTTCCTCTCCCTTGTCGCCCACCTGATATTTGAGCATGGCCGCCGCCAGCTCCAGCGCGTCGCACTCCTCCTCGTCCATCTTGCGCTGCAGAAAACTCTTCATTAGCTCCATATCCTCATGCTCGTGAAGTTCCCAGGCCTGATTGAGATACATGTCCGCCTTCGCCTTCAGCACCTTCGCCGCTCCGGGAAGCTTTTTCTCCTCAACCGTAGTCCGGCACACTCTCTCGATATCACGGATCTTGAACAATTCCCTGCCGCTCACAAAGGTGAAAGAACGGCCTTTGCGGCCTGCCCGTCCCGTCCTGCCGATCCGATGCACATAATACTCTATATCCTGCGGAATATCGTAATTGATAACCGCCTCCACATTGTCCACGTCAATGCCGCGGGCCGCCACATCCGTGGCAATCAGAATATTCGTACTTCCGCCCCGAAACCGGCTCATCACCACATCACGCTGGTGCTGCGCCAGATCGCCGTGCAGTCCCTCCGCCTGATAACCGGCTTTTTTCAAGACCTCCGCAAGCTCGTCTACTTTCTTCTTGGTGTTGCAGAAGATCAGGCAAAGCCTGGGCTGATAGTAATCCAGAAGACGCACACAGGCGGCGTCCTTGTCCTGACTTCTGATGCGGTAAAACTTCTGGCTCACCAGCGGAATGGTCAATTCCTTTGCAGCAACCCGCACCATACGGGCGTTTTTCTGGAATTGCCCCGTGATCTCCAATATAGGCCGGGGCATGGTTGCAGAAAACAGCGCCGTCTGATGTTCTCCGGTGATCTCTCCCAAAATAGTCTCCATATCCTCGCGGAATCCCATGTTGAGCATCTCGTCCGCCTCATCCAGCACTACCATATTCACATCATCCAGCCGGATGGTATGGCGGCGCATGTGATCCATGACGCGCCCGGGCGTCCCCACCACGATCTGTACGCCCCGAAGCCCCGCGATCTGCCTGCCGATATCCTGCCCGCCATAGACCGGCAGGATTTTGATCCCATGCATGTATTTTGACAGCTTGCGCAGCTCCTCCGCCGCCTGTATGGCCAGCTCTCTGGTGGGACAGAGAATGATGGTCTGCAGATTTTTCAGATCCGGATCGCATTTCTGGATGGCCGGAATACCGAAAGCTGCCGTCTTGCCCGTTCCCGTCTGAGCCTGTCCGATGATATCCTCTCCCTGCAGCAAAACGGGAATAGCCTGCTGTTGGATGGGACTGAGCTTCTCAAATCCCATCTCCCGTATCGCCCTTATGATACGGGCATCCAGAAGGGGCTCTATATCCTCCAGCGTCTGTGTACCAAAATTCTCCTGTTCAATCTGTTTGATGTCTTCCATATAAATTTTTCATATCCTCTCCCGGCTTGTCAGCCGTTGACGGGCATCGCGCCCCTGCCCCAGCTTCTGCTGACCGCACTCATATAAAAATGGAGAAATCACCCACAATTCCGTTGATTCCTCCACCGTGTCCAACCGAAATTTATAATACTGTATAGCCCTTAGACTCCAGACAGGCCCTGACTTCCATAATGTCCTCGCAGTGAAACACCATAATCGGCTTGCCGGAATCACGGTTAAAGGACAGATACAGATAGTCTACGCTGATATTGCTGTCCATAAGCAGCGTGAGCATTTTATTCAGGTTTCCCACCTCGTCCTCAACCTCCACACCGATGACCTCTGTCAGACGGCAGATAAAGCCCGCGCTCTGAAGCGCCTCCGAAGCCCCTGCCGCGTCTGACACCACCATGCGGACAATACCGTACTCTGCGCTGTCGTTGGTGACCGACCCCAGAATATTGATCTCCCGCTTCAACAGGATCTCCGTGATCTTCTGCATGGTGCCTTTTCTATTCTCCGCATAAATAGATACCTGTTTCATGATTCCACTCCTCTTTTCCCTGTACTGCCTTCACATAAAAACCGTGCTCCGTTGTCCATGCTGTTCCATTCACTACACTGCCCCGTGAAACCAGAGCACCTTGCAATACTCATACTGTCTGTCGCGCTTCATGGCATGAGGCGTCCCCGCCGGAATCATAAATGCCATCCCCGGCTCCAGCACAAGTTCCTCGCCGCCGATCAGCGCCATCCCGCGTCCCTCCAATACGAAAAAGCCCTCCTGATCCTCATGAGCCGTGGGTGTGCCATACTCATCAAACGAATAAAACGAAATACCCATACGGCATCCGTTCACACAGCCATGACGCTCATCCAGCAATGTATAACCGGTCCGCCTGCCCGCCTCAGCCATCACTTCCTCCAACCTTACCCAGGGTATCATATCTCCGGCCTCCTTCTATACGCTCTATACCATCCCAAAACATTGATATCAGTATACTATGAATCTGCTCAAACCGCAAGCGACAGTTTCAGAGGATTTAACAGCAGTCTGCTTGCCTGCTATTCCATATCATGATAAAATATATTATATTTTACACATATGAGGGAGGTTATGATATGGATCAGGCAGAAAAAGAGGCACTGGAAGCACAGCGCCGGGAGATAATGCAGCGGCGGGCGCAGTTTTTTATTGACAATCCGGAACTGGCCGCCTGGACGAAAACAAAAAAGATAATTTACTGGTTTTTGGCGGGTTATCTGATATTACACAGCGTCCTCTCCATTGTCGTTATGACAATGTCAGGGATTCTGACGAGCAGGGATCTGATCATGGAACTTGTAAAATGCCTGTTTGGGATGTTCTGGCTATTCTTATTTACAAATCCCTCCGGAACCGGAAACTGGAGACTTCATGTCATGCTCTATGTCTCCGCAGCCGGTAATCTTATGACGGTACTGAACAACAGCGCCCTCGTGCAAGATGTCCTCCTCACGCTTCCGCAGATGCAGATAGGATATATGCTGTTATATGGCGGACTTATCGTGATGGAGCTGCTGTACCCGGCTCTGCTGTTTATCATCGCTACCTACCTCATAGCCTTCCGCAAACATCGCGAATGGTCTGAACAGGTGGAGGCCATGTACAAGTCATCCATCAAGGAAATGTCCGGCAAACCTTAACAGACGCGCCTTCGAAAACAGGAGACGGCGCAGCCTTGCAGGGCTGTGCCGTCTCTGACTTTGTGTCTGTTTCATGCCAATTATATCTCTTTATGTCAATAATAATAAGCCAGATCACTCTTCTTCCGGAGCATACAGCTTGTAAAGCTCTTTGGGCGTGATAGTAAAGGTGACCGTGACGTTTCCGCCATAATCGTAAATACCGCGGATCATGACTTTTCCGCTCTTCCCTTTTGCCGTATTCGCCCCGTAGGAGAGGATGTAATCTCCGCCCTTTCCCTCCCCGTATTCCTGAAGTTTGGTAAGTCCATATGCCTCTTCATCTGACGAATCGTCTTCCGACTTTTCCGCCGTGAGTTTATCTTCCTCAGTCACCTTGTTTCTCTTGGCTCTGCTGATATCAGAAGGTTTTCCATAATAGACGGTAACTCCCGGAGTAATCGGTTCTCCCGTGTAAGCAAAATCCGTATCCTCGTCATACACTACATAAATGCTGCTGCCCGACAGAGTTTTCTGATAAATACTCAAAGGTATTGTAATGAAATCATCTTCCTTGCCGGATGTATTGCCGTAATTGCCCAGCCCTGTGATGGTAGCCCAGGGACTGCCGCCATATTCCAGCTCACCCCTTGTGTTTCCCTCATAGGTGACTGTATAGTCCACATCCTTTTTCAGAGTCTTTTTCCCGTCTTTTATGACGATGGCAGGCTCATAGGCATAATCGGGATCTTTTAGCACCTTATCCTCGGTCTCGCTGTCCTTCTGATAAGGAAAAGTTGCTTTGACAGATTTTGCGGTTACAGACAGCGTCCCGGCCTGATAGAGCTCAGCAAGGGAAGCCTGTCGGATATCAAAATACACCGTTATGCTGCCTGCATAGTTTCCCTTGCCCGTAAGGGTCATGTACGCCTTTCCTTCCGAGATATCCTTATTGTCCTTATATTTCACCGCATAATCTCTGCCCGCTGTCAGAAATGGTCCGCCAGCGCCCGCCTGAAGCCTGACCGCCGGTGTCGCTCCCGCTTTCTGGTAAGGTACGCTCTCCGTCAGTTTCCAGCCTGCGGAGCCACTCTTTTTCTCCGCGCCCTGCAGCAAAATGCCGTCTGAATTCAATTGAAGCGGTTTGATCGCAAAAGTTTTCTTAAAGCTGCCACTGTACCCCGAGGAAGGCTTCGCCGTGAACGTCATGGTAGCCTTTCCCTTTTTGATGTTATTTTTATAGCTGATCGTGTAATCCTCCCCATAGATCAGCTTTGCAGCGCCCTTTGCAAGCTGCACGTCATTCTGTGTCAGCGGAGCGCCGGTATAAGTCATATCCTGCACGGAAACTGTGCCGAATTCCTTCTCCTTAAACGGGATGCCCTTGATCTTAAAGGAAGCTCTCTTTACGCCCGAATAGCTGCCCTTTCCTCTCACGATGACAGTCGCGGTCCCGATGGCGTGATGATTGCTGTATGCCACCTCATAATCGACATCCTTTTGGAGCGTATTTCCTCCTATGCTTACCTCAAGCTCCGAGAGCTCAACCCCTGCCGCAAGCTGCTCTTTTGTGACGCCGGTGATCGTGCCTGTAATTTTAAGTTTGGCATTTTTCAGAAGCTGTGCTTTCGGCGCCACATACAAAGTCTTCTCCAGGGAACCGGTATAGTTCCCCTTCCCTTCCATGATACAACTGTATGTGCCGGATTCAAGCGGAAGCTGCCCTTTCTCGTTGAGGATCACCGGAGCGCCGTCCGCCGCTTTTTTCACGGTGAGGGTATAATCCGTTCCGTATTTGAGCTTCGAGGTTTTCGTCTTAAACTGTGTCACAATGGACGCGCTCTTACCGCTCTTCTCCTCGAAGCAGTCGGTATATTTTAATGTGATACCCGAGGAAGACCGATCCGCATTGGAAATATCCACCGGCACAATATGGAAATTCATATAAACCGTGCCGGTGTAATTGCCCTTTCCGGTAATCACGGCATAGGCCAACTCAGAATTAAAGCCCTGCGTATCATCCGTTAAGCCGGAACCGATGCCGCCTTCCGGTATACTGGCAGCACCATTGAATTTTCTGGTATCGGCCTCCACATTATTCTTGTAGGTAACGCGATAGTCTTTATTTTTCTTTAACGGGGTCTTCCCGTCCGCGGCATACACCGTGACCGCCGGCTTGATCGCCTTTCCGGTATAGGTCTGAGGCAGGATCTCCTGCACACACAGCTCCAGACTGTCGTCTGATTCCGGATCCAATGACCATCCCGCATAGAGCGTCATATCTCCCTGAATGACGTCAGAGTCAAAATCCCATTTTTTGCTCAGCGTCTCATCCAGATACCAGCCGAGGAATACATATCCTTCGCATTCCGGATCAATCGGCCTGGCGATCAGATTTCCTGAAACCATTCCCGACTTTCGGATATCCGCTCCCTTTCCTGAGAGACAGAAAGTCACAGTATAACTCCCCGGTTCCGGTTCCCGGATCGTTACGGTTCCCTCTTTGCCGACAGGACGGTAGTCAGCCGTCACATCCCGTCCTGTACCGTCACTGATCCGCACTCCTGACACATCGATCAAAACCGGATAGTCGCCCGCCTTCTGCGTATCCTGTATGCTGCAGCTAAGAACCGGCGCCTTACCTCTCTCCACAGTATGCCCTTCTACCAGACCCTCCGTGGAATATCTGTATTCCGGAAGGCTATCTCCTATATAAAGAAGGTCGTCCTGCGCCGTAAATATGACCTCTCTCCGGGATATCTTAAAACTGCCGGCATCCAGATAATCCGACTTATAATACAGATTTTCCTCTGAAACCTTCACCTGAAGCCTGTAACTCCCTGCCTCCACCGGCGGCTGATCCGAATCATATGTTGTGCCGTCCGTTCCTGTATAACGATAGATCAGGGTATCTTTGATATCGCCCAGAATCGCTGCAGCGTCCCCTGCGCTTACAGCCGTTCCCTCTCTGGTAAGCACCTGCAATCTGCCCAGATCAGGACTGATTGCCATGCCGTCATACACTTTGTCCTCCACAAGCTTTCCGCCGAGGGTCAGTTCCTCCCTCTTAACTAAATGTATGATCAGTTTCAGCTCTTTGTCCCTGTAATTTTCAAACGAAGCCCTGAGCGTGATCACCGCGGGATCAGAATCCCTGCCCGCACCTTCCTTTATATGATAAGTGAGCACATTCCCGTCCAGAGCAGGATCGCCGTTGAGGATACCGCCTCTGTCACAGGATACCAGACTGTACCTCTCAGGCGAAACCTTGTCGTCATAGGTCCCCTGAATGACAAACTGTTCAGAGAGGTCAATCTGCGAGGTATGGCTTTCCACATAAAGCTCTGCAGCGGGTACGGCAGGCAGACTCACTTTCTCGATGGTAAAGGACACCGCATATTCCCCTCTGTATTTCTGAGAATCCGGCATTGCCTGAATCAACATGGTAGCCTGGCCCGCATTGCGGTTATTGTAAAAGACCGTGCGATAATCAACATTCTTCTGAAGTGTCGCGTCTCCAATAGTTACAGTCAGGCTTCTGTCTACTATATCTTTCCCGCAATAATACTGGGATGTATAGGTAGCCCGTACACTGGGCGGATTCATCGGGTCTCCCAGAGATACTCTGTTCAGCGAATCTTCCACATCGAAATTAATCCTCCAGATATCAGAAAGCTTCGACAGATCTGCGATGGAGACCGTATATTTGCCGCCGGCCTCCGTGGTTTGTATTTCTATCCCCTCGGTGATGTCATTGCGCCTGTTGTCTTCAACCCACACCCGCTTCAATGTAATATTTTCGGCAAGCGTAAAGCTCATGGAAAGGCTGTCGCCCTTGTGTACTTCAAGACATTTTCCATCCTCAGAGACTGCCGCTCCCTCGCTTACCGTCAGATTCCCGATATCGCCGCTGTTGCAGCCCAGCAAAATCGTATAAGGTTTTAAGGAAACCAGCACCTCCAGATCCCCGTTATGTATATTCAGTGTGTCAACACTCCACACTTTTCCCTCAACGCCGGGCAGAGTGGCAGTCTTAACCGGCCACCAGCCGTTGTCCCCGACATATCTCTGCCCCACGTTCCCGCTGCACCATTTGTGGTCATTGCGCGTATCAGTATACTGAACCTGGATAAAGAAATCCTCTCCGCCTTCCACAATGATCGGTTTGTCGCACTCCTGCTCCTGATACACTCCGTACTCATCCTCTACATACCGGATGATACGGAACTCCTCCGGAAAACCCTCTGACATAACTGTCACGGAGCACTCGTAGTCGTCAACGATAGCCGCCGTAACGCCTTTATAGATCCTGCCCAGGCGAAAGACCCTGTAGCCTCCGCCGGCAAATTTCTTTTCCTCGTCCGTCAGGGAATCCGTATCTTTTACACTGTAGATTTTTCTCTGATTATTATTCTCCCCCTGTTCACTCAGCCACAGAGCCGGAATTCTCCTCCCGGAATTCTCAGAGGCTTCGTCCTGCGCCAGCTTCACATAGATCGTAACATCGTATTTGTTTTCCACAGGCACCTTTGCGGACTCGTTGGCCTCCAGCTTCTTCCCGTTCGAGACAACGAAGTAATCCTCTATCCTCTCGGAATTCACTTCGATTCCCAGCGCATAAGTACCCGCTCTTGCAACCTTGACATCGATCACCTCGTCATGCACATAGCCCTGTGCCGTATCCTTTGGCGTTATAACGAACTGATATGGGGAAGCTCCCTGCGAAATCGTGACGGCACTGAAGGCCGTCCTGGACCGCACCACAGGTGTCACATCATATCCCGCATCCGGCACAATCGTAAAGGCAAAGCTTTCCTTCGCACCCTTTTCAAATACCTTCTCAATATCCCCGATATTCGTGTCCCCGTACCCTTCCAGCTTATAATTCGTTCCCTCAAAGCTGATGCCGATATGCGTATCGGTGCTTATCGTCACACCGCCTGCAAGCTCCTGACCAATCTCCAGAATCTTTGTACCGTCCGCCTTTCTCCAGGACAGGGACGCAGAAGGAACCGGAAGCACGATGCCCCTGCCCATCTCCCGGGGAGTTATAAGTTTCTTTAATTTTCCACAGTCTAAGAGCATATCTGTCGTATTATGTTTACTTGTGATCACAAAACTACTCAGATCCAGCGTCTCCAAAGATCTGCAATCAAGAAACATACGTCCCTGCTCGGTAGCTTTTGTCGTATCAAAACCACTGATATCAATTTTTTGCAGCGCAATACAGCCGTCAAACATATATCCCATATCTGTCACACCGGAAGTGTCGAAATTACTCAGATCCAGCTCTTTCAGAGCATAACAGTAGCGAAACATGCCTTGCATATTATATACGCTATCAGTTTGAAAGGAGCTGACATCCACAGCAGCCAGAGAGGAACAGCCACTGAACATATAGCTCATCCCCATCACCTTCTCCGTATGAAAGCCGCTGAGATTCACGGTGGTCAGAGATTTGCAGCCAGAGAACATCTGGCTCATATCGGTCACATTTTCCGTGTGTAAGCCACTGAGATCCGCGGTAGTCAAAGATTCGCAATCAACGAACATCTGGCTCATATTTGTCACATTTGTGGTATCAAAGCCCTTCAAATCCAATTTTCTGAGATTCTTACAATACGCAAACATCTTGTACGCAGTTGTGGCTCCCGACACCCGTACAGTGGCCGATTTTATTTGATCAAAATAATCACGCCAGGGAATGGGGCTCTCGTAATCGGCGCCGACAATCTCCCCTGTTCCCTCCACCACAAGCTCACCGTCATCATAGAGTGTCCAGATAACAGGAGAGTTATTGTAGCAATTTCCGTCGGCAATGATCATTCTGACATCCGCCCTGTTCCCCGGCAGTTCTCCCGTCTGGTATTCGCCTGACACGGCCTCCGAAGCCCCATCGCTCCCGGAAGCGGCCGGGCCGTCTCCCCCGTCCCATGAGGATGCCCCTGAAGAATCCTGTGAGGTGTCCTCCAAAGTCTCCACACTCTCATTCACCCCGGCCGCATTTACCAGAAACGGCTCCTGCGGAACCGAGACCGCTGCGACTGCCGCCGCCAACAGCATTGACAGTATCTTCTTTGAACAACTTCGCGAATTTTTCATCCAGACACGCTCCCTTTTGATATGTATTTTCCGGTTACACTTTTATATTGAAATTAAATTATACTCCTTTTATTTATTTATTTCAAATCGTATTTACCGTGTTTTGGAAAATAATCGAAAAACCTGCCCAGATGTCTGATATTTTCACATATTGTCAAACCGGTTTCTAAGGATATCCATAAAATATAAGCGGGAAAATGCCATGAAAAGCAAAAGAACGGCGATTACTGCATAAATGCACCCATTTAAAACGAGAGATACTCTTTCAAAATTACCATTCCAGGCCCTGTCTGCAATATACAACGACAGGTAATAGTTCATACACAATAATCCCATCTCAATCAGCAGGGATATCATCAAAACGACGGCTGTATTGTGCGTTTTGTGAAACTTCCTATCTATCAAAGTAATTGCACAGATAAAAATTACCACAACAATTATTGATAAAATTGCCTCGGACAGATAAGAAAACATAAATTGAGCATGATCCCAATATTCATTCTTAATCCTGATTAACAGCATTATTAAATACAACAATACATTCAGAATCGCTATAATATAGTCAATGCAAAAAAGAATCACATAGCCTCTGGGAAGCTCCTGCGCATGACAGGCAGGCATCCCGGATTGATCTGCCTTCCGTTGAGCTTTGTAGTGATAATAGAGTGCACAGTAAAAGATCACAAAACTTATCCACAAAAACATGATACAAATTGCAGGTATCGGAGTTTCAAAATATTTCATATAAGCTCCTTTCATATCGGGAATAATTATATGTAAGATATAAAAACAAGAAGTCCGAAAATCTTGATCGTGATTTTCGGACTTCTATCCTAAAAATAGCGAGAGGGGGATTTGAACCCTCGACACTACGGGTATGAACCGTATGCTCTAGCCAACTGAGCTATCTCGCCATATAAATGGGACCTATAGGGCTCGAACCTATGACCCTCTGCTTGTAAGGCAGATGCTCTCCCAGCTGAGCTAAACTTCCATCTGCGGCTGCCATAATTTTCTTGGGACAACCGACTTTGTTAGTATACAATGCCATCTTCTCTTTGTCAAGATTTTTTTACGCGAACTTTAGTCCAAATAAAATGCCCGTTGGAAAATGTCCGTTGAGAAGTGTCCATTCAAACCGTCCGCTCAAAATAGCAGTACGATCCGGGGGGATGGTAAGCTCTGCATTCAGCCGGTATCGAGGCAGTGGAAGTCAGCGCAGCCCCAGCCCGCAGAAGCCGCCCTGACTCTCACTGCCGACACTGGCTGAACAAAGCCGCCACACCCCCGGCCCAAACCAAACCGCCTCAGAATCCCGCCCATTACCCCACGTAGGGCAGTTCCTCAAAATACTCAAACTCATCAACCCCTGCAATCGTATGGAAAAACTCCCCCTCCTGCTGTTCGTAATGGATTTCGCCCGAAACCGCCTTGCCGGAGGCGTCCGTCCCCTCAAAATAAACCGTCCCCGCATTGTCCGTAGCCGTAATATAAAGCCGCGACCCCACAGGCAGCGTACTCTCCTGTCCGTCCACCATTACTGGAAGCTCCCGTTTTGTGACAAGCTCCTGCCAATCCCTGTTCGCCTCAATATTATAGATATCATCCAGCGCGGTAAACACGCCGTCCTCACTCAGCTCATACCGCATTTCAGAGGTATAGGTGCCCAGCACATCCAATGTAACGATCAGAACCATATTCTCGGGATTGACATTTTTCCCGTCCAGTCTCGCCCAGATGTCCGCAGTCTGCACCGCTCCCTCCGCCGTCAGTTCATAGACAAAGATCTCATAATCGTCCGACGCCTCGTCTATACCACATACCAAAAAGACTCTTCCGCCTTCCCTGCGCATCAAACAGGCCCGATCCACCCTTATATCACCCAGAGACGTCTCTGTTCCATTTACATTGAGGATCACTTCATACATATATTCCTCTATCTGCCGCTGTTCCATGAGAATGCTGCAGTCTCCGGCTGTCACCTGACTGCCCACCGGAAGCGCCATGATATACGCTCCCTGAGTATCAAGATACTCCGGCTTCATATATTGTGCCACTTCCTCATAAGGTACGCTCACGGTAATACTGCCCGACGCGTAGGGGCCGATCTCGTAGGGCGTAAACACAAACTCAATGCCCGCGGCATTCAGATACCAGCCCGTAGTCTCCAGATTCTGTGTCACATAAGCTTCATAATCCTCAAACAACTCATCCTTTCTCCCGTCAAGCCCGGCAAGCACCAGTTCTTTTGCCTTATCCATAAAACCGGCATGATCGGACATCAGATCGGTAAGCGCAAGCTCCTGCCCGCTCTCCAGATCGATGGTGATCCCACCCGAGCCACCGTTGCCGTGTGCGCCGCCCGTATACTCATAGGTCAGGCCCTTCACACTGAGGACGCGTGTGTCCAGGCGCATGATCTCATAGGATGTGATAGCTCATAGCTGGAAAACCAGTCATACTCCTGGAGCTCGTACATCTCTTTTGCCGAATCTATATAAGAGTCCGCCAGCCTGTTCATCGCCTCCTCATCAAAATAAAACAGACGACGCACAGTCTCGGCAGCCTGTTCATAACCCTGGCCCTCCAGAGTCATATTGTCTTTGGAGACCTCTACCAGCACAGTTTTTCCGTCCTCCGCATAGCGCTGTAAACGGCTGGTCTCCACCGTCACTCTGGGAAGAATCCGCTCCGCCACATCCGGCTCTGTTTTCTCCGGCGCCTCCGCCCCGGAAGAACTCTCAGGCTGTCCGGTCAGGTTCTGTCCGGGCAGGACATTTCCGTCATTGCCGCAGGCTGAGAAGAACAATAAACCGGCCAATAAAACTGCTGCTGTCTTTTTCATAACGATCCCCTTTACTTTACATTTTTTCCGGCGCGGAAAAACCCAGCACGTCGATACAGGTCTCCAGCACATCCCTGGTCAGCACGAGCAATGCGATAAGCCCGCTCTTTCTGGCCCCGTTTTCCTCGCCCAGAATCTTCGTCTCATGGTAAAAATGATTGAACGCATTGGCCAGATCATAAATATAGGCGCATACCTTATGGGGCGCAAGTTCCTCGCCGGCCGCAGCCATCATTGCGTTAAACTGAGCGATCTGCATCATCAACGCCTTCTCCGACGCATTCCCCGCAGGCCGCAGTGCAGTCTCCGCCGGATTGCCGCCCTGTTCCCTGAACTTGGCGAGAATCGACTTGATGCGGACAATCGTATACAAAATATAAGGACCGGTATCTCCCTCAAAAGAGGTAAACCGTTCGATATCAAACACATAATCCTTGGAGGCCTGATTGGAGAGATCGCCATATTTCAATGCAGCCACCGCAATCAGGCGGGCGGTCTTTTCCGCCTCATCTGCAGCCATTTCACGATTCTCCGTGATCTTGCGGTGCATCTCATCCACGGTGTCCTGAATCAACTGTTCCAGACGCATCACTCCGCCGTCACGGGTCTTAAAGGGCTTACCGTCCTTGCCGTTCATGGTCCCGAAACCAATCCACTGCAGCCTCGTCTCCGGCGTCACCAGCTTTGTCTTGCGGGCACAACGGAACACCTGCTGAAAATACAGTTCCTGCCGCTTGTCCGTCACATAGATGATCTCATCGGGATGCAGCTTGTTCATCCGATCCAGAATCGTTGCCAGATCCGTGGTATTATAGAGAGCCGCTCCGTCGGATTTTAAGATCATACAGGGCGGAATCTCCTTTGTGTCTGTCTCCTCCTTCACATCCACCACCAGAGCGCCGTCGCTCAGATAGGCGTAGCCCTCCTCCTTCATATAATCCACCATGTCGGGGATCAGCTCCTGCACATCGGATTCGCCTTTCCAGAGATCAAACTCCACATTCAATCCGTCATAATTGCGCTTTAAGTCAGCTATTGAGACATTCAGGATGTGCTGCCAGATTGCCCGATATCCCCTGACTCCGCTCTGAATCTTAAACGTACATTCCATGGCTTTCGCCTTAAAATCCGCATCCTCCTTGGAGCGCGCGCTGGCTTCCGGGTAGAGTTTCTCCAGTTCCGCTATGGTAAAGGGAGCCTCTGCGGGATATTCCCCCGTGTAACTCTCATCAAAATAAACCAACTCCGGCTGCTGCTCCTGTAACTGTGCGATAACAAGCCCCATCTGAAGACCCCAATCGCCCAAATGCACATCGCCGGTGACCTCATGACCGCAGTATCGCAAAATGCGTTTGATGCTCTCCCCGATCACCGCCGAGCGCAGATGTCCCACATGAAGGGCTTTGGCAATATTGGGTCCGCCATAGTCGATGACGATCTTCGAGGGATTAGCCGACATCTCCAGACCAAACTTTGCATCCTTTTCCATCTCGCCGATATAGTCCGCCAAAAATGCTTCAGAGAGCTTCAGATTCAGGAATCCGGGGGCCACAGCCACAACCTCCGCAAAAGTATCGCCTCCCTGCAGCTTCTGTGCCACCGCCTCCGCAATCATGATGGGAGCCTTTTTATACTGCTTTGCCCCGGCCATGGCGCCATTGCACTGATATTCACACAAATCGGGACGGTTGGAGACCGTCACTCTGCCCAGAGCCGCGTCATAACCTGCTGCCGCAAAAGCCTCCCCCATCTTCTCCGAAAGTACGTCCAAAAGTTTTTTCATATCAATCTGTCCCCTTCTTCTACTCCGCAACAGCATTTCTCGCAAACTGTACGGCCTATTTTTTGATACTGATACCCATTACTATAGTATAGTTTCCAAAAATTTGCAATACGGGCTTTTGATCCCCAATCCAGGCAGATTATCCGAAATTCAATCATACCCGAGAATCAATTCTTCAAGATACGGAAATCAATCATATCCGCCAGATCCTGCAGATCGCCCCTGGTCATCCCCTGATCGCTCCCTGCCAGCACATTCACCGCAATAAAACAATTATCGCAATCCAGAAATATCAGCGCCTTGCCTGATCCCAGCTCCAGCAGCACCGGCTCGCCGCAGTCCGACACATACTGCCATTCCGCATAATCCTCCACTTGTCCGATATTCAGCGCCACCTCATCAAAGCTTCCCTTCACCACACGCCTGAACTGAAAGCCTGCAGCACCGCAGTCCTTCAGCTCCACATCACCGTCTAATTGAAAGCTTCCGTCCTCATAAATGTACGCCGTATACCCGATGCAGTCCCCGGACAGGAGTTCTCCTCCCACCCGATCCTCCAGCTCATCCGGCTCCACTATATCCATTCCGGTATGCAGCTTTAAGCCGTATTTTTCTGCTATCTCATCCAGCTTTTCACCCATCTCCATGGAATATACATTGTACAGGCTCCAATCCTCCCTGCCCTCCGCCAGAAAGATACCATTACCAAGCGCATCCAGAATTCTGTGATCCGTATCATAATGCGTCAGAAACTCATTCCACTCTGCGAGAGCTTCCGCCTCCGGACTTCCCTGATACCCGGACAGTGCGATAGTGGCATGATCGCTTTCGACCGGATAAGATGTAGGATCGCTTTCGGCCGCACTGCTCTCATAATCGCCCGAATGTTCCTTGTCACTGTCAGGCACCAACAGATTCCGCAGTCCAAACCAATGATCTGCCATGACGCCCGCAGGCAGCGCAAGCAATACGCAGATACATGCAGCGCAAGCAACAGCAAACCGGAGCCTCACAGGCCTGGGCCTGTCTCTATGCTCAGTCTCCACCATGTCCAGAAACCGGTCATCCACATATCCAAAGGCCTCATTCAGCTTTTTACTCCCGCCGCTCACAGTAACACCCCCTCCGCCTCAAAACAGGCGCGCAGTCCTTTCCTGGTCTTGGAGAGCAGATATTTTACCTGCCGCTCGGAAAGCGCATACCGTTCGGCCAACTCGCTGATGGAACAGGCATAGTAGTATCTGGCCACAAAAACGGCACAGCTTCTATTGTCCAATGTCTCCAGAAACCGATTCAATACCCGCCCGATCTCCTTTGCCTCCCACAGATTCTCCGGGTCATGCCGTCTGTCGGGAATACATTCCTCCATCTCCACAAACAGGGCTTGCCGCTTGCCTGCATTGAGATAATCCAGGCGGTCAAATGAAAGATTTCTGGCAATGCGCGACAGGAAATGTTTGAGATTATCGGGTTTCGTGGGAGGAATCGCCCTCCATGCACCCATATATGTATCGTTCAGTATCTCTTCTGTGTCCCGAAAATTTCGCAGAATATTATAGACCACACGATTCAGAAACACACCGTATTTTTTCTCCGTCTCCCGAACTGCCGTCTCTGACCGCGCAAAATACAGTTCGACAATCTCGGAATCCTCCATGGTATAGTCCTCCTCATCAAGGTTTTCACCTCTCTATCTATATAGTAGGAAAAAATTCCTTCTGGGACAACTGATATTTCTTTTGTTCTCTCTCCGCCCTGGAAAATGCGCATCCGCAATAGTCCTGACGGTACAGCTCATACTCGGCGGACAGCTCAACGGACCGCTTGTAACCATTCCTCTTCTTAAAATCGGAAGGCAGCCATCTGACGCCGCATTCCGCTTCCAGAGCCTGTCCGATCTCATTGATTTTATTTGCATTTTTAAGCGGACTGATGGTGAGCGTCGTTCCAAAATAATCATATTTCCCTGCCGCAGCCCGCTGCGCCGTCTCCCCAAGCCGCAGTTCAAAACACCGCAAACACCTCTCGCCTCCCTCGGGACAATCCTCATACCCCCGGGCCATGTCCAGAAAACGCCCGGGCTCATAATCCCCTTCTATGATCTCTATGGGATGGCCCATACCTTTGGCATTGTAGGCCGCGATCAGGCGCTTCTGCTCCGCCGCGCGATGACGGTATTCCGGTTCCGCCGATATATTGGGATTAAAATAAAACACCGTGATGCAAAAATATGTACATAAATACTCCAGACAATAGCTGCTGCAGGGCGCACAGCAGCTATGGAGCAGGAGCCGGGGAGGGAGAGAAGCCCCCTCCTCCAGAGTACACAATACTTTTTCCAGTTCCCTTTGATAATTGCGCTGGTTCATCGTATCTCCCTTCGGGCCTTCTGCCCACGTCTTATCCCTGCCCGGATCACTCAGATCCCTCTCGCAGTCTGTATGGCCTCATAGCGCTTGCCCACCTTGCGCCAGTGGATCAGGTCAAACCATCCCTCCACATAGTCTGCCCTGCGGTTCTGATACTGCAGATAATAGGCATGCTCCCACACATCCACCAGAAGCAGAGGCGTATAGAGCAGCAGATCCGGCACATCCTGATTGGCTGTCTGGACAATGGAAAGTTTCCCATCTCCGTCTGCCACAAGCCATGCCCAACCGGAACCAAACTGCGATATAGCCGCCTGTTTCATCTGATCCTTCCACTGCTTATAGCTTCCAAAATCCCGATTAACAGCCTCCGCCAAAGCACCTGCAGGCTCCTGGCCGCAATTGCCCTTCATCATATCAAAATACAACTCATGATTGTAAACGCCGCCTGCATTGTTGCGGATGGCCGTACGGGCAGGCGCCGGCAGCTCTTCCGGTCTGGTCAGAAGCTCCTTCAGGCTCAACTTCTGCAGCTCAGGATAGTCTGCCAATACCTTGTTCAAATTGTCCACATAAGTTTTGTAATGCTTGTCATGGTGAAAATGCAGCGTCTCCTCGTCCAGTACAGGCATCAGAGCATCGTACTCATAAGGCAGAGGCCTCACCACAAAGGGATAGATTTCCGGGGTCATTTCATTTCCTCTCTTTCCGCATTCCTGCAATGTTCACAAAACAGCTTACAGGAAACTGCCATATGACAAAACCTGCACAACTGCCCGACTCCGTTTATATGGAATCTGCTGGTAGTATATGCAGGTTTTTCCTTTTCATTCAGCCTGCGGACTGCAAAATCTTTCCCGTCCCCGCTCTACAGCGCCGCAATATCCACCAGCGTCAGCTCATTGCCTGCGTTCTCCAGACTGGTAGCAAGCGCTCTGGCCGTATCCATGGCCGTAATGCAGTTAACGCCCGTCTCGATAGCTGTCCTGCGGATGAGGAAACCGTCCCGGGATTTATCGCGCCCCTGAGTAGGAGTGTCTATGACCAGATCGATCTTATGTCCAAGGATCAGGTCCATCACCGTAGGAGATTCCTGAGATATCTTATTGACCTTCCTGGCCTTCACACCAGACTCATTCAATGCCGCCGCGGTGCTTCGGGTGGCGTATATGGTATAACCCAATCGCTCAAAACGCCGCCCGATCTCGATTGCTTCACCTTTGTCCGCGTCTTTCACTGTAATGATCATCTGCCTGTGTCTGGGAAGATCAACTCCCGCCCCCAGAAATGCCTTGTAGAGCGCCTCATGAAAATCCTTCGCGATACCCAGACATTCGCCGGTGGACTTCATCTCCGGCCCCAGGCTGATCTCGGCCCCACGGATTTTCTCGAAGGAAAACACCGGCATTTTCACCGCATAATACTGAGCCTCGGGCTGAAGTCCCGGTTCATAGCCCAGCTCTCTGATGGTCTTGCCAAGGATGACCTCCGTGGCCAGATCCACAATGGGAATACCCGTGACCTTGCTGATATAGGGCACAGTGCGGGAGGAGCGGGGATTGACCTCAATGACATAGACATCCTCCCCCTGGGCGATAAACTGTATATTGATCAATCCCTTTACATGCAGTGCCTTCGCCAGCCGTCTGGTGTACTCCGTGATCTTGTCCTTGATGAGTCTGCCGATGGTGGGCGCCGGATACACGGAGATACTGTCCCCGGAATGCACACCGGTTCTCTCGATATGTTCCATGATGCCGGGAATGAGAATGTCCGTGCCGTCGCACACCGCATCCACCTCGATCTCCTTCCCCTGCAGATATTTATCCACCAGAATGGGATGATCCTGTGCGATACGGTTGATGATGGCCATAAACTCCTCTATCTCGTCGTCGGAAATAGCGATCTGCATCCCCTGACCGCCCAACACATAGGAGGGACGCACCAGCACGGGATAACCCAGTCTGTTGGCGACTTCCTTCGCCTCCTCTGCAGTGTACACCGTACCTCCCGCCGCCCGGGGAATTTTGGTCTCTTCCAGAATCCTGTCAAAAAGCTCCCTGTCCTCCGCGGCGTCCACATCCTCCGCCTTTGTGCCCAGAATCGGCACTCCCATCTTCATGAGACTCTCTGTGAGCTTGATGGCAGTCTGTCCGCCAAACTGCACCACCGCGCCGTCGGGATGCTCCAGATTGACGATGGACTCCACATCCTCCGGAGTCAACGGCTCAAAATAGAGCTTATCCGCAATGTCAAAATCCGTGCTGACCGTCTCCGGGTTATTGTTGATGATTATGGTCTCATAACCGGCCCGGGCAAACGCCCATGTGGCATGCACAGAACAATAGTCAAATTCAATACCCTGCCCGATGCGGATAGGCCCGGAGCCAAGCACCAGCACCTTCTTGCGTCCTACCGTTTCTCTGGCCTCGCACTCCCCGCCATACACCGAATAATAATAGGGCGTGGAGGCGGCAAACTCCGCCGCACAGGTGTCCACCATCTTATACACCGCCCGAATACCGTTTTCATAGCGCAGCTTCCTGACTTCCTCCTCCGTCTTGCCGGAAAGTCTGGCGATCACATTGTCAGGGAAACCGATACGCTTTGCCTCCCGCAGAAGATCTGTCGTGAGCGGCCCCCTCTGAAGCGCCTGCTCCATCTCTACCAGAATTGCTATTTTATTAATAAACCAGATGTCGATCAGCGTGATGTCATGAATCTCCTCATAGCTGACACCCTTGCGGATGGCCTCCGCAATCACCCAGATGCGCTGATCGTCCACACGCCTCAGCCGCTCCCGCAGTTCTTCTGCGGAAAAGTCGGAAAAATCGTAGCTTTGCAGGCAGTCCACATGCTGTTCCAGCGAACGGATGGCCTTCATCAACGCACCCTCAAAATTATCGCAGATGCTCATGACCTCACCCGTGGCCTTCATCTGCGTGGTCAATGTGCGCTTTGCGGTGATAAATTTATCGAAGGGCAGTCTGGGAATCTTTACCACACAATAATCCAGCGTCGGTTCAAAACTGGCGTAAGTCTTCTGTGTGATGGCGTTTTTGATCTCGTCCAATGTATAGCCGAGAGCAATCTTGGCCGCCACCTTTGCAATGGGATAGCCGGTGGCTTTGCTGGCCAGCGCGGAGGAACGGCTGACACGGGGATTCACCTCGATAACGCAGTACTCAAAACTGGTAGGATGCAGAGCAAACTGCACATTGCATCCGCCTGTGATCTCCAGCTCATTGATGATTTTGAGCGCGGAGGTGCGCAGCATCTGATACTCCTTATCGCTCAAAGTCTGGGAGGGCGCCACCACGATACTGTCTCCGGTATGTACACCCACGGGATCAATATTTTCCATATTACATACCGTGATACAATTGCCTGCACTGTCCCGCATCACCTCATACTCGATCTCCTTCCAGCCCGCGATACAGCGCTCCACCAGCACCTGTCCCACACGGGAAAGCCGCAGTCCGTTCTCCAGAATCTCCTCCAGCTCTAACCGGTTGTGAGCGATGCCGCCGCCGGATCCGCCCAAAGTGTAAGCAGGGCGCAGCACCACCGGGTAGCCGATAGAATTGGAAAAAGCAATGCCGTCCTCCACATTTTCTACCACTTTGGAAGCCGCGCAGGGCTCGCCGATGCGCTCCATCAGATCCTTAAACTCCTGGCGTCCCTCGGCATTGCGGATCGTGGCCGCAGTGGTGCCCAGAAGTTTTACGCCATGGGCCGCCAGAAAACCGGATTCTTCCAATTCCATACCGAGATTTAAACCCGCCTGACCACCCAGAGTGGGCAGAATGCTGTCCGGTCTCTCTTTCTCGATGATCTGTTCCAGAACCTGAGTCGTCAACGGTTCAATATACACTTTATCCGCGATATCCTTGTCTGTCATGATGGTGGCGGGATTGGAGTTCACTAATATGACCTCCACGCCCTCCTCCTTCAGAGAACGGCAGGCCTGTGTGCCCGCATAGTCAAATTCCGCCGCCTGACCGATGACAATGGGGCCGGAACCGATCACCATAACTCGTTTTACTTCGGGATGTTTAGGCATCTTACTTCTCCTCCTTCCCATGAAATGACTCCGCTTCGCTTCGTATCCCAAGTTGATTCGCCGCTTCGCTACGAATCAACTGAATGAATCTGTCGAAGAGGTAGCCGGAGTCCTGAGGGCCCGGGCATGCCTCCGGGTGGAACTGCACCGTGAAGATATTTTTGCCCGTGTAGGAAAGTCCCTCGTTGGTGCCGTCGTTTACATTGACAAAGGCCGGTGTGGCCACAGCTTTGTCCAGCTTGTCCATATCCACCACGTAGCCATGGTTCTGGGAGGATATGTAAACCCTTCCTGTAGCCAGATCCTTCACCGGATGATTGCCTCCTCTATGGCCGTACTTCATCTTATAGGTATCCGCGCCGGTGGCAAGGGCCATGAGCTGATGCCCCAGGCAGATTGCAAAAATGGGAATATCCGTATTGTAGAGCTTTCTGATCTCCGCTATGATGGAGGTACACTCCTTGGGGTCCCCCGGTCCGTTGGAGAGCATAATTCCGTCAGGCCTATCGGCAATGATCTCTTCAGCAGAGGTCAGCGCCGGATATACCGTCACATCACATCCTCTCTCTGCCAGAGAGCGGGCGATATTTGCCTTGGCGCCCAGATCCAGCAGCGCAATTTTCAAACCTGCGCCGTTTAATTCTCTCACAAGAGCAGGTTTCGGCTCACGCACCCCCTGTGCATAGGACTCTTTATCAAACCGGGCAAGACCGGACAGCGGCCCGTTCTTTGCCAGATCCACCGTTCCTTTTATGAAATATTTTTCCGCACAGGTCACCTTCTCCACCACTTTACCTGTGGTGTAGGCCTTTAATCGCGGCAGAATATCATTCAGGTCATAATGCTCATCGGTGGTGATCATGCCGTTCATAGTACCTTTTTCGCGCAAAATCCTGGTCAGGGCTCTGGTATCAATGCCGGCAATACCGGGTACACCGTTTTCCTCCAAAAACTGTTGAATTGTCATATCACATCTAAAATTGCTGGGAATGCGGGAGAGCTCCCTCACGATCAGGCCGTCCGGCCAGGGCTTTTGAGATTCCATGTCATCTTTACAAATTCCGTAATTTCCGATAAGCGGGTATGTCATGCACACGGCCTGTCCCGCATACGAGGGATCGGTCAGGACCTCCAGATAACCTGCCATGGATGTGTTAAATACGATTTCACTGATTATTTCTTTGTCTGCACCGATATGCGTTCCGGTGAACACCATACCGTCTTCCAAGATCAAAAATGCCTTCATGCGTACTCCTCTCCCAGCCAAGCCTGTTTTTTGCTCAAATTGATTTATTATATCACACAAAAAAACAGCGGGCAATATGCTGCCGCCATTTTTTTAGAAACTCTTTTTAGAAACTTTTTGAGCTGAAACTTTTTTGATAAATTATAACCTTTCAGCTTATTAATTCAATCCGCTACACCATAGCTTTCCCAAACCTGCACAGATATTCCTGCGCCGCCTGAAGCGATACACCCAGCTTGTTCTGCAGCCTTGCCAGAATGTCATGTTCGGAAAGACCAAACTCCATTCCAATTTCAATGATTCCCTTGGCTTCGCCCTCTGCTCTTCCTTCCGCTCTTCCTTCTGTTTTACCCTCCGCCAGCCAATCGCGTTTCATTTCCTCTACCGCCAGACACATATTATACTCTCCTTCCCCTGTTATCTCCAATTTCTTTTCCAATTTCTTTAAAATGTCCATATTGTCCGTCATCACCGCCATGGTCTCCGCGGTCTCCGGATCCAGATGCGTGAACGCTTCCCCGCTCCACAGGCGCAGCAGGCCATCTTTATCCTGCCGCAGTTGCAGCACTTCCAGAAGCAATTTCAAATCAGTTTCAAAACGTGACAGGTCATTGCGCTCTCCCGCACAAAACAGTGTCATGCCATAATCATGAAACAACTCCTTCCAGCTATCCGTCTCCTGCCCGAACCGCATCATATCCTGCAGACTTCTGGGACCATCCCAGGGTTCTGTTCCATGATAAAAACAGATTGTATAGACCGGACAGAGCCTGTCATTCTGCCGCAGACGTTTAATCCAGTTCCCCGCAGGACGTCCCTGCCTTATAAGCGCCGCTCTCCTGCAGCTTATGATGTCCCGTATCTGACGTCCGTACTCCATCTGGTCATAGCGCATGATGCGCCATGGCATGGCATAGTCGATGGCATTTTGGTTCTCAACTGCCGTAATGATCAGACACTCTCCCGTTTTCATTCGTTTGCGGATATCCCGAACGCTTTTCTCATATCGGGGCGTTCTTCCGGCCTCCGCCTGCAAAGCGGCATCCGAAAGAGTGTCCACCCATTGCTCCGAAGCGTCCTCCAGCATCTCTCCCCGCACCACAGTCCTGCCATCAAAGAGCACGGCGTTGAACAGATCTGCGAACCTGTCATTGTCCGACAGGTAGCGGTACATCGCGTCATCGTATTTTCCCATAATCCTCCTGTCCGCAGAGGATCCGTCAATAATCAGCCCTCTGCCACTGTTGCTGTCGCTGTTTACTTAATACCTGATTTGATACATTCTTGAATCTAATACGTCATTTAAGTGGAAGAAAGGCATAATTGCCGTGGCAGAACTGCCAAAGAAACAGTTGAATTTTATATTTCGTAAAATCATTGTAAGACATGACCCGTTTTCTGTCAAGTAATATATTTATGCACCTGCATTTTTCTCATTTCAGCCTTCACAGCGCGATAGTTCAACCTGTCTGCGCAGCCCGCGGATCACCACAGCCGCCACAACAGCCGCCACAACACCCACGGAGACATTGCTCACCAGCATTACAATTCCCACGCTCTCCGCTCCCAGAGCTGTAAAGCGCTGCAGCGCCCAGAGCACGGGAATCCGAAAGATAAACACCCGTGAAAAATTGATGACCAGCGTAAGCTTCGTCTTGCCCAGACCGTAGAGCAGAGACATGACGGAAGCATTGATTCCCAGAGTCAGTACACCCAACGCCTCATATTGATAGACATCCATGATCAGTTGGTGAAACAAAGGATCTTTCCCGTCAAACCACCCGGCGAGCGGATCGAGAAATACCAGCGTCAGCACCATGAAGAATGCACCGATGATCAGATTCAGCATCAGCACACGCCAAAAAGCCGCAATCGCCCGCTCAGGCTTTCCGGCCCCCATATTCTGACTGATAATCGCCGCTCCGCCCTCCTGAATCCCGTTCTGCGGATTCGTTCCGATACCGCCCAGATTGTTGGACACTCCCAGCGCCCCCACAGTGAGCTCGCCATATACCACGCTCATGGCATTGATCACCGTCTTGCCGAAGGCAAAGGCCATCTTTTCCACCATCACAGGAAAAGACTGACTTACCATGGGGCCCACCACCGTTCTCCTTAACGTCACCGCTCTCAGAGAAAAACCAAAAGCATTGTCGGCATCTTTGAGACTGTTTGCCACGCCCAAAAGCGCCAGCATTACCTGAGAAATCAGAGACGCCCAGGAGATCATCACCAGATCTCCCTCCAGAACATAGACAAAAAATGCCGTCAGGCCCAGCTTCACCGCTATCACAATAAAATTCAGGTACATAATCTTTCTGGAATTGCCTCTGGCGCGCTCCACGGATATATAGACCCCATTGAACACCTGCACCACAAGACACACCAGCTCCACGCGAAAATAAGCGCCTCCCTCCTCGATCAAAGGTCCGGGAGTCCCTGCCATGGCAAGAAATTCCTCCACAAAAGGAAAAATTGCCGCAAGGATCACCACTCCGGTGACCACGCAGATCGCATAGAGACTGCTGACCCGCTGCTTTACCAGCCGATAATCCCCCTCACCATAAGCGCGGCTGATCCGAATACCGGACCCCACGGCCAGTCCCGCCCCAATAGAGCTCAGAAAAATGCTGATCTGAGACAGATACGCCACCGCAGACACCGACTGGCTGCTGATATGGGAGGCCATCATCGTGTCCAGTATCTTAAATAGCTGGTTCAGGCTCTGATATAATGCCAGCGGCAGTCCCACGGATAATAGAACCTTCCACAGACTGCCGTTTAAGCTTTCCTCTCTGAAATTTGCATCTCTGCCGGATAATCCAGCTTTAATATCTGCCATATTTTTCCTGTCACAATTCCGTATTTTTGATTCTGATCTTCCGGAATTTAATCCTTTACAATCAGGTTTCTATACCATTCAAGAGCATCCGTATATGCATTCTGCACCCTATCGTCATCCAGATTCTTCAATATCATCTGGCGGGACACCTCCTGCCAGTCTGCGCATTCATATGTCAGCATGAACTCATATACAGGCGCCAGAAGACCGCTCCGATCCAGCAGCGCTTTCCTGATCTCTCCGGTCACTTTCATGTACTCCAGAGCCTCTTTCATGGGTTTCTCCAAAATTACATCCAGCACGGAGAACAGACCCATCAGGAACAATTCATCCTTCTGCATGGCCAACCCAAAACCGCCTGCCAGGTTCTCGGCAAATCTGGCCCGAAGCAGGGAAAGTCTGGTGACTTCGCTGGGCTTATCCGCATATAACTGCCCGGCCACAGCCGTGTTGATCCATCTCTTCAACTCCTTCTGTCCCAGCATTGCCGCTGCATGTCGAATGCTTGCAATCTCGGAATTGACTGTCATACGGTTCACCATACCAAGCAGTGAGATCGTCAGAGCCGTGTCCCGCCCGATGATGTCCGCCGCTCTCTGCAGATCGAAATCGTCAGCATTGACAATATTGAGGAGTTCAATATAGTTAAGCTTCAAGGGCGCTACCTGATGATCTCCCTTGGCCACCGGAAGCCGGTAAAAACTGCCCTCATACAGACTGTATCCGCCCTGCGCCACCAGAGACTCATAAATCTCCATATCGTCGATATTGCCCGCACAGAGCTTTACATTCGGAAAGAGCTTGCCAAAATAAATCTTGGCCTTGTCAATTGCGATCTTGTGATTATTCAGGAGCACATAATCCATCAGGGACAGAACCTCGCGATAGTTCTCAAATTCAGATACGGCCAGCTTCCGTATGGCCAGCTTGTAGCCTTTCTCCTTCAGTTCCCTGAGACGATTAATATACATTTCAATGGGAGGAATGGTATTGTCAATCAGCAAGACAAGCCGTTCCGGCGCGGCATTGCACTCACTTTCCAGATCGGCAAATATCGAGATATTGGTCACAGGCACAAACACTTCCTTGTCATCTGCCAATGTCTCCAGACCCACGCTGCGAACCAGCTCCAGACCCTCCACCCGGGCGGCTCCGTCATGCTGTCCCGTTCCCTGCATGGCAGGATTCAGCAACAGATTATTCCTCTGGGTAAAAATGGAATACGCGCTCACTGACATCTTATCGTCAAAAAGCGGAATCAATACTGCTAACATACAAACACCTCTCTCCATAAATGTAAATTTCGTCCGGTTTCCCTCCGGCACACTCTGCTAACCGAAATAAGCAACTCCGGATTCAAATATCTTCATGTCCTGCTCGCCGTAAATATTCATCGCCACCGCGCTGTCGCGTCTCTCGGAATGCACCATCTTGCCGAAGCACCGGCCGTCGGGGGAAGTAATGCCCTCGATGGCACAGTAAGAACCATTGATATTATACTCCTCATCCATGCTGACATTGCCTGCAGGATCCGCATACTGGGTAGCCACCTGCCCGTTCGCAAACAACTTGTCAATCCATTCTTTCGGTGCAACAAATCGCCCCTCGCCATGTGAAGCGGGATTGCAGTAGGTCTCGCCGGGCGTCGCGCCCTGCAGCCAGGGGGACTTGTTGGAAACGACCTTTGTGTAAGCCATCTTGGAGATATGGCGGTTGATGGTGTTGAAGGTCAGCGTGGGAGAATCTGCCTTCTGTCCCACGATCTCTCCATGAGGCACCAGTCCTAACTTGATCAGCGCCTGAAAACCGTTACAGATACCCAGCGCCAGACCGTCTCTCTCATGAAGCAGCTTCATCACCGCCTCCTTCATCCTCTCGTTCTGGAACGCGGTGGCAAAAAACTTTGCGCTGCCGTCGGGTTCGTCGCCCGCAGAAAACCCTCCGGGGAACATGATAATCTGTGCCTGCCCGATGGCTTTTTCGTACTCCTCCACAGAACTGCGGATATCCTGAGGCGTCAGATTCTTAAACACTTTCGTTATCACATGAGCCCCTGCCCGCTCGAAGGCCCGGGCCGAATCATACTCACAATTGGTTCCGGGGAACACCGGAATAAATACCGTGGGCTTTGCAATCTTATGTCTGCACACATAAACACTGTCCGCCTTATAGCATTTGCTCTCCACTGCGTCTGTGTTCCGTACCGCTTTGGTGGGGAATACCTTCTCCAGTTTGGAGGTCCAGGCATCAAGCGCCTCCTCCATGGTGATCCTCACATCTCCCATGGCAAATTCCGCCTGCTGCGTCACTGTGCCGATGAGCGTCACGTCATACTCGGAATCAAGCAGGGAGGACAGCTTCCCAGGCAGCACCTCCGCCACAATGTCCCCCAGCGCATTATCGAACAGATCATCCGTGGTCACTTCATCGTCAGTCTTCACGCCCAGCTTATTGCCAAAGGCCATCTTGGACAATGCTGCCGCCACGCCTCTGGCATCCGCCGCATACGCGGAAACAATAGCCTTTTCCTGCATGAGACCGCTCACATAATCATACAGAGCAGCCACATCGTCATACATGGGAATATCAAAATCGTCCTTTTCTATTCTAAAGCGCACCAACACATTGCCGGGCTGCTTCAATTCCGGAGTAATGATATCTCCGCTCTTTGCCACATCCACTGCAAAGGATACCAGCGTGGGCGGAACATCAATATCGTTGAAGGTACCGGACATACTGTCCTTGCCTCCGATAGAAGGCAGCCCGAATCCGATCTGTGCGTCATAGGCTCCCAAAAGCGCCGCAAAGGGCTGGCTCCAACGCGCAGGGTCGCCGGTCATCCTGCGGAAATACTCCTGGAACGTAAACCGGATCTTCTTATAGTCGCCGCCGGAGGCCACAATCTTCGCCATGGACTCCACCACCGCATAGATCGCGCCGTGGTAGGGACTCCAGGAGGACAGATACGGGTCGAAGCCGTGAGCCATCATGGTCACGGTATCGGTTCTGCCCCGCAGCACCGGAAGTTTCGCCACCATGGACTGTGTCTCCGTCAACTGATATTTACCGCCATAGGGCATCAAAACGCTGCCCGCGCCGATGGAGGAGTCGAACATCTCCACCAGTCCCTTCTGGGAGCAGACGTTGAGATCGTTCAGAAGCGTCAGCCAGGCTCCTTTTACATCGCCGGCTTCCAGACATTCTCCCACTGCGGGAACGGACCATTTATCAAAATAATTTTCCTCCTCCGAGGGAATATCCACCCTGACACAAGTCTCCTGATGGGCGCCATTGGTGTCCAGAAACGCCCGCTTCAGATTCACAATCTGCCTGCCGCGCCAGTTGAGCACCAGTCTGGGCTCCTCAGTGACCACAGCCACCTCCACGGCCTCCAGATTTTCCTCCGCCGCATAGCCAAGGAATTCCGCCACATCCGCGGGGGCAACCACAACCGCCATACGCTCCTGAGACTCGGAGATTGCAAGCTCCGTGCCGTCAAGGCCCGCATATTTCTTGGGCACCTTATCCAGATCCACCGAGAGGCCGTCAGCCAGCTCTCCGATGGCCACGGACACACCGCCCGCGCCAAAATCATTACATTTCTTGATCAGCCGGCTGACCTCCGCACGTCGGAACAGCCTCTGAATCTTTCTCTCCGTGGGCGCATTACCCTTCTGCACCTCCGCTCCGCAGGTCTCGATGGAGCTTTCCGTGTGAACCTTGGAGGAGCCTGTAGCTCCGCCGCAGCCGTCTCTGCCGGTGCGTCCTCCCAGCAAAATGATGATGTCGCCGGGATCAGAAGTCTCACGCTTCACGTTCTTTCTGGGAGCCGCGCCCATCACGGCGCCGATCTCCATTCTCTTAGCCACATAATCAGGATGATAAATCTCTTTTACAAAGCCTGTGGCCAGACCGATCTGATTGCCGTAGGAAGAATATCCGGCAGCCGCGCCCCGCACAAGCTTCTTCTGGGAGAGCTTACCCTTGAGCGTCTCCGACACGGGAACCGTAGGGTCTGCCGCGCCCGTGACGCGCATGGCCTGATACACATAGCCGCGGCCGGACAGAGGATCGCGGATTGCGCCTCCCAGACAGGTGGCCGCGCCGCCGAAGGGCTCGATCTCCGTGGGATGATTGTGCGTCTCGTTTTTGAAGAATACCAGCCACTCCTCTGTTTCCGTATAATCGCCATAATCCATCTCCACCGGGACTATTACGGAACAGGCGTTGATCTCATCGGACTCTTCCATATCCGAGAGTTTTCCGTCTTTTTTTAATTTGCGCATGGCCATCAGCGCCAGATCCATCAGGCAGACAAATTTATCTTCTCTGCCCGCGAAAATCTCCGCTCTGGTG
Source organism: uncultured Lachnospiraceae bacterium (assembly GCA_947382415.1). Classification (GTDB taxonomy): domain Bacteria; phylum Bacillota; class Clostridia; order Lachnospirales; family Lachnospiraceae; genus Acetatifactor. The sequence continues at coordinate 56,755 of CANCYO010000002.1, read as the reverse complement.
TCCAGGTAACTCTGATAGGTCGTCTCGATGGGAGAACGATAGTACCCCTCGCCAAACTCCACCTCTTTGAGTTCCGTGGAGAAAGTGGTATGACGGCAGTGATCGGACCAGTAGGTATCCAGTACGCGGATCTCCGTCATGGAAGGGTCGCGTTTCTCATCGTCATGAAAATACTTTTGAATATGGAGAAAATCCTTGAAGGTCATGGCAAGTCCCAAGGAGTCATAAAGCTTTTCAAGCTCCCTCTCCCGCATATCTGCAAAACCCTCAAAGACCGCTACATCCGCGGGCTCGTCGAACACCGAGATCAATGTGTCGGGCTTTACCATATCTGTCTCTCTGGAATCCACGGGATTAATGCAATAGGCTTTGATACGGGAGAACTCTTCCCCGCTGATGTGACCCTGTATCAGATAGGTCACCGCAGTCCTGATGACAGGATTCTCGTTCTCATCCAAAAATTGTATACACTGCACTGCCGAATCCGCTCTCTGGTCAAACTGTCCGGGGAGAAACTCCACGGAAAACACATGTCCGTCCGCGGGAATCTCAATGCTCTCCTCATAGAGCTCGTCCACCGGAGGCTCCGCAAATACGGTCCTGCAGGCTCTCTCAAACACTTCGTCCGAAATATTCTCCACATCATAGCGGATGAATACACGGACTCTGTCTGCCCGGATGCCAAGATAATTCTTCAGCTCTTCGTGCAGTTCTCTCGCCTTGACTGCAAACGGCTCCTTTTTCTCCACATAAATACGCCTTACGTTTCCCATGATCTTCCATTTTCCTCCAAATATTTCTGAATCATATCCTGAAACAGCATTGACTTTCTCAGTCATCTGCTCCAATTCCGCGCAGTATGTACATTAGTTCCTGATCCACCACATCCGAAGTGATACCCGTGGTCTGGGCTGAAATCTTGAGTCCCTCCAGCACAAACATGATATTCCGGGCCGTCCCCGCACAGTCGTCACAGATGAATTCCCCGTTGTCCACCCCGGTCTCGATCAGCTTCTCGATGACCTTGGCGGCAGAATCAAACTGCTTTTTCAATATATTATCCCGCTTGGGCAGATTATGCTCAAAATAATATTCATAGATTGCCTGAGTCAATGTATCCTTCCTTCTGAGGATCTCTTTCTTCTGCTCCTTCAAAAAGAGCAGAAGGATATCCACAGCCGTGGCATCCTCGGCAATACTCCCGGAAAACACATCGTCGGCTTCCTCAGTCTCAAGCTTTAAAACCTCTGCAAAAATCTGACTTGTGTTCTCAAAATAAAGATACAGACCGCCGCGGCTGATATCGCAGGCCTCCACAATGTCCTTCATGGTCACTTTCTTGAATCCCTTCTCCATAAAGACCCTTCTGGCCGTCTCCACAATATAGCGCTTCTTCTGTACTGACTTATCACCCATGTATGATCCATGCCTTTCTCATATCTGTATGCCCTATATCCCCTGGGGCCTGTCCTTCTTGTCCCAATACTTTATGATCTCATTCATCTGTCTGATGACCAGATAAAAAATCTGCTCCTGTACCGCCTCGCTCCAGTACGTCCCTTTTGTCTGCCCGCCCAATACATATTTAGACAGAATACCGCAGAGAATTCCCCATTCCTTCAGGCCCGCCTTCTGGATCAACCTGCGCTCATCCGCATGATTCTGAATCCGGTTGCGGGTATATATATAACGATAATTGCGATCCATAAAAGACGACTTTTTGGCATCCCGCACAAAATTTAACAGGGTGCCGTCATAGACCGGGAAGCTCAGTATCTGTTCCCCCACCTCCGCACCGCTGTAATTTCTGCTGGCGCTTTTGCCCGCGCTCTGCTCCAGCCACGGCAGATACCGCAGAAGAGGCGCCAGCGCTGCCTTATATTCCTCCAGCTGACGCTGCCTGTACTCTATTTCCTGTTCCATTTTCCCTACCTCCAGACATCTATCGCAGAAACTGACACATATGTATTTTTATTTTATCACATTTTTAGTAAAAGTACAGTAGAAAATTTATATGGTTTTGTAGTATACTATAGCTGGAGGTATAATTATGGCTGGAATTACATTGGAAAAAGGAAAAGCAATTTATACATACGGGCAGCCCATGACTGCCCTGCACCTGATCACTGACGGCAAAGTGCGCGTAGACTATCCCGGGGGATTTTATCTGCTTGGCAAAGGGGACATCATCGGCATCTGTGAAATCTGTTCCGAGATACATTTTCTGAACTACACGGTGCTGGAGAACGCAACTCTTCTGACCTACCCCCTGTCAAGCGTCAATGTGCTGAGCGACCTGATGCAGAAAAATGCGGATATGGCCAGATTCTTTCTGCTCTCGGCCTGCCGCCAGATTAATACGGTGCAAAGCCGTCTCGCCCTGTCCGAAGTCACCTGCAGCGGTCTCTACCGCAGCCTGATGGACGATTATGAGAAATATCGGGGACTCTGTGAACGGTATCTGATCAAGCCCCGAAGCCTGAGCGGTCTTGAGGAGCAGAGCGCCTATCTGGAGGAGGAATCCGCAGAATTCTGGCTCAACGGCTATTATCTGGGGCTGGCCCATATATACGCCGGGGAACATTTTAAGGAATTCATTCGGGAATCCTCTGTATCCATGGGCGTACTCCATCGGGGAAGCCTGGACTTTCAGAACGCGTGGACGGGGCTTGAGAGCCGTTTCAACTATCAGCAGCAGATATCCGCCTTTTATTTTAATGAGAGCGGCAACGACCTGTTTGACTTCTACACGTCTCTGTACTATAAACTGGACAATAGCTGTGAGGCCAAACCCGGCCTGTTGGACGATATCCGCCGCATGAAGGAACAGTTTGAAGGCAAGCTTGTCATTTCGGGCGAACAGGCAGAAGCCCGCATGAAACAGTTTACCGACAACCTGAATCCTACCGCCAAAGAAACCACGCATTCTGCCGATCTCTCCACGGAGCTGACGGGATCCTTAAATATCATTCTGGATTTTGCGGGACAGAATCTGGGTATCGCTGATTCCTTCCGCAAACATGTTCTGGCTTACAAGCAGCTTCCGGACAAAAGCTCCACGGAGGACAAAGTGTGTGCGCTGCGAAGAGCGATCACCGACGAGTTTTATGTACTCTATACCGCTATTTTTGAACGGACGCTAGAGGAGCAGAACATTCCCGCGCCCGTGTGGATGTTCCTCTATTTCGGCTATGTGGACGAAGATCTTGCAGGCCCCGAAAATGCAGAAACTCTCCGCCGCATGGCTGCCGATATGACCGATACCGGCGAATTTGGCCTCTATACCTTCTATCACTGGCTGATGGCTATCTTCCAGGGCAGAAAGGAACCCAGCCGCAACGAGTTTGACCAGGATTATACCGATTTTATCCATAAGCAAAAGCTTACCGGAAATATTACGGAGACCGACCTTATGGAGCTGGAGAGCAACAGCATGAGCAAGGTCAATTACGAGCTGCAGAATCTCTTCCCCTCCGTAAACAAGATGACTTTCGGCCGCCCCGCCTCCTTCTGTCCTCTCTTTGCGAAGGAAAATGCCCTGAAAGGGCTGGATGCGGCCTATGTGAACGTCACCAAGATGGTGAAGGCTATCGAACAGGTCCGCCGGGTGGACTTCTCCGCTTTCTACAGAACCGGACTGGACATGGATCACATTGACGTCATGGGCAAGACGGATATCCACACGGAATATCTCCCCGACGTCATTCTGCTCCCCAACATGGGCATCCGCAGCGTCATGTGGCAGGAGATTGAGGGCAAAAAGCGAAACACACACGGACGGATGTGTTTTTCCATCTTCCATATGGAGGATCTGACCACCTCCTTCCTGCGCCTGACCGGCGAGTTCCGCTGGGAGCTTTGCAAACGTATTCAGGGCGGCCGCTGGAACGATATCAGCGAGCGCTCCCTCACCAGCGAATACTTTGACTATATTCAGTTCTACCGCAAGAATCACGATCTGAGTACAGAGGCAAAGGAACGGGTGCGCTCGGGACTGCTGCAGGCCAAAAACAGTTTCAAAGAAATGTTTGTGCGCGACTATATGCAGTGGGTTATGTTTGAGGGCAACGGCTCTCCCAGACTGAACAAGGTGGCCCGAAAGATATTCTTCACCTACTGTCCCTTCACCAAATCAATCTGCACCCAGCTCGACAGCAATCCGCTCTACGCCGAGCTTCTGGCGCAGCACAGGACACGCAATGCCCAGAAGCGCCATCAGATCGATATGCTTCGCCAGAAACTGCTCAATTCAGGCACACCGGTGCCGGATACGCTGGAGCAGGAAAGGCAGTATTATGATATTTAGGCGGCGGACAGGTATCGCACGGTAGTTGTGCAGTAACTGTACGCTAACTTTACAGTAATTACATAATAATTGCACAGTAAAAGAGAGTGCCGGGAAAGTTCTTCCACAACTTTCCCGACACTCTTTTTATTCCGGTTAATAGCTTAGCTTTTATCCCAGTTAATATTTCAGCTTTTATTTAAGTTTAATCAAAGCTTTTCTTTTGTATTATGCTTTCTGCGCTTTTTTTGCCGCCTTTGCTGCCAGCGCCTTGTCCGTGGGTCTTACCATAAACAGGCAGATCAGCAGAGACAGGATATAGAGCGCTATGGTGGCATACAGCACATACTGGTAGCCTGTGGGATTTACGCTGATCAACTCCACAGATCCGTCCTCCAGCACATGTTCTATGTTTGTCACCTCGCCGAAGGTGTTTACGATCCAGTTTGCCATCTGATTGCCGGTGAGTCCCGCCACACCCCATGCAGAGAGGGTCAGACCGTGGATCGCACTGATATTGCCCATACCGTAATGATCCGACAGGAGCGTGGGCACATTGGAGAAGCCTCCGCCGTAACCTGCATTGACTACAAAAATCAGAGCCAGCACCAGAACGACCAGCAGGGTATTGCCCTCGCCGTTTTTGATACCATTGGTAAGGATCACCAGTCCGGTGAATATGATGGACAATACAAAAATCAGCTTGTAGATGGTGTTTCTGTCCTTCATGGTATCAGCCCACGCGGAAAAGCCCAGACGGCCGCCTGCGTTGAACACTGCGGACACCGTTGAGATAATGCCCACAAATCCGGCAAGGCCGATACATTTCACGATCATCTTTTCCTGAGAGATCAGCGCCAGTCCGCAGGTGATATTCAGATAGAACATCAGCCAGATACCTATGTAATTGGTCACAGGCTTGGATTTGATCACCGCCATCATGCTCTTGCTCTTGTCCTTGGTCTGGGGCTCATGCCAGCCTTCAGGCTTCTTCAGAAGCAGATGCCCTGCAAACATCATCACAAAATACACCATGGCCAGGATCACGAACATCTTGTAGATGCCCCCCTGCCCCAGATTGTCCAGCATGGCCTGCATGATGGGGCTTGCGATGGCCTTGGCCGCACCGAAGCCCGCCACTGCAAGACCGGTAGCCAGACCCTTTCTGTCCTCAAACCACAGCATCAGCGTCTTAACCGGGGACAGATATCCCGTGCCCAGACCGATACCCATGATAAAACCATAGCACACATAAATGCCGATCAAAGCGATCAGATTCCCCTTGTGGAGTCCGCCATAATAAATGAAGAAACCGGTGCCCGCCATACCTGCCGCAAAACAGATAGCGGCGATCAGTGAGGATTTATGAATATCCTTCTCCACCACATTGCCCAGGAATGCCGCCGACATGCCCAGGAAAAAGATTGCGAAGCTGAATGCCCACTCCGTCGCGCCCTTGGAAAATCCGATGTAATCGGCGATTTCCTGGCTGAAGATAGACCAACAATAAACCGTACCGATACTGCAGTGTAAAAGCAGTGCGGGTATTGCCGCGCGAACCCATTTATTGGTGCGCCAGCCGCCTTTTTTTGCGTTGTTTTCCATAACTCATCTCTTCCTTTGCTTTTTATTTTTTTCTCTATACTGTTGAGTAATTAATAATAGGCGGTATCATTATACACCCGCAATATTTTACTTTCAACTACTAATTTTGTGATTGCTGCAGCTGTTATAGCACGTCGGTGTCGGCAGGTGGAGACAGGGAGGGATCGGCAGGCGGCTGCCGGTTTGTTATCTTCAGGGAACTTCAACATTCTTTATCAGTCGAGGTTCTCTTTTACCTCGCACCACATAAAATTTATCTCCGTCCCAATATGTTTTATAAATTTGCTCTGTACTATAAATTGTGCAGGGTATTTCTGTCATCCATTTTGAAATAAGCACTTCATGAGTAGTGCGATTAACAATTCTCACCTTAACAGCGTCTCCAACACCTTGTCCCAAGCATTGATACACCATCGCCTCATACTTTTTATTTGGACTGACTTTTGAAAACTTTTTCAATAGCACTTCTTTTTGAAAATGGCAATCACACAGTCGAGCTAAAAGATTCCCCCGTTTTTCTGTTAAGTGATTTTTCCCACCATGGGCCTCATCAATTTCTATCAAAATATCCAACAAGAGATTACAAACATATATTTGAAACTCTTCATCAAATTTCTTAAATTGGTACAAGGCTTGGGATATATCTCTATTCAAATTATAAAAAGAAACTTTGAAAGATGGCCAGTAGTTATAACCGGGGTTCCCAGTTACCTGCTGCTCAATATTTGCTATAATTGTGAGCCTTTCATGCCCATCAAGGTCAATAGGAGATAACTCTGCCAGAACAATCCGAGATACTCCAAAGGTTGCAGTATAGATATGGCTGTTGTCGCAATAATTTGATGTCTCCTTTATTTTGCGATCCCAAATAGCATCGCCACTGAAAGATAGCATTTGTAATTTCATACTGCCTCCTGACTTTTGCCGTGTTTAGTAGTAAACCTAATGCTTCTAACCTTGGGACATTCTGTCCCAAAGCACAGACTGCCCCATATTAACTTTTGTAGAACGAACAGGGCACAAAACATATAATCATACCCCCTGATAAACGCGCCCGAATGCCCTCGTCAAATACCCTAAGAGAAATAATGATACAAAAACCGTAGACTGTATGTTTAATGTAATCCGCACAGGAAGGCATATGCGCCCAGGAGGTTTTGCCTTTTGCCAGAGATAATATAACAGTCTATCTGTTCGTCCTGTGTATATAGGTAGGAACCGTAGGAGGGTATATCACAGCAAAAGCACAGGCCATCAGCAGCGGGCAGGATTGCGTAATTCCTGTCCGACAGGAGGAAGGGCAACCCGCCGTTTTCACGAAAGATACAGCGTGCACTGCCTCTGAGCGCCAAAGGCTCGCAGTCTGTCTCCCCGATTCCCCAGAGAGTCTCGCCCTTTCCGAATTCCAGATACCAGCGGCTGCTGCCCTGTTCCAATATTCTGCAGTCCTGTCTGCGCTCCGAAAACAACAGTCTGCCCGCACCGTCCAGGAAGCGAAGTGTCCCGGAAAGCTTATCGAGCTGCGCGGTAATCTCCCCCGCTGAAATATCCACAGTTTTCCCGTTATCCCGATATTTCCAGTTTTTCTCCACACGGTCTGTTACAATCTGCGGATGGACGCCCTCCCGGATTTGGGATCCCCTTGCAAATGTAATGCGCAGAATGGCACTTCCCACGGGGCTGATGCGAAGAAGGCCGTATTGGCTCTGGAGTCTGAGTCCGTCATTTTCCCGAAAAGCCCAGCGGATGCTGAGATTCGGCTTTGTATGGCCTAAAGGGCGGAGCAGCTCTGTGGCCGGCATATCTCCAAACCTCACGGATGCTTTCATGAGCTTATCTGTACGGATTGTTTCCGCAGGCCTGCATGGTTTGGACGGAAGTGTTGCGCTCCCGTAGTTGGTGGCGGGCCGCACGGAGGGAGGAGTTTCCTTTGAGCGTACCTGCATGGTTGTGGGTACTGCCGCCGATACTCTGGCTCGCTTGTGCAAAAGCGCGGCTGTTGGTGTTTCTGTGCTATTATGGGCAGCTCTCCTGGTGCTTTTCGCTTTGCTTTCCGCCGCATTCAGTTCCGAATTGCCTGACATGCGGTCTTCTTCCTTATTTTTTGTACGGAATTGCGTGTTTTGTTGTGCCGGCGGTTCTGTGAGCAGTCCGGTGAGATTTTCGCCATGCAGCACACAGAGCTCGTGCAGGGCCCGCGTCGCAGCCACATAGAGCAGTTTGGCATGTCCGTCGTCCACAGGATAGTCCTCCCGGGTGGGATTCAGTATGAGCACCGCGTCAAACTCAAGGCCTTTCGTATATTCCACGGGCAGCACCAGTATACCGCTGCCAAAGCTGGCCTTTTCCAGGTCGCTCTCCATAATGTCAATATATTGAGAAAGCTCGGTGGAAAAACGATCGGCTGTGGCAGCATTCCGGCATACCACGGCAATGGTGTCATAGCCTTGTTTTTGCCACGCATCGCAGACTTGGGCAGTTCTGCGGGCATAGGCATCCAGTTCTGCCTGTTTACCGGAACCCTCTTTATCTATCTGTTCTACCCTGACGGGACTGCCATGGCGGATGATGGGCTCCACCGGATAGACAAAGGAATTGCCGTGACACAGGATTCCGGTGGCAAATTCAGATATCTCCACCGTATTGCGATAACTCTTCTTCAGAATGTCGAAGGAATCGCCCGTATCCTTAAGAAAGAGTCTGCGCAACGCCTCCCAGTCCCCCAGCCCATAGCCGAAATGAATGTTCTGAGAGACGTCTCCCATAATCGTGTAAGTGCAGTCCCGGATGCAATCATGCAATACTTGATATACCATCATGCCAAAGTCCTGTGCCTCGTCGATGACCACATGATGAGCCTCGCTTATTACCTCCGTCTCTTTTACAAGCTTGTAGAGCAGGGCAAGAGCGGCCAGATCATAGATGTCATAACTGTCCGCAGGCGTTGTCACCGCATACCCTTTTTGCCTTTGCTCCGCCAGAAAATCCCGGTACAGGTCATAGACGGAGCGCTCCCACTGCCGCCCGCCATAGCGTCCCCGAAAGGCTTTTAACACGGCTTTTTGTCCTTCTTCCGTATAATGAGAATGCTCCCCCAGGAACTCATTTTTGAGCTTTGCCAGAAGCCTCTCGTTTAACATGTTGATCTTGCTCTGAATCGAAACGGAAGGATTCTGCCGGATATAGCGCTCCACTGACTCACGGCTCATGAGTTCCACCGTTTCACCGCTGCGATTCCAGGTTTCCTCCTCAAACTCTTCGGGATTCAGTCGGATGTCATCCCGCAGGATACTGTCCCACTCCAGTCTTCTGATAAAAGCAACAAGCTCGCCATACCATTTCTCTGTGCCCTTGACAGCTTCACGCTCTCCCTCCACAGCCTTCACATGAAAGCGCCTTTCATCCCAGTCCTCATACAACAGGCGGATAAAAAGCTGTTCCATGGTCATCTGCCGGACGCCATGCACATCCAGCTCCGGCAGCACTCCTGTGATATAATTGAGCAGGATGCGGTTGCTTCCCACGATATAGAAATCTTCCGGCCGGAACCGTTCCTTATAGTTATATAAAATGTACGATATGCGATGCATGGCCACCGTGGTTTTGCCTGAGCCTGCGACTCCCTGTACGATTACATTGTGATAAGGCGATCTGCGGATGATCGCATTCTGCTCCTTTTGGATGGTAGCCACGATCTCTCCCAGCACCGCTTCCTTATTCTTGGACAGGTATTTCATCAGCAGGTCGTCGTTTGCCACTACCTCTGTGTCAAAATAGTCCAGGAGCTTCCCGCCCTCTATCTCAAAATTGCGCTTCAACTTCAGATCTATGGGCAGTTCTTTGCCATCGGGAGCTGTATAACTGCATTTTCCCAGACCATTCTCATAATACGCATTGGCCACGGGGGCCCGCCAGTCCACCACAATCTGACTGGTTCGGTCAGCAGATATACCGCCCTTTCCGATATAGAGAGATTCCGTTTTGCCAAGCGTCTCATCATAAAAGATGATCCTGCCGAAATACGGTTTTTCCAGCGCGCGTCTGTTTCGCTCCAGCGCCCGCTTCATATGCTCGTTTAAAGTGATCGTATTGTTCAGGGCACTCCATAATTCCACGTCGTTATCGCGGTAATGTTCCAGCATCTCATCAATTTCACCCTGCATCCGAGCCGTTTCCTGCTCATAATTCTCCACATTGTCGCGCACCACCCTGATGGTCTGCTTCAGATACCGCTCCTCCGCCGCTCTGTCCACGTTTTTCATGAATCTGTCTCCTGTATTTGACTTTTTCACCGGTGTATTCATAGTATAGAGAAAAAAATTGAAAAAGACTAGACTTTTATTTTATGATTTGATAAAGTGTTGTATAGAGTGTGGCCTGTTATCAGACTACGGATGAAATAAGTAAAGTTGTCTTATCAGTTTTGGCTCTTCCACCAGGACATGCCCTCGGAAACGGCTATTTTCTGCAAAGGGACTGCAGCCCTTCCGACGGATTATACACGGATAGGTTTAAACAGTCCCCTTCAAATACAATAAATGCGTCCTCTTCCGGAAGCAATACATTTAACATGTTATTTTTGTCTCTTGCCCGCCTTTGTCATTACAACCATTGTGATAATGAACATACCGATGGAGCCAAACAGAGCAACAAAGTATGCGATTCCGGTCGGAGTAGCGTTTCTTACGCCCTCTATATTGGCGTACATCTTTCCGTTGGCCAGATATGCCGTAACCATCTTACCCTCTCGATAAGAGTAAGAATCGTGGGCATTCTTCAGATCATATTTCTTCCCGTCATACATCACCTGAATTTTGTGCGTACTAATATCGCTGCTGGAATACTTGGTGCTGACCGTGGTCTTTTGAGTCGAGGAACTGAGCACCATCGCTTTGACCTCCTCATAGTCCAGCTCCACCTTATCCATCGAAATCCTCAAAAATACTGCCGCAGCGATGCACAAAACTGTAAGAACACCGCAAATCCATACTTTCTTCATGTCGCTTTCCTCCTGTTTGTAGATTCGCCTTTACTGATCTTCAGCAGGCACAAAACTTTTGTATTATTTTACCACAAAATCACCGGCTTGTCATTTTACTTCCCAAAATTCTTCAATGTCTTTCAATATATCCTCATGTGGAAGAATTGTAGCTTCCTCAATGCTGATGCCGGTTTTTTGCAGGTAATATTTGATCAGATAATACCCAACGGCATATCCCGCACAATAGGGCAGACCGACTTCGGGAAAGCATTGCATTCTCGCCATTTCATCACCGTACAAATAGGCTGTAATGTTTTCAAAACCTGTTGTATTCAGACCGTCATAGATGATCTCTTTTATCAGCGGCAATAGCTCAGGATCTGTATTCTTCACCCATGGTCCGAGAAATTCTTCGCCATGTATTGCCGTGGCGTAGTTCTCCGCAAGTCCCTCCCCCACAAGCATCTCGCCAAGAGTTATGTCGTTCGTCCATTTGATAAACTGATATCTGACATTATGGTTTGTTTCATGTGCCAGCGCGGCAGGGAGCTTTTTCAGGTTGTTTTCGTTTGGAATCAGCCATCCCATCACATAGCCGGGAATGCCTCCGTCTCCACAATATCCCTCATTCATTTTCGTATATGCATTATCGGGATCTGCCAGAAAAACAGAAAACAAATACTCCTGAACTTTAAGTTCAATTCCCTTGCCGGCAAAGCGCTCCAGAGCATTTTCAACAGATTTATGACAGGCATCCCACAGATTCTGATCGGAAATGGCTTCAATCCAATCCTTTGTCGCGGCATTCACTTTGGACGGAGGAAGAAGCCCCATCCTGTTATTTGCCATGATAATGTCATAAGCACCTTCTCTGGCCGCTTTGATGGGGATATGATAACAATCCCATTTACCTTTAAACGGGAGCATCAATTCGTAGCGGTATATATCATCTTTTTTATCCTGATCCGCATTCATTATTTTTCTGTAAACATCCGGTGAATAGATACTCTTCACGATCATAACAGACTCCTTTATCACGCCGCCGTCAGCAGATAGATCACGGTGAGCAGCAGCCCCGCGCAAAACAGCAGCAAACCGAAGGAAAGGCTTCTGCCGATAATGAGACTGTCCTCCTCCCACTCCTGATAGATCAGCGCAAACCTGTGCTCGTAATCCACATTTCTGGGATTCTTTTTCCAGACGCTGCGATTCCCCGCCCTCTGCAATGCATTTGCCACACACCCCGCCGTATGGGTAAGACGGTTGCCCTCCAAAAGCTCTGCCGGAAGTCTGCTGTCCCGATAAATGGTTTTGCGCAGGCATACGACCACCGTGTCCACCAGGCTGTCAAGCACACGACAGAACACGCCGCACACAAAGGGCAGTGCATGTAAAAGCACCGGGCGATATACCAGATTCTCCAGATCCAGCCAGGAACTCCATCTGTTGACATAGACTCTGGCAGCACCGTCCCGTTTCATAAGCAGCACACGTACCACCAGCAGATACACAAGAATCCCGATTCCGATGGAAATAGCCGCTCCCTTGAGGTTATTTGGGCCAAACCAGTCCATCGAATGACTGCTCTCTGCCCGGACATACTGCAAGCCCGCTGTCCCCCCCGCAAAAAGGCTCTGTCCCATATCCGCCAGTTTTCCCATCACCTGATCCGGCATAAAGCCAAACAGCGGAAGCAAAGTGGCTCCCACAGCCAGTACCGCTCCGCTTAGTTTATTCATATAGCGCCCTTTCAGCGCGTCAAAACGCTTCTGGGTCTTCGCATCCTGATTTTTCTCTACGAAAAGGGCCACATAGAGCTTGGTCATATAGGCCACGGTCAGACCACCGCTGATCAAAAAGGCCCACTCAATACCTTTTAGAACCCCCGCAGACAACCATGTATGCGTCCAGCCCTCCTCCGCCATCCGGGTCAGTTCCACGATGCTCTCATGCAGCAGCGTCTTGCTCACATAGCCGTTCCAAAAGGGAATACCTGCGATGCCAAACGCCCCCATCAGAAAACAGTAATGGAGCAAAGGTTTTCTGCGTCCGAAGCCTCTGATGTCGTTGAGGTCCAGTTTATGCAGATTCATAAACACCACGCCCGCCGCCAGAAACAATACCAGCTTGATCAGCGAATGATTGACCATGTGCAGCACTGCTCCCCGCACGGCAAAAGCGTTCTCATCGCCCAAAAGCCCTGCAACCCCCACTCCTGTCAGCACAAATCCGATCTGAGACACGGAGGAACAGGCAAGCGTCCGCTTCAAATCTACGGAAAATAAAGCCAGCAACGCGCCCAGAACCATGGTCAGAACACCCATGGCAAGAATCAGACTCCCCCATGCCAGATCCCCGAAAAATATCGTAGCCGTCAGCAACAGAATACCAAACACACCCGTCTTGGTCAACACGCCGGACAAAAGCGCCGAGGCCGGAGCCGGAGCTACGGGATGAGCCTTCGGCAACCAGATATGAAGGGGGAATGCACCGGCCTTTGCCCCGAATCCAAAGAGCAGGCAAAGCCCCGCCGCAGGCAGCAGACTGCTGTCCGCGCCATAGAGCAGGAAGAGCCCCATGAGCATCACCAGCCCGCCGATGACGGACACACCCAGATAGGTGTTTGCCGCCCGCAGAGACTCCGCTCTCTCGTCATGCGCCACCCAGGCAAAGGATGCCAGGGACATGATCTCAAAAAAGACAAAGATTGTGAAGAAGTCCTGAGCCAGAAACACTCCTTCCGTAGCTCCCAGCGTCAACAGCAGGAAAAAATAATACCGGTTTTTATTGTGATAGTGTGCAAAATACTCTCTGGAAAACACAGTGGTCATCAGCCACATGAAAGCCGCCACCGTGGCATAGAGCACCCGAAATCCGTCCATCCGAAAAATCAATCCCATGCCGCAGACTGCAGGAATGCGCGCCGCACCGCAGTCCACACCTCCAAGCGTCAGTATGAACAAAAACAACAGCACGGCAAATTCCAGACCACAGCAGGCAATTGCAAAAGCGTCCCGCCCGTTCTCATGCCGCCGTCCGATCAGCCAGCCTGCCAAAGCCGCCGCCATGGGAGCAAACACCACTCCCGTGGCCAGCAGATTCAGATGATTCAAAATCCAGTCCGCCATTCTCAAATCCTCCTGTCCGATCCCAAGCTTTCCTCAATTCGTTTCTTTAATTCGCCCCCAAATTTGCACCCACCGACACCTGTGTCAAAAAGGCTGTCACATGCGCGGAATGCAGGCCAAAATACACAATAAACACCACAAAGACACAGAGCGGCAGCAGCATCCTCCAGTCGGGATCATGAATGCCCTCCCACTGAGAAGGATCTTTCGAGATGCTCTGCATGGACAATTTGTCCGGAAAAAAGGCTCTGACTACAATAGTCAACATATAGATTGCCGTGAGCAGCGCACTCACCAGCAGGCAGCCCACCCCCGCATAGGCAAGGGGAGTACCGCTCTCCACCGCCGCGGCCGCCAGATTCCACTTGCTGACAAATCCCGCAAGCCCCGGCACTCCCATCAGCGCCAGAGCCGACACCGTAAAGCACCCGAACACCACCGGCATACGATAGCCCAAACCGTCCAGCTCATGCACATACTGCCTGTCCGTCTGATGCATGACGGCTCCCGCGCAGAAGAAGGAGCAAATCTTCATCACCGCGTGAAAGACCAGATGAGTCAACGCCCCGGCCATGCCCAGAGGAGTCATCAGCAGCACCCCAAAGAGGATATAGGAGAGATTGCTGATGGTGGAATACGCAAGCCTTCGCTTGATATGGGTCTCCTTCACCGCCCGGCTGCAGCCATACACGATGGTAAACAACACAATCACAAGGAGCAACCTCTGAGCCCAGGTGTCCCGCACAAAATCCGCTCCGAAACTGTAATAAGTCAGCCGTATGATGGCGAAAGCGCCGGATTTCACCACAGCCACCGCATGCAGCAGCGCAGTCACCGGTGTGGGCGCCACGCCAGCCCGGGGAAGCCATGCGTTGAAGGGGCAGACCGCCGCCTTCACGCCAAACCCCAGAAAGGCCATACAATAGACCAGCAGCAGAATGTTTGTCCGCTCACCGATCCTCCCCGGATCCAACACGCCTCCCGGCATAAAATCCGCCGTGCCGCCATAGACGATCACAAAGATCAGCCCCAGAAAGGCAAAGGCCGCGCCGCCCAGAGAATAGCACAGATACTTTCTGCTGGCCAAAACGGCCTCCCGGGTCAGCGTATGCATCACAAGCGGCACCGTCACCAGCGTGAGCAGTTCGTAAAAACAGTACATGGTCATCAGATCCGAGGCAAACGCAATGCCCAGCGTCACGCCGTAAGTCACGGTATAAAACAGGAAGAAAATCTTCTCATGCTCCTCTTTGGTCATATAAGAGAATGCGTAGAGCGTCGCAAAGGGCCACAGCGCGCTGATCAGCCCCGCAAACACCGCACTCATGCCGTCCACATGAAAGCTGATGGAGAGATCCCCTGTAAAACGCGCCAATATAAAGGTACTGTCCTGACAATACAGAATCAGATACCACACCAGCAAACTGTTCAGGATCACCAGGCCCTCCAGGAAAATCTCCATATGAACCCGCTTCCGAAAGGGCAGCAGGGGAACCAGAATCCCTGCTATCATGGGAATTAAAATCGCAGCTAATATCATAATCCATACACCCCCTGCCCGCTACGGCGGACATTCATTCAAAAGGTCACCAGTCCGGCGATCCATCCCGCCATCCCGTTCGTGATCACCCCCGGCCAGATTCCCAACAGCACGGAAAGCACAGTGAGAATCATGATGGGCACATTCATGAGAGCCGGCGGTTCTCTTTTCTGTAATGCTTTATCATCATAGTCAGCCCCGGGGAAAAATCCCGCGATGGCCGGGCCCAGCAGATAACCCGCAGTCAACAGCGCACTGACAAGCAGCACTGCCGGACCAAGCAGGGCAAACAGCGCGTCTTTGCAGGAGAGCCCTCCCATGGCCAGATACCACTTGCTCATAAAGCCCCCCGTGGGCGGCAGACCGATCAGTCCCATGGAAGCGATGGTATAACACCACATCATCACCGGCATCTCCTTCCCGATGCCCCGAAGCTGTGACACTTTGGTCCTGCCCGTCTGTATGATCACAGCGCCCGCACACAGAAAGAGCGCCGCCTTCACAAATCCGTGACCAAGTACCTGCAGAAGACTCCCGGTCAATCCGTCGGCATTCATAACCGCCAGCCCAAATAAACAGTACGAGACCTGACTCACCGTAGAATAAGCCAGCCTTTTTTTCAGGCCATCCTCCCGATACGCCAGCATGGACCCCATAAACACCGTGAGCAGCGACAGCGCAAGCCATGCCCGCTGCACCCAGCTTCCCCGCAAAAACTCCAGGCCGAAGATATAATACGCCACCCGCAGCAGTCCCAGCACCCCCGCCTTCACAATCACCGCGGACAGCACCGCAGAGGCAGGCGCCGGCGCCACGGGATGCGCCGCCACAAGCCACGCATGCATGGGAAACATTCCCGCCTTCACGCCAAAACCGAGAATCATCAAAAAAGCCGCAAACAGTAAAAATTCCGTGTGTCCCCCCGCCTCCGCGGACAGCACGCCGCCCTCCGAAAACGTAAGCGTCACACTGTATCTGTTTACCACATACAACCCGAACAGCACCATATATGCGCCACACAATGAATAAAACAGATACTTCAATCCCGCTATAACCGAATCATGCTTCTGATTGTGCAGCACAAGCGGCATGGAGGACAGCGTCAAAAGCTCAAAGAACAGGTAGAAGGTGATCAGATTCCCCGCAAAACACAACGCATACAGCACTCCCAGCACCAGCAGATAAAATCCGTAAAATCGCTTCTCATGTTCCTCATGCCCCATATATGCAAATGAAAAAACTCCCGCACACAGAAAGACAATCGTAGCCATACCCGCAAACAAAACGCCCATACCGTCGATGCGAAGCTCCAGTGTCAGAGTCTCCGTCAGCCTGAGTATCCTGCAGGTAATCCCCGCTCCCCGCCACAGCGCCAGAACCGCAAACCCTGCCGCCACCGCAAAACAGACGCCCACCGTACACAACAGCCGCTTTCTATGGGAAAATTCCCGCCTCACCAGCAGATACAGTCCGCTGAGGATGGGAAACGCTATGGACAGCCAAATGAAAGCCATGACACAACCTCCTTATGCAAACATGCCGAGCCCCTGCCCGATCATGTCCACGATGGGCTGGGAATTCACTCCCAGCACGACATTCAAAATAATAAAACCGATCAGCGTCGCCACATACAGCATACGGCCCGGCCACTGCCTTTCGTCTTTCTCCACCGCACCCACAGGCGTGTAGAGCCGGATGACCGTCTTCATGAAATAAATGGCGTTCAGAATCGTGCTGATCCCCAGCACGATCAGCGCGGGCAGCATCTTGCCGCTGTTTTGTACCGCCGCCTGGGCAAACAAAAGCTTGGAGATAAAGCCTGAAAACAGCGGAACCCCCACCATGGACAGAGCGCCGGCAGTAAAGGCCACCCCCGCACAGGGATCCCGGTACCCCGCCCCGGTCAGATCCACAAACTTCCGGCTGCCCCCCGACACATCCGTAAGGCCCACCGCCGCGATGAACAACAGCGACTTGGTAGCCGCATGGGACAGAATATGAAAGACAGAGGCCACCATGGCAACCTGAGTCCCCATACCGATACCCATGAAAATATAACCGATCTGCGCCACGGAAGAGAAAGCCACCATCCGCCTGATATCATTCTCCCGGATGGCGCTGAGAGATCCGAAGATCATGCCCATCAGGCCAAACACAAACAATACATTCACAATATGGCTGTCATGGAACACCTCGAATCCGAACACCCTGTAGATCAGTTTGATCAACAGAAAAATATAGCCCTTGGACACCAGACTCGACAGCATTGCCGCCGAGGATGCCGTGGAATACCCGTATGCGTCCGGCAGCCACGCATGAAACGGAAACAGCGCGCTCTTGATGGCCAGCCCCGACGAGATGAGCCCGATGGTCACCAGAAGCGGCATGGCATACAGATCATTCGCCGCAAGATACGCCACCTGCTCCTTCATATTGCTCATCAACAAATGCCCCGTCAGATCATAGAGGACACACAGTCCCAGAAGCAGCAGACCCGAACCCAGCAGGCTCATGATCATATACCGCACCGCCGCCTCGATGGTCCTGCCCGTCTCCCGGATCATGATCAGACCGCAGGCAGTGATCGTATTGATCTCCACAAACACATAGGCCGTAAAAATGTCATTGGTATATACCAGCGCCAGCAGCGAGCTCAGCAACAGATTCACCAGAATATAATACAGATTCTGCTTCTCCTCCGCCACCTCCGTCAACAGCTTGTGCGCTCCGCCCAGCATGGACAACAGCATGATCATACAAAAGAACAGCGCCATGCCGGCCTCCAGCACTCCCGCCCGGATCTCATTGCCCCAGGGCGCAGGAAAATGCCCCATCATGTAGACATAGCTCTCCCCCGTCCCCAGAAGGTACAAAAGCAACACCAGAGACAGCGCTCCCACCACTGTGATGATCGCCCGGTTTACCCACTTTGCGGCCCGCCCGGGCAGCACAGAGGACACGATTCCGCCAAACATGGAGATCATAATGGAAAAAAAGGGGAAGTTCTGCACAAAGTCCATTATACCCCCTCCTTCTTAAGCAGCGTGGATATCTCGTCCAGATCCAGCGTGTGATATCTGCGGTAAAGACGGATGGTCAGAGACAGCATCAGCGCCGACACCGACACCGACACCACGATACCCGTCAACACCAGTCCGCTGGGAATGGGATTGATATAAGCCTCCACCGACTGTACGCCGTCCACCACGATGGGCACACCCCGCCCGGCAATATACCCCTTTTCCGCCAGGAATAAATAGATGGCGGAATCCATGATATTCAAACCGATAATCTTCTTGATCAGATTCTTATGCAGCAGCAGATTGGCAAAACCGATGACAAAGAGTATCATGGCCACAGCCTCTCCATAATTGGCAAACAAATTTCCCATTGGGAATCCCTCCTAAAAATCTCCCTTGCGGAACATCACATAAAAGGTGTACATCGTGCAGGCCACCACCATGCCCACACAGATATTCAGCACAAAGATCAGACCGCTGCTCAGTATCGCCCCCGGTGTCCCCAGGGGAATATGGCTCTCCAGATGATTGGCCCCTGTAAAAAAAGAGTAGCTCTTGGCCAGACAATAGGTGGTCAGCGCGGCAAAGCTCACCGTTTTATAAAGCTTTTCCGTAAACAGCTTCTCCGCCCGCTCAAAGCCGAAAGCGCTCAGATAAAGTATCAAGCCCGCGCCGATGATGGCTCCTCCGGAAAAACCGCCGCCCGGGGACAGATGACCGTTTAAGATCACATAGATGCCAAACAGGATGATGATGGGCACCAGCACCGTGGCCGAACCCTGCAGGATCGCGTCCCTCTTGGGCTCCAGCAGCCTGTCGCTGGCGATTTCCTCCACCCTGCCGTCCTTACCCTTCTTTTTCATATGCAGCAGGATCAGTACCGTTGTAGTGGCTGCAAACAGCACATTGGACTCGCCGAAGGTGTCAAAAGCACGGTAATCCAGTATCATGCCCGTAACAATATTCACCGCGCCTGTCTCCTGCAGGCCGCTCTCGATATACCGGGCGGACACCTCATTGTTCACCGGTCTCTCTGCCTCTCCCGTAGGAGGCAGCGCCGCCACCATGGCCAGCAGGATCATCAAAAGCCCCCCACAGTACACCACAGCCGCCAGCACATAGACTCTGTGGAAGAAATTCAGCTTCTTATTATTCTCGATATCATAGACCTTGTCCCGCACCGCCTGACTGTCCCGCAGCCGTTCCCTGATCGTCAGCTCCGGCGTCTCTACAGGCGTCTGGGGCTTCATCTCCACCTGACCCACATAAGGGTCCCTGCGGCCGTCCAGCCACCTCCAGAACCGGAAGCTCCAGGTCTTCTCATACTCCTCCCGGGATTTGAGCTTACCCACGACGGCTCACCTCCTCGCCCACATTCTTCTCGTTAAGCCCCTGATAACCGTCCTTCTGCTCCTGCTCTCTCCTGGTATTGATGGCCTGGATTTTTTTCAGCGTGGCGAAGAACAGCAGACTTGTGATACCCGCCCCCACCGCAGCCTCGGTAATGGCCAGATCCGGAGACTGAAGCGTCACCCACACGATGGACATGATCAGGGAAAAAGACATATAGATCAGCACCGAATTCAACAGATTTTTAGAAAAACTCACCGACACGGCACATACGATCAAAAATCCAAACAATACACACTGAAATATCGTCATAGCACATCCTCCGCCAAATCTCCAGCCGGCTCACCCGCTTCTTCTGGTTTGTCCATTTCTCCCGGTTTGTCCGCTTGTTCCGGTTTGTCCGCTTCCCTCTGTTCTTTCAGTTCGGCCTCCAGCGTCTCCAGCTCCTCATAAACCTCACAGTACTCCCCTATCTTCTCATTGGTCCCGGCCTCCATCCTCGCCAGCAGATGCGAGGACACCGGGGAAGTGATCCACAAAAACACAATGACCATGGCCATCTTCAGAGTCGAAAACCGGAACCCGGAGAGAACGATCAACCCCGCCATAGAGCAGGTGATTCCCAGCGTATCTCCCAGCGCCGCCGCATGCATCCTGTTCAGCACATACTTCAGCCGGAACACGCCATACGTCTCTATCAGAAAGATCAAAAGCCCGCACAGAAGCAAAGCGCCGCCCACAAGGAGGCGTATCCATTCCCACACGCTCATACCCCTTTGTCCTCCTTCCCGGCATCCTGCTGCTTCCGTTCCGGATTCCATTTTTGATTCCATTTATTTTTCCGCAAATGCTGCTCCTCATAGATACCGATATATACTTTGGAGAGCACGATCACCGCCAGAAAACTGGCCATGGCGTAGATCAGACAGATGTCCAGAAGATACTCCTCCTGTAAATACAGAGACAGCACAGCGATCATCACCATCACCATCGTACCGATCATGTTCACGGCCACCAGCCTGTCCGCCACCCGCGGACCCCTCACCGCCCGCACCAGCGCCGCAAAAAACAATAATCCCAACACGATCAATACCACCAGAAACAGCCCCTTTTGTGCCTGTAAAAAAAGACTCACACGCTCTGCCGTCATTTTTCATCCACCCTTTCCAGTTTCTCCAAAAGCTCCACAAACACACAATGGTCCAGCCCCTCCGCCAGACTCTTGTCCAGACAATGCACAATATACTCCCCGTCTACCATGGAAACGGTGATGGTTCCCGGTGTCAGCGTGATGGAATTTGCAAGTATCACCCTGGCAAATTTTGACCGCAGACCGGTGCTAAACCGCACTATAACCGGCTCCAGCTCATATTTTGAAGTGAAGATCATGCCGATAACAGTCGCATTCGCCTTCACGATCTCTTTTACCAGCACGAAAAGATAGTGCAGGAACCCAAACAGCTTCCTGCACACCAAAATATCCATAGAGGGCTTATAATTCATGAATTTACAGATAAACCAATACATCACACCCGACAGCGCTGCGCCGAAGGCTGCAATCTCCCATGTAAACTTCCCGTTAAAGATGATCCACATCATAAAAAACAACAGATACATGACCCCTCACCTCTATACTGCCCAAACGCAATATCACCTTCGCCTTAATATCTTATTTTACACCCTCAGTTTCCAAAAATAAAGCTGAAAAATGGCGATTCCTGTCAATCAGTAGTAAAACTTTCTGTAGACAAATGGCGAAATCTGCCATATAATGATTATAAGAGATAGAAAACCACTATATTTTGTATAATTCCCCTTTTACAGCCAGAGTACTTCCGATATTCCCCGGAGGTACTCTAGTTGTATGCAGGGGATTTTTTAATATTCTTTGAATTTGCCCACAAAATCCGTGCCGGTCTCCCCCTGCAGCTTCGCAATAAACGGCTGAGGATCCACCTCCATCTGCAAAAGCACATCCAACGCATGTAACAGAAGCCGCTCCGGCCTCCAGCGGTTCACCTCTTCCCGCCTGTCCAGATACGCCTTAAAATGATCCACCTGCCACACCAGTACATCCGTCAGCGAATACCCTGCCACCTTATACTCTCCCCAGAAACTGCCGTAATCATGATAATAGGCCAGCTCCTTCAGCACTCCCTCCGAAGCCTTTATACGCTCCCACAACTGCGCGGCATAGGACTCGCTCTCGCCTGCCTGCGCCGCCAGATCATGTACATACTGTTCCAGCGTCTGCATCGCCTGTTCCAGACGGGCATCCTGCCCCGCCTCTGCCCCTGCTTCCCGCACTGTACTCTGTTCAGCATTTTGTTCAACCAGTTCCGACATTTTCAATTCTCCCCTTTCTTCCGGCCTGTAAGCCTTATCCATACGTTTCAATTAAACAAAGCCTTAAAGCGCTGCATGGCAACACTTCAAGGCTTTTGTCGAAGCAGAGGAAGAGGGAATCGAACCCCCGTTAACGGTTTTGGAGACCGCCGCACTACCGCTGTACTATTCCTCTGTATAAGCTGATGAACCACCAGCGAATTGTATTATAACACATGACTGAGAAATACGCAAGGGTATTTTTAAATCTCTCTGTGTACTAAGCGCGTCATATTGTATTTGTTTGTTATCTGCTGCTTTCTTCATTCATCCCCCGTCACTGTTTACTATTCCAATTCTCTGATATATCTGCCGGGTACAGCATCCGCCAGCCATACTTTTTCATTGCCCGGATAAAACCGGATTCCCTCGTCCCATGCCCTTTTTGCGTCAATGATCAGTATACAGGGCCTGTCGTCACGGCGTCTTCCCACATTTTCAGCAGTCTCCATATCCTGTGACAAATGGACATACTGCCTGCCCTGAGGCAGTAAGCCCTTTTCCTTTATTGATTCAAGGAACCGTCTGGCCGTCCCATGATATAAAATATCCGGCGGCATTTTCTCTTCTTTCCTGATCTTCATCGGTATGGAATGTCCGTAAAACGCTCTGATTTTCCCATCTCTCAGCTCATGGCGCTTCTTCTCGGAACGCTCGATCATCTCGCATAAATCCGCCTCGCCTATATTCATTCATTTCTTATCACTATGCAATGCACTCAGCAGCTGCTCCACAGGCACCCAGCCCTCCTCGTCCATTTCCAGCTCATACTCCCAGGGCGCATGACGCAGTGCGTAAGATATTTCTTTGCTCAATCCGGTATAGTCCATTGTAATTTCCTTTCTTTCAATCAGCAGTTATTGTGTCCGGCATATATCATACAAATCGGGGCCGGCATTTACAGTTCTGCCGTAATACACTCACCATTTGAATACCTGAAACGAATACGACTAACCTGAAACATCTGCTTTTTCATACAACTGATAAGCGTATGCATAAAAAAACCGTGTGTAACAACAGTACAGTCTTTTCCTTTTCCAATCAGTATTTCTATAAATTCTTCCGCACGATAGACAGTTTCTCTCCTGCATTCTTTCTGCGCACGGTTATCAAACAACCACTGTAAACGCCCAGAGATATTCCAAAATATCAATGGCAGCCTGATATTGGAAATAGCACTTGCACATAAGGGTACTTCATCAATCAGCCCTGTCGAAATAAAATCTCTTTCACCAAACAACTGACCGGCAGTCTCCCTGCTTCTCTGCAGACTGCTGATGTAAATATCCTGACCTTTTATCTGAGAGGATCCGGACAACAGAGGAAAAACCGGTGCCTCATCATACATTTTACAATCTTCGTTAAATTCTTCGGATGTACTCCATGCCTTCCACTTGAAGTCTACTTGTCCGTGTCTCATGATAATTACTTTCATAGTCGATACTCCATGATACATTCTGTTCAGTCTGCATCTAAGACATTGGATATTACTTACCCCAAACGATCCTTTAGCACAACTGTTCGTAAATAAACCGGCAGGCTTCCTCCTCAGACGCAAATTTCTCATTTGTTGTTTTTACTCCTCTTTCAGAAAAGTAAACTCTCCATTCGTCATTTGTAAATTCCAGACAAAATCTCTCGTCAGTTCTCCCTATACCATCCAAATTATATAACATTGACGGTACGCCCCTCTCAATCAACGCATCCTTCAATTCATTTTTATTCATCACAAAATCTCCTCTAAAAATCCACCGTTAATTAATTTATGAACGCTATAAGGCAATTCATATTGCGTACCACCACCATTTTGGTAAAATGCCGGTGCAATTTCAGATATGGTAACACCAGATATTGGCTTTACAACCCTGTACTTATGATAAGCATTAGGATTCTCAAAATAAGGTAATGCCCTTTGTTCGTACGAGATACCTTCCGGTGAAGTATATGTTCCATACGGACTGCCATATCTGTCAATGATAGTGCCAGCTTCTAAGGTTTGGTTCTCTCGAACACTATCTGCAACTCTTCCTCCTCCAGGCGCCCACCAGTCCCAATCGATCTCTCCCTGATCATTAAAAAACTCAATATTGCTTACAATCAATTCATCAGATTGTACGACTGCCGTACCGTTTTCTGCGGCTGCCCGTTCCCGCTGAGGCATCCGTGAACCATACTGAATCCGCATACCCTCAAAATCCATATCTGACATGGCTCTGGAGCTTTGTCTGCTTACAGTGGGAATTCTCTCCCGATTAGATCGCGCCTTGCGACGCTCTGCCCGACTCTTCTGTTTTACGGCATGTACCATAACGCTCCCCTTTTCGTCAAACAAATTACAAAAGTTTCCAACATCATTGTAATTCATTTGACAAAATAAAGGAGATCCTACTACTGATGAGTAGAAAAGTTTATCTGCTGCCGGTGTGCGCTCATCACCTTAGTTAAAAATTCCGCCAAACATGGACGCAAAGGAGCTCATTTTATCGTTCAATTCCCGCATCTTCTCCATAACCTCATTCAGATTCTGCAGCGATTCGGTCAGCGCCTCCGTGTCCAGCCCGTCAATTGCGGAGTTGAGCGCTTCCACATCCAACTCGCCCAGGGCATCCGCCACCTGTTCCCAGTCCACGCTCTCCAGAGAAGCATTTACATGATCCAGAGTTTCATTCAGGCTCTCCACATCCACATCGGATATCTTCTCTATGGCCGGTTCGCACACCGCAGCCAGTCTCTGCACCTGAACGAACAAAAATACTCCTCCGATCAGCAGACAGAGCGTCAGTGCGGAAGAGATCATACAGATGATCCGGGTAAACTTAAGCTCCTTCATAAGCTGTCCAACGCCGGAATCCATCCCTCTGTCATCCATCGCCCTGCTGTCCATTGCCTGATTATCCATTCAGTTCCTCACTTTCCGCCGTCAGCGCTCCCTGCTCCGGCCAATTCATAATAGAAAATATACTGCTGCAGCACTCCCTCAATCCCCTGATAGCGCCGCCTGGGAAATCCCCGCTTATAATGTATCTGCATAGCCTGCCTGATATGCGTGTCCACCGGAAACGCCTCCAGCTTATGCAGCGCGAAAAGGCAGATACAATCCGCCACCTTCTCTCCGACTCCAAACAGAGTCAACAGCTTCTCTCTGGCCTCGCCATAAGACATCCCTGCAACCTCCTCCAGATCAAAAGCTCCGTCCGCCACACACTTTGCAGCCCGCACCACATATTTACTGCGGTAGCCGAGATTACAGGCCATCAGAGCATTCTCCTCCAGACCGGAAAACGCCTGCGGCACAGGAAACGCGTAATACGTCTCTCCGCGGGCGTTGACCAGACTTTCTCCATAACTCTCACAGATATTTTCAATACATCTGCGGATGCGCGCAATGTTGTTCTGCTGTGAGATCAGAAACGAGACGATCATCTCCCACAGGTCCTGCTGCAGAATCCTGATGCCATAACCAAACTCTGCGGCATTGTTCAAATAAATATCATTGGGCGCTATCTTCCCGATATATGACGCATAATCCCCCTCCAGATCAAAATAATCCTTCCAGAAATCCTGAAACTCCCCGTCATCGCAGTAAAAGATACACTCCCTTCCCATTTGTTCCAGCTCCAGATAACGTCTCCCTGCGATCACACTATACAGATTTTCCGACCTCTCCTTCATGCGAAAACACTGCCCCGACCGGCAGATCTGCGCCAAATCAAAGTTCTCCAAAACCAGCTTTATCATACTGTAATCCTTTTACGAAACCTACCGCACATCAACACGATACCAAAATCCATCCGTACTTATTCCATACTTATTCCGTACTTATCGTACCACGTTCCCGCTTACCGTGCAATGATTCAATACTTTCCAGCCATATAAAATATCATTACTCCGCCCCGATGGTATCTGCCACGCTCATCTCCCGTATCTGTCCGGCAGGTCTTCTGACCGCCACACAGACCGCACAGAACATAATGAACAGAATGATCAAAAGCTCCCTTCCCGGCAGTTCCCAGGCATCCCCCCATCTGGAGGTGACAAGCGTATGGAACAGATATCTGTTAAGCGGCAGTCCCACCAGACAGCCAAATGCAATGCCAAAAAGCGTGTAGGTCACAGCCTCACCCCATACCATCCGAACCACCTGACGCACGGTCATGCCCACGGCACGCATGGCTCCGTATTCCCGAAACCGGGCGGAAACGCTCATGGCTATGCAGTTTACAATATTAAAAAATGCAATCAGGGCTATGACTGCCAGAAAACCGTACAGGAAAACCGCCAGAGAATAGCTGGCGCCCCTGGCCTCGCGATTCTCTATCCTCCTGTCGGAAAAAGCAATTCCTTCTCCTGCCGCTGCTTCTGTCACCCGGCGAATCTCCTGCACTTCGCCATCTGTCACTCCGGCCTCAAACTGCACATCGATCACCGCATATCCCGTCTCCCCGAATAATTGGCGAAACAGGCCTTCCGAACAAATCGCAATGGCCTCCCCGGCTCCCGTACTTTTATTTGTGCCATAGGAAAACGGAACGCTGCCCAAAGTCCCCACAATATCAATCAAAACCTCTGAACCGTCGCCGCCCTGCGCCAGCACAATACTGCTCCCCGTGCGTATTATATTATCCTCGCGAAATGCCAGGAGCAGGCCTTTTCCGTCCACCGCATCCCGGAAGCTCCCCTCCAGAAGATCGCCTTTAGCCCACCGAAACTGCTGCTCATCATAAGAGATCACCGTCAGCTCCATCTCAACGTCTCCCACAGACAACGCAATCGTAGCACAGCTCCTTCCGAAAGCCCGCTTCACATGCTCCCCGGCGGCAATCTGTCCGGCCAACTCCACCGGAATAGAATTGGAATTGTCCACGCTGTACGCAAAATAATCCGGCGCTCCCGGCCGAAGCGGCGTAATGGCGTGATACATAAAATCCACAGCCGTACTGAAGGACAAAAACAGGATAATGCTGAAGGCAAAAGAGCCTGTCACCAGAAAGAAATTCTTTTTACTCCCGATGGCATGATGCATACCGAGAGATGTCTCGATCTTAAAAATTCCGGTACCTGCGGCCTTTTTCACCTTCTGCACCGTTCCCGCGTTTCCGGACACAGCCGTCAGCGGCGATACCCCTGACGCCCGTCTGGCAGGCATTTGGGCAGCCAGAAGAACCGTGATAAAACCCATGATGATACCTGCAGCCACCCCCGGAAAACTGACGTCAAATACCGGCATTCCCTCGAACAGACCGGGACTCAGATACCGCAGCATTCCGCACAGCATCCATGTCACGGCCATACCCGCCAGAACCCCTGCCGGAATCGCGCTTTTACACCAGCCCAGCGCCTCCGCCCTGACAAAGCGGATCACCTGTCTGCCCGTTGCCCCCAGACAGCGCAGCATCCCGAAAAACTCCGTCCTGCGCGCAATACTGCTGTTCATGCTGGATGTGATCATGAGTATCCCCGCTATCATAACCAACACCGCCAGGACCGCCGCCACAAGATAAAAGCCCATCAGATACGGGTCCCTGCTCTGGAACTTAAACATCAACACTTTTGCATTCTGGGCGACCTCATTGGGCTGCAGGCCAAATTGTTCACTGATCTCCCGGATCGCTTTCTGAATATTACACAGGGGACGAAATGTCACATACGAAAGCATTTCCTTTGCATCTCCCTCATCCTCCCCGTATAACAGTTCAAACCCTTCCGCGTTCAGATACAACACACAGGCGTCATAACGGGCAGTCAGCGCAGTCCCCCTGGATATCCCGGTAATCAGATACTGCCTCTCATCTCCCCTGGGAGTCTTAAGCGCCACCGTGTCGCCAATCCCCAGCCCCAGCCTGATTTGGGCCTGCTCATTGATAAGCGTCTCATCCATGCTCTCCGGAAAAGTCCCTTCCACTATCTCTGCATCCGGAAACAGCTCCATAAATTCCCTGTCAAATCCGCAGACTCCGGTCTCGATTCCCTCAATTCGGTACCCCTCATCCAAATGATAATTTAACGCGCCGTAACGCGCTGCCTTTTCCACCTCGGGCCGCGCCGCCAGCAGCGCCGCCTGCCCGTCGTCAAGCCGAAACACGGCATGCCACGCCCCGTCGCTTTTTATGGCCTGGGCCATCTGTGAGCGCATCTCCATATCCGCCATACTGAAGATCACTGTGACCAGAAAAACTGCCAGCACAATACAGAGTCTGGTCATTCTATTCTGCTTTTTATGATGCTTCGCCGAAACTCCTACCAGATCCAGATAATGTTTCATTCTCCCACACCTCCCAGCTCCTCCAGTACGCCGTCCGTCACCCGGAATACACGGCCGGCCGAAAGCGTCAGATTCATGTTGTGCGTGATCATCAAAACTGTCTGCTGATAATATTCTGACGCTCTGCGCAGAAGATCCATCACATCCTGACTGTTCTGAGAATCCAGATTCCCGGTAGGCTCATCCGCCAGAACGAGAGCGGGCCTCGCGATCAATGCCCTGCCTATGGCCACCCGCTGCTGCTGTCCGCCGGAAAGCTGGCCCGGCAGGTGCTTTCGCCGATTTTCCAACCCCAGCACCTCCAGAAGCTCCTCCACCCGCTCTCTGTCCGGCTTTCGATAATCCAGCAGCAGCGGAAAAATCATATTCTGCTCCACATCCAGCTCCGGAATCAGATGAAACGCCTGAAAAATGAATCCGATATTCTGTCTGCGGAAAACCGTGCGTTCATTTTCCCCCATGGCAAAGAGATCTCTGTCATTAATGAACACTTTCCCCGAATCAGCCCTGTCCAGACCGCCGATACAATTGAGCAGCGTGCTTTTGCCGGAGCCGGATGCCCCCACCACAGCTCCGAACTCCCCCCTCTGCATGGAAAAGGAGACACCTTTCAGTGCCTCCACTCTCGCCTCGCCGCTTCCGTAAACCTTTTTTAAATTCTCCACCTTTAAAATTTCCAATGATAACACCTCGCCTTTCCAACAAATATTGTACAAGTATCTTGTACAAGACAAAGTATAACATCTCCTTCTTACATTCCGGTGAATCTCAGCTTACAGATCTGTAAGCATTATCATCTGTAAGTATTCTTTACGAAACGGGAAAAGAGATACTGAATACGCTTCCCTCCCCCGGGCTGCTCTCCACATTCAGGCTCCCGCCCTGCCCTTCGACGATAGCCTTGGCAAGGGGAAGGCCAAGACCTGCTCCCTGCCTGTCGCCGGAGCCTCCGCTTCGGTAAAAACGCCTGAAAATATGATAGATATCCTCAGGCGCGATGCCGCATCCGTCATCCGCCACCGTCAACCTCAGAAACGCAGGCGAGCGTTTCCAGCCGATCCTGATAATGCCGCCCGCCTCCGTGTGATCCAGAGCGTTTTTAACAAGATTTTCCACAGCCTCCTTCGTCCAGTCCGGATCGCAGAAGACTCCTTCCTCCAAATCTCCCTCCAGCAGAATCTGCTTTTGCTCCCGTCTGGCCCGTTCCGACAGTTCTCCCACCGCCTGCGCGGCGATCTCCGACACCGGACAATGCCCTTTCTCGAACACAATATTACCCGTATCCAGCCGCGCCATCTTCAATAAAGACTGAATCAACTGCTCCATCCTCTCCAGCGACCGCATGGATTTCCGGGCAAAAACGCTCACCGCTTCCGCATTCTCCGGCTCCTGCTCCAGGATCTCCATATACATATCCAGCGCCGCCAGAGGCGTCTTTAACTGATGAGAAATATCTGATATCATATCCCGCAGGAATTCCTTTGCCCGACACTCGGCTTCCCCCCTTGCCTGAAGGGACAGCGCAAGCTTTTCCACTGTGCCGGACAGCCGTCCGAAGCCCCCGCTTTCCCCCGGTGGCAAATGCCTGTCAAACCGGCCTTCCGCATAACCTGTTACGATTTTTTCCGCCTCCTCACAGACCCGTTCACGCCGGCGCAGGAAACGGCCTGTCCACAACAATAAAACTGCGGCAAACAACACTCCCTCCGCCGCCAGAAACACGATCATCCAAACAGAAGTCTGCTCCGTGATCAACAGTAAATAGTCCCCGGACCCCTCTGTATGACCGATCTTTTCCAGCAATTCCCTGCCTTCCTCCGTAGCCTCCCCCTGATTCCAGGCAGCGGCGATTAGCGCGGGAGAAATATTCTGTTCCAGCAGATAAGAAGCCGCGGAAAGCTCCCGCTCCGCCAGCGCCTTCCTGATACCGCCGGCCTGGAGCATCCCCGAAAATCCCATAAAACAAATCTGCACGGCACAGAGCAACACCAGAAAGACATAAAATCCCCGCGCCTGCCTGTCATACAAAAACTCCATAAGCTCTCTCCCTTTCGCCGCCGCTTTCACATTTCCCATTTATAGCCGACTCCCCTTACGGTCTTAAGACGCTCCGGCAGGGACGGATCATCCTCCAGCTTTTCACGCAGCCGCCTCACATACACGGAAAGGGTATTAGAATCTACAAAATTCCCGGCGCCGTCCCACAATCTGTCCAGAATCGCCGTCCGCGTAAGCACCCTGCCCTTATTTTGCAGAAACAGGCACAAAAGACGGTATTCCGCGCCTGTAACATCAACGCTTTCTCCCTGCAATAACACCCTGCCCTCCGCCAGATTGATCACCAGATCCCCGCTGCGCAGCACATTGTTGTCTGCCTTTTCTCCCGCGCTTCGCCGCAACAGCGCTCTGATGCGCGAACACAATTCTCCCAGCTTGAAAGGCTTCGTGATATAATCATCCCCGCCGCAGTCCAATCCCCGGATCACGCTGGTCTCCTCATCCGATGCCGTCAGAAAAATAACGGGGGTCTGATCGCCTGCCGCCCGAAGCTTCTCACACAGCAAAAAACCGCTCCCGTCGGGCAGTGTCACATCAAAAAGAAGCAGGGCAAAGTCTCTGCCCATGGCAAGCTCCCGCTCTGCTTCCTTTATGCTTCTGACCACTTTCACCTCAAATCCGTTTTTCTCCAGAGAGTATACCAGCCCGTCAACAAGGCCGATATCATCTTCTAAAAGCAGCAACCTTTGCAATCCGGCCACCTCCCATTCCCCGTCCGCCAATTATTCCACTGACCATCCAAAATCATCAAAACAACCTGTCGATAGCGTCCTGCACAGTCTTCACTCCAATAATCTGCATGGACTTACTTTCCGTATCCTCCACACTGACCCAGGGAAGCACACAGATCTCAAACCCCAGCTTTGCCGCCTCCGCCACACGCTGTTTTGCCATACTCACGGCGCGCACCTCCCCCGAAAGCCCCACTTCTCCAAAAGCAATCAATCTGGGATTCAGAGCCTGATTACGAAAACTGGACAGGATCGCCAGTACAATGCCCAGGTCGATGGCCGGCTCTGCAATCTTCATTCCTCCCGTGATATTCACATAGGCGTCACAGCCCGCAAGCTGCACACCGGAGCGCTTTTCCAGCACGGCCATCAGGAGGTTCACACGGTTAAAATCCGTTCCCGTAGCCTGCCTGCGCGGAATCCCGAAATTGCTGTGACAGACCAGCGCCTGAATCTCGATCAAAAGCGGTCTGGTTCCCTCCATGGTACATGCCACCACAGAACCGCTGGCATTCTCCGGCCTCCCCGCAAGCATGTACTCCGAGGCATTGGCCACCTCCGCCAGTCCCTGCTCCCGCATCTCGAAAACACCAATCTCATTCGTAGAGCCAAAACGGTTCTTCACCCCGCGCAGAATCCGGTAAGAGGCATACCGGTCACCCTCAAAATAAAGCACCGTGTCCACCATATGCTCCAACACTCTGGGCCCCGCAACAGTGCCTTCCTTAGTCACATGCCCCACAATGAACACCGACACACCGAGCCCCTTGGCAAGCTGCAGCAGCACCCCCGTGGACTCACGCACCTGAGACACACTGCCCGGAGCCGCCGAAACATTGTCATGAAACATCGTCTGAATCGAATCAATGACCACCACAGCCGGCTTATACCTGCGGATCACATCCTCAACATTCCCCAGATTCGTCTCACACAAAAGCTGCATCCTGTCGTTAAAACTGCCGATGCGGTCCGCCCGCATTTTGATCTGCACCAGAGACTCCTCCCCCGAGATATAGAGAACCGAATGTCCCGCCTGCGAGAGATTCCTGCACACCTGCAAAAGCAACGTGGATTTGCCGATGCCGGGATCTCCGCCCACCAGCGTCAGCGACCCCTGCACGATCCCGCCGCCCAGCACCCTATCCAGCTCTCTCATGCCCGTAAGCAGCTTGCTCTCTTCCCGGACAGCAACCTCCGACAACAGACAGGGCTCCGGCCGCTCCCCGGCTCCCACAGCCCGGCTCCCATTCTTCCCACTGCCTGCCCTCACCGTCTCTTCCACAAAAGTATTCCACTCCTTACAGCCCGGACACTGCCCCATCCACTTTGTGGACTCATAGCCGCAATTCTGACAGAAAAATATAGTCGATACCTTACCCTTCGCCATTTCTGCTCCTATCCTGTTTCCATCCTATTCTCATCCTATAAAAACATCCCGGCTCCGAGCCGCCCCGGAGCCGGGATGTCAAGATCACTCTTCAGTTAAACGAAGCCCTCCGGCTCCTATGCCTTCGTCACTTTTACGGAAACCTCATCCGCATTCTCCAGCTCCACACTCAGAGAGAGCTTCCCGCTAAGACCCGTCTTCATCTTCCCCGTGCTTCTGCCGTCCACGAACACTTCATACTCCGTCTCATCCGTCAATCCAACGGTAATCTGGGCATCCGCATCACCGGTCACGGTAAACTCCACGCCGTCGGCCTGCTCCCTGAAATTCAAAACGCTGGTTCCGGGCACGGACTCATACAGGAACATGCCGTTTCTCTCAAGCTTGGTAATCTCATTGTAGGTCTTCACCTTCAACAGATCGCCCTCATGCTTAAAGTCTTCGACCTTCGCCTTCTTCGCCAGCTTATGATTACCAAAGCTGATCGCTCCGTCGGCCTCACTGCGGAGCAATTCCTCTACTACTGCCATTTCTTTTGTCCTCCTGGTTGTTGTGCTGAACAGACTTTCCCGCCAGCTACCCTAAGTATAATATATAACTCACTTTTTTGCCACAAAATTCTTTCTTAACATCTACTTTTTCTTTCTTTTTTTATCTGTTTATTTATCTGATTTTTCACCCGCTTTTTTGCTTGGCCTGAACATTGTGAGCGCCGGATGACTGCGCCGGGATCGAGGCAGTGGGGGCCGGTGGGGATTCCGCAGGCATTGGCGGGGATTGGTGCGTTTTCTTATAGTGCGGGGCCGGCGACCAGGGGGAAACGCGCACGGATGCGCGTTTCAGGTTCTGCAGTGCATGGATGCACTTAAGAACCGACCCGAAGATTGCAGGATTCAATAGCCGCACTATTAGAAAACGCCCGATCGCCGCCTCCAGCCTGCGGAATCCCCACCGGCCCCCACTGCCGACCCTGCGCAGCCACCCTGCAATCTCAATATTCAGCCCAAACCAGACTACCCCCTACTTTTTTACCAGGAAATTAACCTTATCATTCTTATATCCCGCACTCACCGTATCCCCCGGCTGCACCTTCTTCATGAGTATCTCCTCTGCCAGCGCATCCTCCACCACAGACTGGATAGCGCGCTTCAAAGGACGTGCCCCCATCTTATTATCCGCATATTTTTTCACCAGATGCTCCTTCAGCGAGGGCGTCAGGCTCAGGTGAATATCCATCTGCGACTCACAGCGTTTATAGAGATTGGACGCCAGCAGATTTACAATGGATTTCATATTGTCATCATTGAGCTGATGGAACACGATGATATCGTCGATACGGTTGATAAATTCCGGCTTGAAGCTCTTCTTGACCTCCTCCATCACCGCAGACTTCATCTTCTCATAATCCCGCTTCTCGCTGCTCTCTCCGGCGAATCCCAGATTCTTGGGATCCACGATCCGCTGTGCTCCGGCGTTGGAAGTCATAATCAGTATGGTGTTCTTAAAGCTCACCTTCCGTCCCTTGGAATCCGTGATATGCCCATCATCCAGCACCTGGAGCAGTATATTAAACACGTCGGGATGCGCCTTTTCAATCTCGTCAAAAAGCACTACGGAATAAGGATTCCTGCGCACCTTCTCCGAGAGCTGTCCGCCCTCCTCAAAACCTACATAGCCCGGCGGCGAACCGATCATCTTGGACACCGAATGCCCTTCCATATACTCGGACATGTCCACCCGGATCATGGCGTCCTCCGAACCGAACATAGCCTCCGCCAAAGCCTTTGACAGTTCTGTCTTACCCACGCCCGTGGGACCCAGAAACAGGAAAGACCCTATGGGACGATTGGGATCCTTCAAACCTACTCTGCCCCGGCGCATGGCCTTGGACACGGCAGATACCGCCTCCTCCTGACCGATGACCCGCTTGTGCAGAATACTCTCCAGCCGAAGGAGCCTTTCGCTCTCCTTCTCCGCCAGCTTCTGTACCGGGATCTTTGTCCACATGGCCACCACCTCGGCAATCTCGTTCTCACCGATGCTGTAGCTCAGATTGTCTTCCTTCATCTGGCGGCGGGTCATCTGGCGCTCATACTTTCTGGTCAGCTCATCCTGTTGACGCTTGATCTCCGCAGCCTGGGTATATGCCTCCATGCGGATGGAGCGCTCGATCTGCTTATCCATCTTCTTGATCTGTTCCGCCATATCCTTGAGCTTATCCGGCATATCCATAGCCCGCAGCCTTGCGCTGGCAGATGCCTCGTCAATGAGATCGATGGCCTTGTCGGGCAGATTTCTGTCATTGATATAACGGTTGGACAGACGCACTGCCGCCTCCACCGCCTCCTCGCTGATGCGTACCTTGTGATGCTCCTCGTAGCGGCCCTTGATGCCCTCCAGAATACGGATGGCCTCCTCCTCCGTGGGCTCCTCCACAGTCACGGGCTGAAAACGGCGCTCCAGCGCTGCGTCCCGCTCCACATATTTTCGATATTCCGCAATGGTGGTGGCGCCGATCATCTGAATCTCTCCCCGGGCCAGTGAAGGTTTCAGAATATTAGAAGCATCTATGGCCCCCTCCGCGCCGCCCGCGCCGATGATGGTATGCAGCTCATCCAGGAACAGAATCACATTCCCCTCCTCGATGACCTCCTTCACCACCTTCTTGATGCGCTCCTCAAACTCTCCGCGGTACTTGCTGCCCGCCACCATACCGGACAGATCCAGGGTAAGCACCCGTTTGTTCTGCACGGTGAGAGGCACTTCCCCCGCCACAATGCGGGAAGCCAATCCCTCCACCACCGCCGTCTTACCCACACCGGGCTCTCCGATCAGGCAGGGATTGTTCTTCGTGCGGCGGCTCAAGATCTGAACCACTCTCCGAATCTCATCTTCTCTGCCGATGACAGGATCCAGCTTACCTTCCCGGGCAAGAGCCGTCAGATCCCTGCTGTACTGATTTAATGTGGACGCTTTTCCCTTGCCCTGGCTCTTCCTTCCCAAATCCTCCTTATAGAGGTTGCCGTCCTGGCCGATGGCGATCAAAGTGTCCACATATACTTTCTGAATATTAATGCTCAACGTATTCAGAAGACGCACTGCCACATTCTCGCCCTCCTTGATCAGGGCGAGCAGAAGGTGTTCCGTTCCGGTCTGCTGCTGCCCGAAACGCTCCGCCTGCCTGTGGGCTTCCTCCAGAATCTTACGCGCCCGGGGAGAATAGCCCTCCCGCTCCTTCAGGGACACACCCTTCTCAAAAGCGATGAGATCCCGAATCATATCCCTGACCTGGTCGATATCCACACCGTTGTCCACAAGCACCTTTGCCGCCACTCCGGTCTGCTCCGCCAAAAGCCCTACCAGAATATGCTCCGTTCCGATATAGCCCTGTTTCAGACTCTTGGCGCACTTGGCGGCCTGAGCCAGCGCCGTCTTGGCCTTATCCGTAAATTCTGACTGCATGTTTTCAGTCCTCCGTCCTATTATTTCTTTTATAAATATAAGCCCTTTTTAAAGCTTCCTTTTTAAGCCTTCTTTTTCAGGTATACTCGCTGTATATCTCGTCGATCAACGCATGTATCTCCGAGACAGGAATATTTTTACAGCTGCTCTTTGCAAGTATGACCCGAAGCTCCCGTTTCAATTCCTCCAAAGTCTGCAAACGGTCCATATCCAACGCGATCACCGCGCCCCGCCTGCGGTCCACCTTTACATATCCCTCCTGCTTTAACACCGTGTATGCCTTGTTTACCGTGTGCATATTGATGCCGATGGTGTCCGCCAGCTGACGTACGCTGGGAAGCGCGTCTCCCTCCTGAAACTGAGAAGTGGCAATGCCCAGAATGATCTGATTGCGAAGCTGCAGATACAGCGCCTCATCACTGTTAAAATCAATCTCGATTATCATTCGGCCGCCTCCTTATCCAAGCAAAATCATCCGCATTGTTATACACATCATATAACAGCATGGAGTTGCTGTCAACCGGGAGTTTACAGGCTAATTGGCCGGATGATTGACTGATTGGAACCACTTATGTTTGGAAAACGACCATCCGTTGAAAAATAGTAGA
Organism: uncultured Lachnospiraceae bacterium; assembly: GCA_947382415.1. Classification (GTDB taxonomy): domain Bacteria; phylum Bacillota; class Clostridia; order Lachnospirales; family Lachnospiraceae; genus Acetatifactor. The sequence continues at coordinate 19,953 of CANCYO010000002.1, read as the reverse complement.
AACTTACATTGATTTTTCTTATACTATTCCTAACCCGAGACGGAGTGAGAGTCGTTAAGAGAGACGAATGGCCGAAGGAGTTGGAAAAATCGGGAAGTCAGAAGCAGAGAGGAGGGGAAGCATGCAGAATGCAGATTGAGATTAAGATAGACAGTAATTGCAGTGAGCCGAAGGTCATTGTAGTTACCGACAAGATCACTGACCGGATAAACACACTCATTAAAAAGATTACCGATGAAACACCGCAGCTTTTGTCAGGATTTCAGGGAGAAAAGCTGGAAATATTAGACCAATATGATATTTTCCGTATTTATGCGGCAAACGGCAAAGTATGCGCAGTGACGGGACATGGCGAATATCTGCTCAGGCTCCGGCTGTATGAACTTGAGGAGCGGCTTGACAAAGCAAGTTTTGTCCGTATTTCCAACTCAGAGATCATCAATCTCAAAAAGGTCAAAATGTTTGATCTGAGCTATGCCGGCACCATTTGTGTTTCTTTGACGGATGATTCCGTCACTTATGTATCAAGACGATATGTTGCAAAAATCAAACAGGTATTAGGAATATGAGGTGAGTGATATGAAGAAAGTTGACATTCAAAAAAAAATAATTACCAGATGTCTGATCGGAGCGCCGGTGGGTCTGGCAATCAGTACCATGATCACGATCATTTTTTCTTTAGCCATGGGCGATGGTAACTTTTATGCAGTGGTTCCTGAACTGATCACAGACTGCAAAACAGAGATCAACGCCGTTTTATTACAGGCAGTCTGCTCTTTACTGTATGGCGCGGCCTGGGCAGGGGCTTCCGTCATATGGGAAATAGATAACTGGAGTATTCTCCGTCAGACCGTAACGCACTTGATCATAGGTTCTTTGGCAACCTTTCCCATCGCATATTTTATGCGCTGGATGAAGCACAATGTGTGGGGCATCCTGCTTTACTTCGGAGTTTTCCTGATCATTTATCTCTTTATCTGGTTTTCACAGTATTTCATGATGAAGAGACGTGTGCAGCAAATAAACAGCCGGGTGCAGGAACAGGCGGGCGGCAGGAGCTGAAAGCCCTGCCGTCCTACAGTACGGACGCCTCCAGATAAACCGGCAGCGCGCTGACATACACCATGATGAGCAGCGATGCCACGATACAGGCAAGCATGGCCGCAAACAATATATTCTTCAGCTTCTCCGGACTCTTTGTCCAGAGAGGCAGCTTTTCCAGTCCATGACTGATATAATACATAAACGGAATCACGCCCGGCATGATATAGCGGCCCTGGGCCTGATAATCCACCGTATAGGCATACCGGATGAGCAGAACAAAGGGCATGGCCATGCAGAATACCATAACGCCGTGAAAGAGAATCCGAAGCCACTTTCTGTCCGGCAGAGGCCTGTCCTCCCGCCCCCCGCGAAACACAAGTCCCAGCACTCCCGCCGCAAAGACCAGTCTGTAAAACCAATAGACGCCCTTCCAGGTAAAAATACTGGTAGAACCGTAATTCGCGATAAAACTGTTGCTCAGGCTTTTAAAAAAATCCGTTTCAAACAGCATATCGCTCAGGGCTTTTCCCTGACTCTGCCAGGTCTCCCGGGCGATGCCGAAGGATTTGATAAAATTTTCCTTTGTGGTGAGACCGATGATGTCGCCGTCATATAATATGTAATTTCTGATAAAAGACCAACTGACACAGAGCAACACGACAATGCTGATGGGAATACCCTTTTTGAACAGAGATTTCCAGTCATATCTCCACTTTCCATCCTCTTTTTTCAAAAACCATGCCGCAAACAGCACGATACTGCCCAAAATAAAGCCATAGGCATTATAATAGGACAGGGCGCAGAGAATCACACCCGACGCAAGAAACGCGCAGGACTTAAATGAAAAATCATCCTCATAGCCGCATATCAGCCCATAAAGCATCAGCGCGGTGGAGAGCAGACACATGGAATCGGGATTGACATAGGTGTGCAGAAACAGACTCTGGGGCAGAAAAGTGACGAGAAAACAAAAGAGCCAGCGAACCCTCTCATCCCGGAAAATTTTTCTGCCAAGCAGCAGAACCACATATGCCATGGCCAGTCCGATCGTCACGTTTACCAGTCTGGCGGCGTACAAAAGCGCCAGCGGAGAGTCCGTAAACAGATTGACAAAACGCATGAAATACCCCTGTACCATGTAGGGAAGCAGCGTGTAAAAACCGTAAGTCCACCGGCAGCCGCCGCTGAACAACTCCTCCTCAAATCCGGTGGGAATCGTACCGTGGTTACAGATATACAGGGGTACTTTATATCTGGAATGCTCGTCCGGCGGATTACACAACGAAGGAAACGTGTCGTTTAAGGGCTGATTCAACGCAATGGTGAGCGTTACGATCAGATAGAGCGAAAAATAGATCAGCGGGAGAATTTTTCCTTTGTTTGTCTTCATGGCAGAACAGATCCTTTCTGTTGTTATGTCAAGAATTATAACATGAATTGGACAAGACAGGAAGAACTGATTGAAATGCTTTCTTAAATGAAAAAATATTGATAAAATATGTAGATTCACATATAATAGAACGTGTAAAGAAAGTAAAGAATATCAAGAAAGCAGGTGATTAAATGGAAGTGGCCAAAGTATCAAGTAAGGGGCAAATAACGATTCCTATTTCCGTAAGAAACAAACTGCAATTAAAAACAGGAGACAAAATAGCCATCCTTGAAGAGAACGGTAGATTTTATTTGGAAAACTCTGCGCTTATCGCTTTTAACAAGATTTCCAAAGATTTTGAAAATTCTGCAAAAGAAGCTGGTTTTGATACTGAGGATGATATGCAGAAATATATGAAAGAAATACGCAGCGAAGTAAGGGGGTATTAACTTTTGAGAATAATGCTGGATACTAATATTCTTGTTTCCATGATTTTCTTCCCTTCTGTAGCTACAAAAAAACTGGCAGAGCAACTATCGTTTTACCACAGGATAATTCTCTGTGATTCTGTAATTGAAGAATTAAGACTTGTTACTGAGCGCAAATTTCCAGCAAAAATAGATTCACTGAATCAATTTTTTATAGAATTGCCGTTTGAAATGGTATATACTCCAAGAAAACTGAATTTACAGGATCTAAACATTATGAGAGATATAAAAGATTCTCCTATTTTAGCAACTGCTCTTATGGAAAATATTGATGTTTTTATTACAGGTGACAAGGACTTTCATGTTTTAGACATAGAAGAACCCGAAATATTAACAATCACTGACTTTTTAGAAAAATATAGTCGCTAACATAATCGTTTCTTGAAGTTCAAAGGGTACTACATTCTACCTGTTAATAAATCACCACCAATTTGTTCCTCTTGCCACCTTCGCAGGATACCATCTCTGGAACCACAGGGTAAACAGCCCCATAAGCGCGGGTACAACACAGTTGACTGCCCCTATATAAGGCTTAACCGCAGTTCCCATAAGCAGACCGGTCCACACGGAAGTGAGCAGATATACCATTCCCCACATCAACGTCAGAATCCGGTTTGTCTTGATAAACAATGGATTCCTCAATGCATCCTCCCCGTTATATGCATTCATGGAATAATGTGCCGTAAGCGGTATTTTCACAAAACCGGAGGCCGTCCACATGATTCCAAACGCCAGATAAGACAGTGGCACAAGCACACGATCCGGACCTCCAAGCAGCACAGCCATGGAAAACCCGCTTACCAGCGCTCCGCTCAAAGTATCATACAAGGTTTTTTTGTTATCAAAAAACAACAGCGGTATCAGCGCGCAGGCCGCGATGCTGACAAAGCTTCCCCAAAAGCTGCTGACAGGCACTGCAATCCAGAAAACGATCCAGGGAATGAGCATGACATTCATATTGGTTTCCTTTCGGGGAATATGGATTCCACTTACATTCTCCCTGCCTTTTGCATTCGATGCGTTCTGTTTTGTATCGCCATGACTTCCCCCTGAGCCGAAATACTCATCCCATTTAAGCATCAGATTAAAATCGCCCTTCACCTTATAGAGCTGTCGCATCAATGCCTCGTCGCCCCGTATTTCCCCTGCCGCAATGGAGCGCCACAGAGAAAACGGCGTCTCGATTCTGGTGGTGGCGCTCAAAGAGCCGTCCGTAACGACGCGGCTGCCATTCTCTCCCATGACAATCTGATAGCACTCGTCAATATCCGTATAGTACATTTCAAGTACCTGCTCTGTGCCGGAATAACTGTCCTTCCGATAAAGCGCCGCCATCTGTCTGGTAAAGATAAGGGCGTCCGATTCCTTTTCTCCCTTATCGACCTCTATGCCCCAGCTCAGATCCGCCCAGGTCTCAAAGGTCTCCCGCGGGTACAGCAGCTCCTCCAGTTTCTCCCTCGTCTCGGGCATGATGCCTCCCAGGACATATTCCCGGCCTGCGCTACGGACATAGTCCAGATACTCGTTTGTTCTCGCTGATACCTCCGGCACCCGAAAAAGTTCCCCCTGCCCGCAGAATATGGAAGTGTAATTGTTCCTTCCGTATTCATGGTCAAACAGGCTGTATATCCCGTCATAATTTCCCTCTGCGGTGTAAAAACCGCAGGTGGAGATCACCACGGTCTTCTTGCCACTCATGTCATATCTGGACGGATGACTCCCATTGCCGCTCAACTCCTCATTTTCCGTCATAAAAGGCAACACCATGGGAAGCTGGCGGTCTATCAGATTCTTGAGGCCGCCCGGCACCGTATAATAATACAGCGGAAAGCTCCATATAGTGATATCCGCCCATAACAGCTTCTCTATCACCTCCCGCATATCATCCTGTATACAACAGCTTCCGGGCGTTTTGTTCCAGCAGGAAAAACATCCGAGACAGGGACGTATATCCAACCTGCCGGTCCAGACCTCATCCACCTCAAAATCCTGTTTCGTATCCTCCGCGCTCTCTTTCATTCCGGCAAGAAAGGCCTCGGTAAGCTTGTATGTATTGCTGTGGCTCCCTTTCGGGCTTCCGTTTATTACAAAAATTTTCATTGTTCCTCCAACCTTTCCAACCGTTTGATACAGCTTTGGGCCCACTCCATGTTCATCAGCATGATCCTGCGTCCGTACTCCACCGTCATATCCCAGTACAACGCCTTTTCCCTGTCGTCAATATATGCGCTGTAAGCTTTTATCTGTTCCGGCACCGATGCGAGACTCTCCAAAAAAAGACTGCAATAGGATTCCAGACCTCTAAAATACCGGATGCTTTCTTCCCGGCTCTGCTCCCCCATAAAAAACACCTTCATCAGAAGCGGGAAGCGCGAATTCATTCCCGGATCGTCCTCGGAAAGCCATCTCAACAGCTCACTCCGCCCCGCATCCGTAATGGAATAGACATTTTTGTCCGGTTTTCCCTGCTGCGGCACTACCGTCTTGTCAATCCAGCCTTTGTTTTCCAGCGTCTGCAGTTCTCTGTAAATCTGACTCGTCTGCGCCTTCCAGAAATAATTCAGAGAATCCCTGAAGGTCTGCATAATCTCGTACCCGGTCATCTCCTGATAATTGATCAATCCTAAAATTCCATGCTTTAACATTTATATATCCTCTGCCTGTTACTCTGCTGTGATCAACTGTCTGTAAATTTATACACATTATATTCCACATGTAGAATATTGTCAAGCAGTTTTAAAAGACTGCTTACAAGATGAATACCCTATATAAAATTTCAATTTATGTCTTTTCTAATCCCCCGAAATATCATATAATCATTAGCAGGAAATGAATACCATAATAAATGAGATCGGGGAGGACATTACTGTGAAACAATTTTTTGGTATGAGTCAGAGCGGCGATCTGCAGGAAGCAGTCCGCGGATTAAACGGCCCGCAGCTAATTATGTTGTTATCCAACAGTAATCAGTTTGAGGCACATGTGAAAAAACTGGAGGCGCTTTATCCCAATGTCCCCAGCATTGGATGCATCGGAATGAGCTACGATACCAGAGTCGTTGAGAAAGGTGTGGGGATCATCGCGTTTTACGATGGCGTTACCGCAGCGGCGAATGTGCTTGAACAGGCTTCCACAATGCCTGTCAAATACATCAAACGCCTGGAGCAGGATGTGAAAAAGGTGAACGGTACCCACAATGATACGGTATGCATCGACTTCTGCTCCGGTAATGACGCCTGTGTACTGACGACGATACACAGCGTATTAAAGCGTCAGAATATTTCACTGGTAGGAGGAACCGGCGACGCAGGAAAAGTGTCTGCCAACGGCAAAATCTATGAAGACGCAGTTGCGTATGCCCTGGTTAAAAATAATAACGGAAGGGTAAAAGCGTACAAGGAAAATATTTACCGGCAAAAGGGAAATTATCGCTTTATTGCCTCTAACACCAATAAAGCCGAATACAAATTGGGAGAATTAAACGGAAAACCTGCCAAACAGGTCTATCAGCAGATACTCCACGTTACGGAAGAGGAAATATTAACACAGACCTTTAAGAATCCTTTCGGCAAACTGAACGGGAACGATACCTGCATCATTTCCATAAAGGAGGTCTGCGGCAATGCCCTGACCTGTTTTCGTCAGGTCAATGATTCAGACGTCCTGATCCTGTTGGAATTGGGGGACTACAAAAATATCGTGAAGAGCACCATACGGCAGATACAGCAGGACTTTCCCCAAATTTCCGCGGTATTCTCCGTAAACTGCCTGTTCAGATACTTATTGTTTACAGAAAACCGTTACATGCAGGATTATCTGGAAGAGATGAGTGCGCTGGGCCATCATGCAGGGCTTGTAGGGTACGGGGAACATTATAACAATCAATTTGTCAACCAGTCCATGACCTGCGTGGTATTTGAATAAGGAGGTTATAAGTAATGCGGTTCAAAAACAAAGACAAGCAGACGGTAGATACATATCCCATATTGCATGTAATGGATAGTTTAAAGGATTATCAAAGGGATCTGGTGCAAAAGGAAGTAGATTCCTTAAATCAGTTAGGCGAAGTGAATCATTCCTTTAAAAGAGTGTTGAGTGAATCCGAAAATTTTCAGAAAACTTTACAGGATTTTGAAGAGACCTTCTCAAGCATCAGTCAAGTATCCGGCCAGTTTCAGCAAGTAAAGGGCAATATAGCCCAATCTGTTACCCAGGCTCAGGACGAAGTGGAAAACCTGAAAAAAAGTTCCCTGGAGGTAGAATCTCAATTTGAAGAAATGAAGAACACCTTCGACGCTTTCCAGGCTGCGGTAATGGAGATCAAAAAATGCACCAACAAGATTACCACCATTGCCGAACAGACCAATATACTGGCGCTGAACGCTTCTATTGAAGCGGCACACGCCGGAGAGCGGGGCAGAGGATTTGCGGTGGTCGCCGGGGAAGTACGAAGTCTGGCAGACGAAGTAAAAAATCTTGTGGCTGCCGTGGAAGTCAGTATTGCTAAAGTGGAACAGGATACCGATAAATTACATTCTGATATCGACGCCTCCCAGTTGGCGCTGGGGCAGAGTATCGATAAAGTAAACAATACCTATCAAATGTTTGACCAGATCACGGAGGCTGCGGAGGGAGCTACCGCCGTGCAGTCAGAAATCTCAAGCGTCATTGATGATTCCCGGGCCGCGCTGCAGACCGTGAACACCTTTTTTGACAAAACCAAAAACCAATACAAAGAAGTTATGGAACAGATCAACCGGGCCAGTAAGCTTGGCACCACGAAAAGCGCCATGTTTGAGGACGTGGATAATATGCTGTCCCAGATCCAGCCAATTGTGAGCGAATACGAAATGTAAAATGCTCAGACCGGCATCCGGCCCGGACGGGCCCCCAGACGGCTTAAAATTTCATTGGTGATAGTTCCGGCCTGCTGCGCGATCTCGCATACCGTGATCTCCTCCGCGCCGGAACGCCCGATCACCACGGCCACATCTCCCGGATGCACTTCCGCAATACCGCTCACATCCACAAGCGTCTGATCCATGCAGACCTTGCCCACAATGGGCGCCCTCTGTCCCCGGATCAGCACCGCTCCCCGGCCGTCAGACAGGGCGCGGGGCAGCCCGTCCGCGTAACCGGCAGCCAGCGCGGCGATGCGCATGGTCTGCTCCGCCGTAAAATCCAGACCATAGCCTGCAGACTCTCCGGCATAAATCTCACGGACGGACGCCACCCGGGTCTTGAAAGAGAGAACCGGGCGAAGGCTGTCACGCCAAGGAAGCGTGTCCTCCTCTGTGCCCAGCACCCCGTAGAGGGCAATGCCCACTCTGGCATAGTCTCCCGCCAGCTCAGGATAATTCAAAACGCCATAACTCGCCTGAAGATGAATCTTGGGACATGGGATGCCGCGCTCACCCAGCGCGTCCATCACTGCTGCAAATCCACGGGCCTGTCCCATTGTAAATGCCTGTTCACACTCTCCGTATTTATCGTCAGCAGACAGATGTGTAAACATGCCGTCCACGATCAGATACGGCATCTCAAATATCTCGCAGATCTCCTCTATGTGCTCACAGCGCTCCCCCAGACGATGCATGCCTGTATCTATGCCGATATGCACATGCAGCTTTTTCCTTTTTGATATCGTTCCATAGCGCCCCAACAGCTTCGCATAATCACGATCTAAAACAGTCTGGGACAAACGATACCTGTTCAATTCGCCAAACTGCGAAGGATGGGTGTAACCAAGAATCAGTATTTCTCCCCGAATCCCCGCTCTGCGCAGCTCAATCCCCTCCTGTATACAGGCCACACAGAAATGCTCCACACCCATCCGGTTCAGCTCCCGGGCCACGATCGCAGCGCCGTGGCCATAGGCATCCGCCTTCACCGCCGGCATTAACTGACAATCCCCGGGAAGACGCGATCTCAAAAATTCCACATTTGCCGCCAATGCATCCCGGCTGATCTCAATCCATGTCCGGTCTGTCTGCAATGCCGACGGCCGGTTTTCTCCCGCTGCTCTGCTTCTTCCCGACAGCCGGTTTTCTCCCGCCGCTCTGCGCCTCCTCCAAAACGCGAGAAATACCGCCACCGGCCAGACTACGGCCACCGTCAGGAACACCACGCAGACATAATGCACGATTCCGTTGTCCACAAGCGCCCTGATTCCGCTGAATTTTGCGATTCCCCTCACTGCCACGATCATACCCGGATGAAGCATGTAAATTCCCGTGGATATCGTGCGGATGACAGGAAGCCTCTCCTGCCCGCGCGTTTTACCGGGCTGCCCTTTGTCAAAAGCAGGCCGCCAGGTCTCCAGAAGTCGATACAGGAAAAATACCGTAGGTACCAGAAAAAAGTACATACTGTCATGCCGGGGCAGTCCAAAATAGCGCAGGATAAATGCCTCCGCAGTCATCAGTACAAAAGAGCACAGCAGTCCCAGGGCAAGCTGCCCTCTCCTCATCCGTCTCTGCTTTTGTTCCTCAAAGGCCATGATCACGCCCAACAACAGGAAAACCGGCGCCATAAACAGGCCGTTTCTCGTATAAGACCATATGGAAAAGCCTTTTTCATAAATCAGGGCAATGGGCGGACACTGTGCGGCCAGCCCGTAATAACTGTCCCCAAACAAACCGAACAGATAGAGCGCTCCCGCCGCCGCAAACGCGCCCGGAACCTTCCAGAAACGGACAAACAGACAGACCAGTCCCGTCCCCAGCACACAGGCCGGAAAATACCAGAGATGATAAAAGGTGCCGTCAAAAACAAGCATCCTGCACACATCCCCCACTGTGAGATGCGCATAATGCCCGGCATAGATTCCCACAGGCAGATAGAGCAGAATGGACACTGCATATAACAGAAGGATTTTCCGAAGATACCGTCCCAGTCTTCCGAACCTGCCAGTGCATCCAAACCCGCCGGATCTTCCGGTCTTTCCGAAATGAACGCTCTCCGGGGAATATGATGCAACCTCCAGATAATCCGCCAGAACAAATCTTCCCGTCACCATAAAAAAGAAAGGAACCGCCGTTCTGGCCAGCACTCTGGTCAGAAAGAAATCCGCCTCTGCGCTCCATCCCGCAAGAGGAGAAGTATGGATGGCCGCCACCAAAAGCGCAGCCGCGATCCTGAATCCGTCAACTCCCGGATAATACCGTCTATTCTCCATTAAAATGCCTCCACTCCGTAAAGATAAAGCCCTCCACATTGTCGCCGGACAGCTCACAGGGATACGCTGCTGGCAGCTCAAGCTCCGTCACATCCCCCCTCGCCCTGATATAAGATATCCGGGCCTCCCCCCGGCCCAGCTTTACGCCATAGAAACTGCTGCCGTATTCATAATCCTTTAAAAACGCAATATACTCCTCCAGCACAAGCCCCTCTCTGGCCATGACTGCCGCATGAGGCAGCCCCACATATCTGAAATGCCAGGGTTCATGGCCGATTCCCGTAATATGCTCCTTATCCGCCGGATAGCGTTCCACAAAGCCCCAACTGCCCGACAGCTCTCGAAAACGCTGACAGATTCCCTCATAGGGAAAATCCGGCCGGATGAAATCAATCTGCTCCTGCCTGCGTCCCAGATCAATGGCAAGTCCCGTCTGATGCTCGCTGTGTCCCGGGACGGCCACGTACTTCTCGGTAAATTCCCTGCCGTTTTCCTCCATCGACTGATCCCATATTTCCTGCTGCTCCTCCTGAGAGCGCCATGCGCTGACCGGCACAATCCTATCCCATCCGTGTATTTCAGACATCAGGCGCTTCAGCGCTCCGGCTGCCGGCTCCTTCAGGCATAAATTCCGGCAAAAACCGGCCGCGCCCTCTCCCGGCGCAGGCATCTTGGAGGCCTGCTGCCAACATTCATGCTGCCTGCAGCCGTGCTCTCTGTAACCGTACTCCCGGTTTACCAGGATCAGATTCCCTGTGTGAACCGCTTCTCTGCTCAACAGTACCTTCATCTGCACACCTCCTGTTCCGCCTGAGCCTGTTCGATGATGAGATCCAGAATCTCCCCGAAGGAATAACCTGCGGCCCTCATCATTCCGGGATAGCGGCTGTGCTCCGTAAAACCCGGGATGGTGTTCACCTCGTTAAAAACGATCTCCCCCTCCGGTGTCAGAAACATATCCACCCTTGCAAATCCGGAACAGTCCAGCGCGCGATAGATGCGCTTTGCCGTTTCCTGCAGCTCTCTGGCCTTCTCACCCGCAATTCTCGCAGGAACATGGATTGCGGAGGTCTTGAGGGTGTACTTCTCCGTATAGTCAAAAAATCCTCCGGCCAGCTCTATCTCATCCACCTCGCCCACAATCAGCCTGTCCTTTCCAAGTACCGCGCAGCCCACCTCGAATCCGCCTATGGCCTCCTCCAGAATCACCTGATCGTCATACTTGCGGGCCAGCGCAATGGCTCGTTCAAGCTGTGTCTGAGCCTCCACCCTGGTCACCCCATAGGAAGAGCCGGCTTTTACAGGCTTAACAAACAGAGGGTAGCCCACCTGATCCGCAAAGGCCCTGGCCGCCTCTATGCCCTCGGTTCTTTTGAGAACCACAGCCTTTGGCACACGTACGCCGAAACAGGCCGCCAGCTTATGCGCTCTGTCCTTGTCCATACACAGCGCCGACGACAGCGCGGCGCATCCTGCAAGGGGAATCCCCGCAAGCTCTACAAGCCCCTGCACGGTACCGTCCTCGCCGAACTTCCCGTGCAGCACCGGAAAAGCCACATCCACAGATATGCGCTCCACACGCTCCCCCTTTATCAAAAGCAGTTCATGTGCCGTCCTGTCCGGCGACAGAACCGCCGGAATGCAATCCGTTTCATTACACCAGACATCTTCCCTGATCTTTACGAGATCCCCGCAATAATAAAACCACTGTCCCTGCCTTGAGATTCCAAGCGGCAGCGGACGATATTTCCCACGGTCCAGATTGGTTAGTACGGCATAAGCCGACTCCAGAGAAACCTCATACTCCGAGGACACTCCGCCAAAAATCACCAGAATATTTTTTACATCCCTTTTTTCCATTTTATCCGTCTTCTCCCATCCTTCTTTTATTCAGCTGCATTTTACGCTGCCTTTATTTCAACGCGCAAAAAATGCCCTGTTTTGACACAAATCTATTGTATCAAAACAAGACATTTTATACTTTCAGGATTCCTTTTGGATTTATTATGATTTTATTGCGAAATTCATACAATTTTCTTGACGTCCCCCAAAAAAGGAAATTTCGGAAAATCCTCAGTCTGCGGGAAACGCAACCAGAAAAGAAATGCTCTCCTCTGCGCTCTCAGCCGTGATCGTTCCTCCGTGCAGCTCCACGATCTCCTTTGCAATGGCAAGTCCCAGCCCGGCGCCGCCTGTGGCCGACGCTCTGGAGGCGTCCACCCGGTAAAACTGGTCAAACAGATGCTCCAGCTTGTCCGCCGGAATAGTTTTGCCGTGATTTTTGATAAACAGCCTGATCTGCCCGCCGGTAATCTGTGCCGAAAAATAAATCTCAGATCCGGCATAGCTGTAATTGACTGCATTGCGGATCAGATTGTCAAACACCCGCGCCAGTTTGTTGGCATCCCCGGCAAACTCTATCCCGGGAGCAATATCCGTCTGCCATCGGAGTTCCTTTTCCGCCAATATAGGGCCGCTCTCACTGATCAACTGCTCCAGCATCCTGCTGAGATTGATCCGCTCAGTCTCCAGCGTCAGCGACGTCAGGTTAAAACGGGTAATGTCAAAAAACTCATTGATCAGATCCTCCAGACGCTCCGCCTTCTCCAGCGCGATACCCGTGTAACGGCAGCGCAGCTCCTGCGAGATCTGGGGCTCGTCCCGAAGCAGCGTCAGATAACCGATGACACTGGTCAGCGGCGTCTTCAGATCATGGTCGAGATAGACGATCAGATCGTTTTTGCGCTGCTCCGCAAGCTGCGCGTCCATTTTGCGCTGTTCCAGTGTGCGCTTGATGGAATTGATCTTGAGTTCCACGGTACGCAGTTCTGAGGGCAGCCGGACATCCCCTGCGTTTTCCTCGATCAGTGCGTCTATGCCGCTGTTGATCCTGTTAAAATACTTGATAAAACCGTTCAGATAAATCCACAGGATGACTGCGAAGACAAGCACTATCCCGGCCATATAATACCATTCTATATGATCGCGCACCGTAAGCCGATAGACCTCCAGCGCGCGGTCATAGGCACGGTCATACCCTCGAAACATGGTATGTTCCAGAAACACCACCACCCAGTTGGCAAAATGTCCGTAAAATACAAACCGGTAGAGCAGTTGGATGACCACCATGGCAAGACCTATCATAACAACGGTGTTGACGGTGATCTTCGCTTTTAACGAACGGTACCTGCCGCCGCTTTTTTTGCCTGATACGATTCTTTCACTGCCAATATTAATATTCGCTTCGCTGTCAGTCTTTCTCTCATTCAATGGTGTAACCCACTCCCCAGATGGTCTTGATATATTGGGGCCTGCGCGCAGGCTCCTGCATCTTCTCCCGCAGCCTTGCAATATGCGTCATCACCGTATTATTGCTGTCCAGATACTTCTCTCCCCACACCGCCTCATAGAGCTCCTCGGAGGCCACCACACAGCCCTGCTTCTCACAGAGATACCACAGAATATCAAACTCCATGGGAGTCAGCGTCAAAGGTTTTCCATTCAGCAGGCATTTGTGCATCTCCCGGGATATGTGCAGTCCCCGGATGGATATCTCGTTCTGCCTTACCGCGTCCTCCTTTCCCGTATTGTACCGGGTATATCTGCGAAGCTGTGTCCTGACTCTGGCCAGAAGCTCCAGCGGATTGAAGGGCTTGGTGACATAATCATCGGCGCCCACAGTGAGCCCCGTGATCTTGTCCATATCCTCCACCCTTGCCGTCAGCATAATAATAGGAAACAAATAATTCTCCCTGATACGCCGGCACAGCGCAAAACCGTCCATGTCCGGCAGCATCACATCCAGAATGGCAAGTCCGAACGACTCCCGCTCCACACACTCCAGCGCCGACTGCGCATCATAGACCATCTCCACCTCATAGCCGTCATTTTGCAGATAGACCGCCACCAAATCCGCTATGTCCTTTTCATCATCCACGATCAGAATCTTCTCCTGCATGATGCTTCCCCCTCATATTCTACACTTAATCCCATGCTTAACCCAACATGAAACCTTCATACCTTCTACAGTAACGGCGCAGCGGCCTTCATCACATATCCGGTCAGTTTCACCGACAGCTTTTCTTTCTTTACGGTTTCCATGGTAACCTGTCTGCATTTTTGCAGCGTTGCCTCAAAATCCGCCTCGATGTCCAAAACGCAGTCTGTGCCATACATATAAGTAGCGCACTCAAAATGATGATACAGACTCCGGTAATCCAGATTGATGGTTCCCACCACCGCCTCACAGTTGTCGCTGACAAACACTTTCGCGTGGACAAACCCCGGCGTATACTCATAGATTTTTACCCCCGATGCCAGAAGAGAAGCGTAATACGTCTTTGCCATGGCATACGGTATGGCTTTATCGGGAATCCCCGGCAACAGCAATATCACCTCAACGCCCCGTTCCGCGGCAAATTTCAGGGCTGTCTCCATCTCGCCGTCCAGAATCAGGTACGGCGTCATGATATGCACAAACTCCCGGGCCCGGTTCAGGATATCCATATAGACCCGCTCTCCCAGCCTGTCATTGTCCAGGGGGCAGTCTCCAAAAGGGATCACATATCCCTTAGCGCCCGCCACGGACATGGATGAACCGGCAAGGTACTTTTTAAACTCCGTTTCTTTCTCATCGATTCCCCACATCTTCAAAAACATCAGGGTAAAGCTTTTCACCGCTTCGCCTTTCAGCATGACGGCGGTATCCTTCCAATGCCCGAATTTAACTTTATGATTGATATACTCGTCCGCCAGATTTACTCCCCCGTTGAAAGCCGTGTGCCCGTCGATCACCAGAATCTTCCTGTGATCCCGAAAATTATAGTGGGTGGACACAAAGGGCATCACCGGGGCAAATATCTTGCACTTGATCCCCAGCGCTTTCAGGCGCTTCGGATAATCCCGTGGCAGCAGCGCAAATTCACAGGTTCCGTCATACATAACGCGGACGTCCACGCCCTCGGCCGCTTTCCTCGCAAGGATTTCCAATACCCTTCCCCACATCAGGCCTTCATCCACGATAAAATATTCCATGAAGATAAAATGCTCCGCCGCTTCAAGCTGTCTGAGCATCTCCGCAAACTTGTCTTCACCCAGCGGAAAATACGTTACGTCCGTCCCGCCGAATACCGGATGGCAGCCGCTTCTGTGCATATAATGCGCTAACGACGCCACTCCTTTATTATCCGCAGTAAGCTGCTCCATCACCTCCCGCGATTGCGGAATATCCTCCATCGTATCGGAGTTTAGCTGGTCAACACGCCTTTTCAATACCCGATGTCCGATCTCGCTCTGTGTATATACGAATAAAAGCACCCCAAACACAGGAGCCAGCATGATCACGATCAGCCATGTAATCTTTACCGTGGGATTCATCCTGCTGTTCAGAAGATAAATCACCATACAGAATGTAAAGAGTACGGTTCCTCCCCAAACATGGGGCAGAAACTCCTTAAACCGCTGAAAAAGCCCAAACAAAATAAGAATCTGTACCACAAGCAGCACCAAAACCACTCCCATGCGGCTGAATATGGCATGTATGATTCCTTTCTGCCCCTTTTTCAACAGCGTAAGTCCCATATTTGTACTATCTTCCGGCATTCTTTTCCTCCGTATTTCCTGCCCTGATTGTCTCCCGGCAAATTCTTTTGAAATATTTAAAGGCTATTTACTTAATAATGGCTTCATTATACCGCCGATGACTTTATTAATCAAGTCAGACAGAGAACTGCATGTGGTAAAAAATGGCTGTTTATACTGTAATAATGCATATTATGCCAAAATAATACTTGTAAATAATAATGTTTTTTAGTATAATGGTACAATATTTCAATTTAAAAGAAATCGAGAGAATAATATCAATGAAAAATGTTAACAACCGCAGAAAACAGACCTGCAAACAGGTACAACGAACACTTTGCTGTCTGCTGCTGGCCCTGTCAGTCTGCATTCATTCCCTTACGCCAACAGCGGTACAGGCAGCAGAAGAAAAACAGGCCGTCTGTAAAACAGACAGCCTCAGAGTAACATTCAACCTTCAGAACTGCTGGTCCGGCGGTTATCAGGCGAATATCACTCTGGACAATACCGGGGAACAGCCAATTTCCAACTGGTATATCAGCTTTGACTGCCCGGACGAGATCATCAATATCTGGAATGCGGAAATTTGTGCCAACGAACAAAAAAGCGGATATCTCACCGTCAAGAATGCCGGATGGAACCAGACGATTCCTGCCGGAGGCAGCGTAAGCTTCGGCTTCAACAGCGCCTGCGACTTTCAGGCTTTTCCTTCGGATTATCAGTTATTCAGTGAAAATACACTCTCATCCGAAGAAGACTATACTGTAAATTACACTCTCGACAGCGATTGGGGGAACGGATTTTCCGCCGGCATCTCCATCACCAATAACACAGATAAAACAATTGAAGACTGGACACTGACCTTCGATTTTGCCAGAACCATCGACACGATATGGTGCGCAGAGATCATCTCAACGGATATCGGTACAGATACAGATGAATCGGTTGATACCGATTTCTCTGAGAAAAGCGATATCCACTATACCGTTCAAAATTCCGGACACAATGCCAACATTGCCCCCGGCCAGACAATCCTGTTTGGTTTTACCGGAAGCGGCGGGACGGCAGAAGACAGGCCCGCTAACTACAGTCTCTCCTCTTATACGCCCGGCAAAAGCTCCCCCGCAGTTCCGGATGCCGGTTCCACAGATGCGGAGGACGACATGGATACTGACGGCGACGGAATCCCCGACAAGCTGGAAACTGCATGGGGACTGGATCCTGCAAATCCCGATACTGACGGAGACGGCCTGACAGATTATGACGAGCTCTATCTCACATGCACAGACCCTCTGCTTACAGATACGGACGGCGATGGCATATCCGACGGAGAAGCGGACTTAGATCAGGACGGCCTGACCAATCAGGAAGAAATAGATTATGGCACCAATCCTGCGTCGGCAGATTCCGACAAGGATGACCTGACCGATTATGAAGAAATTTTTCTCTATCATACCGATCCCAACAGCCCCGACACAGACGGAGACGGTCTGACGGATTATGACGATATAGCTCTGGGCTTTGATCCCCTGCTTGCCGACACCGACGGAAACGGAATATCCGACGGAGAAGAAATGCTTTTACAGACCGTGGAGGAAGCTTTCCCGGAGGACGAGGGCAGAGGACTCTCTAAAATTGCCGTCTCTCTGCAGACATCCGGTAATGCACAGAATAATATATACATACGGAACACCTATCAGGAGGATGCCCTGTCCAGAGATGTAGTCGGCCTTGTGGGCGTACCTGTGGAAATCCATGCAGACACTCCCTTTGACACTGCAAAGTTGACCTTCCACTATGAAGAAAGCGCTCTGCAGGGCACAAAAGAGGAAGACCTGAAAATACTCTGGTATGACGAGGAACAGCACTGGTATCAGCTTCTGGACAGCAGCGTTGACACAGAACAGAACACCGTTACCTACACGACTACCCATTTTTCCACTTATATGCTGGTAGACTCCGCTGCATGGTATGAGGCATGGAGAGAAAATATTGACTACCGCAACAGCAGCACAGGGGATGCCAGACATGCCTTTGATATTGTATTTGTGGTAGATACCTCATACAGTATGAAGGGAGAACCTCTTTCCTCTACCAAAAACGCATTGACAAGCTTTGTTGACGCCATGCAGAATGGAGATGAGGCGGCAATCGTGAATTTTGCCAACTATGCCTCTACAGCCTGTAACTTTACTGACAATGCCCTGACCTTGAAACAAAGCATCTCCCGTCTGCAGGTTGCCAGCGGAACCCGTGTCAGTCAGGGTCTGAACAGAACAATGAGTCTTCTGAAAGACCGGCAAAATGAAAAGAAGAAAATCATCGTCCTGATCTGTGACGGAGATGTGGATTCTGTGCAAAGCGCCGTAAACACATGCGTTGAACAGAATATCCAGATATACACCATCTATATCGGATCCAGCTACTCCTACGCCGAAACCGCTTTAGAAAACATCTCTACACTCACAGGCGGACAACACTATTCCGGAACCGATAACCAATCCATAGAAACCATGATGGGTTTTGTTCAGGACAGCACTGTAAATCAGATTGACCCCACTGACACAGATGGGGACGGACTTTATGACATTTACGAGACCGCAGGCATCCGTCTTCCAAATGGGCAGGTGATCTATACAGACCCCAATAACGCGGACACCGATGGCGACGGCCTCTCGGACTTTGAGTAAACCGGACTGATCCACCGGCTGGATGAGCGCTACCGCAATCCCCTGATGCCTCTTGACACCAAATATTTTGTGCTGCGAAGCGATCCCACCAGAGCAGATACGGATGGAGATGGCATACCTGACAATAAAGATGAACACCCCTGGAGCAAAGATACCGCATGGGTAGCGCAACTGGACAACCGCTATCCCGGAATGGAATATCTGAAAGTGAAAGACTCTGACGACGCTCTGTACCACGGTGGAAAACAAGGATGGTGGGCAGGCAAAGACACCAGTACCGCTCCAATGAATTATGCGGATTTTGCTGCCGACTCAAATTACAGACTGGTAGAGAAGGGCTGCGGCGTCATTGCCATGTGCGATGCGGAATTATACCTGACTCAACAGAATACAGGCTATCATTCCGCATATCCTGAACAGGACAGAATTGACTGCAATTCGTACAATGGCATCATTATCTTTGAGGATTACAAGAAGTATGTGGATCGAAACTATAGCAATGTCTACACTATTTCAGGTAACCACCTTCACTATAACACCGGATTGATGCCCAGCCAAATGGAATCCGGTATAAAAAACTTCCTGAAGAGCAATGACAGCACTTTCCAGTCGGCACAGTGGGCTCCCTACAGCGGACAGCAAACACGCAAACAACGGCAGTCCGTATTAAAAGAAATTGAGACGATGCTGAATAACAATCTCCCGGTGGTGTTTAGTTATCATTCATTTGATGAAAATAACAGCATACGTATGTATAAATCACTAACTTTCGCAAAAGAAAAATCTGATGACACAAATACATATGCACCAACTACCGGACATTACATGACTGTTGTAGGTCTTTACAAATATTTGAATAGCTCCACCCTGCGATATGAGTATATCTTAAAAGTTGTAAGCTGGGGAGACATTTACTATATTAGATATGATCAATATGCAGATAATCTGAATTACTTATCTAATATTTTAAGAATATATTAAATAGCGAGGAAAAGTGCATATGAACCCACTTGCCGGATTACTGATATTTTTACTCGATTTCGTTGCAGGACCAATTATAGTAGCCTCCTTTCTGATAATGATGACCATTGCAGCTATGAAAGACCGTGGCTCAATAGCCAAAAAAGCATTTATTGTATTACTTGTGTATGTGCTGTTTGCAGTAATTATAAATATCTACATGCTATATTTCTGGAATCCTTCTCCTTATCGGAATAAAAAAGCAGATGATGCCTTATCCCATGCTATCTATGAAGCAACAGGCGGGAAAGAAATATATTATAGAGGAAAGAATATTCATCATGATAAAGCTATCCTTTATGAATATCTGTTTTACGAAGAACAAAATGGTCAATTAGCGACAATGCTTGATGCAGCTAACACAGCGCTGCAGTCCGATACAAACGGAAAAACAATGATAGCATGTTATGTTCCATTTCCAGGCGGATCGACATCTGTGTTCTCAATCAGCAATTATATTTATACTGGCAGCGAAAGTACCCAAGCTGAATCTTCCACCTTATATAGCCTTCGGATTTGTGGAACGAATAAGATCGGAAGAGCGTCGTGTAGGGAAAGAGTGTTGCGAGACGTGGAGGTGTC
>CANCYO010000001.1 GCA_947382415.1 uncultured Lachnospiraceae bacterium | reverse complement strand
TCTTATATCCAGAGGATAATCTCTCTGTGGACTTTGCCTGACTTGCTGTGGTGATTCCCAGCATTCTGTTAGAGTTCATTGCCGTTAAGTTGTGCTTTACTACCATAATTGTTTCCTCCTTGAATCCGCCCTGTTTTCGGAGCTTCCTGTATTATTGTCTATTCTTAAATTGTCCGCTGTTCCCGACATTCTCTCTAGTTATTGCCTGTTGAGATTCCGGTAAACTTGCTTTACTTGTTTAATATATCGGAGCGTCGGGAAAAAACTTTAGCCTTTTTTTACATTTTTTTATTAAATTTATAATGCTCTCAATCTCTTGTTAAAAAAGGAGAACCAGCATTTGCCGATTCTCCTTTTAATTACTGTATCGTCTGTGCAAAACTCTTAGAATTAGCCAAGCAGAGAGAGTACACCCTGATTTGCCTGATTTGCCTGTGCCAGCATGGACTGTCCTGCCTGAGCAAGGATGTTGTTGTTGGAGTACTTAACCATCTCTGTAGCCATATCGGTATCACGGATAGCGGACTCTGCGCTGGTGGTATTCTCAACAATGTTATCCAGATTGCTGATGGTGTGCTCAAGTCTGTTCTGTACTGCACCAAGATCGGAACGCTGCTTGTTCAGTGCTGCGATAGCATTTTTACAACTGGTGTTCAGAGCGCCTGCCTTTGTAGCTGTCGTTGCGTTGCCGGACAGACCAAGGCCGGAGCAGTTCATAGCAGTAATCTTCAGGTTGATGTGCTGATTGGTCTCAGCGCCCACCTGCAGATCTACGTTAGAGCAGGAACCAGTGAGCAGGTTCTTCTCATTGAATGTCGTGGTAGAAGCAACACGGTTAATCTCGCTCATCAGCTGCTGAACCTCGCTGTCAATGTAGCTGCGGTCGCTGGTGGTCAGGGTACCGTTCTCGCCCTTAACTGCCAGCTCATTGATACGCTGAAGCATATCATGAACTTCGTTCAAAGCACCTTCTGCTGTCTGCACCATGGAGATACCATCCTGTGCATTTGCAGAAGCCTGTGTCAGACCACGAACCTGACGTCTCATTTTCTCGGAAATTGCCAGTCCTGCTGCATCATCTGCTGCACGGTTGATCTTATATCCAGAGGATAATCTCTCTGTGGACTTTGCCTGACTTGCTGTGGTGATGCCCAGCATTCTGTTAGAGTTCATTGCTGTTAAGTTGTGCTTTACTACCATAATTGTTTCCTCCTTGAATCTGCCCTGTTTTGGGTTTCCTATTATAATTGTTATTGTTTACTTACTTTACTTGTTAAATATATCGGAGCATCGGAAAAAAACTTTAGTCTTTTCCACAAAAATTTTGCTTATTTTTTTACGGTATAGTGTTTTATATTAATCCGCTGTCTGTACGCACCACGGAAAAAGGGACCGGCATTTGCCGATCCCCTTTGGTAGTTGTTGTAATGTCTGCGCAAATCTCTCAGAATTAGCCGAGCAGGGAAAGTACACCCTGATTGCTCTGGTTAGCCTGTGCCAACATGGACTGTCCTGCCTGAGCAAGGATGTTGTTGTTGGAGTATCTAACCATCTCAGTAGCCATATCGGTATCACGGATAGCGGACTCTGCGCTGGTGGTATTCTCAACAATGTTATCCAGGTTGTTGATGGTGTGCTCAAGTCTGTTCTGAACAGCACCAAGCTGAGAACGCTGCTCATTCAAAGCTGCAATAGCAGTCTTACATGCAGTGTTCAAAGCACCAGCTTTCGTAGCCGTTGTTGCGCTGCCTGTCAGACCAAGGCTGGAGCAGTTCATGTTCGTAATCGCCAGAGTAATGTGCTGACCAGTCTCAGCGCCCACCTGCAGATCTACGTTAGAGCAGGAACCGGTAAGCAGGTTCTTCTCATTGAAGGTCGTGGTGGAAGCAACACGGTTGATCTCGCTCATCAGCTGCTGAACCTCGCTGTTGATGTAGCTACGGTCGCTGGAGGTCAAAGTACCGTTCTCGCCCTTAACTGCCAGCTCATTGATACGCTGCAGCATATCATGAACTTCGTTCAGAGCACCTTCTGCTGTCTGCACCATGGACACGCCGTCCTGTGCGTTTGCAGAAGCCTGAGTCAGACCACGAATCTGACGTCTCATCTTCTCGGAAATAGCCAAACCTGCTGCATCATCTGCTGCACGGTTTACTTTGTAACCGGAAGACAGTTTCTCAGTGGACTTTGCCTGGCTTGCAGTGGTGATGCCGAGCATTCTGTTAGAGTTCATTGCTGTTAAGTTGTGCTGTACTACCATAATATATTCCTCCTTGAATTTGATGACCCCATCCTTGAGGCCAATTATTTTTGTCTACCGTTCGTCCGGTTCGCACGTTCCAGCTTCCCGGTAGTGGTTACAGTAACTGTCCACTATTGTGCGGATAGCTTTCAGCTACTTTTAGAAGAAAGCGTTGAACTTGAAGTTCATTTGCTTTACTTGCTAAGTATATCGGATGGTTTTTTAGAAACTTTAGAGGTAAATTAAAATTTTTTATATAATTTTTTAATTACTGTTTGCTGTCCATATATCGGGACGGAACCACGCTACCGCCGTTCATGTTTTTATAATAGTCATAAGCGGCTCTGGAATTCTGCCGATTCTGCTTCAGTCCGGATCTCGCCTTGGAAAAGTAGTCCTCCACCAGCTTCTTATTGCGCGCCTCCTGAGCCTGAATGGCCACACTCAGATCCATCACCTGTTTTACCTTCTCCTGCAACTCTTTGATCTGAGGTGCATATTGCTCACGATGGCCCTTTAACTCCGCCGACACGCGCTCAAACAATGTCTCAAATCCCTCGTCCAGATGAGTCAGCTTTTCAATCAGGCGTTCCTTTTCTTCCATGGCGTCATCGAAACTTTCCAGATCAGCCTGCTCCTGTTTAAAGGCCTGCTCCTGTCTGGTATTGTACTCCTGAATTTCCTGAAGTACCTGAAGCTTTTTGTCCAGACTCTCGGATAAAATACTCAGTTGATTCTCCATTGTCACAGTCCCTTTCTATATGGCGCCCTTTTCCCGGTTGATACGCATTACTTCCTTCCAATTGTCACGCACAGATCTCAGATGCATATTGACCTCTTCCATGATAGCCTTATCCTTTTTCAGGTTGGCCTCCACCAGTCTCCTGGACAGATATTCATAGATATTGTCAAAATCCTGCGCCACGGGGTACTTCATATCCAGCGTCTGCCGCAGATAATCGATGATTTTCTCAACTTTCGTAATATTGGTATGTGCCTTGGCGATATCCTTCTGCTCCAGAGCACTCTCCGCAATATTGCCAAACTTGATTGCGCCCTCATAAAGCATCAGTGTCAACTCCGCGGGACTTGCCGTCATCACTCGATTATTCTGATACTGCGCATAAGCATTGGGTAATGCCATCTTACAAACCTCCTAAAAGTCCGGTCACCGCGCTTGCATTCTTCTGAAGCTTTGCCAGAGCGGTCTCCATCTTGGCAAATTTACTATACCATTTATCCTCGTATGCATTCAGCTTTTTCTCCTGCTCTGCAATCTTGGAGGTATAGTTGTCATAATCCGACTTCATCTTCTTGTCATCATAGAAGCTGCCAAAACTTCTGTAGCCGTTGACAGATTTGGACATATCCGTCATCTTACCATACAGATTCTGGGACAGCTTGGTAAAGAAGGAAATGACTGTATCGGGATCGCCGGCGATCATGCTCTTCAGCTTATCAGCATTTCCCAGGGTATCAGGATCATCGGGATCGCCGTCAATATGGTATGCATTCTTCTCATTGTCGGGCGCCGAGAAATATCCCAGAGTGCCGATGCCGAAATCGCTGAGATACATGGTTTTGCCGTTCACTTCAATACCTGCAGACATCATCTGCTTCAAAGCGGAGCTCACGGAAGACAGATTGCTGTCCCTGCGCAGAAGCGAATCCTTGATCTTCTTCTCGTACTCCTCCACCTCAGAGTCGGACATTGCCTCCTTCTCCTCGCTGAGCAGAGGCTCATAGCCCTTTGAGGAACCCGCATTGTATAGTTTATCCATCTCGTTGATGATGGAATTATACTCCTTCAGGAAGTTCTTGATCATGTCATAGATACCGTCGGTATCATTCTGAGTGGTGATCGTAACCGTCTCATTGGGATGCTCATCATCGAGGGCAGTAAATGTCAGACCGTTGATCTCGAACACATTGGTATTGTTGGTGAACTCTGCGCCGTTGAGTTCAATAACCGCATCCTGGCCGGAAATCTTGGTGGCGCCGGTACTGGTCGTATCATCGGGATCATAAGAGGCCATCACCTGAGACGCATAGGAAGCCTTGTCATAGAATCTGTCCTCTTCCTCGCCCGTCAGTTTCGCCGTAGCCGCTGCACTGTATGTGGTCTCACCGTCAACAGTGTCAGCAGTGATCGTAACATACTGCTCAATATCCGCAACCTCATCATTCATCTTGCCAATGCTTTCCTGGTAAGAATTGATGGCCTCAGCGTCAGCCTTCTTCGCAGACAGGCCGGCCACCTCTTCCTTAGCCGCATCAATACGCTCACGGAGAAGCTCCTTATCTCCATCAGTCAGAGGGCTGTCTGCCGCATTGAGCTCCTCTTCCCACTGTGTAATCTGAGCGTTCTTGGCCTCGATGGCACTGGTATAATTCTCTACCGTGTCAAGAGGATCGCTCTGGTATTTATCCTGCAGCTCCTTAAGCTTCTCCTGAGAAGTCTTGAGGTTCTCCTGCAAGGTCTTATAACGGCTCAGATAGGCGTTGGTTCTCGATGCCACTGAATCGTCTATCATATTCTGCATATTCGCGAGGGTCTGTGCTCTGTCTCCCGCCACAAAATAGCCGGCATATTTTTGGTACTCAGCCAGGCTCGCCTTATCATCATTGAGATTTACCTGCAGACCCAGCGCGGAAAGCGCAGCCGCACCGCCGGCATCGGATGCCGTAAGGCTGAAATCATTCTGCACACCGGATTCCTTGGCGCTCACGAAAAATCTCTGGGACTTGGTGTCAAAGTTTGCATTGACTCCCGCATCTTTCAGCTTGTTGAGCACATCGGAGATGGTGGTATCACCGTCCACATTGATATCTACGGAACCGTTAGCCGTCTTTACGCTGAAGGTACCGGCTCCGGTCACGCCCAGCTCGCTCAATTTGGTAAGAGCCGTATAGTCTCCCTTGCTTCCGGCTGCATTCTTCAGCTCCTTACCGGTGAGATAACCGCTCTTCGCCAACCGTTTCACCTTCAGAGACTGCACACCGTTCACAGCATCCTCGCCGGTGATCACACTAACGATGCTGCTGTTGGAAACCTTTGTAGTCTTTTTGCTGTATGCGGATGAAAAACGCATATTATTAATATATTTTGACTGCAGGTTTTTGAGCTTGGTATTGAGATCCTTCCAGGCGTCCTGCTTCCAATTAACTTTGATCTGAGCCTTTTTCGTTTTATTCAGCTTAGCGCTCTTGGCTTCTACAAGCTGCTGAATAATGCTCTCAGTATCCATACCGGACATCATGCCGGACATTCGCATTGCCATATCGATTCCTCCTCTTTTCCATTATTTGTTGACCGTTTCTCCAAACCGGCTCTTTTAGCGGCGCTCATCTATCAGGATGCCTGCCAGTTCCCATACTTTCTCCAGCATATCCAGAGTCTTCTCGGGAGGAAGCTCCTTGAGAACCTCCTTGGTATCCTTGTCAACGATCTTAATGGTCACTCTATTGGTTCCCTCGTGAATACCGAACACGGCCTCCGAGTTCATCAGATTCTTGTTGAGCTTCTCCACAGCCTTCTTGATCTGCTCATTATTATACTGTTCCTGCTCAGTATTGTTGCCGCCCTGGCCTTTTGCCTGGGCATTCTCCACTACGCTTGTGGTCTTATCCACTCTCTCTGCAGCCTGCGCAGCAGAATCTGAAGATACATCCGGCTTCTCAGCCTGCACAGCAGACTTCGACGCACTGACGGGTTTTGGTGCGCTTGCAGTCTGTGCCTGCATGCTCATTACACTTCCCAAAGGTTCAATTGCCATTCTGGTCACCTCCATGTGAAAATCCTGCGTTTTCCAATAACGCAAGTCGATAAAATCTGGTTTCTAAACTTTTTATCGGACGCTTCCGACAAAAAGTTTAGAGGAAAGTGCCTGTTTTTCTAAAAAATCACCGCAGTCTCCCTTGTAAAACGAAGACCGCAGTGATTCTTATTACACTTCCTTATTTTAACAGTTGTCTGAGCGCCTCCATGCCTCCTGCGTCCACTGCCGCCTTGTTGGCCTCCTGAATCTGCATGTAGACTTCCTTGCGGTACACGGGTATCTCCTTGGGAGCAGTAATACCGACTTTCACCTGGTCTCCCTTGACTTCCAGAATCGTAATCTCAATATTGTTGTTAATAATGAGCGCTTCATTCTTCTTACGGGACAATGCCAGCATCCTACTCACCTGCCTTTCTGTTCTTGAAAACCTCATAAATGGGATATTTCACCGGATATGCAGATCCCTCCACAATCAGCTGACAGGCCTTGCGCTCCTCCACATTAATGATGATAGGACCCTGAAGGTTCACACTCATCTGCGTCAGATCGGAAGGAATGGTGACCGTCACCAGCACCAGAATATTCTCATCCGTGAGATCGCCCAGACTGCGAAGCAGCTCGTCGTCCACCTCCGGGTCATAGTCGGAATTCACAAGTAGAGGATCCATCACGGGCATTGCGAAACCGGCCTCATCTACGGACTGAAGAAAACGGATGCCTGCGCCGGCTCCCCGGTCCTCGTCATGAAGCAGCGTAAATCTCCTGAGCTCAGGAAAACCGATAATGCCATTCTCAAACGTGATGATCTTATCCTCCGCAATCTCAACTTCGCCAAATGCCTTCGTCTTAATGTTCATGAAGTACCTCCTTAAATAAAGTTCAACAGGGTCGTCTGCGTTACTTTTCCGGTAGCCATCAGCGCCGCCTCATAGGTCAGTTCCGCTGCCGTCAGCTCAATGGCCACCTCTGTGATATCCACATCCTCATTCTCACTCTTGAGTGTCTCGAAAGTGGTCTTCTGATTCTGCATACGGTTCTCGATCAGCTCCAGCTTACTGCTTCTGGTACCGCAGTTGGTGAGGCTCAGCGTATTGTCGTCCAGATAACCCTGCAGCTTAGTGATACCGTGCTCGAAGAGCTTCTGGCATTTGGCCTTGGACAGAGACGCCGCCTTATTGACAGCATCAAGCTGTGTCTGGAGTGTGTCCATATCCGCGGATTCCGCAGTCTTCATCTTCGCCTCAATCTTCTCCCTGACCTTCTCCAGATTATCATACTCCTGCAGGGCATTGACCATGTCGTTCACCTCTCTGCCAATGCCGTGCTTAAAGCACTCGCTGGCATTGGAGTTCACGCGGATGGTCTGATTGAAACCCACATCGTACTCGATGATCTGCTCTTCGGGATTCCCCCCCAGAAAGCTGTCGTTATACTCGATCTCTTTATCTGTGCCGGGATCACTCTTGCAATAGAAGTAATGCTGAGGTCTCAGATCTCCCCTCTGCCAGTCCTCCTTCTGATAAGTTATCCGGATCTCGCCCTCGTTTTTAGTAACGGTGGACAGATCGTCCTTCACCTGCATGAGCGCATCATAATTGTTCTTGCCCAGCAGGATCTCACCGGTCTCCGGTACAAAAATGGCTGCATCGGGATCGTCGGCCGCCTGCTTATAGGGGCTGGGATCGTCATAAGAATGAACCGTGGTGGTATTGATGGTCTGCTGCGTACCGGCGGCATCCTGATAGCTGATCACAGGAGCCATGCCGTCTGAACAGTTGTTATATGCCAGACGGATGCGGTATACATCCACCTGCTCCACCGCCTGCTCGTCACAGTCTGTCAGTCCGCCAAAATTAGCCTCCGTCCAGTCCAGCAGATTGCCGCTCTCCACTTTTGAAACGGAATCCAGAGCATCTCTGTCGAGCTGTTCGGTGATCTCGAACACCTGCTTGGTGTTCTCGGTAAAGCTCAGGGAGGTGTCGGTGCGGTATCCGGCAAACACATAGCGTCCCGCGTAATCCGCATCGGCTGTGGTATAAACCTCGTCCTGAAGAGCGTTGAGCTGCTCCAGAATAATCTTGCGGTCCTTGGACTCCAGATAGCTGTTGGGAACCTTGGTACACTGCTCGATCATCTTGGTCATGACCTCGGAGAGGTTCTTCAGAGCCTCCTCCGTGACATTCAGCCAGCTCTCCGCGTCGGGTATGTTCTTGCTGTAATATTGTGTAATCTCCGTCACGCTGCTGCGCAGACGCAGAGCACGGATAGCGACCACCGGGTCATCGGAAGGTCTGCTGATCTTCTTCTGGGTGGACATCTGGGTACTCAGTCTGTCCCGATAGATCTTGTTGGTATTGATATTGGACAGATTGTTTCTCTGCATGATCTTATTTGTAATTCTCATGTTGCTCCTTTCCGACGAAGCATGTCATATTGTCTCAGATTTTATACTCCGGTATTACACTCCGGTCTGAAGTATTAATCTGTCATAAATTTCTGTGAGTGTCTGTATCATTTTGGAAGCCAGATTATAACCATTCTGGTATTTCACCAGATTGATGGCCTCCTCGTCCTCATCCACACCGGATATTGAAATGCGCTGACTGTCTATGGTGTAGGCAATATCGGAGAAAGTCTGGTAAAATCTGTTGGCACTGCTTGCGTTCAGCGCCACATCCGACAGAATATTCTGCAAAAACTCATGGGCGGAAGCGCCGCGGAAGCTCATCTGATTCTTATCATTGACCATATTCTTCAGGTCATCCAACAGATCTCCCTTCTCCACGCCGTCCCCGGCCTTTTTCTGGGTGGCCAGAAGCGCCGGATTCTTCACCATGGCGGCGGTAATGCTCAGATTCGCGGCCGTCATACGGTAATAGCTGTCGTCGCTGACCTTCACCTTCACGCTGCCGCCCTTGTCATACCGGGTGCCTGCTGGAAATTGAAACTGCTCTCCGTCCGTGGCATGGTTTGCCGTAAACATTGCCATGCCGGGGATATTATCCGATGTGAACCCGCCCGTAAGGATGTCGTTGAACTTCTGTGAAAAAGTACGAAGCCACTCGTTCATCTGACTCATATAATAAGGAATGCCCTGGTACTCCACACTGCTGCCGATATTTGCAGTCTTGCCCACTCTGTCGTTGGTAACCCGGGTGTGGTTCTTATCATCCGCGCCGCCTGCCGCCGACAGGGTAAAGGTGTAGGAATAGGTGTCTGTATCCGCGTCATAGCTGTATTCCCAGGAATCATAATAAAACTCCTGATTGCCAAGGTTGATGACGCCGCCCTGATCAGAGAGATTACATTTGTTCAGATCCTGCAGGTAATGGCTGCCCACCTCGATGGTCACGGTATCCTGGGACAGTCCCGTATCAGGATTGACTACCGAGCCGATGCCGGTGACAGTTCCTACAAAGTTCTCCCCGTTGTTGCCGTCGCGCATCTCTACCAGACCCTTTAAATTACCGCCCATGGCACCGTTGTAGAGATTAAACTTCTGGCCGTCCTCCCAGTATACATCATAAAGTCCGTCGATATCGGTCTGATTGACCTTCTCATAAGAAGCTCTGGCCACACAGTTTAAGCCCCTGAACTCCGTGTTGTCCACCAGTAACTGACCGTCAGCGATCTTTACCATGAAACGGTTTGCTCCGGTCTCCCTGTCGGGATTGTTGGTGTCCACAATGGGAGTCTCGCTAACCTGGATATCCACGATCTCGGAGAGCTGATCCAGCAAAAGCTCTCTTCTGTCTCTCAGCTCGTTGGCCTTCACTCCGGTGAGCTCGATGGTATTGATCTGTTTGTTCAGATTTGCAAGTTCTCCTGCCAGCGAATTGATCTCGTCAACCTTTAATTTAATCTCCTGGTTGACGTCCTTCTGCATATTCTCCATATTGCCGGCCAGTCCGTTGAAATACTCCACAAAAGATTCCGCACAGCCCAAAAACTGCGCCTTGGCAGACTCGCCGCTGGGATTTTTCATCAGCTCCTGAAGCCCGTTGATCATAAACAGATCAAAAACCGTCTTAAATCCGGCATTCTCGCCGTTATCGTCAAAATAGGTCTCCACCTGCTGCATATAGTACTGCTTCATGTCGTACTCGCCGACTTTGGCATTGTTGTTCCAGAACTTGACATCATAGAACTCATCCCGCACACGCTCGATGGCCAGCGTCTCCACACCGGCTCCGGCGCATCCATAGGTCTCGAAAACCCGCAGCGCGTTTGACGCCTGCTGCTTCACCTGCTGTCTGCTGTACCCTTCTGTGTGTACGTTTGCAATATTGTTGGAGGTGGTATTGAGGGCGGCATTGCTTGCCAGAAGCCCGGTATATGCAATATTCAGTCCAAAAAATTGTGAGGGCATATAATTTACCTCCCTAATGAAGTGATGATATGCTCCAGCATTTCGCTGATGGCGTTGATATAGCGGCTGGATGCATTGTATGCATTCTGAAATTTGATCATATTGGAAAGCTCCTCATCGGAGGAAACGCCGATCACCTGTGCCCTGGCATCCTCGATGGATTCCACCGTATTCTGCTGATTGATCAGAATGCTTCTGTTGACATATCCCGTGTTGGCCACCTGTGTCACCATATCGGAATAATAATCGTTGAAAGATACTTTCTTTTTCGTGTTGGGATTCAAGGTATAAATCTTCTCCGTAAACGCCGCCTTCAGGGCGTCCGCGGTGGCCTGATCCTCCTTGCCGTCCTCGAGCCTGAATCCCAGTATGGAAGGCCTCTGTTTCAGATCCTGATTGATACGCAGGTTTTTCAGTGTATAAAGAGTGTCCTGTGCGTCGGGATTCTCCTCGTTGTATACCCAATAAGTCTCGCCGTCGTCTCCGGTGACTTTGGTGTAGGCATCCGTAGTGATCTTGTCAAACATCTGAATGGGGCTGCCGTCATCATTTCGCATATAACCGCCCGGCTCAGCCTTTACATATTTTACACCGGTGAGCGTCTGCGTGGTGCCGTCCTCATTTTTGATTGTCAGATCGCCGCGCTGTGCACCCGCTGCCTGCGACAAAATATCATTGATCCTGGTGACCACATTGTGAATCAGCTGATCAAACTCAGCCTGCATATTCATCAGCACCGACTGGGACACCTTATCATACTTATCCGGAGTCATATCGGTGTAATCCGCCCGGTGGTCGCCCCGTGCCAGAAGCATGGACTTCAGGCCTCCAATATCGGTATTCAGGTCCGAGGATATCTCGATGCTCAGATCAAACACCTCGGCGCCGTCGATATTGTAGACCAGACTGCCGTCGTCCTGCACCCTGTAAGTTGCATCCTGAGGCCAGAACGGCGTGTAAAATCCGGTTCCTTTCGCCACATCCAGCATGATCTCATTACAGGAGGAACCTTTCACAAAATCCACGCCCTCGATCTGCACGGACACATTGCCGAAATAATCCTCCGCAAAAGAAATGCTCGCCAATTCAGAGAGCTCATCAAGAATCTGATTGCGCGCATCCCTCAGATCGTTGGCATGCTCCACGCCGCCGCTCTCTATGGCTCTGATCCTGTCGTTCAGCTCAAGGATCTGGTTACCATATTTATTTATTTTATCCACCTGCTGTTTGATCTGCTGATTCAGATTGTTCTGATAGTTGGAGAACCCGTCGTACACTGCCACTGCGCGCTCTACGAACTCCGACGCTCTCTGTACCAGAACGCCCTGTGTCACGCTGCTGGCAGGGTCCTTTGCAAGCTCCTGGACAGCCGTCCACAGATCGGCCATAGTACCCTGAAACGCCTCTCCGTTCAGCTCTCCAAGCTGGCTCTCCACTTCCTCCAGCACATCGGTGGATACCTCATAAAACATACTGCGCCCTGATTCCTTGCGGTATGTTTTATCCAGAAAATAATCTCTTATCTGTTTTACCCGGGAATAAGTGACGCCGAGACCATGCTGCTGATATGCCACAGCGGAAGCCGTCTTAGAGAGGGTGATATAACTCTTTCCCGACTGCTGTACCTGCTGTCTGACATATCCGATGGTATCGACGTTAGAAAGATTATGCGCTGTGGTGTTCAGCGCATTCTGACTTGTCTGTAATCCGGATGATCCAATATATAAACTACTCATTAATGACATAACATTTACCTCGGCTTCTCAAGTAATCCCTTTGACCGCTGGCTACTGCTTGGCGTCGAATCCCCGGTTCACACCCATGGTGTCCCCGGCGCTGCAGGCGCCCCTGTTGTAATTGGCAGTCTGGGGCGCCGCCTTGGACGCCTGGAGCATTGTGATCTCAAATTCCACCATCTCCAGCGCATCCCGCAAGAGCTCGCCATTCTGCTCATTGACACGTCTCAATTCCCGCATGGTTCTGCAGAGCCGGTCGTGTATACCGGCCAGAGCGCTCTGCTCTGCAGGTCTTGACTCCAACATGTCAATCATATTTGTCAGCGTAAGTTTGGTAACATCCTTGTTCAGTACCGTGGCAATATCCGCAGTCACTTCCCTGCGCTCGCGTTCCAGGCTTCCCAGCCTGTTTACCATGTCCTGCTCTTCATCCGTGATTTTTTGTAAATTTTCCAAATTGCCGCTCGCAATAATCGGCGTCTTGCGCTGGGATACCTCCAACAACTCCTCGTATGCGCCGCATTCCCTGTTATAAATATCTATCAGGTTCTCCATCAAGCTCGCCACGGGGTCATCCTCCTTATACCAGCGCGTTATACTTCTCTAACAATTTTGCAGCAAATTTGCTGTTATCTACCTTGTAATCGCCGCTCTGCACACTCGCCTTGATGGACGCCGTCAGTTCCTCTCTGATATCAGGTGCGGCCGCCACTGCCGACTTGGCTGTCTGGATATCTTTACCCCTGCTGCTGATCTCAAGCTGATCCTTGGATGAGCCATTGGTGCCTGCCACTGTGCTGTGGCTTGTCTTCTGTGCCTTGTAGAGCTGCTGTACCTGTGAATAAGCCTCTATACGCATATCGGATTCCTCCTTCCTTCAGTAATGAAATGCTATCCGATTCACAATATGTATCGGCGCAAATCGCAAATTCTTTAGAGTAATGAGTTGATTTTTTTTCTGATTTTGTGTAGCATGGAGAGTGTTATCATATATATAGTATTTTTCCCTGTGGACAGCAGCTTAATCCCACAGACTTTATCAGAAAGGATATTCTTCCATGCCTCCTAAATCTGTATCGGCGCATACGCCGGAAAAATCAAGCGCCAGAATCGGCCAGCTCTTGCTTTTTGCGCTGGTATGCCTGTTTTTGTTTCTATATCTGGGAATTTTCACATATTTAAATCTATACAGATACACACAGCATGTGGATTCGGATATCGCCGTGGACGCCATGCTGGCGAGAGAAATATGGACGGAAAAGGATCTGACCCCCGACAACTGGATCGCCAGCACGGAACGGCTGGTGCTGGGCGTGCCTACACTCTCCGCCTTGTTTTACGGGATGAGCGGCAGCATGGTCTTCTCCATGGGCCTCTCCTGTGTAATTGTGGGAGGACTTCTGCTTGCATCCATTGCTTTCATTTTAAGACGCTGTCAGAACTCCCGACTGGGCATTGCCACAGCCCTGCTGGCTCTCTGCGCCCTGCCCATAAACGGCCTGCGCAATGACGGCCAGATGGTGCCCTTCGTGATCCTCTTATGGTTTTTATTTGCGGATTATTATGCCCTGCACAGCATCTGCCTGTTTCTGTGCATCGGCTTTTATCTATATTTAAGAGAGCAGGCTGCGGATTTTACAGGGATGCCAGAGACATCGGGATTGCCGGGGACGCCGTCACATACAGCGGCCGTCCGTCGGAAGTTGGTACGGCGGGGGCTTATATGGCTGGTCCTGGCGGGTCTGTGCGGGGCGCTTGCGCTGGGCGGGATGCGCTGTCTGCAGGTGGTGGTATTGCCCTTGACCGTCTGGGAGATCCTGCTGCTCTTTTTCGAGAGCGATCATATGGCCAGAACTCTGCCCCGGAAGAGGTGGATTCCTGCCGGATTCATTCTGTCGCTGTTGGCAGTGGGGGCGCTTGCAAAGCTCTATCCCACCAATGTGGACTATCCGATGTTTATGCAGGACGGCGGCGGCATGGCCGACAGGCTGACGCATATCGTGCCTGCCGCCATACTGGAGTGTCTGGGAATCGCGGGAAACTGCAAACTGAACTCTCTGGCCGCACTGATGCAGCTTGGCATTCTGGCTGTGCTGGCGCTGATTGTCTATGGACTCTTTTTCCTGTTTGGAAAAAAGAGCACGGCGCCCTCCTCGCAGAAAATGCTGATTCAGGCGCTGGGCACTTCTTTTCTGATGACTGTGTTTATCGAAACCGTCACCAACGCGGAAGCGGCACAGAACTATTTCTTTGTGATATGGTTCGTGATCATAGCCGTGCTGGCCGCCCTCATCACCCATTTTGAAAAAGCCGCTCCCCGCTTTGCCGGACTGATCGCGCTGTGTGTGTGCGTCTTTGCGTTCCTGAATCTGTTTTACACCTATAAGGACTGTGTCACGGTGGAGGATAATCTGGCGGAATATCAGGAAGTCATTGAATATATGGACTCTCAGGACATCAGCTGCGGTTATGCGGAATTCTGGGACGCCTCCCGCATCTGCATCATGACGGACGGGCGCATCACCATGGGACACTGTTATCATATGGAGGATCTTCGCATGTACTGGTGGACCACCAGCACAAAATGGTATGTGCCCAATCTCCCGGAGCTGATGCCCACCGCTTACATTGTCTGTACGGAGGATAAATCGGCGTTCGAGGCTCAGTTCCCCAACCCTGCCATCGTTTCCCTGGGATTTGAAAATGAGCGCTTTGCGGTATATACCAGTGCCTATAATCTGGTGCCCATGATCTGAGTACCACGATCTGAATCCCATTATTTGTCGGTTGAAAATGCGATTCGCAATTGCTAGAATAAAGCGACAGAAAAAAGAATAAATTTTTTGATAAAAAAGGAGCGTTTCGGGACATATGGATAATCAGTCTCAGAAAAAAATTACCTTTCAGGCTCTCTCGGCCAATGCCTATAGCCTGTGTATCTGCATTTTATTGACCTTCGCGCTGTTTATCGGTCTGTTTCTGGCTTATTACAGCGCACGTTATTCCTATTACTCGTCAACGGACTACCAGATTCCCGTCTATCTTGTCAAAGACAACGCCCTTGTCAATCTGCTGCTGTTTGCGGGGGTATGCCTGCTGGCCATGCTCCTGAATTATCTCTTTCAAAAGCTGGGGGCGAAACAGCGTCTTGCAGGATATATCTTTTTGGGGCTCTGCTGTATCCTCTATGTGACGGTATGTCTGATCTGGGTGCGAGATCTCCCCTATTATCCCAGCGGAGATCAGCTCAATGCCACTGCCGCTGCCCACTACAATCTGGACGGCAATTTTATCATGTTTAAAAAGAGCGGATATATCGGCAAATTTCCCTATCAGAAGGGACTGGCGTTCCTCTATGAGATATTGTTCACGCTGTTTGGCCATTTCTGTTATCCGGTGGCCGCCAAGTTCCACATCTTTTTCGGCGTGATCACCATGGTCTTCGGCTATCTGTTTGTGGAGGAGACCTCCTGGAACAGCATCTGCAAGATCCTATACTGTCCTCTGGTGCTCTTCTGCACACCCTATCTGATACTGACGCCCTACACCTATGGAGATCTGCCTTCCATCTGTTTCTGCACCGTAATGTTCTGGGCGCTGCTGCGCTATGTCAGGACTCTGAAAATACGCTATGTGGCACTGACCTGCGTCATGGCAGCGCTGTCGCTGATGGTGCGTATGCACACTTGGATCGTGCTCATTGCCATCCTCATCGGCATGGTTCTGGCCGCCTGGCAGAAGAAAAAGCTGCAGCCCATTCTGGCCGGACTTCTGGTCACCGTCAGCGCCTTCAGCGCCATAAAAGCGCTGGACTATTCTTACGCACTGCGCTCCGGCTACGAGATCACTCAGGGAGCTCCCATGATCCTGACCGTGGCCATGGGACTTCAAGACAACTACAATGGCCCGGGCACCTATAATGATTATCAGACCACCACCATGGGCGAGGCCGATTGGGATATTGAAGTGGCCAAAGAGATCGCCAGAGAGAATATACGGGAAAATGTGGATCATTTTAAGTCCGATCCGGAATTTGCCAAATGGTTTTTCAAGACAAAGCTCCTGATGCAATGGATCGAGCCCTCCTTCGAGACGCTGATGTCCACCCGCTCCTTTGACGAGAAAAAGCCCATGCCTGACTGGATCGAGCAGGTGTATTACGGCAGTCTGCACGATCCCCTGATGAAGTTTGCAAACAATTATCAGAGTATCATCTATCTGGGATTCGTGTGCTTCCTGCCGGTACTCTGGAAACGGCGCCGGGAAAACGCGGCGGGCTGGATCCCTCTCATCGCCATTGTGGGCGGCTTCCTCTTCAGCATCATCTGGGAGGCCCAGTGC
This sequence comes from uncultured Lachnospiraceae bacterium, assembly GCA_947382415.1. Taxonomy (GTDB): domain Bacteria; phylum Bacillota; class Clostridia; order Lachnospirales; family Lachnospiraceae; genus Acetatifactor. The sequence goes on along the minus strand of CANCYO010000001.1, from coordinate 198,642 downwards.
CGCTACGTATTGCCTTATTACCTGTTCATGCTGGTGTATGTGCCGGACGGCATCCACTGTGTGGGCGATCTGCTGCGGAAGGGATTCCGGCGATCCGCAGCATAGCCGCTGTTTATGTAAGTAAAAAATAAAAGGGTCATGCAGAAGCATTGGTTTCAGCTTCTGCATGGCCCTTCTGATTACGCCAGTCTGACTTATTTGAACTTGGTTTATCTAAATCCGATCCGAGTCAGTCTCACAGGTTTTACTGGAACATGTTCAGGACAAACTCCAGCAGATTATAACGGCTGAATATTGCCACTGCAACCAGTGACACCGTAGACATGATCTTGATCAGGATATCCAGAGAGGGACCTACTGTGTCCTTCAGAGGATCGCCTACCGTATCGCCCACCACAGCCGCGTCATGTGCGGGAGAACCCTTCTTCTGGCCCTCGATGGCGCCGGACTCGATGTACTTCTTGCCGTTATCCCACGCACCGCCTGCATTGCCGGTGAAGATGGCCAGCATGATAGCGGACAGTGTCGCGCCGATGAGCAAGCCGCCCACAAACAGCGGTCCGAAGAGGAAACCTGCCACCAAGGGGAAAATGATGGAGAGGATAGCAGGGAAACGCATCTCCTTCAGAGCGCCCTGAGAGGAAATCTCGATACAGGTCTTGTAGTCAGGCTTTGCCTTGCCCTCCAGAATACCGGGGATCTCCTTGAACTGTCTTCTCACTTCCTCCACCATACGGCGGGCAGCCTTGGCCACAGCCTCGATCAGCATACCGGAGAACAGATAGGGAAGCGCCGCTCCCACCAACGCTCCGGCCAGAATCAGCGGATCGGTAAAGTTCAGGTTCAGCTCGGTGCCGGGCTCATTAAAGGAGTACAGATAGGACACCATCAACGACAGCGCCGCAAGGGAGGCGGAACCGATGGCAAAGCCCTTACCGATGGCCGCGGTGGTATTGCCCACAGAATCCAGTTTATCCGTAATCTCACGAACCTCAGGCTCCAGCTCGGACATCTCGGCGATACCGCCGGCATTGTCGGAGATGGGACCATAAGTGTCAACGGAGACCGTGGTGCTGACAAAGGACAGCATACCGATGGCCGCCATGGAAATACCAAACATACCCGCAACCGCATAGGACGCATAGGTGGCGATACCCAGCAGGATCAGGGGAGCCATACAGGACTTCATGCCTACTGCCAGACCCTGAGTGATGGTAAGCGCCGCGCCCTCCTTCGAAGCCTGAGCGATCAACTGCGTGGGTTTGTAATCATAGCTGGTGTAATACTCGGCGATCATGCCGATCACCACGCCGCTGACAACGCCGATGGAAGCAGCAATCCAGGGAGAGATATAACCGCAGGCAAAGCCCGCCTCAAGGATGGCATCCGCCAGCATTTCGTCCGCAAAGAGCAGATAGGTAGCGCCAAAACCGCAGAGAATCGTCAGACCTGCGGACACAAAGGTTGCAAAATTCAGATCCTTATGGGGATTGTCAGAACCTTTTTTAAACAATACGGATGCGATACCGATGATACAGGAGATCAGACCGCATGCCGCAAATACCAGCGGATAATAGAACATTTTCTCCAGCAGCTCGTCGCTGATCATGCCGCTGCCCGCAAGAGAGGCCAGGAACAGATGGCATGCCAGAATAATGCCGGAAGAGATAGCGCCCACATAGGACTCCAGCAGATCGGAGCCAAGACCTGCCACATCTCCCACATTGTCGCCCACGTTATCTGCAATGGTAGCGGGGTTTCTGGGATCGTCCTCAGGGATATGCGCCTCGGTCTTACCCACCAGATCAGCGCCCATATCCGCGGCCTTGGTGTAGATACCGCCGCCCACACGGTTAAACATGGCTACGATAGAGCAGCCCAATGCATAACAGGAGAGACACTGGGTGAAGATAGCCCCGTCCATGATGGCGTCCACGGACATCAGCCCCATGCCGATGCCGAAAATCACATACACAAGAAAGAGACCAAGGAGCGCAAACCCGCCCACGCAAAGTCCCATAACGGATCCGCCGCGGAAAGCCACCTTCAGTGTCTCGCCGATATTTTTAGTCTCACGCGCTCTGTTGGAGACACGCACATTTGCATAGGTGGCGATCTTCATGCCGATCCATCCCGCTGCCGCGGACATCAGCACACCGATGATAAAACAGACTGCAGACTGCCAGGACATAAAGATCAGCAGCACGGCAATGACGGCCACCACAATGGCGATGATCTTATACTCATAGGTGATAAATGCATTTGCACCGACTCTGATGGCCGATGCGATCTCAGACATGACGTCCGTTCCTTCCTCCATCTTCTTCACCCCATAGAAGTTGAAGGCTGCGAAAGCTAATGCTGCAAGCGCTGCAGCAATAACCAAGATTAGAGCTGTCATTTTGTAACTCCCTTTCCTAATTGTAAAATTTAGACGGTTTTATGTTCTGTCAAAACGCCTATACGGTCAATTCTACCAAATTCTCCGTAAAAGGTCAATGTAGTACACGCTCCGGCACTAAAGTTTTTGTCGATTCTGCCGAAACATATAGTAACAGGAAACAGTCACTATTCAAATACGCATCCAAGGAGGGATCAACGCAGTTAACGGAATTACAGGTATTTTTATGGTGAACTCAGTGATGGCGGTTCCCACCGTCAGAAAGGCAAAACGCGACGACCACCGTTCGGTCCACTCCGACGCCGGGGGCAGAAACGAAAATAAGCTCTTTGCAGAGATTTTGGAGGAGACGACTAAACAGCCGGAACAGGAGTCTGCACCCATGGCCTGTCAGACCACCATGTACGACCGTGACAGCCGGCTGCAGAACTTCACCTATCTGACCAGGGAATATCATTACTGAAATAGAAAGAGCCGCAGACAGCGAAATAAAACTGTCCGCGGCTCTTTACGTATGTCCAGGATGTGAGGTAAAATAGTCAGAGGCAGTCGCGAATAAGAAGAAGAAAAGGGGAACCCGGAAATGCAGCGCGAAAAAAATACGGAAAACAATATTACATCCGGCAGCGTAGGGAAGGCACTGTTATACTTTGCCCTGCCCTATCTGCTGTCCTATTTTCTGCAGACGCTGTACGGCATGGCCGATCTGTTTATCATCGGACAGTTTAACAGCGTGGAGAGCACTACCGCCGTCTCCATCGGCGGGCAGGTCATGCACATGCTCACTGTGATGATCGTGGGACTGGCCATGGGATCTACCGTGATGATCGGCCGGGCAGTGGGGGCCCAAAAGCCCGGGCAGGCATCAGCGGCCATCGGAAACACCGTGACACTGTTCATGATCGTGTCCATAGCGGCAATGGCAATCCTGCTGTCCGCTGTCCGTCCCATCGTAACTGTCATGTCCACACCCGAAGAGGCCGTCCCGGAAACCATTGCCTATCTGACCGTGTGCTTTACCGGCATACCCTTTATCACTGCCTATAATATCATCAGCTCCATCTTCCGGGGCACAGGGGATTCCAAAAGCCCCATGTACTTTATCGCCGTGGCGTGTGTTGCAAATATCGCGCTGGACTACCTGTTCATCGGCGCATTTGGCATGGGGGCAATGGGCGCTGCGCTGGGAACCACACTGGCACAGACCATCAGCGTCGCCGTGTCCCTCATTGTGATACTGCGCGGAAAAACCGGTCTTTCCCTGTCCCGCAAAGACTTAAAGCCCCGCCGGGCAGTCATGGGCAGCTTGCTGAAAGTCGGCCTCCCCGTAGCCCTACAGGACGGCTTTATTCAGATTTCGTTTATTGTGATCACAATATTTGCCAACCGCCGGGGCCTGAATGACGCGGCGGCCGTGGGCATCGTGGAAAAGATCATCGGCATCCTGTTTCTGGTGCCCTCCTCCATGCTCTCCTCGGTATCGGCGCTGTGTGCGCAAAACATCGGCGCAGGCAAACACGACCGCGCCCGCATCACACTGCGCTATGCGGTTCTGCTGTGCTTCTCCTTCGGCATCGCCATCGCCTCAGCCATGCAGTTCGTGGCAGCTCCGATGGTGGGATTGTTCACAGACAACGCAGAAGCCATCCGGCTGGGCAGCCAATACATGCACGGCTATGTCTGGGACTGCGCGCTGGCGGGAATCCACTTCTGCTTCAGCGGATATTTTTGTGCTTACGGGCGCTCCTCTATTTCCTTTTTCCACAATGCAGTCTCCATCGTATGCGCCAGAATCCCTCTGGCCTGGCTGGCATCCACTTGCTTTGCCGAAACGCTACTTCCCATGGGACTGGCTTCCACCGCAGGCTCCGGACTGTCCGCAGTCATCTGCATTTTATTTTACCTGCACATGCGCCGGACGGACCGGACTATTCAGCCGCGGGAAGCACAGGCGTTGGAGTCTCCCCGAAAATCCTTTTGAGCTTCCGCCAGCAGATGATATAGGCAGGTATCAGGAACGCATCCGCCATCACCCAGGCCAGCGGATTGGCAAAGCATACCGCATCGAAACCAAAAAGCGGCACCAGCCCAAAGCCCATGATAGCCCGGGCTATCATCTCACAGACTCCCGCCAGAATGGCAAATACGCTGAATCCCATTCCCTGTATGCAGAACCTCACCACATTCACCAATGTCAGCGCCATATAAAATGCACTGTTTACCATCACAAACTTATGAACTCTCGACAGGATGACCACCTGATCCGCATCCAAAAACAGCAGCGCGATGGTCTCTCCGAAAAATACCAGCACGGCGCAGGCCGCAACGGAATAGAGAAAACCGATGATCACTGCCGCCCGAATGCCGCTGTTGATCCGCTCGGGCTTCTTCGCCCCCACATTCTGTCCAGCGTAGGTTGCTATGGTTCCGCCCAGCGCGTCAAAAGGACAACAGAAAAACATGCTCACTTTGCCGCCCGCTGTGACTGCGGCCACCGCGGAGGAGCCAAGCCCGTTTACCGCCGTCTGCAGGATAACGCTTCCAATGGCTGTGATGGAATACTGCAGCCCCATGGGAATCCCCATGAACAACAGATTCTGAACATAATGCCAGTCTAATTTCCATTCATTTTTCTGCAGATGCAGTATCTCAAACTTCCTGTGCATGTAGAGCAGACACAATCCGCCGGATATTCCCTGAGATATGACCGTGGCCCAGGCAGGCCCCGCCACACCCATGTGCAGATATCCGATGGACACGATATCCAGTGCGATATTGATGATCGAGGACAGAATCAGGAAATACACAGGCGTCCTGCTGTCTCCCAGAGAACGGATAATGCCGGAGAGCAGATTATACAGGTACGTCACCGGTATTCCCAGAAAAATCACAAAAATATAGGCATAGGCCTCGTCTATGATATTGGCGGGCGTTTTCATAAAACGCAGAATGGGCATGCAGAGCAGGCAGACTGCCACGGTCATGACACTGGCCAAAACCGCCGACACCCACACACTGTTGGCCACAAACTTCCGCAGTGACACATAATCCTTCGAGCCAAACCGCTGCGCCACCGGTATGGCAAAGCCGCTGCACACGCCCATGCAGAAACCGATGATCATAAAGTTAATAGAGCCGGTGGAGCCCACCGCCGCCAGAGAATCCACCCCCAGCCATTTGCCCACGATGATCGTGTCCACCATGCTGTAAAACTGCTGGAACAACAGTCCCAGCAGCATTGGCATGGCAAATCCCAATATCAGTTTTACGGGACTCCCCTGTGTCATGTCCCTTGTCGTTTTTCCGGTTCTCACTGCGCTTTCTGCTTTTCCTGCGCTTTCTGTTCTTCCCGCTTTTCCTGCACTTCCCGTGCTTCCTGTGCTCCCTGTTCTTCCTGCCTCTGCCATAGCGATCCTTCCTGTCCTTGCACTCAGCAATATTTCAGTGTTTGTATTATGCAATTCATATTATGCACACAAAATGTGTGTGATTTCTGAGTAGAATGTGAGTACTATCCGCGCAATATATGCGTAAATTATGCACAATAAATACGCAGTAATATTCTACCTCAATTTCGGTCTAATATTACTGCGCAGATACTCCCTTGTCAAGATGGACAATTTGCTATATTTACAGGGGTTTTGGTGGTTTTATTGGTGATTTTAATGGTCATTTTAAGGTGATATTAACGGTTATAGTATCTATATATAATATCTGCGGTTTTAATGCCCCCACACCTGAAAAGTTGAAGAAATGATATCATTCACAGCCTCTACTGATATACCGACTTCCTCCGCAATGTCCTGCACAGATATCCCGCCGGCTGACTGCATGGCTACCACCTTGTCCACTGCCTCCTCTGAATACTCTTCCAGACCAAAAAATTCTCTAACTGATTCTCCCATGATGATTCCTCCTTTTGAGTTTTTAAATTATTGCTGCCACAGCTCTGGAATACCCTGTAACCCATACTGTGAGATGATCTGATCTAATCCTGCCTGAATCTCCTCTCTGCTGTAATCATGCGCCTCCAGAAAATTATCTGTCTTTTCATTTAGATAAGCGTAAAACAGCAGGGCCAGCTTTAAGTCGGAAGTGGTTCCGGCAAGCTTGGTTTCAGCAGGTTTGTTCCTGTCCCCCGTATCAAGCAGAGCATAGAGCCGGTTTTCTGCCTCATTTATCTCTCCGGCATCAATCAGTTTCTGCAGAATCTGATAGGTTTCCTTTTGCGACCGCTCCTCAAATAGCTCTTCTGTCGGATTTTCCATATCAATTTGGAATAAGAATTTTAACAGGGCTCTAACCATTTCGCGGATCAGGCGCATAATGTAGTCTTGTTCATACATGGTAGGTACACTCTCTAAATTAATTATTTGACTTCAGTGACAGGAGGAAGTATATGCAATATATGTATCTGCTTAATCTCTTGAATCCTGGACTCTATTCTATTTCCATTGCCGCCAATTGTGCTGCCTGATTACGGGCAACATATATTACAGATGTAATCTGAACCTTGTTGTTGATATCATCAATCCAAAAATAGATATAGTAATTTCTTACCCGCATTCTGCGAATCCCCTCACTTCGCCACGGTTCTTCATCTGTCAGCTTAATTCGTTCTGGCATTTGGGACAAACTCTTGATCTCCTTTTTTAATGCAGATATTGTGTTCATAGCAGCATCAGGTGATAAAAGCTCATTTGTAATATATGATTTGATATTCCTTATATGATCCCTCGCCTGCTTTGTGATTCTAACTGTATAAGTCTTCACTTACTAATCTCCTATTCTAATTCATTGAACACCTCATCCACATCAAATGAATCATCTTCCTTAGCCTGTTTCAATCCATTTTCCATCATTTGATTGAATTGTGCCACTGTCATTTCATCCTGCGCCAGAACTGTCGTCGGAAGTGTCAACGGAAAAGGAATTCCATTATGCGCTATAATCTGGCGATAATACATATCAATTGCAACCGAACGCGGAATCCCTAACCGTTCAAGAATACTTTCTGCCTGCTGCTTTATATCTAACTTCATTCTTGAATTTACATTTGCCGTTTTGACTGCCATAATTTGCACCGCCTTTCTATAACCAGTATATGCAAAAAGTGCGCAAAATGCAACACAAAAGCTATACATTGAAATAGTTATAAAATTTTTTGTATAATAGAATATTTAAAATTAATTAAAACATGTTCTGTTTAGATATATTGTACGGGCAGCTTTCTCCACTTCAGAAAAAACAGCATACTTCTTTTTATCCCGATCCCTACTTCGTACCTCATAAAAGTAATCAACTGTATTTTTTTGCTTATGTTCGTCAAGTAGTTGTATTAAGAGTTCCGGATTATCGCGTATAACCCTATACACATTTATAAGCTCTGCATTGCAATCATTAATTACTGCATATCTCGGTTGCAGTCCTAAAAGTACTGCGGCACCTCCTACAAACGGCTCATAATATCTGGAATGAGGAGGAATCAAGGATAGTATTTCTTTTAATAATTGCCTTTTACCGCCTCCCCATTTGAAAACAGGAGATAAATTTTTATTTTTATCTTCCATAAAATAAATCTCCCTTCTGTATATGGTTTCATTATCTTACTAAAGCGTATTTATTAAAACGTGATTGCTGATTTGTCGCTACTGTTCACAATCATACACCCAATCCTTAAACCCGCAATTCTTTGCAGATTGATACACAGGTTGTATGATTTCTTCCAAAGCATTTGCAAACTCCAGAAAATCCTGTCCGTTCCGATATATCCTTCTACGCACCATTTCATCATTCAAATGTTCTCGGGCACATTTCTCAAATTCGGCATGGACTGAATCATATTTCCATATCATTTCATACGAAAAATATTCTAACTTTGCCAACTGCGGAAAATATATATTCCAATCCGGCAAATTATTACTTTTGCTGCTGTTGATACTTCGCGTAGTAGGATGCAAATTCCAAAATTCATCATGCGCCACATACGACCAAGGGACAAAATGATCAATCGAAATATCCTTGTCCGTCAGTTGAATATGTCCATAAATATCATAAATGGGACGAATCTCCAATAACAGTTTCCAATATTTTTTAACTTTCTCCAGTTTTCGTTCCTGAGGAGGATATAATTTATCAACAATACCGGGAACGCTTGGATTACGTCTCTGTAAATACATGATCATATTATACTGAAGCCAACCCTTAATGATCGCCTGGTTCTTATCTATATACATAAACCATTCCGGACTAAGGCAAATCTTAGTCTGTAAACCATTCCACTTTTCAAAGTAATACATCAGCCGTCGTTCCCGATTGATTTTGGCAATTAATTCACCCTCCGATACATTCCATTCTTTGCCTTTGACTGTGTTCATAAAAGGCGCCTGAATACGGTATGGCACATTTTTTGTCAATATCCTCTTTTGTCTCAGTACGTCTTTATCCTTACAAACCCTTAAATAAGCAAGAATGTTATCTTTCTTTTCTGAAGATTTAATCTGGGATATCTGCTGCAAATAATGTACCAGATTTTCCAAGGTGTCCCGCGGTCCTAAATTCAAATGGTACTCAACCACCATGTACCATGCATCTGCGATCATTTCATCAATCAGCTCTTCATATGTAATATATTGCTTACCTTCCAGAACCTTGGTAACAATCGCCTGAAACCAGAAAAACTTGTAACACTCACTTGTATTATCAAATATTCTGCTTAAATATTGGATTTCTAAACTATCAGACTCCGGGAGCTGCATGTTTTCCACCTTCTTGTGTATTAACGACTGTATCATCACGAAATTTGTAGAATTATACTGTCTTTATTTTATCACCTTTTTACCAAAATGTCATTCCTTAGTTCTCTCAGATATTTGAAAATGAGATTTAAGGGACATTATAGCTTGTCAATATATCCCAAGTTTCCCAGAAACCTTCTTTCCATCCATGATCAATATAATAAAAAAATCAGGTAAGATACATCCCTTATCCTTATCCTGATTCTTATTATACCAATATTACAGTGCAGGAAAACAGTCTGGCATTGCGAAAAGGTTTCACTGTTCTCCTGCCTTCATATACTCCTTTATTCACAAGCCTTAAAATTATAAACAGGCCTCATCACATCGATAACATCCACAGACTCCCTTATGACATTGATAATATCCTCCAGACTCTTGTATGCCATGGGTGCCTCATCCAGCGTATTTTCGTTGACGGACGTCGTATAAACGCCCTCCATGGTTTTCCTGTATTCCTCCAGGCTTAAGTTATTTTTGGCCTTGGTTCTGGACATTAATCTTCCCGCTCCATGGGGCGCGGAGAAGTTCCATTCCGGATTCCCCTTGCCGACTGCCAGCACACTTCCATCCCGCATATTGATCGGAATCAACACTTTCTCTCCGGCGTGGGCGGCTATAGCCCCTTTTCGCAGGATCATTTCATCTGTGTCAATATAATTATGGATCGTATGGAAGGCCTCGCCTCCGGTCATTCCGGTTCTCTCGAAAATGACCTCGGCCATCTTCTCTCTGCTCCGTTTTGCAAATGTCTGGCAGATTTCCACATCATGAAGATAATCTTCCAGATATCTGCCGGATAAATAACAAAGATCCTCCGGCATACTGGTCTCACTCTCATAAACCTGCCAGTAAAGCTGCTCTAACGCCGCCTGTATTTCACTTTTGCGTCCCTGCTCCTTGTAGGTTCTGATAATGGCATCACGCTTCTCGATATAATCATCATATCCTCTGTTCAGATTGATGGCAAGGCGCTGATAAAGCTCCGCCACCTGTTTGCCGAGATTCCTTGATCCGGAATGGATAACAAGATACTTTGTTCCATCCGCTGCTTCGTCAATTTCTATAAAATGATTGCCGCCGCCCAAAGTGCCAAGGGAACGCTCCAGTCTTTTTGTGTCCTTCAGTTCTCTGTAACAGACAAGCTGAGTCAGATCAAACCGCTCCTGTCTTCCTTCCCAGACATTCATCCCCGAGGGGATATAGTGGGCCGCCTCATCAACTTTTTCAAAGTCAATAGAAGTTTTCCCGAGATTTACCGTGTACATGCCGCATCCGATATCCACTCCCACTACATTGGGAACGGCTTTGTCTGTGATCGTCATTGTGGTTCCGATGGTGCAGCCTTTACCGGAATGCACGTCCGGCATAATACGAATTCGGGAGCCCTCTGTCATGGGATAATCACACATACGCCTGATCTGCTCTATGGCCTCATCCTCCACTATTTTTGCGTAGCAGATGGCTGTATTTACTTTTCCTTTAATTTCGATTACATCCATTTCTTTGAATCCATTATTCTTTGTTTCCATATTATAATCCCCATTTCCATCCTGCTCCTATATCGGATCACGCGCTTCAAATCAGCTTTTAATCACATTGTACCACAAATAGCCTGAAGCGTCATTATACATCTTTTCCGGCAGTACGGAATAACGGATCATAATTTTACCCCAGCGCCACATCCAGCGCCAGCATGACTGTGAAGCCCGCTGCAAAAAACAGCGTCCCAAGATTGGAATGTTCTCCGGCAGAAGCCTCCGGGATCAATTCCTCCACCACCACATAGATCATTGCTCCCGCAGCAAAGCTGAGCAGATAGGGCAGGGCCGGGAGAATGAATCCCGCCGCCCAGATAGTCAGCACGGCAGCAAGCGGCTCCACCACACCGGACAGAACTCCATACAGAAACGCCCGGCCTTTGCTTACTCCTTCCGCCTTGAGTGGCATGGATATAATAGCGCCTTCGGGAAAATTCTGCATGGCGATACCGATAGAGAGCGCCAGTGTACCGGCAGCGGTGATGCCGCTGCTCTCAACCATCCATCCCGCCAGCACAACACCCACCGCCATACCTTCCGGAATATTGTGGAGAGTGACGGCAAGCACCAGCATGGTCGTCCGTTTCATCCGTGCCCGAATTCCTTCCGGTTCATCGCTGTTCTGATGCAAATGCGGAATCGTCCGATCCAGCGCCAGCAGGAACAGAATGCCCAACCAGAAACCAATCACCGCCGGGGAAAAAGCCCATTGTCCCAGCTCGGATGCCTGCTCCATTGCAGGAATCAGAAGACTCCAGACAGAGGCCGCCACCATGACCCCGGCCGCGAAACCGGTCAAAGCCCGTTGAATTGAGGTATGAAGCGCGCCGCGCATTCCAAATACGCATGCTGCGCCCAAAGTCGTTCCCATGAAAGGAAATAAAATGCCTTGTATTACTTCTGTTGTCATGTTTTACTCCAGCCTCCAAGGTTAGTCTGTGCTAACCCAATTCATGATTCATATTACAATAAACTCGAATGGCTGTCAATCCGGCTTTAACAGAACATTTCCCTTTATTTACAAGTGTTTATTTTTACCATGACTGACCACCTCTGTATAGCCTGCTTCAGTTTCTCGTTAATAATACATCTCAGGTTGCGCTTAATACTGTATTTTCACAATTTTCCTGCCCTTTTTCATGTGTATAACCAAGATAACGTCATACTCCTGCATATTTTCCACATGGTTCACAAGTTACGGTCTCGTATTTTCCGCCCAGGTAAAATACGCTTTCAAAATATTTGTTGCGGACCTTCTGCCCGCACAGGCTGTTTGTCTGCCCCTGAAGCCTCCACCCTGTTCTGCTGCAGATCAGTGCTTTCTTTTTCTTCTGTCTGAACAGAAGTGGAAGCGCACACAGTCAGAGCAGCAATAAGCACCATGCAGGATAAGGATACCGCAATCTTTCTAAACCGTTTTTCTTTCACTGTCGGCCTCCTTCCTCCTGGCTCCTGTCTTTCTCAACAGTTTTGCTCCGTAATGAATGATAAAAATGCAAACTCCCATCAGCGCCAGATAATCCATCAGGAACAGCAGCCTTGGCTCGTCATAATCCAAAAACACAAATTCACTGTGCAGAAACAGATAAGCCGGAAAATCCCTTTTGAAAAAGACATAAATTCCATAGGCTGCGATAATCAGGCTTATCATAAAACCTGTAATCGAATATTTTTGCTGTGTTACACGCCTTTTTGAAAATACATTCAGAACCATTCCCCAGTGCAGACCGAGGTGCAGGCTTATCAGCAGATAGCCCCAGTAGGAACCTAAGATATGCAGCCGCCTTGCCAGCGCCATACCGCCCCGTACCGGCAGGAACGCAAAAACATGCCGGGACATGGTGATACCGCTGTACATCAGGACAAGCATTGCCGCAAGTGTCAGGATATCAATGATGCACCAGACTGTGCGTGTGGCATGATACCTGCCTCTGAACAGATTTTTATACCAATTCAGATTGCAGATCTGATGTGCAATAAAAAATACAAACATCCCTGCTCCGATCCATTCATGGGCTGTTTCACCCCAAAACTGATAACCCATCAGGAAAAACAATGCTATGGTCATCAGGACATCCAGTATCCACTTTATTCTCACCTTTATCTTCATGCCGCCTCTTCCTTCCGGGTTCTTATGTTTCAGCCGCTTTGCCCACGCAGTTTATCGCATTTAAGCTGCGCGGATAGCCAATGTACGGAAGGCACTGTGACACGATCCGTATCAGAAAATCCTTGTCATTTCCAAGGTTCATGTTCCCCTTGGCATGGGCGGTAAGCTGTGGTTCACAGCCGCCCTGTGCCGCCAGAAAACAGAACGTGATCAGCTCACGCTGTTTTAAGTCCAGACCGCCCCTTGTATAATAGTCGCCAAAACAGTTTGCCGCCAGCCACCGGTTGATGTGCCCTGCTTTCCATGCTTCCTTCATATGCTCTCCGAAAATCTCCGCCTGTGCTTCCGCTCCCTTTTCCAGCCTGTTTTCCATAGTTGTCGTTGCCTGTGCGGGCAGCGGCAGCTTGATGCCCCGGGCATTTAAAATATCATTGGTAACGGACAAAAACGGCATTACCCTGCCAATTCCAAGATAATCCACTGCCTGATAAACCATCTCTTTTACCATAACAGGCGTCAGTCCCGCATCCAGCGCTTTCGGCAGCACCTCCCTGTAAACCTCCGCCCCCTGACAGCCCAAAAGCGCTGCAAGAATTGCCAGATAGCGTGTGTCCTCCGGTAACTCCTGACCGGGTTCCTTCCCTACTTCTTCCAGGACAAAATGTTCCATGATCTTTGTAAATTCCGGGTCGGTTTCATAATAATTCATTCCCTTAAAGTCCTCCTATCCATTTTCCACGCCAGTCCCACAAGGATTGTAAGCAGTTGTTCCAAAAACAGCGGAATGATCAGATTTTTCAAATCTTTATTTCTGAACAATTTCCTTCCCCCTCAAAGGCCCTATGCTAAAGAAAACGTGACCGTCACATCCCCTTCGCCAAACACCTCCAAAAGCTCCTCACCCGTCACGCCCTCAATCTTGCCGATTCTCGTAAAATTCCATGAATTTGTATCATAATAAATCACAAGAGAATTGCCCTGATACAGTATAATGTCGCCCGCCCCGGTGGAAATCTGCTCGTCATTCCTCGGCAAGTCCGTTCCGATAGGACCAACCTTTTCCATGCCTGCATAATCGCTCATGTTGATCGTAAGCGGCCCCTCTGCAAGAAGCTCCTTCAGCGCCTCAACGGAAGAGTTTTCTGCAAGTGTCGCCGTAAATGTAGTGTCCCCTGCTGTTATTTTCATGACATTATCCTCCGTGGTTATTTCTGCATTATTTTCATCCGTATCCGTACTGCGGGTTTCCTCGGACTCTGTGAGATTCCCCTCTGTTACAGGTGATACGCCGCTGTTTTCCGCCACCACAGAATCTTTTATAGGTTCCGCATCTCTGGCCGCTTCGCCTCCACAGGCAGTCAAAGAAGCCAGTATAGCCGTAAAAATCAGACATGCAACTAATTTTTTCATAAATGTCCTCCCAATCTATTACCCTAAATTTCCATATGCCCCAGACTCTCCAGCCAGTCACTTACCGCCTGGTCCGGATCAGATGCCGCGGAGCTTCCGATATGGAGACCGTCAAGGACATCCGCCTCCGGCTCCAGTTCCCTGATGCTGCTTACCGTACCTGACAGGCCGCTCCCTCCACTGGTGCAGAACGGTGCAAGGGTCTTTCCGGACAGGTCATAACTGTCGAAAAAAGTATACAGTATCATTGGCATGTCGCTCCACCAATTCGGATAGCCCACATAAATGATGTCATACTGCGAAATATCATCTATAGTTCCTGCAATCGCCGGACGTGTTCCGTTTTCCTTTTCTTCGGCTGCAATATCCAAAAGCGCATTGTAGTCATCAACATAAGCCTCCTCCGGAACGATCTCAAATACATCCGCTCCCGTTTGATCCACAATGGCATTTGCAACATTTTCCGTATTCCCTGACCATGAAAAATAAACAACCAAAGCGCTGCTGCCATCCTTACCATGTTCTGCATCCGAACCGGTTGCTTCATTCTGTGTGGCTTCAGCATCTGTTTCCCCTGTCACACCAGTCTGCACCGGCGTATTTTCATTTGCCGCTGCACTGTTTCCCCTGTTTTCTGTTTCGCTGCTCCCACATCCGGCCAGCAAAACCGTCAGGACACACACCATGATAGCTGATAAACCTTTTTTCATTTTCAAACCTATACTCCTTTCCCGAAGTGCGGATTTATATTTTCTGCTTTTTGCACACTTCTCACTATACTTTTTCCATACTCTTTTGTATTTCATGCCGCAGGTAATCCATATTTGCAATCTGTTTTTCCATGAAATGAATTTCGTCCAGCGTCTTTCCCCTGATCCTGTTAAGCATTGCCAACCGCGCAGACTCAGTGTGATCTCCCTCCAGTGTAAGCCGCATATAGGTTTCCACTTCATTACTGTCAAACCCCATATCGTTAAGCGTCATGATCATACCGAGACGTTCTATATCCTGTTCATCATACTGCCATGCCCCCATAACCTTCTTTACGGCACCGCACAATCCCCAGCTTTCATATTCCCTGAGTATTTCAATGGGAATCTGATAACGCTCACTCGCCTCATTTATTGTCATTTTTAAAACGACACCCCCTGCAAAAATATAGATGCTCCTGTTTCGGAACATCTATATTGTAAGCTCTTCATTTTATAATGTCTAATACCTATGTTGAATTATTTAAAATGCCCAAAACGCATTTCTTGAGTAGTGGATCTTTACTAGATGGGTAATATAATCCGCATAGAAGCAAAAAACAATTTCCAGTTTCTTTAATATGACGTATACGCCATATTAAAGAAACTGGATATTTGGGATATCTGAAAATGGATTTTAATCAAGAACATCCTGTAGACCTGTGCGTCCGGAAGACCCGCGAAGCCATCATGAATACTTTTAAGGAAATGATCTGTGAAATGCCAGTGGAAAAGATCACTGTCAGGGAGCTTACCGACCGGGCAAGGATTCACCGGAAGCCTTTCTATCTTCACTATACAACCATAGAAGCGCTGTACCAGGATATGATGTCAAAAATCGCAGACGGGTATTTTACAACAAACTCCATGCCACTACTCTGCGGCGCAACCTGGACCGGTACAATCCTTACGCGGATTTCCGTCGGGAAATACAGAATATAATCAATACCTTGCTATTCCCTCCAGATATTCTTTTGCGTACTCGATAAAACGCAGCATAGCAGGAGAAAGTGCCTGGTTCTTTTTCCAGACCAGGACACAGCCGCTCTCAAGCGCCGGTTCCAGCGGCCGCAGGCACAGGGTATCCTGATCGCAGGAAAATTCCATTACCAGCGCCATGCCGATACCGCTCTCCACCATGACAGACTGATTATAATGAGATATATTGCAGGTTGATACAACATGAAGCTTTTCTTTACCATGGCCAAACCAGTTTTCCAAAACATTTCGAACAGACTGTCGTTTTGCCATAATCAGTGGAACATCCGCTAAATCATCCGGCATAATCTTCTGTTTTCCTGCCAGCCGCGAATCCCGACGCATGAGCACATGCCATTTTTCTTTTAACGGCATCCTCATATAATGGTATCTGCTAATCTCAACCGGCTCCAGCAAAAGTCCCATATCCAGGATACCATTCTCCAGACGCTCTTTCACATCATCCGCAATCGCCGTATAAATACTGAAACTTACATCCGGATATTTCTGCTGAAAAGAGGCCATCATTTCGGAAAGGGGCTTCATGTTCCGCGTTTCGCCACAGCCAATGGATATTTCCCCTGAGACAGTTTCTTCACCATGCTTTAATTCTTTTTCCGTTTTTTCGGCAAGATCGACAATTTCCTGGGCGCGCCGCCGGAGCAGCATACCTTCTTCCGTCAACAGGATATGATGCTTGCCCCTGCGGAATAATTTCACGCCAAGTTCCTCCTCCATCTGCATCAACTGGCGGGACAGGGTTGGCTGTGTGATATGTAAAAGAGCCGCTGCTTTCGTGATATTTTCTTCCCTTGCAACAGCCAGAAAGTATTGTAAAACACGAATCTCCATTCAGGTCTGCCTCCTTCATTCATTGCGGTTCCATCATATCAGATTTTCATTCAGGAAATCAATATCTTATCCAAATAAATGCTTTGGAGGCATTTGAATTGTCAGCGCTTTGACGCTTCACATCCTCCGCAAACAAAGCACTCCCCACCTGCCGGAGTTTTCAATCTGCCTTCGCAGCAACACTGCCCCTCCACCCACAAATACCGCCCTTACCTCTCAGGATACTGTCAATGTCTGTTTCGTCAGGCAGAATGTCAAACTCCGAGTTTGCTTTTGTGCGAATCTGGTTATAGATCACGATCCCCCCGTTTTCCAAAGAATCACACACAGACAAATCTGCTCGCCCGGAGCGCATCATCAGGTAAGAAGTATTCAAAATCAAATTTTGTGGATATAGTATCATGAAAAATTTTCAGATGTACTTTTGAGACAAAAACAGATATAATAAGCATAAGCAAGGACTGTAGAAAAAACGTAACTCTATTCATGTTTTTACTGCATATCCTACGCCCAAAGAAAAGGAGCGCATTCTATGGAAAAAGCAGAACGCAAGCTCACAATAAGGGACCTGTACATCGGCATGGAGATCAAGGACAAGAACCAGCTCAGCAACATATATGACATGTGGATTCTGCTTGTAAAAAACAGGGATTCTGATGGATATACAGTACAGTTCATCGGTCAGGAGACAAATGCAGAATCTGATAAATTATATGCTCAAGGGAATATCGCGTGCCCTGTGTATAACGACAGCCTCGAGCTGGAGGGGGATATGTACTATGAAGAATAAATTTATCCTGCTTGAGCTGAACCAACGCAACGAAATACGGGCTGATGTAAACCTGACGATCAAAAGCCTTGGGATCACAGAAATCGAAAATATAAATGTCAAGATAGATACCGGAAGCCCCTACACGTCCATACCCGTAATGAAACTTGGTATATCAAATGAAAGGGCACAGCAGATGAAACATATTTAATGATTCGGAAAAGTCTATTTCCACAATATCTTCTTTAAAAATCTTATTAAACCCTTCAATACTCATTGAATTCAATTTAGGTAAAATTATTCCCATATTGTCCCTTCCTTTTCCATTCTATCTATTTGATGTTAGCCCTCTATTTTTTGGTTAAATACTCCAATATATAAAAACCCATCAGAGCAACCAGTCCATCTAATGAGGTTTTAATAATTCTCCATCCTTTTTCATCGTAATTTTATACAATTATGATGTTGTTTGCTATCCAACAGTATATTCATTTATAACCGGTTACCATCCGCATTATTTTAGTGTGAAATACTTTTTGATAATTCGACTTAGCATTTTTTGTCTTCTCTCACGAGAAATAATATCATTTTTCAAATATGTCCTAAAAAAGAATCACACCATTTGTAATTGCGCCAATTCTCTTACCTGTTCTAAAGTAAGACCTGAGTACTTTGCAATTTTCTCCAAAGATAATTCTCCATCTGCCAGCATTCTTAATGCACTTTCTCTCTTTTCATTGTCAATTAAATCTTCCATAATCTTACACATTGAAGCCACTCCTTTCTCATTTTCCTTGAAATATCTTGTCTTGTCAGCCAATAATTTGTAGTGCATATTATCTGGATTCTTACAAGAAAAATCATACATGAGCATTCCTAATGGTGTATCATCTTGATACGCTCCGTTTACATAGATAATATGTGCCTCATCACCAAACTTTTTTCCTGTTTCTTTAACAATTCGATCAACATGATAAATCGGCTGATTATCGCCTATCACATCTTTTTCTGTTATAAATATTACATAAGTTTCTGGTAAATCATCAAAGTCTGCTCCTGGCATTAAAGCATTCGCATCCATAATGCTACAATTGTATCTTGCCCTTTTTACAGCTGCACCCTTATCTGCTCTCTGCACTTCAATATTATACTTCTTCCCCACCGAATCAATTACATGAATATCCAATCTTACAGAACGCCCCAATAGGTTTTTAATACTGTATTGGGTACGAACTTCTTCTACTTTTAAATCTGGCTTTTCCATTATTATATGCAAAAGAAGATCAATACACTCATAGTCATCTTCAAAAACCTTACTCATAAAATCATCATCAAGCAAACGAAACTCTTTAATTTTCTCTACGAATTCTTTTTGAATATTATCCGTAATATTCAATATTTTCGCACCACCTTCTCGTATAACTTCCCATGTTTATATTATCATTAATTGCATCATTTTTCAATGCATTAAATATATCGTTTTTATCGCACTCCCATTTAACAAATAATACAACTCCACCGCACAAAAGATAAAATGCGGCAAAAGGCTTGATTTTCCTTCTGTCGCATTTATTTTTTGAACGTGTTCTCAATATTTGGTCGTAAATTGGTCGTAAATTTTGGCTTCCGTCCTCTGAAACCCTTGATTTTACTGGTTTTCTTTACCCAAAGTTTTCATCGTAGGAAATAACAGCACGTCCCTGATGGCCGGCGAATTGGTCAACAGCATCACCAGTCTGTCAATCCCATATCCTATTCCTCCTGTGGGCGGCATACCGATCTCTAGGGCATTCATAAAGTCCTCGTCCGTGGTGTTGGCCTCCTCGTCACCTGCTGCCAGAGCCGCTTCCTGAGCCTTGAAGCGTTCGCGCTGATCGATGGGGTCGTTCAGCTCAGAGTAGGCATTGCACATCTCGCGGCCATAGATGAAGAGTTCGAAACGCTCCACATAATCAGGCTTGTCCGGCTTTCTCTTGGTCAGGGGAGATATCTCCACCGGATGATCCATGATAAACACGGGCTGGATCAAATGTTCTTCCACAAACTCCTCAAAGAAAAGGTTCAGGATATCCCCCTTTTCATGGCGGGTCTCATAATGTATGCCCTTTTCGTCGGCAAGCTTTTGGGCCGCCGCAGTGTCGGGAATCCGGTCAAAATCCACACCCGCGTACTTCTTCACCGCATCCACCATGGTCATGCGCTCAAAAGGTTTCCCAAGGTCGATCATTTCTTCCGCATAGGGGATCAGCGTTGTGCCGCAGACCTCCTGCGCCACATAACGGAACATATTCTCGGTGAGGTCCATCATTCCGTTGTAATCGGTGTAGGCCTGATAGAGCTCCATCAAAGTAAACTCAGGATTATGTCTGGTGTCCAGACCTTCGTTTCTGAATACGCGCCCGATCTCGAACACGCGCTCCAGCCCGCCCACGATCAGACGCTTGAGATACAGCTCCAGCGAAATACGCAGCTTTACATCCTCATCCAGCGCATTGTAATGGGTCTCGAAAGGCCGCGCTGCCGCGCCGCCTGCGTTTGACACCAGCATGGGGGTCTCCACCTCCAGAAAGCCCTGCTCCTCCAGATAACGTCTGATGGCGCTGATGATCTTGGAGCGCTTTACAAAAGTCTCCTTGACCTCCGCGTCCATAATCAGATCGGTATAACGCTGGCGATATCGGATATCCGTGTTGGTCAGCCCGTGATATTTCTCGGGCAGAATCTGAAGGCTCTTGGAGAGCAGATCGATGCGTTGCGCATGTATGGAAATCTCTCCGGTCTTGGTCTTGAACACTTCTCCCTCAATACCGACGATATCTCCTACGTCATATTTCTTAAAATCAGCATAGGGCTCCTCGCCCACGCTGTCCCGAGCCACATAGGACTGAATATTGCCGGGCAGATCCTGAATATTGCAGAAAGACGCCTTGCCCATGATGCGCTTGGACATCATACGCCCAGCTATGCGGACACTTTTCCCCTCCAGCTCCTCAAAATGCTCCTTGATGTCGGTGCTGTGATGTGTCACATCGTATTTGGTAATCCGAAACGGGTCTTTGCCCGCCTCCTGCAGCGCTGCCAGTTTCTCCCGGCGCACCTTCAAAAGCTGGTTGATATCCTGTTCCGGCGCCTGGCCTTTCGTATTCTGCTGCTCCTGTGCCGGACTATTCGTATTCCGCCTCTCCTCTGCCACGTCTCTTTCCTCTCTTCTCCGTCTGTCGCCTGCTAGTTGCTTCTCTGAATCTCCAGAATCTTATATACAAATACACCTGCGGGAGTCTCCACCTCCACGGTATCGTTGACCCGTCTGCCCAGCAGCGCCCTGCCCACGGGACTCTCGTTGGAAATCTTGCCCTTGAGGCTGTCTGCCTCGGCAGAGCCCACGATCTTGTACTCCAGCTCTTCACTGTACTCGATATCGAGAATGCGCACCTTGCAGCCCACGTTAATCTTGTCCAGATCGACCTCGTCTTCCACAACGACCTCGGCGTTTTTCAGGATATTCTCCAGTTCTTCGATTCTGGCCTCGATGTCTCTCTGCTCATCCTTTGCCGCATCGTACTCGGCATTCTCGGAGAGATCACCCTGCTCTCTGGCTTCCTTGATCTTCTGGGCCACTTCCTGACGTTTTACCACCTTCAGCTCATGCAGCTCGTCTTCATACTTCCTGAGTCCCTCGTAGGTTAAAATATTTTTTTTCTCCTGCATTACATTTCACCTCTCTGTTTGTAGATTCTATCCCAATCTGATTCTCCGGCCTGTTTTGTCTCCTCAGCGACTGTTCTGCCTTCCTTTTGACCTGCTTTATTTTCTTCCGATTGTCTTCTCAATTAACTTAGGTATTATAACTGTTTTATCCCTCAGTGTCAAGGATTCCCTCCGGTTTACCGTTATTTTACCGTTATTTTTCCTCAGGTTTACCGCTATTTTCGGTATCATTTTTCAATCCGCGCCATATTTTTCTCAAAGAATAATAGCTGCATTTGAGTCTGCGGGCCCCGATCCGCCTCTCCTTCTCTCCCACGGATGCCATATCCAGCCAGACGCTGCCCTCCGGGGGATTAAACACGGGAACGTATTTTTCTCCCGTGAAATCCAGCACATTGACGGGTTCGCCGTAGCGCTCATCCCGAATGCGTATCTGGCCGTAGGTGCCATTGTCAGGCAGAAAATGAAGGTCCATGGCCAGTCCGTATTCCTGGAAGAAATCCTCGGCAAACTCCTCCAGTTGTTCCGCGTAAGTCATGTCGGGAGCGATCCACAGCAGATCTTTCATGCGCGGCGCAAGACTGCAGAGCAGCTCCTGCAGGCAGGGCGCATTACCCAGCACCACAAAATGAGCATGACGGGCATGGGACAGCAGCTCCTGTATCCATCTCTTCTCCAGATAGCCGTCAAACTCCGGCAGGGGAAGGAGGGATCTCACCCAGTTGTCCCCGGACACACTGTCCGCGTATACCAGCGCATTGTCTCCCTGTTCGTCCAGAAGCGGAGCCAGTTCCTGCAAAAGCTTCTCCCGAAGCCGTGTCCGCTCCCGCTTTTGTCTGTGTCTCTGCAGGCGGCTGCGTACAGCGGCGTATATGCGTTGCCACAGACGCGTCAGGGGTTTTATGAAAGGCAGCCTTGGGCCGCCCGTCCGGCAGCGGTTTGTTTTGACAGTGGTCTCACTGATCGCAAGACGTATCAGGCGGTAGTCCTGCAGCACAAATTCCTGCAGTTCAAAGGAGCAGTCTGATTTTGAATGTGCGCCCTGTTCTGCAGGACGGCTTTGATAAAATACATTTACTATCGTGTCCATGCTCCATTATATGCACCCGCCGCTGAAATATGTGGCAAGATTAAAAAGGATCTGATCTCATGAACCCGCTTACATGATTTACCGGTATTGTCAGACAAAAATGTGTTCCACGCTCTCCGTCAGATCGTCCATGGTCATCATGGCGTTGATCTGCCGGCGGAACCGGGCGGAACCGGGCATACCCGCCGTGTACCAGGAAAGGTGTTTTCGCATCTCCCGTACACCGATATATTCTCCTTTGTATTGAAGCTGCAGCGCCGCGTGGCGCAGGATCGTATCTTTCTTTTCCGCGTTATCGGGCCGGGGCAGAAACGTACCGTCCTCCAGATAGCGTGTAATCTCTCTGAATATCCATGGATTCCCCCGGGCGGCACGGCCGATCAGGACGCCGTCGCATCCGGTCTGCTCCAGCAGTTTTTTAGCTTTTTCGGGGCTGTCCACATCGCCGTTTCCCAGAACCGGAATATTCACCGCCTCCTTCACCCGGGCGATGATCTCCCAGTCCGCAGATCCGCTGTAATACTGCTCTCTGGTTCGCCCGTGGACGGCCACTGCCGCCACACCGCAGCTCTCCGCGATCCTTGCGATCTCCACCGCGTTGACATGAGCCTCGTCGAATCCTTTGCGAATCTTGATCGTAACCGGTTTACGGGTGGCTTTCACCAGCCTGCCAAGGATCTCCTCCACCAGTTTCGGATCCTTCATCAGCGCCGATCCCTCCCCGTTGTTGACCACCTTCGGCACAGGGCAGCCCATATTCAGATCCAGAAAGGCGTGGGGTCTGTCCTCGATGCGCTTTGCCATCTCGCTGAGTATGACCGGGTCGGAGCCAAACAACTGCAGCGAGGCATATCCCTCGTCAGGATGTATCTCCATGAGACTGTCCGTATTCTTATTGTTGTGCCAGATGGCCTTGGCGCTCACCATCTCCATACAGACCAGCCCTGCCCCCTGTTCATGGCATAACAGGCGAAAAGGCAGGTCTGATACGCCTGCCATGGGAGCTAAGATCATATTGTTGGGGAGGGTGATGCCTCCTATCGTGAGTTGGGGCACAGTCATTTCCTCTCTTATTTTTGATTTTTATTGTAAATCAACCGAAGTCCGTCCAATGTCAGGGAAGGATCATAGATGTCGATGGAATCCGTCTCGTCCGCGATCAGCCGGCCCATTCCCCCGGTAGCCACCACCTTCAGATTCTCCAGCCCGCTCTCCTGGCGCACCTTTTTGACAATGTATTCCGTCTGCCCAATCTGGCCGTACATGACGCCCGCCTGCATGCTCGTGACCGTCTCCTGAGCCAGAATGGATTTGGGTTTCCTGATCTCAATGTCGGGAAGCTTGGCCGTCCGGCTCCAGAGCGCCTCGGCGCTGATGCGGACGCCCGGGGCGGTGATTCCCGCGGTAAAGCAGCCCTCGGCAGTGATCAGATCGTAGGTGGTAGCCGTGCTGAAATCAAGCACCAATACAGGCCCGCCGTATTTTTCATAGGCAGCCACGGCGTCCACAATGCGGTCTGCGCCTATGGATTTGGGATCCTCCGTGGTGATGCGGATTCCGGTCTTTACCCCCGGCCCCACGATCATGGGGCGGGTTCCCGTGTAGCGTGTCAGCGCTCCCAGAAGGGAGTGCATCACCGCCGGTACCACACTGGCCACGATGGAACCGGCGAGAGCCCGCGGCCCGATCCCGTTATTCTGCAAAAGCTGCGTGATGAGGATGCCGTATTCGTCGGAGGTGCGGGAAACCTGGCTCATCAGACGGAAGGTTGCGCGCAGCGCTTCCCCCTCATACACTCCGAATGTCATATTGGTGTTGCCCACATCGATCACAAGAATCATCTCATCCATCGTCTCATCATCCCTCCTGATCTTCCAAAAGCTCCGACACATCTTCCTTCAGTACAAACACGCGGTAATACAGACTTAAGGATTCAAATAATTCCTGTCGTTTGCGGCGGATCTCGCCCACCAGCAGACCGCTGGATATCTCATCATAATAGATATCGCTCTCCTCGGCGTCAGTCTCCAGAGACAAGGTTCCGTCCTCCTCAAAGACGATAGTGAATATGCCGCCCACTTCCTCCGTAAAAAGTACGCAGATGATATGTAACTCGTCTTTTACCGAGTCTGGGATGCCTGCAAACTGTTGGTTAAAATAGTATTTTTTCTCGTAGGCATTGGCGCCGCAGAGCACGATACGCTTTTCTTCCATCCTTATCCTTTCCACACCAGAGCGCGGTATATCCGTCCGCAATCATTCATAACTGTCCGCATCAGACATATCCGTAAATGCCCCGCACGGAGACCTCCCCGGCAAACACCAGACGCCTGCTCCCGTCCGGCAGCTCCACCATAAGCTCCCCGGTGTCTGTGATGCCTCTGGATATCCCCCGATATTCTCCGCCGGGCTCCAGTACGCAGACCTCCCTGTCCCGGTTTACCAGCAGACGGTCATAGGAGTCTCTGAGCGATGCCAGGGACTCCGTTTCGCAAAAAGCTCTATAATCCTCTTCAAAGGCCTCCAGCACAGCGCCGAGAAGCCTCTCTCTGTCTATGTGTCCGCCGCAGACGGCATCCAGCGCCACCGCCCGTCCGGCAAGCTCCTCCGGGAAGCTCTGCTCCCGCACATTGATGCCCGCACCGATGACCACATGGCGGATGACTCCCTGTTCTACACTCATCTCCGTGAGGATGCCGCAGACCTTCCTGCCGTCTATGACGATATCATTGGGCCATTTGATCCCCGGCGTCAGTCCCGTCTCCCGTGCAATCCCCCGGGTCAGGGCATGGGCGGCTACCAGCGTGAGCATGGACGCCTTCTCAGGGGCAAACTCAGGTCTTAAAATTATAGTAAAATAGATATTCGTCCCCGGCGGGCTCACCCAGCTCCGGCCTCTGCGCCCTTTTCCCGCCGTCTGCATGTCTGCCGTCACCACCGTACCGTGAGGAGCGCCCTGTCCGGCAAGGCGCTTTGCCTCCTCGTTGGTGGAGTCCAGACTGGCATAGTCATAGCGGGGCGGCGTCAGTTCTTTCGTTCTCATAAAGTTGCAGCCATTACCGCCTTGATGGTGTGCATACGGTTCTCGGCTTCCTCAAATACCAGAGATTGTGCAGACTCAAACACTTCGTCCGTGACTTCCATCTCCGTGATGCCGAAGCGCTGTCCCATCTGTGCGCCGATCTTGGTCTTCAGATCGTGAAATGCAGGAAGGCAGTGCATGAAAATAGCGTTTTGGCCTGCATTGTCCATAACTGCTCTGTTGACCTGATAAGGGGAGAGCTCTCTGATGCGCTCCTCCCACACCTCGTCGGGTTCGCCCATGGACACCCACACATCCGTGTAGATCACATCCGCATCCTTTGTCCCCGCCTGCACGTCCTCAGTTAAAGTGATGCTGCCGCCTGTCTGTGCCGCAAGCTCCCTGCACTGCCCGGTCAACGCCTGATCCGGAAAGTATTTTGCTGTGGTGCAGG
Source organism: uncultured Lachnospiraceae bacterium (assembly GCA_947382415.1). Classification (GTDB taxonomy): domain Bacteria; phylum Bacillota; class Clostridia; order Lachnospirales; family Lachnospiraceae; genus Acetatifactor. Next base: position 172,761 of record CANCYO010000001.1, on the reverse strand, counting down.
CTGTAAAATGCATTCCCATCTTGGCGCATACCACCATCAGGGAATTGCCCATATTATAGCGGGCGTCTCCCATATAAGTCAGCCGGATACCCTCCAGATGTCCGAAGTGCTCCTTGATGGTGAGAAGATCTGCCAGCATCTGGGTAGGATGAAACTCGTTGGTCAATCCGTTCCACACAGGCACCTTGGAATACTTTGCCAGCTCCTCCACAATCTCCTGCCCATAGCCGCGGTACTCGATGCCCTCGAACATACCCGCCAGTACGCGGGCGGTGTCCGCAATGCTTTCTTTCTTGCCGATCTGTGAGCCGGAAGAATCCAGATAGGTACAGCCCATGCCCAGGTCGTGGGCAGCCACCTCAAAGGCACATCTGGTTCTGGTGCTGGTCTTCTCGAAGATCAGCGCCACATTTTTGCCCCTGAAATGATCCACGGGAATACCCTTTTTCTTCTTGTCCTTGAGATCTGCGGCCAGATCCACAAGATACGCGATCTCCTCCGGGGTAAAATCCAGCAGTTTCAGAAAATCACGGCCTTTTAAATCTATTTTCTCTGTCATCTGTTCTGTTATCTGTCCCATCGTCTGTCCCATCCTTGTCCTGTAGTCTGTTCTTTTATCCTGATCGTCCATTCCGGCGTCCGGTTTATCACTTCATACCTTCCTTCAGAGCGGCGCCCAGGCTTGCGATACCCTGCAGCTCCGCAGGCAGCAGAATCGTCGTGGCCTGACCGTCTGCAACTTTCTCAAAAGCCTCCAGACTCTTGATCTTCAGCACTGCCTCGTCGGCTCCGGCCTCTCTCAGCATTCTGATACCGTCGGCATTTGCCTGCTGTACCTTGAGGATAGCCTCCGCCTCACCTTCCGCCTCGCGGATCATCTTCTCTTTCTGAGCTTCAGCGCGCAGGATCGCAGACTCCTTCTCACCCTCTGCCTCCAGAATGCGGGCTTTCTTCTCGCCTTCGGCACGGGTTACTGCCTCACGTCTCTCACGCTCCGCCTTCATCTGCTTCTCCATGGCGTTCTGGATCTCGGCGGGAGGAATAATATTCTTCAATTCCACGCGGTTTACCTTAATCCCCCACGGGTCGGTGGCGATATCCAGCGCGGAACGCATCTTGGTATTGATGATCTCACGGGAGGTCAGGGTCTGATCCAGCTCCAGATCGCCAATGATATTACGCAGTGTGGTAGCGGTCAGATTCTCGATAGCCATCATCGGGTTCTCCACGCCATAGGTGAACAGCTTGGGATCCGTGATCTGATAAAATACCACTGTGTCGATTCTCACGGAAGCATTGTCCTTGGTGATCACGGGCTGGGGCGGAAAATCGGCAACCTGCTCCTTCAGATTGACTCTGCGGGCCACCTTGTCGATAAAAGGAACCTTGATATGGAAGCCCACGGACCAGGTGCCCTGATAAGCGCCCAGCCGTTCCACCACATAGGCCTGGGCCTGAGGTACGATCTTGATACTGCTGAAAATGATCCAGATAATAAGAACCGCAAATATAATAGGAAGTACCCAAAATTCCATACTACACCTCTTTCTGCACGGTAAATGTGCCGCGCTCACATGTTTTGGTTAATACATCTATTTTGTTGTCTGATCTGTGTCTGCATCCGGTCTGCCCGTTATTTTCTGCATCTGCGGATCCTCCCGCACGATCAGCTTGACACCGCTGACTGCGGCCACCGTCACCACCGTGCCCACTGCCATACGCTGCCTGTCGTCCTCGCTCCTTGCACTCCACTCCTGACCGCCCACAGTCACCTGTCCGATGCCCTGCAGATTGTCGATCTCGCTGATCACAATAGCCTGCCGGCCTATCATGCTCTCCACATTGGTGCGCACTCTGTCTTTATTAAAGTATTTCACGGCGACAGGTCTTGTAAACACCATCAGCAGCAGGGATACTGTCAGGAAAAGCATAACCTGCAGCCAGACCGGCAGTGAGAAAGCTGCCGCCACCACGGCAATCAAAGCGCCGCCGGCAAACCAGATGCTGGTAAGTCCCAGCGTCCCCACCTCGATTCCTATCGCCACGATCAGGATCACAAGCCAGACAATCATCATTTCACTCATAAATATCATCCCCTTTCCTGCGGTGATTTCAGTTTACTACAAAAAGCCCCGTCGGGCAATGTATTTCTTTAATGTATTTCCTTGCAGTTCATACCCCTACAACATATTTTTAACAGAAAACAGGACGACATACGAAATGCCGCCCTGTCCCGGTCTCTCTGATTATAAAAAACTCTTTTTAATAGAACACATGATTGCCGATCACAATGCCTTCCCGGCCGTTGTTGCGGCGGAAATGTGTGCAGTCGCCTACATTGGATACGCCGGAGAGCGCTTCCTCCGCAGCTTTCTTGCAGCTCTCGGGAATCTTACCGGACTCATATCTCGCGTTCACCTTACCGTTTAGCGCGGGGGTAAACTGTCCGGAAGCATAGATAACACCATGGATACTGTCAGGATATGCGCCGCTTCGCACACGGTTCATCACCACTGCTCCCACAGCAAGCTGTCCTTCATAGCTCTCTCCGCCGGCCTCACAGTAGATAAGCGCGGCCAACAACAGCGTGGTATCGGCATCCGTCGTATACTCACCGTAATTGACATGCCGTTTCGCCTCGCGCTCTGCCTCTTCCCTGGCCTTGATCTCATCCAGAGTCTCGCCATAATCCACCTTAAAGTTCACATTTACAAACTCTGCCGACACATAGGCGTCTGCTCCCTCATAATCGATGCAGACCCATTCTCCGGTTCCGTCATCCAGCACATCGACAATCTCGCCCTTGGGAAGCAGGCCGTAAACCTCTGCCTCTGAGTCCGGCTCCTTGCGCACACGCAGGATATCCGTATCAATGGTGGCGATCATCTTTCCCACATCATTGGCCAGCGCTTCCGCCTCCTCGCCAAAGAGCAGGTAATCATCGGACGCCCAGCCTATCACATTGCCGGATTTGAGTCTCGTCCAGCCGTCTTTTCTTTCTATTATAGTGCCGCCGCAATCCTTATACAGTTTTCCGACCTTATCTGAATCCTCGCTGGCGTCGCTTCTCACATTCAACGCATCTTTGACATTTGCCATTACGATGCCGGACTGCTCTTCCTCGTCCAAAGCCCCGGCGCCTGCGTCTGATTCGGATCTGACGATGACATTAGATTCCAGGATCGCCGCCACACCACCGTTGACTTCGTCCAGATAACTTCCATTACTGCCAGCTTCTGCGGTAATATCTGTGAGCATCACTGCGGCGACAGCCAGAACAAGGCCTGTCATGATGCGGCACAGCTTTCTGCTTTCTGCCATTTCTTACCTCCAACAAATTTAAGCTATAATTTTATAAGTTATTACTCATTTTATTATTTATTACAATTTCAAGCAACTTGTTACAAAATTATTAAAATTGTTAAGATTTTTATAAATAATAGCAGAACACATCACATTTGTCAAGCGTCAGCCCGATTACCTGTTTACCTTTCGTTATTTTACATATTACGGGACTTTTCTATACACGCCTCCATGGCGTCCATCACCGCAGCCCTCAGTCCCTTCTCCTCCAGAACCTTAACCGCCTGTATCGTGGTGCCGCCGGGAGAACAGACCATATCCTTCAATTCTCCGGGATGCTTCCCCGTCTCCAGCAGCATTCTGGCGCTGCCCAGCACGGCCTGCGCCGCAAACTCATAAGCCTGCCTGCGGGGCATTCCCTCCGCCACCGCCTCGTCCGCCATAGCCTCCAAAAACAGAAACACATAAGCGGGCGCGCTGCCGGATACTCCCACCACCACGTCCATCAGCCGCTCAGGCACCACATCGGCTCTGCCAAAAGCGCTCATAAGCGTCAAAACATGATTTAATTCTTCGTCGGTCACCTGTTCATCCGGGCAAACCCCTGTGCAGCCCTCCAATACCAGCGCCGGTGTGTTGGGCATACAGCGGATGAACTTACAGTCCTCTCTCCCGAAAGCCTTTTTCAGATAATCCAGCGTCCGTCCCGCGGCAATACTGACCACCAGTGTTCCGGGCCGCAGCGCATCTCTGATCTCCTCTATCACCTCAGGGAAAAAGACGGGTTTCACCGCCAGAAACAAAATATCAGCCCGGGCGGCAGCCTGGGCATTGCTTTCGGCGATCTGTATGTTAAATCTTTCTTTAACCTTGTCTTCCGTAGCCCTGGTACGGGCTTTTCCAATGATATCCTCCGCCGCGGCAGCCTGCTTTCCCAGCATACCGCCGATCATGGCCGAAGCCATATTGCCGAGTCCTATAAATCCCAGCTTCACGTTTATTCCTCCTTCCGTGCTCCGCGTATTCAGAGCATCCGGTCAATGACACGTATTACCGTATTATCCCATGCCCCTGCATGGTCCGGAATCCTGCGTTGCTGCGCTGCCTGTGGGCCTCGTACATCAACAGTGCGGCGGCCACTCCGGCGTTGAGAGATTCCACCATGCCCTCCATAGGTATCTTGATACGCGCGGAGGCTCTGGCTGTAAGCGCCTCCCCCAGACCATTCGCCTCGTTTCCGATCATAAACGCAACAGGCCCGCAAAATCCAAAACTGTCATAATAGACATCCCCCTGTAGATGAGCCGCATAAGTCTTCACACCGGCCTCATGCAGCCGGTCTACGGTTATCTGCAGATCATCCGCATACAGAAACGGCACCCGGAAAACAGATCCCATGGTAGCCCGTATCACCTTAGGATTAAAAATATCAACGGTGGAAGCACTCATGATAACGCCCGTTATCCCAGCTCCCTCCCCGGTTCGCAGAATCGTTCCCAGATTGCCCGGATCCTGCAGATCTTCCAACAGCAAAAACAATGGATTCTCCTGCAGTAAAAGCTGATTTAACTCATATCGGGGCTGCTCCACCACAGCCAGGATGCCCTGCGGCGTCCGGGTGTCAGACAGCTTCGCGAAAACCTCCTCTGTTACCTCCTCAAAGCCGGTCTCTCCCAGCTTATCCAAAACAGCTCTCTCCGACTGTCTCCGCAGCCGCTCCAGAAACTCTGTAGTGACATAGACCTCACGGATCCTCTCCCTGGGAGCCTCCCCGTACAATTTCAGTCCTTCCACCACAAAAACCTGATCCTTCTGCCTCTCCTTTGCCCTGGTCTGCCACTGCACCACCTGCTTGATGCGGGCGTTTGCGGGACTGCTGATCATGTCTTTCCCCTCCCCGGCGCCTGCCGCATTATATACCGTCCGTTATTTTATTAGACAGAGAGGAGATAAGCTGTCTCAAACTCTTTCTCCTTGATACCCTTTACCATGTTCAGCGCCTCTTCAATATCATAGTCCACAAATTCGCCGTGGCTGTAACCCACAACGCGGTTGGTCTTGCCCTGTCGCAGAATATCCACCGCGTAAGCGCCCATGATGGACGCATAATAGCGGTCTTTAGCCGTAGGACTGCCTCCGCGCTGCATGTAACCGAGAATGGTTGCTCTGGTCTCAATGCCGGTGGCGGCCTCAATACGTCTCGCCATAGATACGGAATGTCCGATTCCCTCCGCGTTGATGATAATATGGTGGGTCTTGCCCTTACGGCGGTTTGCTATGATATTGTTGATGATATTCTGCTCGTCAAAATCATATTTTTCGGGGATCAGAATATCCTCAGCACCGTTTGCGATGCCGCACCAGAGAGCAATATATCCCGCGTTACGTCCCATGACCTCGATAATACTGCAGCGCTCGTGGGAAGAAGATGTGTCCTTTACCTTATCAATGGCCTGCATGGCGGTGTTTACAGCGGTGTCAAATCCGATGGTATACTCCGTACATGCAATATCCAGATCGATGGTGCCGGGGAGTCCGATGGTATTGATCCCCTGTCTCGACAGCGCCTGGGCGCCGCGGTAGGAACCGTCTCCGCCGATGACTACGATGCCGTCGATACCATGCTTCTTGCAGATATCGGCTCCTTTCTTCTGCCCCTCCGGCGTCTTGAACTCCATACATCTGGCAGTACCCAGAACCGTGCCGCCCCGCTGGATAATATCGGAGACATCCTTGGCCTCCATATCTATGATCTCTTCATTTAAAAGGCCCTGATAGCCTTTTTTGATGCCCTTCACCTTCATGCCGCGCGCGATAGACGTGCGCACTACGGCGCGGATGGCTGCATTCATGCCGGGTGCATCTCCACCGCTGGTCAAAACTCCGATCGTATTTATTTCCTTTGCCATGACGCTACCTCCAACCAAATAGTGATCCTAACAACCAATCTTTCCCTATTTTAATCCAATTTATGGCCCTTTTCAATAGATTTTACAGAAATTTGCTAAGCCTTTACGCCGATATTCCCATCTCCAAAGATCGCTTTCAGCCGGCCCAGCAGCGCCTCCCCGGCATCCACCCGCAGATTGGGGGGCAGAACCTTCACTTCCCGGGTATTTTTCAGATAGACCACTACATCGTCGCTGCCGTCGGAATCCGCGATGGCCGACAGAAGTTCCTCTCTGCGGGCCTGATAGGACTGCGCGTCCTCAAACCGGATCCACAGACCGGCCGGCATCTGATTCACCACGGGAGCCGGAGCCTGCCGCTCAGTCCCCCTCCGCTGCGCCGGTGCGCTTCTTTGATTCTCCTGCCTGGTCCAGCCGTTTTGCTCCACTTCCGCAAAGGTTCTCACCTCCTCACAGATCAGCTTCCCGTCCTTGTCCTCCTCCACAGAAGCCCTGCCGCGGACGAAGACCTTCTCATCCTCTGTGAGCAGAGCCGCATATCGCTCATAATCTCTGGGAAACACCACAACCTCCACGCTGCCCACCAGATCCTCCAGCATGATAAAGGCCATCATCTTATCGTTTTTCGTATATTTGACATTCTTGCCCGCAATCATACCGCCAAGCGTCACTCTGGCCTGATCCGGCACATGGGCCCTCCCCGTCTCCTCGTCCAGGGCAAAATCATTGGTGTTTTTGGTCACATAGCGCTGCCACAGCTCCTGATACTCCTCCATGGGATGCCCGCTGATATAGATGCCCAGCACCTCCTTCTCAAAGGCAAGCATCATCTCTCTGGGATACTCTCCCACATCGGGCATACGCAGATCAAACTCCTCCTTCTGCTCCTCATCCGCTATATCAAACAGGGACAACTGTCCCGCCAGATTATTCTTCCTGTCTCTGGTAATATGATCCAGAATCTGTACATATACGCTCATAAACTGCTTGCGGGTACCGTTCAGGCCATCCAGCGCTCCCGCCTTGATAAAACTCTCAATGGTGCGCTTATTCACCTCAGTCTGGGCCAGCCGGGTGATAAAATCCTTCAGATTGGTAAAAGGCCCTCTCTCCCTGCGTTCCTCCACAATCGTGTCGATCACCGGACGTCCCACACCCTTTATTGCAGTCAGGGCATAGCGGATCTGATTGCCGGACACGGAAAATCCCGCCTCTCCCTGATTGATATCCGGGGGAAGCAGCGTAATCCCCATACTGCGGCAGGTCAGAATATACTCCGACACCTTCTTGCTGTTATCGATAACAGAGGTCAGAAGCGCTGCCATGAACTCCACAGGATGATAATACTTCAGCCAGGCTGTCTGATAGGCCACCACCGCATAGCAGGCAGCATGGGACTTGTTAAAGGCATATTTTGCAAAATCCATCATATCGTCGTAAATCTGCCCCGCCACGCTCTCGCTGATACCGTTTGCCAGACAGCCCGGCACACCCTCCTCGGCATTGCCGTAGATAAAATTGGCCCGCTCCTTCTCCATGACAGACTGCTTCTTCTTGCTCATGGCGCGGCGCACCAGGTCGCTTCTCCCCAGCGTATAGCCGCCCAGATCCCGCACGATCTGCATCACCTGCTCCTGATAGACGATACATCCGTAGGTAGGCTTCAGAATCGGTTCGAGCTGGGGACAGGAATAGGTCACATCCGCATGATTATTCTTGCCCTTGATATACTTGGGGATAAAATCCATGGGACCGGGACGATAAAGAGAGATGCCCGCGATGATATCCTCCAGATTCTGAGGCCTCAGCTCCTTCATGAAGTTCTTCATCCCCGCGCTCTCAAGCTGGAATATCCCTTCCGTCCTGCCGGAGCCGATGGAGGCCAGCACATCCTTATCGTCATAGTCGATCTCGTCCATGTTCAGACGCTCACCCGTGCTCTTCTCCACGAAATTTACCGCATCATGAATCACAGTCAGTGTGCGCAGCCCCAGAAAATCCATTTTTAACAGTCCCAGCTCCTCCAGCGTGGTCATGGTAAACTGGGTGGTGATGGAGCCGTCGCTGCCCCGGGAGAGCGGCACAAACTCATCCGCCGACTCCGGACAGATAACCACTCCCGCCGCATGCATGGAGGAATGTCTGGGCAGACCCTCCAGCCGCCTGCACATATCGATCAGATGTTTTACCTGCTCATCCTCCTGATAGAGCTTTCTAAGCTCCGGATTCTTGTCCAGAGCCTTGTCCAGCGTGATATTCAACTCCCAGGGCACCATCTTTGCCAGAGAATCGCAGAGCTGATAGGGCAGATCCATGACACGCCCCACATCCCGGATCACGCCTTTTGCCTGCAGCGTACCGAAGGTGACGATCTGCACCACCTTCTCCGCGCCGTATTTGCGGCTCACATAGTCGATGACCTCCTGACGGCGCTCAAAACAGAAATCAATATCAATATCCGGCATGGTCACACGCTCCGGATTCAGAAAACGCTCAAACAGCAGACTGTAGCGGATCGGATCAATATCCGTGATCTTCAGACAATAAGACACAATACTGCCCGCAGCCGAACCGCGCCCCGGCCCCACCGGGATATCATTCTGCTTCGCATAATTGATAAAATCCCACACAATCAAAAAATAATCCACATATCCCATGCGCCGGATCACGTCCAGCTCATAGTCAAGGCGCTCCGAGAGCGTCTGCCCCGTGTCCCCTGCGGGCTGCTCTCCCGGATCCGTCCAGGTTCCGTCCTCCCGCTGCACACCATAGCGCTGCGCCAGTCCCTCCCGGCAAAGATGATTCAGATAGGTCCATGGCTCAAAACCTTCCGGCACTTCAAAATGAGGGAGCTTCGTCACGCCAAACTCAATCTCCACATTACACCGGTCCGCGATGCGCTGGGTATTCTCCACCGCCTCCCAGGCATAGGGAAATAACCCCTTCATCTCCTCCTCACTCTTCACGAAATACTGGCCGCCCTCATAGCGCATACGGTCCTCGTCCGCCAGCTTCTTATTCGTCTGCAGACAGAGCAGAATATCATGGGAATCCGCATCCTCCGCATAAGTATAATGCACATCGTTGGTGGCCACCAGCGGAATATCCAGTTCTTTGCTCATGCGCATGAGCTCCATGTTCACCGTCCGCTGCTCCGGTATGCCGTGATCCTGCAGCTCCAGAAAATAATTACCCTTGCCAAAACAGGCTTCATACTTCCGGGCCGCCTTTCTCGCCTCGTCCGGCAGTCCCTTGGAGATATAGCGCTGCACCTCCCCCGCCAGACAGGCCGAGGTAGCGATAATGCCTTCATGATAGCGGTTCAGAACCTCCATATCCACCCGGGGCTTATAATAATATCCTTCCGTAAAGCCCTTGCTCACAATCTTCATCAGATTGGCATAGCCCGTATTATTCTCCGCAAGAAGCACCAGATGATAATATCTGTCCTCACCGCCGGTAAGCTCCTTGTCAAAGCGGGAATTGGGCGCCACATAAATCTCACAGCCCAGGATGGGCTTGATGCCCTCGGCCCTGGCCGCCCGGTAAAAGTCGATCACGCCGTACATCACCCCGTGGTCTGTGATGGCCGCCGAGTCCATGCCCAGCTCCTTCACCCGGTGAACATAATCTTTTATTTTGTTGGAACCGTCCAGAAGCGAATATTCCGTGTGGACATGAAGATGGGTAAACGCCATGACGCTCTCTCCCTGAAAATACTGTTCTTGTATCTATTAATTAAATATAAAGGATGCTGCAAATACTGTCAATGGAATTGTCCTTTTGATTAAGTGTCACGAAATTCGCTTAAGAACATTATTTATATTACATCCTTCACAAGAGCAATCACCCCTACTATACAACTTACTAACGCAATAATGCTGGCTGAATATGCATATATCCTATTACTATTCTCCTCTTTGCTAAACTCACTTCCGGCAATATAAAGAACGCTTCCAAACATAAGACCAATTAGTCCTGCCAAAAATATATTTATATTATTAAATATATAATTTACAGAAAACGTAAAATGAGACACAAAATCAGTAACCCCAATAACCGCAAATACCAGGCTAAATATCCACAAACAACCACCTGCAACTTTTAATACCCCTGCCGTTACCAGAACTAAAATACTATCATAAATGCCGTTTTTTATTTTAAAGCATTTATTTATTTTCCACGGAAAAAATATAAAATTCAAAATGAATAGTATATCTAAGATTCTTTTTCTTTTTGACTTAACTGCTTTTTCCTCAACATCTGATTTCTCTTTTTCTTTTTCTAATCTACTAAGTGCTCTATAATAAGCCTCCGCATAAATTTCAACCAAAGTTTCTTCTGGTGTAGTAATATTTTTGCGTATTGCTTTATTGTTTTTTCTTTTTTGTTTTGTTCTTTTCATGCAGATTTACTCCCGCCAACTTTTCTGTCAAACTAAGGAGCGCGTTCCTGCTCGGATACGCGCCCTCATCATAAACTATATATTGTCACAGATACTTCTTTAACTCCTCTGTCTTATCCAGCTTCTCCCAGGGAAGCTCCACATCCGTGCGGCCAAAATGTCCGTAGCTTGCGGTAGCCCTGTAAATGGGTCTTCTCAGATCCAGCATTTTGATAATGCCCGCGGGTCTCAGGTCAAAGTTCTCGCGGATGATCTCCACCAGCTTCTCGTCCCCGACCTTTCCTGTTCCGTAAGTATCCACCATAATAGAGGTGGGATGCGCCACGCCGATGGCATAGGAGAGCTGGATCTCGCACTTGTCCGCAAGACCTGCCGCCACGATATTTTTCGCTACATAGCGGGCCGCATAGGCAGCACTTCTGTCTACCTTTGTACAGTCCTTGCCGGAAAATGCGCCGCCGCCGTGACGGGCATATCCGCCGTAGGTGTCCACAATAATCTTACGGCCCGTAAGACCGCTGTCTCCGGCGGGACCGCCGATAACAAAGCGTCCTGTGGGATTGATAAAGAACTTAGTGTTTCCGTCGATCATTTCCTGAGGCAGCACCTCGTCAAAAATATACTGTATCACGTCCTCATGAATCTGTTCCTGGCTTACCTTTGCATCGTGCTGAGTGGAGAGCACCACTGCCTCCAGACGGGCCGGCTTGCCATTCTCGTCATACTCCACGGTCACCTGACTCTTGCCGTCGGGACGAAGATAGGGAAGCGTACCGTTCTTGCGCACCTCGGTAAGCTTTGCAGTGAGCTTATGTGCCAGAGCGATGGCATAGGGCATATATTCCTCCGTCTCGTTGCTGGCATAGCCAAACATCATACCCTGATCCCCCGCGCCGATGGCGTCAAGCTGATCGTCTGTCATACCTGCCTCGCCCTGCTTTGCCTCCAGAGCCTTGTCCACGCCCATGGCGATATCGGGAGACTGCTTATCCAGGGAAACCATAACCGCGCAGGTGTTGCCGTCAAAGCCCTTCTCGGAATCGTCGTAACCGATCTCCGTCACGGTCTTCCTGACAATGGCAGGGATATCAATATTGGCCTTGGTGGTCACCTCGCCCATTACCATCACAAAACCGGTATTGGTACAGGTCTCGCATGCCACACGGCTGAAGGGGTCCTGCTCCATCAGCGCGTCCAGCACAGCGTCCGATACAGCGTCACAGATTTTATCGGGATGCCCCTCTGTGACAGATTCCGAAGTAAATAAATGTTTTTCCATGTTTTCCTCCTGTCTATCCCAATACTCAGTGGGATATCATGTAAAATGATAAGTTATTGAAAATACAAGCTCTGTAAATAATGTAAATAAAGAAGGCCCGCTCACATAAGCGGACCTGCCAATTTCGATAGTCAAATCCTCTTATTGTTCGACCTGTCTCCTGACAGGATATGCTCGCTCAGGTGGGCACCTTCCATTAAGGGGTTGCCGTGGCTTCATCGATCCTATGTATCTCCACCACTCTGAATAAGAGAAAAAATATACTGTTGTTATTGTTAATATACTATGAAGCAACGCTTCTGTCAAGCCGTTTTAACCGGTCTTCAATTTAAATTTCTGGAAGTCGCGCTCCGTCTCGATGAGCTCAATCTGAGCGCCAAGAGACTGCAGCTTCAGATGGAAGTCCTCATATCCCCTCTCGATATAGCGGATATCGTCCACCGTGCTGTAACCCTCCGCTGCCAGCGCCGCCAGTACCAGCGCCGCTCCCGCCCTCAGATCCGGCGCGGAAATACTCGCTCCCGTATACTTAGGTACGCCGTTTATAATGGCGATATTGCCCTCCACCTTGATATTTGCGCCCATACGGGTAAGCTCGTCCACGTATTTAAAGCGATTCTCAAAGATACTCTCCGTCACAATGCTGGTTCCCTGGGACAAAGCCAGTGTCACAGCGATCTGCGGCTGCATGTCCGTGGGGAATCCGGGATAGGGCAGTGTCTTCACCTGCGTGTGATGCAGCGGCTTGGAGGCCACCACGCGGACACAGTCATCCGCCTCTTTTACCTCACAGCCGATCTCAAGCAGTTTGGCCGTAATGGACTCCAGATGCTTGGTGATGACATTTTTTACCGTCACATCCCCCTTGGTCACCGCAGCGGCAAACATAAAGGTTCCCGCCTCGATCTGATCAGGGATGATGGCATACTCCGTACCATGCAGTCTGGTCACGCCCTTGATGCGGATCACATCCGTCCCCGCGCCCTTGATATTGGCCCCCATACTGTTGAGGAAATTGGCCAGATCCACCACATGGGGCTCTTTGGCGGCGTTCTCGATAACGGTCTTACCCTCAGCCATGGTGGCGGCCATCATGACATTGATCGTCGCTCCCACGCTGACCACATCCATATAGATATGGCTTCCCACCAGACGCTCCGCACTGGTCTTGATGAGTCCGTGCTCGATGACAACCCTTGCCCCCAGAGCCTCAAAGCCCTTGATATGCTGGTCGATGGCCCTGCTGCCGATATCGCAGCCCCCGGGGAGCACCACCTCCGCATGTTTATACTTGCCCAACAATGCTCCTATCAGATAATAGGAAGCTCTGATCTTTTTGAGACGCTCGTCCACCACTTCGGTATTGTTGATATTGGCGGCGTTCAGTATGACCTTGTGCCTGCCCTCCTGCCGCATCAGTACGCCAATGCCCTCCATGGCGGACAACAACACATTGGTGTCCCTCACATCCGGCATATTTTCTATATATACTGTCTCATCCGTCATCACGGATGCGGCGAGAATAGGAAGCGCCGCATTCTTAGCCCCCCCTATTTCAACTTCACCGACCAATGGATTACCGCCTTTAACCGCGTATTGTTCCATTTATACTTACCTCTTGTCCAGGTTATCTGCTTTATCTGCTATATGAAAATTATTATCCCAAATACATTATCTACTATACCTTAACAAGCTTTATACCATATTTTGGCGCATTTGTAAATAGAATGCATGTTCTGATGCCATAATGATGCATTTATTTTATATTTATTAAGCCTTTAATTCAAATATTTCAACGGGTTCACCTGGCTGCCGTTTATGAGAATCTCAAAGTGCAGATGCGGCCCCGTGCTGATGCCTGTATTGCCGCTGAGCGCGATCCTCTCGCCCTGCTTTACGCTCTGACCGGACTTTACCAGCACCTTGGACAAATGTCCGTACCTGGTCTGTCTGCCGTCCTCATGATTGATATAAACCACATAGCCGTAACCGCTTCCCCATCCGGCCTTGGCCACCGTACCGCCGCAGGACGCATAGACGGACGTCCCTGTGGGTACCGCCCAGTCCACGCCTTTGTGATAGGTGCTTGCGCCTTTTGTGGGTGCATTGCGCCTGCCGAATCCCGAAGTCTGACGCCCTCCGGATATGGGACGGATATAGGTGGGCGGAATCTTGGTTCCCCGCTCCACGATCTTAGGCACTGCCTCCATGGTGATCTCTTCCTTGAGAATCTCCCGGGAAACCTCCTTGTCATTCAGATAATGCACATCCGCCACAATCTTGCGAAAGCCTGCGGAGGGCTGCTGATGCACCACAGTCTGGGTGGTGTACCAGTTGTCATTGTCGATATAGATGATGTCCGCGTCGTATATTTCTTCGTAATAATTCTCTTCCATGCGTTCCACGGAAAGCTCGGGCTCAGGCACGGTGATGATCAGCTTGTCCCCCTCGCGGATGGTGGAATTCTCATCTGTGAGCTTATCACTGTTTAATTCCAGAATCTTATCCATGGGAATATTGACCTTGATGGATATCTCCGAGAGTGTGTCTCCCCGCACGATGGTGTACTCTCCCACAGTCTCCTGCTCCTTGATCACCTCGTCCACCGCCTGTTCCAATGTAGAGAGCTGGTTCTCCGGCAGATAGGCTTCCACGATCTCTACCTCCTCGGCAAAGTTCATGGTCTTCACACCCAGATCATAATCCTCAAAACCCTTTTCCCCGCCGTCATAGAATTCTTCTCCGATCTGCGTCATTACGGTCTCCACACCCGCCGCCACAAAATCGCTCTTCTGATCTTCGTCCGTTTCTTCACGACGGTTCACCCGCGCGGTCAGCGCCCCCAGCTCTCTGCCCTGGTCCCGGATCAGTTCCACATCAAAAAGCTGTTCCTCATCATATTTGTCCACGGCCGCCTGCAGGAGCTTCTGCACCTCCCCCGCGCTGCCGAGATTGACGATATATTCATTTACCTTCAGCGTGTAGGAACGGTGCATGGTCTCACGAATGCTCTTCTCCAACACTTCCCCCATGCGGTCCTGCAGAACATCCTCCCGGTCGAGCTTTCCCCAGAGGACTTCCTCCCCCTGCACACTCAGATCAGCATCCATAAAGGTCAGCCCTTCGCTCTTTCCGGCAATCTCTCTGCGCGCCTCAACCAGCAGTCTCTCCGCCGTGTCCTCATCTGCGGCGGCGCCGATCTCCACTCCGTTCAGCACAATATGAAAATAATTCTCCCCCTCCGCGGCGAATCCCTGATAACCGTCCAGGAACAGTACACAGACAAAGAGCGTCAAAAAAGTCATTTTTACATATGTATATTTAATGTATTTCAAATTTCTCGTCAGAAACTTCATTCGGATGATTCCTCTGTAACAATTCTGTAACACTTTGCGACTAAACATTTTTATTCTATCAATATTTGAACGGCTTGTAAAGCTGTTATTTTCAGGTTATACTGGAATTATGAGTAAATTTGACAGCGGTAAAATTATTTTTCATATTGATGTAAATTCAGCATATTTGAGCTGGACTGCACTGGATCGTCTGGAGGCCGGAGATAAAGTGGATCTGCGTCTGATTCCCTCCATCGTGGGCGGCGACACCTCTACCCGGCACGGCGTTGTCCTGGCCAAATCCATTCCCGCCAAAGCCTATGGCATCCAGACCGGCGAGCCGGTGGTGAACGCCTTCCGCAAATGCCCCAATCTGGTGACTGCAGCTCCCGACCATACCCGCTATCAGGAGTACAGCCGGCGGCTTATAGACTTTCTGGCGGATATCTGTCCCGATCTGGAACAGGTCAGCATCGATGAATGCTATATGGATTATACCCCCATTGCCTCAAAATATTCCTCCCCGGAAGAAGCCGCCGCTTATATCAAGGATTCCGTCTATACCAGATTCGGTTTCACTGTAAATATAGGCATCTCGGACAGGAAAGTTCTGGCAAAAATGGCCTCTGATTTCAAAAAGCCCAATCTGGTACATACGCTCTACTGTCATGAGATTCCTGAAAAGCTCTGGCCCCTCCCCGTGGGACAACTGTTTTCCTGCGGACATTCCAGTGCCGAAACGCTGAAAAAACTGGGTATTCGCACCATAGGCGAGCTGGCCAATACAGACCCGCGTATTCTGGAAGCCCACCTGAAAAGCCATGGCCTGACGCTGTGGGACTATGCAAACGGGCGGGACGCTTCCGAGGTGGTCACTGCCCAGACAAAAGCCAAATGTATCGGTAATTCCACCACGCTCTCCCATGATGCAGTGACCACAGAGGACGTCCGGAAGGTGCTCCTGGAGCTGTCCGAATCTGTGGGCAGACGTCTGCGCTCCGCTCATTGTATGGCCGGGTCTGTCTGCACAGAGATCAAATACAGCACCTTCCAGCAGGCGTCGCATCAGATGGTTCTGGACATCCCCACCGCCTCCACAGATGTCATCTACCGCCATGCCTGCACTTTATTTGACGAACTCTGGAACGGCTCGCCCATCCGCCTTCTTGGAGTGCGCGCCGCCAGACTCGTGGAGGAAGACACACCGATGCAGCTCAGTCTCTTCGACTATGAAGCCCCCAGATCCGAGAAACAGCAGAAACTGGACGCCGCGCTGGACAGCATACGGGCCCGCTATGGCAAGGACGCCATAAAAAGAGGGAGTCTGTTAGACTCCCCCGGTTCCTGACTGTATTTGGCTGTATCTATCCCAGCCTTATCAGTATCTGCCTGAATCTCATTTTTTGCGCACACTGTAACCAAAGGTTCCCAACTTCTCTCCACAGCCAAAATAGGTTCCATGAGAATACACAATGGGTTCCGCTCTGTCCAGACAGAACTTGTGGTTCTCATCCATATATTTCCCGTCGGCATGCACTGCCACCACTTCAGCCAGAAACATATCATGGGATCCTAACGGCTTCACCTCGCGAACCACACATTCCAGATTCACCGGACTCTCCTCAATGAGGGGCGCTTTCACTTTGGATGCCGCAAGCGCAGTCAGCTTCATCTCCTGAAACTTGTCCACATCCCGCCCGCTCCTCACACCGCAGTAATCCGTGGCATAGACCAGACTCTTCGTGGTGAGATTGATCACAAATTCCCCGGTCTCTTTCAAAATATGATAGGAATATCTCTCCGGCCTCACGGAAACGGATACCATGGGCGGATCAGAACATACCGTTCCCACCCACGCCAGCGTAATGATATTGTTTCTTCCGTTGCGGTCCGCCACGCTCACCATCACCACCGGCAGCGGATAGAGCATATTACCCGGCTTCCATATCTCCCTGGCCATTGTATATCTCCTTCAACATAAATTTTTTCGCGCATCTTTACTAATACACTGCGTTTAAAAAATGTGCAACAGGCTCAGCACCTGCAAGACCACACTGATCAGAGAAAAGACCAGTGCTGCCGTCGCGATATTGAACAGATTTTTCATCTTGCCGGTCATGGGCTTGATGAGATACTCGAGATTGTCGCTCTGTTTGTTATTCTCCTCGCCCACCACAGCCTGTACATTGCGGTATACCTTCACGCATTCCTTGTGGATAAAATCATTAGAACCGTTAAGCTGCGTCTCCAGATTAGCCTGCATTTCGCCAATCTTTGCCGAGAGGGTGTTGTTCTGGGCATCCAGCACACCGCGCAGACTGTCAAGCTGACCGTCCTGCACGTTCTTGATGCCGCTGACCTGAGCTTTCACCATGCTGCGCATACTGTCAAGCTGATCCTCCACAGAACTCTTAATGGCCTCAACCTGAGCGCTCTGCATACCCCGAATGCTCTCAAGCTGTTGGGCCTGTATGCCCTGAATGTCCTCAAGCTGCCGGGCCTGCATACCCTGAATATTCTCAAGCTGCCGGGCCTGCATATCTCGGATATCTTCTATCTGGTCAGCCTGCAAGCCTCTGATATTCTCAAACTGCGCATCCTGTGCGCTTCTCATGCTGTTTAACTGCTCTGCCAGCATCCTCTGGGAACTGTCATCCTGCTCTCCCACAGAATTCTGCTGTTTGGCCTGCATATCCTGCACATTTTTCCAGATCTCCAAAAGCTGCTCCCGCAGTCCGTCCGTATCCAGCCGGGCTTCATCTACCCTGCCTTTCGCCTCTTTCGAAGTCCGCTCCATATCCGCGCATATCTGCTGCATGCGGTCCAGACACTCCGTGTACTCCTGCACCTGCTCCCGCAGTCTGTTCAGCTCCTCTGCCTCCGCAGCGGCATTTGCCTTGATCATCTCCTGCGCTGTAAACTTCTGTGCCAGCCTGTCCATAAACGTATCCATAACATACCCCCTGTCCGCTTTAGCGGGCATTTTTTCCGTGTGACTTATTGTTTTTATTTTAACATCTTTTTGTCATCCTGACAACTCCCGCATGGCGAAAGATTTTTGTTTATTTTGCACAGTTTTCAGATCGGTGCTTTTTTGTTTTTGTAACTTTAACCAAGTATTTACATGCCGTTCATAGTTTGTTCATATTCCCTTGCTATACTTTATTACAGACAAAGACAAGATTTCAGATATTTTTTTCATAATAGCCCGGATGCCGAGAGGTGTCCGGGCACTCCTCATTTTATCCCTGAGCCAAATAAAATTCATCACAAGCAGACAAAGGCTGCCGTTTCACGATTCCGGTCGTCAAAACGGCAGCCCCTGCATTCTCTTTTCCTATCTGATAGATCCGATAAGTCCTCATCTCTCCATAGATCTACATTCAGTTATATCATATGACGGCATTTTCCTCCACTCCGCTGAGGACCAGTATCTCTTCGTTCAGGGACAGCATTCGGGCGTCCAGATCCGAGACCAGACGGGCGCACTCCACCAGTTCGCTTCGGATATGCTCCGGCGCATCTCCCTCAAACTTGTAGTGTATCTTGTGCTCCAGACTGGCCCAAAAATCCATTGCAACCGTGCGTATCTGAACCTCAACCTTGGTGTCCACAATGCGGTCCGACAAATACACCGGTACAGTGACGATCATATGATAGCTCTTATAACCGCTGGCCTTGGGATATGTAATATAATCCTTGACCGCAATCACCCGGATATCCTTCTGTTCGCTGATCATGTCCGCTATACGGTAGATATCCGAAGTAAAGGAACAGATAATCCTGATTCCCGCGATATCATTGATGTGCTTGACCATATTCTCAATCGTAGATTCATACCCGTGACGCTTAAGCTTCTTTACAATACTTTCCGGTGTCTTGATACGCGCTTTGATATGCTCGATCGGGTTGTATTGATGTACATGCTGAAATTCATCGTTGAGTATCTCCATTTTTGTTTCTATCTGTCGGAGAGCTGCATTGTAGACTAATGTCACTTCCTGCCAGCTGTCAACACCCTCTCCGCTCGCCTGTCTTAAATCCATAGCTGCTCCTTTGTCCTGCCGACTTGCTTTAGTGAACTCATTATACCACAGATTAGAATAAAAATGTATATAATTCACAAAATTTTAATCCTTTTTTAATAATAGTTGGTAGTTTTTCCTATTTCTAACCGCCACTCTATATGTATATGCTCAATAATTCAATTTATGAATACAATTTTTTACTTCTTGAAATTCACCGGCAAATAGAATATGATTTTTACATCCGGCAGATAAATCTGCGGGCAGAAAAGAGGGGAAGGTATAGAATGCGCATCTGGGCGAAACTGTTTCACGACAATCATTTACTGCAGGATACGGTGGTGGAAAATTCTGATCAGGACACCCGCACACACAAAGTATTTAAGGCCCTGGAAGAAATATGCCGGCGCTTTGATCTGGGCCAGCCCATCTGGCTGGACAAAAATATAACAGAGTTCAAGCGCCAGGCCAAGACCCGATTTTATCAGGACAGCTTTATAGAATCTATAGATTTTGATTATCTGGAATTTCAGGTGCTGGAAGAAGATTAAGAATTTAGATATAAGAATCCATTGAAAATTTTATCAAAAATTTCTGTTGACAATTTCTTCTTTTAATAGTAGTATTCAAAACATAAGATGTAGTTTTGAATACTACTTATTGTATTTTGAATAATATTATTTGTAGTTATACATATAATAACTATAATATTTCGCATACTATTCATAATATTTCGCAGCAAAAGGAGGATTCACATGCAGATAACAATCAGAGAACCCGGCAGCGCAATCACGCATTTTATTGCCATGATGATGGCGATATTCGCCACAATCCCTATCTTGGTAAAAACAGGAATCTCCGCAGGCGGACAGAACTTTGCCGCCATGGTCATTTTTATGAGCAGCATGATCCTGCTCTACGGCGCCAGCGCAGCCTATCACAGCGTCAATCTCACAGGGAGTCGCCTGAAATTTTTCAAAAAACTGGATCACATGATGATCTTTGTGCTGATCGCAGGCTCCTACACCCCCGTATGCCTGATCGTGCTGGGAGGAGCTCTGGGCTATCAGCTTCTGGCTCTGGTCTGGGGCATCGCTCTGGCAGGCATGGTGATCAAAGCATGCTGGGTCACCTGTCCCAAGTGGTTTTCCTCCACAATCTATATCGCCATGGGCTGGGTGTGCGTACTGGTCTTTGGAAGACTCTGGAACACCCTGCCCACCGCGGCTTTTCTGTGGCTTCTGGCAGGCGGCATCATCTACACAGTGGGCGGCGTGATCTATGCGCTGAAGCTCCCTCTGTTTAACGCCCGGCACAAGGATTTTGGCTCCCATGAGGTATTTCACCTCTTCGTCATGGGCGGCAGCGTCTGCCACTTTATCTTCATGTATCTTTATGTGGCATAGCAGTTTCCAACATGACATGAAACGCATCTTCATGTGGCATGAACCGGAACGGTCCCCGCATGAATCTGACTAGTCCTCATAACCGTTGGGATTGTTTTTCTGCCATCTCCAGGAATCCGCACACATCTCCTGAATGCCGTACTGCGCAGTCCAGCCAAGCTCTTCCCTGGCTCTGGCTGCGTCGGCATAGCAGGTCGCAATATCTCCGGCACGTCTGGGCTTGATCACATAAGGGATCTTTACTCCCGTGGCAGCCTCAAAATTTTTCACGATATCCAGCACACTGTAACCCACGCCGGTACCAAGGTTATAGATTTTCAGTCCCGCCTTCTCCTCAATCTTTTTCAGGGCTTTCACATGTCCTTTGGCGAGATCCACCACATGGATATAGTCTCTCACCCCGGTGCCGTCGGGGGTATCGTAATCGTCTCCGAACACGCCAAGCTCCTTGAGCTTGCCCACTGCCACCTGTGTGATATAGGGCATTAAATTGTTGGGAATACCGTTTGGATTCTCCCCCATAGTGCCGCTGGGATGCGCGCCGATGGGATTAAAATAACGCAGCAGGATCACGTTCCACTCCGGATCCGCCTTCTGGATATCCGTCAGGATCTGCTCCAGCATGGATTTCGTCCAACCGTAAGGATTGGTGCAGCTTCCCTTGGGACACTCTTCCGTGATGGGAATAAAAGCAGGATTACCGTAAACCGTTGCGCTGGAAGAAAAGATGATATTCTTCACATTGTTCTTTCTCATCACATCCACAAGGGTCAGCGTCCCGGCGATATTGTTCTGATAGTATTCCCAGGGCTTCTGCACGGACTCTCCCACAGCCTTGAGCCCCGCAAAATGGATAACCGCGTCGATATCCTCTTTGGCAAATATCTGCTCCAGCGCTTCCCGGTCCAGAATATCCGCCTTATAAAAAGACACCTTTTTACCCGTGATGGCCTCCACGCGCTCCAGCGATTTCTCGCTGGCATTGCACAGATTGTCAAGCACAACTACATCATACCCTGCCTCCTGCAGCTCTACCACGGTATGGCTTCCGATGAAGCCCGCGCCGCCTGTCACCAAAATTCTCATAAGCTCTCCTCTCCGCCCGGTCTCCGGAACCGAGACATTCCTGTTGTTTTATATAGTCTTGCCACATATTCAAAACAGCTTACAGTTCCACGCCGTTTTTCTCCAAAAGAATCCTTGCGCTCTCAACGGAATCCACTCCCGTAGCGTTTTTGATGGGCGCAAACTCCCGCTCCCGCTCCACCTCAAAGGGAAGACAGGAGTCTAACTGATGGATCATATCCAACACCAGATTTTCCAGTTTATAACCATTGGGGGCCTCGGGCTTTACCGGCCTTCCCTCCTGATCCAGATACGGGATCTTCTTCTCCACGATATGCAGAGGCATATTGGAGGCCATCATCTGTTCCAGATCCGCCACCTTGAACAGATAGTTCAGGATCACGCCGAAATAGTAGGCGTAATCGCCCTTTTCGTCCCGGGCGTTCATCATCTCCTCCGTGAGCTCATAATACTCCACGATGGAAGGTCTGCCATCCTCCAGACACATCACGCCCACCTTTTCGTCCGGCGCGTTCTTTTTCACCACCTTGGCGCCCACCACACAGTCTTTCTTAATGGTTGCGCCCACAAAGCAGGGATCCGCTATGCGCTGCAGCACATTGTCCACCGCAAACACATTCAGCCACTGTATGCCTTCGTCGTGTACCAGCTCCAAAAGGCCGTTTTTCTGCAGGGAGATAAACCAGCCGCCGTTGCCGTTGGGGGAGGTGGAGAGCTTTCCCTTCTCCTCCAGATAAATCTTGCCATTATAGTCGATGGCCGCAGCCATCTCCTGCTTGAAGAAATGAATATATTCGGACCGGTAACCGAAATAATTTTTCTCTCTCAAAAACGCCACTGTGGCGTCATGGTTCTTGTCGCTGGTCATGATGAAGAGATGAATCCACGCGTCAGCCTGTTTCACCACATCCATGAGATTATTGATCAGACATTCAAAGATGTAGAGCGGTTTGGTAACGCCCACATTGTACATGCCCTTGGGATCTTCCGATCCCAGCCTGGTGCCCATACCGCCTGCCAGCAGCACCGCTCCCACTTCTCCTGCGCGTATGGCCTCCAGTCCCGTGCGGGTAAAGCTCTCCCTGTTGGCGTTGATCTCGTCAAGCTGCATGGCCGACAGAGGGGTGATCGCCCCCTTTTTCGCCAATTCTTCCTTATGAAGACAGGCTTCCAGCATACTCATGTCCGTGGCCTCGATCTGTGCAAGAAGGCTCCGTTTGTCATCCTCGGACAGTTCATCATAATATTTCAACACATGCTCCTGACCATACTTTGCCAGCTTTTCCTGCGCCCGCTCTAATGTCATAGTTATGCTCATCCTTCCTTATTTGGGTTTTCTGTTGATCTCATTTTCATGTTTGATATTTATATCATTTATTTTATAACATTTATACCATTTTTTCCAGAATATTACAACTAAAGCTATAAATCCAGTCCCGCAAAAAAATCCTGATATCCCAGCTTCTCCTCCTTATAGCGCATAAGCCAGGCCTTCAGCTCGGGATATGCGTCGCCCACATCCGACAGCAGCAGTTGGAAGTTCTCTTCCGATATACAGCCAAGCTCTGCAAACAGCCGGTAATAAGCGCTCTCCTCCCCATGCTCTGTAAGCACCACCTGCCAGGTCTCCTCACGCTCACAGCCCCGGGTGTGAGCTCTCAGATACTGTTCCAGCTCCAGCCTGTGTTCCCCGGAAAGCCCCCGGGGGTATAACAACCGCAGCAGCAACAGGCGCACTTTCAGCTTTCGTCTGCCGTTCTCATAAGCCGCCGCATCCGTGCTGCCGTAGTCCTCCTCGCCGCAGAGCACCTGTCTGGAATAACCCTCATTGTCTGCGCTGCGCAGGATCGCAAGCATCCTTGCGTCCCATTTTCCCAGCCACTCCCTGCTCCCCGCCTCGGAGGCATCCAGCAGATAGGGTGCATCCGCCGCGGTCACGGCCGCCGCAAGCAGTGCCGCCGTGGTCTCGTCCCCGCCGTTCACGGCCAGAAAACGGAGCTTTTTACACTCAAGAAACACAGCCCTGCCAAAGCGCGGAGTATGTTCTCCTGCCCCAAACACCACCGTATGCAAGCTGTCACAGTATGCGAAAGCCCAATCCCCCACCTCCGTCACACTCTCAGGCACCGTGACCTTCCTCAGATTCTTTTTGCTCAAAAAGGCCTTTTTCGCAATGCCCTTTACCGGACAGTCCCCGATGCATCCGGGAATCTCCACCTCCCCCGCAAGCCCCTGCAGCCGGGTAATGCGGATTGCGCTGCCGTTTTCCGAATCTTCCAGGACTTCATAATATAAGCGGCCTCCCGGCAAAACATATTCCTGCTCCTGAACCAACGCAGTCACCTCTTTTTCGTAATTTCTGTCATACTTTTATCATTTTATAAGCCCAATTCGGCGATCTGCGCGCGAATGTCGTCGCTCCTCTCGCTCAGCATCAGCTCCTGATTGTGCCTCTGGTAATCCGGACTGCCAAAGGTGGCGATAAACTCCGCGCTGGAACGGTCCACCGTGAGTTCCGTCACAAGGATCAACAGCTCATTGCCCTGAGCAAAAGCCTCCTCCACAAAGGCAAACAGCGATGACATTTCTCCCTGTACTTTCTCCGTCTCCCGTCTCATCCCCGCAACACATGCGTCATACTTGGTCTTAATAAACGCGAAGGCTTCCTCTCCCGTGACCGCATCGCCCGTGTAAAGCTCCTTTCTGCGCTCTTCCAGAAAACGAATGAGCTTCTGATGCCTGCGCCTGTCCTCATCGGACAGGGAATTGGCTGTCTGCAGGTTTTCCAAAAGCTTCTTTTTGCCCTCCGCCATCTGTTCCAATACAGCAATTTCCCCGCTCAGGATTTTCTCTTTCACCGCCTTCAGCCCAGTCTGCAGATCCTTCAGAAAAGCCGCCTGCTCCATCACAGCCTTCATGTCCGCCTGCACTCTGTCCAGCAGCATTCCCAGCAGGGAAAGCCGCTCATCAAAAGCCGCCTCTTTCGCTCTGGCGATGGCCTGCACCGGCGCGCGCCCCTCCAATATCTCGTTGATGCGGTAATCCTTTTTGTATTTGTTAAACAGATCGTAATAGGCCGTAAACTCCCTGACAATCCGGGGATTTCGGATATACTGCGCCACCAGGCTCTCCTGAACCGCAAGCTGCTCCTCCTCATAGAGACAGAGTATCTGGGACAGATCCTCCCAGCCTCTTGCCGTCACATAGCTGCGCCCTCCGGCAGTCATCTCAATGCGGTAAAAATATTCCTTCTTCAAATCGAGGAAATTCATGATTGCAGGATGAATCCTGCGTTCTCTGGCATATTCCTTCCAGATCTGGAGATCCGGTTCCACCTCCAGAAGCTTCAACCGGTCCATGGTCACCACATCAAATTCACGCACCGATTTATTGTATTCCGGTGGATTTCCCGCGGTGACGATAACCCATCCTTCCGGCACCTGATGTCTGCCGAACACCTTGTATTGCAAAAACTGCAGCATGGAGGGCGCCAGCGTCTCCGATACACAGTTGATCTCATCCAGAAACAGAATCCCCTCCCGGATTCCGCTCTCCTCCATGGTATCATAGATGGAAGCCAGGATCTCGCTCATGGTGTACTCAGACACCTGATACTGCCTGCCTCCGTAGGTCTTCCGGGTGATAAAGGGCAGACCCAGAGCGGACTGTCTGGTGTGGTGCGTCATGGAATAGGATACCAGCGCCACCCCCAGCTCCTGGGCAATCTGCTCCATGATGGCCGTCTTGCCGATACCGGGCGCCCCCAGCAGAAAGATCGGGCGTTGACGCACCACCGGCACACGGTACTCCCCGAACTCGTTTTTCTTCAGATACAGATTCACGGAATTCTTGATATATTCCTTTGCCTGTTTAATGTTCATCTGTTTCCTCCTCCATCTCTTCCCTCTCCAGCTTTTTACTTTCCAGTTCTTCACTTTTCAGTTCTTCACTTTCCAGCTCTTCGCTCTCCAGAATGACCTTCAGACTCCAGGGCGGTGTGGGCGCCCGGTTCTCGTCCTCGTCCAAAAACGCAAAAATCACGTCATAATCCGGCATACGCTCCGGGTATATACCATAACCATCCGTAAAATAAATCAGGCCTCTCAGATTTTCAAACTCTCCCCTGGCCCTCAGCTCATCCAGATACACAAAAACGGGCCTGAAGTCCGTGGCTCCAAATCCGCTGAGCTTTCCATATTTCATAAAAGTCTCAAAATCCTCGTCACAGGTAATCTTCGTGTCACTCTGCACCTCATTGTCACACTGCAGAATGTGGACATTTATTTTATGGAAAAAATTCTCCTCTTCTTTCAGGATGGAGTATGTCTTCTGCAAAAAAGCCTTTACCACAGGTCCTCTGCAGGAAGCCGAAGTGTCAATGGCTATGGCGAACTCCTTCGCCTTATGTGTCTCCTTGTATTCCAAAGGCTCGATCAACGGCAGGTTCCCATAATGCTCCAATCCGTAAGTATAGTAAATATAGTCAAACTCCTCATCGTTTACAGTAATATCTTCTCCCATCACGGCAAACCGCCGGAGAATATCACTGTAATCATACCGGTCCCGGGTGGTCTCCTCCAGATTCTTCTCCAAAGTCTCCGCATCCGTCCTTGCCTTCGTGAAGGATTTCAAATCCGTCCTGATACGCTCGCTGATCTTTTTCCACTGCTCCAGCGTCATCTCCAGATTCTCAGCCGGCTTCCAGAGACTGTGAATATCCTTCAGGAACAATCTCTGAAACTCCTCACGCTCATGAGGCGTGGGCGGGTTAAGCCGCAGATAACGGTAAATACGCTCCGCCGTCAAAGCTCCTATATCCTCCCGCAAAAGCTTTAGCTTTCTCTCCGCATCCGCGTCCTGTTCCAATGTCACGCCGGGCAGCCCCAGCTCCAATATCACACTCTCCACCGCAATGTCCGCCGCCAGATCCCACAACTCCGTGTCCAGCCTGTCATACTGAAAGCTGTGGGCAAATACGCAGTGAAGCAGCATATGCAGATAGATACGGGGAATCATTTTACTGTCGGCCTGATAGGCCTTCAACAGATAAACCGGGTCAAAATAGCAGACACTCCCGTCGGTGGCCATACAGTTCATACCCGCCCTCTCCCGCCATGGAAAACGGGCCAGAGCGGTGTCAAGAAAACGCAGATGCATAATCAGATCATCATGGGCAAGCTGCAGTATTTGATTGGATAAGGCTGTCGCCTTTTTAGCGTCTGTTACCATGATAACCTCCCTGTGTATCGCGCACCGGACCATACGCATGTCCTCTCCGGTTATTATACTGCATTTTTGCGGCTTTACACAAGATATCCTGCAAAAATACCGCCGGGTAGGTAACGATCCGATTGGTTACAATCCCGGCGAGAAATTGGTTGCCATATTTCATACAGGGAATATAATGGTATTGTGGAGGCAGATAGTATGACAATGACAAAGGACATGACACAGGGGAGGATGCTCCCTATTCTTATTAAATTTACAATTCCGCTGGTGTTGGGAAACCTGCTGCAGCTCACTTACAATGCCGTAGACGGCATTATCGTGGGCAGGTATGTGGGCAAGGAAGCGCTTGCGGCTGTCGGAACCAGCAATCCTCTGATGACGTTGGTAATGCTGTTTGTACAGGGAATCTGCCTTGGCGCGGGGATTCTGGTGGGTACGCTCTATGGAGCGAAAGATTATAAGACTCTGAAGCGGGAAGTCAGTACGGCAATGATCTCCGGCGTTGTATTTTCGCTTACGCTCACCGCAGTCTGTCTCACAGGGGCTCCCGTTTTTCTCAAAATTCTGCAGGTAGATGCTACGATCATGCAGGAGGCGACAATATATCTGAGGATTGTAACATGCGGTCTGATTTTTAACTTTATCT
Organism: uncultured Lachnospiraceae bacterium; assembly: GCA_947382415.1. Taxonomy (GTDB): domain Bacteria; phylum Bacillota; class Clostridia; order Lachnospirales; family Lachnospiraceae; genus Acetatifactor. The sequence goes on along the minus strand of CANCYO010000001.1, from coordinate 145,138 downwards.
ATAATTTCTTTGCCAGTACCCTGCGGGCGATGGGGGACAGTAAATCCCCTCTTTACTTTCTTGGGATCAGCGCATTGATCAACATTGTGGGTGATTTTATATTTGTGGTGTTCTTTTCCTTAGGGACGACGGGCTGCGCCGTCAGCACTGTGCTCAGTGAAGCTCTCAGCTGTCTGCTGTGCTGGATTTATATCAGAAAACAGATACCTCTTTTAAATTTGGGTAAGCAATGGCTGCACTTTGACCGGACACTTTTTAAACAGATCGTCGGTTACGGATTTACCAGCGCAATGCAGCAGTCTACCGTTCAGCTTGGCAAAATCGGCATACAGGGGATTGTCAATACCATGGGAGTGACAGCGACCGCAGCGTTCTCGGCAATTAACCGCATCGATGACTATGCATATATACCGGAACAGAATATCGGACATGCCATGACCAGCGTGATGGCGCAGAATCGCGGCGCCGGAGAAACCGGGCGCGTTCGTACGGCATTCCGCGTGGGAATGTATATAGAGCTCGTGTATGGCGCGGGTATGGGAATCTTTCTACTGCTTTTTGCCAACCCTGTGATGCGGCTGTTTACACAGGATGCGGCCACAATCGGCCAGGGAGAAGCATATCTGCACCTGATTGCGTTCATGTACATTGTTCCCGCTGTCACGAACGGCATACAGGGATATTTCCGCGGAATGGGAGATCTGAAGATCACCCTCTGGAGCAGTCTGATCAATATGGGTGTGCGTGTGCTCGCCTGCGTTTTGTTAGTATTTGTCCGTAAAATGGGAATCACTGCACTGCCCTGGGCTTATCTGGCCGGATGGGCAGCCATGATGCTGTATGAATTGCCGTTTCTGATCAGCCGAACGCGCAAAAACAAAGACAGCGCAGCCCTGTGAGGAGCTGCGCCGTTTAATCGTATGCTTCATCATATACTTGATCTCATGAATCTGTTTAGAGCCAGAAGGATGTCAGGCGCAGATTCCAGATGATATCATTCAACTGCTTCTGACAGTCGAACAACTCTGTTGCCACATCCGCCACCTTGTCGCCAAGCTGCTTCATGGCGTCGCGGTTCTCCACCATGGCCTTCATGTACAGGGAATAGATTTCCAGATTCCCCTCAAACTGTGTCTTAATCTGCATCAGCAGAGACTCCAGCGCATTGCGGTAATCCTGACTGTAGTCTTCGCACATGCTGTCCGCGATTTCCACCAGCATCTTCTCTACATCCTGAATAAATCCTGCCTTGTCAAGGTACTCTCCCTTGAACATCAGGAATTTCTCGGTTCTGCAATGGGAATCGTACAACTCGCCCCAGTTGGTGATACCGGGCTTCACCACCTGCGGAACCGGAACATCCAGGAAAAACTTCTTGGCTGCCTTGCTGATATTGCCGCTCTCCAATATGGTCTGCTTCACAGCGTTGATGAAGATATCCCGCTGACTCTCCAGCAAGATCTTTCTCTGAGAGAGGAACTGGTCTGTATATTCATCTATGGCCCGATTGATCATATCGCGGACATTGTCCTTATCGCGGTCCTTCACTTTCACTCTTCCCAGTATTCCCAGAAACCAGCCCCGCAGCTCTTTGTCCATGTAGTTTTTCGTGTTGCCTACAATGGCACTGTAGAGCGTCGCCCTGTCCAGCCCCAGCGTTCTGCTGGCCTCCTCTGGGAGGGGCATGTTTTCCGGTATGGAAGACTCGTTGTACTCTTTCTCGATAGCCTCGTTGATCGTTCTGCGAAGCTCGATAATGTTCTTCTCGATCTCCTTGATCTCCTCGCGATTGCTCTCGCGCAGGGAAACCGCACGGTTGCTCAGCTTGGATAATGCTCTGTCCACACTGTCAATGAGGGCGGAAGCCTTCACCGCAGAGGCATACTTCTCGCCGTACTGCAGAATCTCGCTCTCCAGCGCATACAGACCTGCCGATACCTCAAGGACGGAGATATCATCCTGTCTCTCCTGCGCATCCTTCAGCGCGTCCTCACAGCGCCCGATCATGCGATTGGTGGCAAACTCGGACATGGCGCACCGATCTTCCCGATAGCAGTAACCGCCGAATTTGTCTGTCATATTGTTCAGGCCTCTGTTAAACTCTGACTGCTCCTTCTCGGATGCAATGCCGTTCTTCACGGCTCTGGCTGCATATCCGTATTTCGCCGAGAGAAAGAACAGCTTCTTGTCGGCCAGCCTGATGGAAAAGGAGTCGTCATCCTTGTACTTGATCTCCTCGTGCTGCAGATCCCGTCTGGCGTCAGAGTCGATGCTGTCAGACCAGTTGATGACAAACAGGGAACGCCCGATGTCAATGCTGGTCTTGCTGTCCTTCTCCTCCGCTTCCTTCAGATATTTTAACAACGCATTATTGCCGCTGCCCTCCGTCTTGTTGGGAGCAGCCACAAAGATCAGGATGGACTGCTTCTGCTCGGACAGAGCGTCCATCAATACCGTCTGATGCTCCGCATAATTGCTGTCCGTCCCCGGCGTATCATAGATGATATACTGCACACTGGCACTGTCTAACGCCACAGGAAAATGAATCTTGATATCCGCCGACACTCCCTCTGTGCCGTTCAACATTGTCAAAATCGAACAGATCTGCTCATGCTGCCTTAGCTGCGCTTCCCTCACCCTGTTCACTTCCTGCTGAATGACCGTCTTGGTATCATTCTCGGAAGGTCCATGGGAAAATACAAAACAATGTTTGACCTCATTCCACTCCAGCTCTGAATAGGTACCGTCAATCTCAAAGGCGATCATGACATTCTCACCGGGCTTGGGACTTGAAATGCGAAACATCTTAGCTGTCTCAGAGGTGATCTTCTCCGGAAGAATCTTGTATCCAAGCAGCGCATTGATCAGTGTGGACTTGCCGGCACTGTACACTCCGGTAAAGCACAGGCTCACCGCATTGTCATTCAGGCTGGCGATCTTGTCATGAATATTCCTGCGCTCCTCATCGATCTGCTCCGCAAAGCTCTCCGCACTCTTTCTGACATTCTCATTCTCCAGAGGTATCTCAAACAGATTCTGTCTGTGCCTGCGCAAAATCTCCGTGGCCTGCTCGCCATATTTTTTCACCTCGGCAAAAGTATGCGCCATATCGGGCAGCTCTGCGATCAGACTCGGTGTTATCTTGCACGAATTGGGCTCGGCGTTGTAATATTCCACCATCTGCACAAAATCTTCATAATCCATTTGGGTAGTCACAACCTGCATTTCGATTTCCTTTAGACCGTCGAACGCGTTTGCGATATCCTCAAAGAAAGTATTTCCATAGTCCTGCAGCACAAATTTTCCCTTTAATGCCATGTACTGCATAAGTCTGCTGTCATTTCTGATAGCTATCTCCTGTCCGTTCTGAAAACGATGAAATTCCACTTCCTTTTTGGCTGGATGATACTTCATCTGTAAAACTTGGTTGTTCATGCTTACCTCCCATATGGCTGCGGCACAATCGCCTTTTCGCCCCAGTATGAAACTATTTATATTATAAACTATCCCCCCGACATAATCAATCCTTTCTTAAATGGATTTCATATGCCGGACAGGCAAAACGGACAGGATAGCTTGCTCTGTCCTGTCCGTTTTGTCTGTGCGGCCACAGCCTAAAAAAGTTTCTCTAACGCCGCCAGTATAAAGTTTTTCTGCCCAATCTTGAAATTCGCGGTCTTCGTTCCGCCATAGCTGCCGACACCCCGGATTGTCACCTTTGCCGTGCCTTTTTTGATATTGTTCGTGTAACCTACAATCTCAAAATCTCCGACCTGCAGTTCATCCCGGCCCATCTTGACGGTAATCTGGTCGATACCGGGCTGAACCTCTGAGCCGGTATAGGTCTGTGCCTTGACCGTCACCTTTGCGGAAGCAATGCTCTTCCTGCATATCCGGATAGCTGTCTGCGTATTGCCTTTATAATTTCCTGTGCCGTTGATCTTCACAGTAATCAGTGTTTCCACAGGAATGATGTCTTTCTGCATATTTACGGACGCTCCCGCCTTTTTAACCGTTCCGTCCGCCAGACACGTCTCATTCAGATAAGCATAGCTGACCCTGTAATCCGTGCCTTCCACAAGCGCCTTTCCGTTTACATCAGTCACAGTGGTTTTCGAGGTCGCAAGCACACCTGCTTTCTTTTGATATACAACGTCTGTCGCAGACACTGAGAGCTCCGAAGCATTCTGCTGCACTATCGTAAACTTTCCGGTAATCTTTCCCTTATAATTCTTCTTCCCCTTTACGGTGATATCTGCTTTACCTCTGGCTGTATTGTTCGCATAGGAGAGGGTGTAATCCTTGCCGGCAACCAGTATCCTGCCGCCGAGAGTAAGCCGTATGGAAGGCTTTACCCCGCCCTGCTCAAACACATAGGTAGAATCTGATTCTTCCTTGAGATTACCCTCACAGTCAAGGAATTGGATAGCCAGCAATGAAATATCCACACTGGTAATCTTAAAAGTCTTCTTCGTCGTACCGGAATATCCACCCTTTCCGGTGAAGGTGACAGTCGCGGTTCCGGCATCTGTATTCTTCTTATAGGAACAGGTATAATCTACGTCTTTCACAAGCGCTTTGCCGCCGAATTCAGCAGTTACATCAATCCCCTTACCAATTTCATATGCGGTTCCGGTATAAGGTACACTGCTCTTATCCAGATTAAACTTCACCTTGTTCAGGGTGGCAATGGGCGTAATCTTGAAGGTGGCCTTCTTCATACCGCAGTAGTTGCCCTTACCGCGGACCATCACGGTTGCGGTTCCGGCATTTACATTGTTGCTGTAGACGACATCATAATCCGTCCCCCTGACAAGGGTATCAGCCCCAACCTTCACGGTAAATTCCGGAGTGATTGCCGCGCCTGTATAAACCTGGGCGGTAAGATCCGCAATCTTTGCCTTGGAGACGGAAATTCCATCCTCAAGGATAAACTTCACAGTTCTTTCACCCTTAAAATTGCCCTGCCCCTTCAGCTTCACTTCATATTCGCCTTTATTTTCACATCCGTCGACTGTGGTGTCCCCCAGGCGATACTCAAGCGAATAATCCTTTTTATTCTTCAGTTTTTTCTTCCCATAATACAACACAGGCACCGGTTTCTGAAGCTTTCCGGTCACATTGGCGATCATATCCTCCGCAGAGAAGTCCTCTCCGCTGATATCCCTCTGACTGATCGTAAACTTCACCACGACCTTACCCTTGTAATTGCCCTTAGAAGTGATCGTCACAGTGGGCGCCTTTTTGGCGGCATCCTTATCCCCGGCATTCGTATTATTAGAGTATTTTACGGTATAGTCCGTCTTTTCTTTTAAAAGAGTCTTGTGGTCATACACCCTCAGATCAAAGGTAATCTTCGAACCGGTGTATACCGCCTCCTCAACGCCTGCCACCCAGATGCCCTCCGGCACCTTTGCGGCACTGTCAAACTGTACCTGATCTTCAGGACAGATATCTCCCCAGAACGTGGTCTCATCTATGATGCTATAGGTAAATACCGACACTTCGCTCAATACGCCGTTCATCTTTACCGCCACCGCCTTCACAGTCACATCGCGGTCGATGACGATACCACTCGAATACGGGCTGCTCATCTCCGTGGGCTCTGTTCCGTCCAATGTGTAGAAAATACGCGCCCCCGGCGTAGCCGATTTGAGGAAAAGTCTGGTACCCGGCTTAACCGTAGAACCGTTCTCAATACTGGCAATGGGAGCCTCTGTCGTGCCGCCGTCCCACACCGCGTAAAGAGTCCTGTCTCCGGAGCTGCCGACATTAATCGTGGATACCCTGCTCTTTAAATTCTTGGGATCATCGTACCAACCCTTAAATGTAAAGCCTTCTTTTGTGGCATCCTTCAGCGTAATCCTGTCCAGAATCGTGTAGGTGGCCGGATTATCTTCGTGATTCCTGCCCCCGTCCAAAACATAGGTTATGGTATATTGATCTATCTCCCACTTGGCATAGATCGTGATATTTCCCGTGCAGCCCTCCACACCCTTAATCTCGGTCTGGAACTTCTCATCCAGATACCATCCCTTAAAGGCGTAGCCCTTGCGGGTTGCCGGAGAAAAGAGGAAGGTCTCTCCCGCCTCATATCCCGCGGGATTCTCAGGAGCATTGTTTCCCCCATCCAGCACATAAGTGATCGTCAGAAGCTTTGAGGAAGTAAATCCATTCTCCTCCAGCCATTTCTCCGCATAAGAGCCGGGCACCACCATAAACTGCACATTGCCGCCGCAGCCGAGGAAAGCGTCCTTGCCGATAAAAGTAACGGATGCCGGAATCACCACCTTTGTCAGTGCGGAACAATTCTTAAACGCCGTCGCCCCGATCTTGGTCACGCCGTTAGGAATCGAAACCTCCGTGAGCGCGGTACAGCCCTCAAAAGCAGATACTCCTATCTCCGTGAGTTCGCCGCCCGTCATTTGGACGGAAGTCAGCCCGATATCATTCATAAACGCCTTGTCGTTTATTTTTTTGATGTCTGGAGGAATCACTGCCTTTGTAAGGGAAGGGCAATCCTGAAAGGCGCTGCTGCCCAGAGTCTCAAGGGACGCCGGGATGTCAAACGGCTCCGCGCTGTCGGAACCAAGCTTCGTACAACCCTTAAACGCAAAATTTCCAATCGAAGTTACCGAATCCGGCAGCCTACAGCTCGTAAGATTTACACACTCCTGGAATGCATTATTTCCAATTGTGGTAAGACGGGAACCGTCCTCAAATACCACCTTCTGCAGATTCGCGATGTTGGGCAGCGCATATTCGCCGATGGTCTCCACAGATGCCGGAATGAAAATGGTGATCATTTCCTCCTCGCCCGTCGCATCATTCGTCGAAAACTGCGCTCCTTTAAAGAGATTTGCAGGAAAAGCGCACACCTTCTCACCGATTGTAATTTTCTTTATATTACAGAATGCAAAAATATTCTGATTAGAGGTCGTCACACGGATGGCATTATATGTAATCTCAGAGAGAATTGAACAGTTAAAAAACGCGCCGGTACCAATCTTTGTCACATTCTCGGGAATCACAATCGAAGAAATCTTAAGACAATTCGCAAAGGCATTTGCACCAATTTCTTCTGTGGTCTCAGGAATGGTAAATCTCTCCAACGCCGTACAATACGCAAATGCTGAGGTGCCGATCTTCGTCAGCTTTGTGCCCTCCTCAAACTGAATGACAGGCACATTTACCTGATTTGTATTTGTTCCGGCAAATGCAAAATCACCGATAGTTGTAACTGTATTCGGAATAGTCACAACACTGGCAGTCGTGAAGTCCGACTGACTGAACAAGCGAGCCGGAATCGTTGTAATCCCTTCCGGGAATTTCACTTCTCTCAGCAGACATTCATCAAAAATGCCGTCTCCGCACTTTGTAATCTGATTTGATTCGATGGTCAATATATTGATTCCCCGGCAATTTGCAAATGCTCTTTGGCCTATGGTAGTTACATTGACAGGAATCGTTAAATCATTAAACTCCTTACAATTTTCAAACGCGTTACCCCCAATCGTTGTCAGCGTCTCCGGAAAGACATTTGAAGTCAGCTGCAACGCATTCATAAACGCTTTGTCCTTAATCTCTGTCAGGCTCTCAGAATAGCGGATCGTCTTCAAATTTGAACATTTCTCAAAGGAACTCTTTCCAAGACTCGTCACACTGTCGGGCAATTCTATCTGTGTGAGCGATACACACTGCAAAAAGGTCTCATCTCCGATAGTCTGCATTGTACTCGGAATACTCACACTGCTCAGATTTAAACAGTTCTTGAACTCACCCTTTCCGGTGAAGGTAAGTCCCTCCGGCAATTCTACCTTTGTCAGAGAGGAACAGTTCTCAAACACATAGTCTCCGATTGTGGAGGTTGCGTTGGGAAGTTGAAGCTCGCTTATATTGGTACACTCACGGAACGCCCTGCTGTTTAACGCATTAATGGAATTGGGCAACACCAATCGCGTCAGCCCTTTACAGCCTTCAAAAGACGATGCACCGAGAGACTGTACCGTGATGGGAAAGGTAATGCTCGTGATGGAAGTAGACTTAAATGCACTTGTTCCGATGGTAGACAGCGCACTGGGCCTGTCAATCGTATTCTCAAATGTGACGCTGCTCAAATTAGAGCTTTCAAAAGCGGAATCTCCAATCTCCTGAATCTCACAGGGAATCAGGATATCAGTGTCAGCCGCAAACGTCGCACCCTTGAACATACATGCCGGAACAATAATATTGTTCTTAGACGTATCTCCTGTCACATCTCTGATAGCAAAATCAATAGTTTTAATATTGCATTTCGCGAAAATCCCGCCTGTTGCATCACAAACCATATTGGCCGCTTCCAACCGGATGCTTTCCAGAGATTTGTTTTCGCGGAAAGCCCATTCATCCAGACCGGTCAGACCGGGCACAAGCGTAACACTCTTCAGATCACATTTCTCAAAAGCGCTCTGATAAATTGTCTGCAGATTATCATGGAATTCTACCTCCACCAAGCTGGAGCAATTATAAAAAGCCTTGGTTTCAATATTCGTCAACGCCGGACAGTTAGAGAAATCAACCCGCTTCAGATTAGGACATTCCTGAAAACTGGAAAGCCCAACAGATTTGACAATTGCCCCTTCCTCAAACTGCAGTTCAGTTATCTCCCGTCTGCCCATAAAAAGCCCTGTATAGATCATATTAAAATCTTTATCTATCGTTAAAACGCCGTTACTGTCAATATGACCAACGGCTTCGACACGGTCGCCCCTGCTGACGGTAATGGAGCCGTCCTTTTCTACCCAAACTCCGTTTCCCCAGTCCGCCCCGTCCTGAGTCCCACCGGATTCGCTATATAAATCCATACCCGCAAACTCACCGTTTGCTTCCGCCTCATCCGCCGCCATATCTCCGTCGGAGACCGGCGCGACTTCTTCCCCGAGAAATCCTTCTTCTGCAGCGGTTTCCTCTGTCGTGGCAGCCTCCGATTCCTTCCCGGCTGCTGCAACCGTCAGCACATTTTCCCCCACGCTCTGTGTCAACATCAGAGCAACGCACAATCCGGCCAATGTTCGTCTTGCTTTCCGTAATAACATTTTACCCCCTCCATCCTGATCGTAAGTATCTCAACTATAGGCAAATTAATCCAATCATACAGTTTTCATTTTACAATATAGGTTAAAGGATGTCAACTTTTCCAGTCAATTAACATCATAAAAACCAAATATTGCTGTAATACCAACCAAAAACCACCGCGGATTCCTCCACAGTGGTTTCCCTGTCACAATATGTACTTTCCTCCGGTTAATCCTGATGACTCTTGTGCAGATATTTCTCTCTGGTGGCCAGGCCTCCCCTGATATGCCGCTCGGACTTGTTCACATCCAGAACCTTTCTGGCCTGAGCCGCCAGCGCGGGATTGATCTGCGTCAGGCGGTCCGTCACATCTTTGTGCACCGTGGATTTGGACACGCCAAAGGCCTTAGCCGTCTGCCTCACTGTAGCGTTATTATCGATGATATAATTTGCAATCGACACGGCCCGTTCCTCGATATAATCCTTCAAAAGAATACCCCTTAAGAATCTTTTTTACAATGTATGAAAGATTCTCAAGGGGTATGACTGGCCGCCATGGATTTAAAACGGAATTAGCAGGCGCTGTCTAAATAATTCTCCGAACCGCCAGAATCGTCCTGTATTCGGCGTTGCCCACTTTGATGCCCGTCTTCTGGGTGCTGGCGTGGACGATCTTGCCGCCGCCGATATAGAGCGCCACATGGCCGCTGTAACAGATCAGATCTCCCGGCTGGGCGTCGCTGTAATTCACACCTTTGCCCGCCCCCCTCTGCTCCGTGGAGGTTCTGGGAAGACGGTAACCAAAATCGCTGTAAACCCGATAGGTAAAACCCGAGCAGTCCGCCCCGTTGGTGAGGCTGGTGCCCCCCGCCACATAAGGGTTGCCGATATACTGGCAGGCATATTTGGCGATCTGCCTGCCCAGATCCGTACCGGGGGCTGCGTCGATCAGAGCGTTATAATCGGTAGTATATGTGCCATTTGCGGCATTTCCTCCTCCGCCGGCCTGCAGCTTCTTCAGCGCCTGCTGCTCCTGCTGTAGCTTCGTCTTGGCCACGCTGGCCTCCTGTCTGGCTTTCTTGATCTCCGCATCATAGTTGGCGGACTGTTGTTTCTTTCTGGTCAGCAGTCCGTCCAGCTCGACCTTCTGAGCCTTCAGATTCTCCTGGGCAAGCACCAGATCGCTTTTTGTGTTCTCCAGCGCCAGTTTGTCTGACTCCAACTGGTTCCACAGCTCGAGAACCTGATCCTTGGTGGTTTCGTACTGTTCCAGCATATTCCGGTCGTACTCATAGACCGACTCCACATAGTCCATACGGTTGAGCATATCTCCAAGCCCCACCCCGGAGAACAAAAGCTCCAGGCTGCCGGTCTCTCCGTTCTCATACATTTTGCGCAGGCGTATCACCATATCCGCATACTGCTGCTCTTCCTGCTCTTTGGCCTTCTCGTACTCTGTCTCCGTGTCCTCGATGTCGGAACTCTTCTTCTCGATCTCAATCTCCGTCTCGGCGATCTCGTCCTCCTTCATGCCGATGCTGGTCAGGGTGTTTATGATCTCCGCATTCAGATCCTCCATCTCTTCCTCGAGAATATCCTGTTCCTCCTCCATACTGCCAATGCGTTCATTCAGCTTCCTGATCTCCTCGTTCAGACGGTCGATGTTCTCCTTCGTCCGGTCGATGGAGGTTGCCTCCACCGCCAGAGAGCTGTCCATGGCATACTTTACCACAGGGGCCGTCAGCGCCAGAATCATCAGAAAGCTCAGGTATTTTCTCAGGTTTCTCTTCATGCGATCACTCTCATTCTATCTGTCAGGTGTGTTTTCTTCTACAGTTCACAGTTATTTACCGTTCTGGGGAAGGGAATGACATCACGGATATTGCCCATGCCTGTGAGATACATCACGCATCTCTCGAAGCCCAGACCAAAGCCTGCGTGACGCACGGAACCGTATCTTCGCAGATCCAGATAAAATCCATAATCCTCCTTGTTCAGACCCAGCTCCTCCATGCGCGCCTCCAGCACTTCCAGCTTATCCTCTCTCTGGCTGCCGCCGATGATCTCGCCGATGCCGGGCACCAGACAATCCATGGCTGCCACGGTCTTGCCGTCCCCGTTGAGCTTCATATAAAAAGCTTTGATCTCCTTGGGATAGTCCGTGACAAACACAGGGCGTTTGAACTCCACTTCCGTCAGATAGCGCTCATGCTCTGTCTGCAGGTCACAGCCCCAGAATACCTTATAATCAAACTCATCATTATGCTTCTCCAGAATCTCAATGGCCTCCGTATAAGTCACATGCCCAAAGTCTGAATTCAGCACATGGTTCAGACGCTCGATAAGCCCCTTGTCCACAAACTGATTAAAGAAAGCCATCTCCTCAGGAGCATTTTCAAGCACATAGCGGATCACATACTTCAGCATACTCTCCGCCACGATCATATCGTCCTTCAGATCCGCAAATGCCATCTCCGGCTCAATCATCCAGAACTCCGCCGCATGACGGGTAGTGTTGGAATTCTCCGCCCGGAAAGTGGGGCCAAAGGTATAAATATTCTTAAACGCGCAGGCATAGGCCTCTCCGTTGAGCTGTCCGCTGACTGTAAGGTTCGTGGGTTTTCCGAAGAAATCCTGAGTAAAATCCACACTGCCGTCCTCAAGTCTGGGCGGATTGCCCAGATCCATGGTAGTCACCTGGAACATCTCCCCCGCGCCCTCGCAATCGCTGCCCGTGATCAGGGGCGTGTGCACATACACGAAGCCCCGCTCCATAAAGAAGGTATGGATCGCATAAGCGATCAGGGAGCGTACGCGAAACACAGCCTGAAAGGTGTTGGTTCTGGGACGCAAATGCGAAATGGTGCGCAGATATTCAAACGAATGGCGCTTCTTCTGCAGCGGATAATCCGCGGCGGAAGGCCCCTCCACCGTCACTTCCACAGCCTGCATCTCAAAAGGCTGCTTCGCCTCCGGCGTCTCCACAATGCCGCCCCGCACAATTACGGCTGCACCCACATTCAGCTTACAGAGCGCATCAAAATTCTCAAGCCCTTCTCCATAGACCACCTGAAGCGGCTCAAAAAAGGTTCCGTCATTGATCACCAGAAAGCCGAAGCTCTTGGAGTCGCGATTGCTTCTCACCCATCCGCCCACGGTGACCTCTCTGCCTACAAATTCCTCTTTTCTGCGATATAAATCCCTGATATCCGTCACTTCCACAATATCCCTCTTTTCCGCGCCCTCCCGGCGCTCTTTTTCCTGACGCACCGCGCTTTCTACTGTCCCGCAGCGCCTGTATTACCCTGCAGTGTTCACTGCATTTGTAACCAGATAATTCAATACGTCGTCATACAGAAAGCTCTCTCTGTACTCCTCTTTGGTCAGCCCGTTCACCAAAAGCTCATCCACGGTAATGCCGCCGGACTTCGCATAGGTCTCCAGCCGGGCATCCAGATCTTCGTCCGACAGATTCAGTCCCTCTCTGTCAGCTATGGCCTGCATGATCAAAATTTCTTTGGTATACTGCTCCGCATAATCATCCAGCGCACTCTCATAATCCAGATTATACATCTTCACATAGGACTCTGCGTCCATACCGTAACCCGCCGCCATCTGATCCAGCCAGGAGGCATAGGCCTCTCTGTTCTCCCGCAGCATATCCTCAGGCAGTTCGGCAAACTCACAGCTCTCCCGAAGCTGCTCCAGCACGGCGTCCCCGGCTGCGGACTGATACTCGCTCTGCGCCCTGGCATCCAGGGAATCCTTCACATACTTCCGAAGCTGTTCCAGTGTCTTCACATCAGGAATACCCAGCGTCTCCACTTTCTCATCCTTCATCTCGGGAATAAAGTTGACCGTGACGGTAAACACCACATCCTGCCCTGCCAGATCACTGTTGCCATAACCTTCCGGGAATTTCAACGGCAGCTCCACCGTCTCCCCGGGCATCACTCCCACAAGCCCATCCTCAAAGCCCGCGATAAACTGACCCGATCCGATGAGCAGAAGCGCGCCTTTGGCGGTTCCACCCTCGAAGGGCACACCGTCCTTTTTGCCCTCGTAATCAATATTGGTCATATCCAGAAGCTCCACCGGACGATCCGTGATACCCTCCTGTTCGTTTACATAATTAAAATAAAACTGCTTCGTCTGAATCTCGATCTCCTCGTCGTCATATTGCTCCGCAGGCATCACATCGATCTTCAGTCCCTTATACTCACCCAGCGTCACATAATCCGAAGCCTGAAACTCCCCCGAAGAAGAATTCTCGCCGGAACCGTTCTTTTTGGCGCCGCATCCGCACAAAAGCGCCGCACTCATCGCCAGCGCCAGCGCGCCGATCCATCTTTTTCTCATACTCTCTTCCTTCCTGTCCGGGCCGCTTCTGCCCGCCATGATACAGTTATACCACAAATCTGCCCGATTTAAAAGCCATTTACAACACAATACCTCTTAACTTTTTATAAAAGCGGGGAGAGAAGACGGCACACCTGCTCCTTGAAGCGCAGGGTCAGATTCCTGCCCGCATACTTGTCCCTTGTGATCCGGGTACAGTATTTCAGATCCTCCCGGAAAATCCGCTCAAGCTCCTGAGCCTTCTCACGATTATAGACGACCACATTCACCTCAAAGTTCAGCGCAAAGCTGCGGATATCCATATTGGCCGTCCCGTAACAAAAGACCTTTCCGTCCACGATCATGCCCTTGCTGTGCAGGAAACCATTGTCATACGTATAGCATCTGGCTCCCGCCATCACCAGCTCGCCCACATAGGAATAGGTGGCCCAATAGACAAACGGATGATCCGGCTTACAGGGAATCATGAGATATACTTCAATACCGGAAACCGCCGCGATCTTCAGCGCGTTAAAAATGGACTCGTCCGGTATGAAATAAGGCGTCTGGATATAGATCGTCTTCTCCGCCTTGGCGATCAGCCGCAGGAAATTATCCCGAATCTGTTCGGAAGTATTGTCAGGTCCGCTGCTGATCATCTGAAGCTTACAATCGTCTCTTATGCCCGGCTCAAATCCCTCAAACAACAGCTCGTTCTGCAGAATGTTCTGCCCCGCCGCATAGTTCCAGTCCAGGATAAACTGAAGCTGCAGACTGCTGACGCCCGTTCCCCTGATGCGCAGATGCGTATCACGCCAGTGGCCGAATTTTTCATCCAGATCGATATACTCCTTTCCGATATTAAAGCCGCCCACATAAGCCACCTTATTGTCGATGACCACAATCTTACGGTGATTGCGGTAATTGATACGAAGCTGGAACCGCCGAAACAGCGCCGGGAAAAATTCCGCCGTCTGAATCCCCATCCCGTTGAGTCTGCGCCAGTAGCTGTGGCGCACTGCACGACACCCCATGGCGTCAAACAGCACCCGCACCTCGACGCCTGCCGCCGCCCGCTCCGCCAGCACTTTCACAATGCGGTCAAACAGGACATCATTTCGGATGATATAATACTGAATGTGTATAAAATGCTCCGCGGTTTTCAAATCCTCCAGCAGCGCATTGAATTTCTCATTCCCGTCCACAAAAAAATCAATATCATTATCGTCTGAGAGCACTGCCCCGGAGGTTTCCAGATTGTACATGATCAGATCCGTAAAGCCCTTGATATCCTCGTCCTGCGCACCAAACTCCTTCATTTTAAGCTGATGCTCCTGCTGCCTGATGGCCTCATTCAGATGATCCTCCACCTCCTTGAGGCGGAACTTCCTGCGCTTGCGCATGTTCTGCCCCAGAAACAGGTACAGAATAAATCCCAGAATCGGTATGAAGAACAGCAAAAGCAGCCAGGCCCAAACACTCTTGGGATTCCGGCGCTCAAAAAACACAATGATAACCGCAAACAGCATATTCCAGATAAACAAATGTTGGAATAAAAACAATAAAACCTGTTTTATGATCTCTAAAATACCATCCATATCATGATCCTTCCACGACAATATTGTCCATTATAACATAGTCTGCCATATTTTTGAAATGTTTTGTTGCGGATAGGGCGCTTTCTGTGTTATAGTTATCATTAAGTATAAAAACAGCTAATCGGGGAGGTTGAATAAAAATGAATACAGGACTCATTATCTTTTTGGTGCTGTTGGCTGTGGTAGCCATCGCTCTGGTGGTGCTATACTTCCTGGGCAAAAAAGCGCAGAAAAAGCAGGCGGAGCAGCAGGAACTGATGGAGGCCAACAAACAGACTGTCTCCATGCTGATCATTGACAAGAAGCGGATGAAACTCAAAGAGGCCGGGCTGCCGCAGATTGTTCTGGATGAGGTGCCCAAGCTCATGCGCAATTCCAAACTTCCCATCGTCAAGGCAAAGGTCGGTCCCCAGATCCTCTCGCTGATCAGCGATGAAAAGATTTTCGATACTATCCCGGTTAAGAAAGAAGTAAAAGCCGTAGTCAGCGGCATTTATATTCTGGACGTGAAAGGACTTCACGGCAAAGTCCAGAAAGCCCCCGAGAAAAAGAAAGGCTTCTTCAAGCGTATGGCTGCAGCCATTCAGGAGAAGGGAGGCGCAAAGCCCGTCAAGTAGGATTCCTACAGACGGGCTTTTTCATTCCGCTTATTTATCTTTATTCTCCCCGGTATCCGGCAGGGTTCGGATGCTGAGCTCATATTCTCCCACCACAGTCTCCCCATTCTCCAGTCGGTAACGGATCTTTACATCCGGCCAAACGCTCCCGTTTTCCGCCGCTCCATCCCCCGGCCCATTCTCCGACGCCGTCTGGGCGGGAGACTCTGTCTCCACAGTCTGAGTCACAATATCCAAAAGCAAAACGCCGAACGGGGTAGGATATTCTGTCCGGTACCGCTTCCCGGCCTCGAACACCATATTGCTTCCCATGCTGCCCTGTCTGCAGATTTCCACGGCGCCGTCCCTTCGCTTGACTCTGGTCCTCAGCACGTCCTGACAACCCTCCGGCTGCTCTTCATAAAAGAGATAATGACTCCCGTTTCTGTAGAAATATTCCCCGCGCACCTCCTGCACGGTGACAATCGGTTCCGCATACTCCGGCAGATACTGCAGGCCCGTTATGCTCAGACGGCATGCTCTCCCGCCCGCCATCTCAGTATTCCTCTATATTGATGGTTCTGGCGGACAAAATTCCATACTTGATTATGGAATTGGCAAAGCGTTTGAATTTTTCCGCACTGTCGCTGACATAAAACTGATAGGGATTGGCGCCCAGAGCGGGGGGCGTCTGATTCAAAAGTCCCCTCTGCTCCAGCATCTCCTTTAATTCCTGCGCTGTCTCATACGCAGGGTTCACCAGAGTCACCGCATCGCCCATGATCCTGCCCAGAGTGGAACGGATCAGCGGATAGTGGGTACAGCCCAGAATCAAAGTATCGATATCGATGTCAATCAATTCTGTCAGATATCTGCGCGCGATCTCGTCCGTAACGGGATCCTCCCAAAGCCCCTCCTCCACCAGCGACACAAAAAGCGGGCACGCCTTGCCATAGATCGTCACATCCTTATTCAACTCTTTTATGTATTTTGTATAGATCTGAGAGTCAATGGTCGCCTCCGTGGCAATAACGCCTATCCGCCCGTTCCTGGTCACCCCGGCGGCGGTTTTGGCCCCGGGCTTTACCACACCGATCATTGGTATATCCGTTTCTGCCTCCAGTTCATCCAAAGCATAAGCGCTGGCAGTGTTGCAGGCTACAACGATGGTCTTGACCTGAAAGGTCCGAAGAAAACGCACGATCTGCTTGGAAAAACGGGTCACTGTCTCCCTGGACTTGCTGCCGTAGGGCACCCGGGCAGTGTCTCCGAAATAGATGATCCTCTCATTTGGTATCTGACGCATGATCTCTCTGGCGACCGTAAGCCCTCCCACACCGGAATCAAATACTCCGATCGGCGCCTCCGCCTGTATAATATTATTGACTTCCTGACTCATGAACCTCTCTCCTTTGCTGATGCAAAGCATTCCACTCCATAAACAGCCTGCTTTTGAAACGGATGCGGCTGCAGTCCGCCTCCAGTATATCCCAATAGAGCTGTGCGCCGTCAGGCTCCGATACTGACGCATCCTCTTCAGGCTCTACAGCCTCATGCACACACTGCCCATCCTCATCCCCACACTGCTCATCCTCCTCGCACACGATCTCATAAGTGCCCCGAAGCAAAGTAAACTGTGGGTAAAGAGCCCCCCACCAGCCAAGCGCAGCACAGCCGGCCAGAAGCGCAGGTACAATATTCTTTATGATCAATTTTTGAATCTGATTCTTTTTCATGGCAGTCACTCCTCTTTTCATTTAAAGCTTATATGAGGATGATTGCCCTTTGCGGGACACTTTATACAGCGGAATGCTTTTCTCTGTCCAGACGGATCTGGTGAATGATGGCTTTTCTCTGGTTGTCGATATGCGTTCTGGCCGCCTCGGCCGCCCGCTCTCTGTCTCTGCTCACCAGACTCTCATAAATCATTCTATGCTCTTCCACCAGCCGCTCATGCTGGCTGATATCTTTAATATATTCAAAACGATAACGGTACATCTGCTCCGAGAGATTGTTCACAAGCTGAATCAGGCGGCTGTTGCCGGTGGCCTGCAGAATGATATCGTGAAGCTCCACATCCGCCTGCGCGATCTTTTTCACATCCTTCGTCCCCGTGGCCTGTTCAAACTTCCCGCAGGCCTCCTTCAGACGCTCCAGATCCTCCTCTGTGATCCGCTCACAGGCCAACTGGGCACAGAGCGCATCCATGGCGCGCCGTACCTCCAGCACATCGCTCATGCTCTTCTCCGTGATCTGGGCAACCTCCGCTCCCCTGCGGGGAATCATCGTCACCAGCCCTTCCAGCTCCAGCTTGCGGATGGCCTCCCTGATGGGAGTGCGGCTCACGCCCAGCATATTCGCCAGATGGATCTCCATGAGACGCTCTCCGGGCTTCAGCTCGCCAGTGAGAATCGCCTGCCGCAGCGTGTTGAACACTACATCTCTCAAAGGCAGAAATTCATCCGGTTTCACCTGTAATCTCTCCTGCATACCCACACCTCCTGCCCGTTTACGACGGACATCCAATCACTGTACAAACTCCGTCACAAAACATTGCTTCACGCACAGTGACTCTGTCTCCTTAAGAAGCTTTGCCACCGTCCCGGCCTTTGTACGGTCATCAAAAATGCCAAACACCGTGGGCCCGCTGCCACTCATCAGACTTCCCATTGCGCCGTGACTGTCCATCATTCGACGGATTCCTGTAACCTGAGGACATTGCTCTGCCGTAACTGCCTCCAGCACATTGCCCAGACGGGCAGCTACTCCTTCTAAATCCCCTGCTCTGATGGAAGCCGTCATACCGTCGATATCGGGATGCGCGTAGTCCGCCAGAGCGTCCAGCGCGGTATAAACCTCTTTTGTGGAGATATTAATATCAGGCTTTGCCACTACCAGCACACATTGGGGAGCAGCCGGAAGTCTGGTCAGCCTCTCGCCGATTCCTTCCGCCAGTGCAGTGCCTCCCATAATACAATAAGGCACATCCGCCCCGATACGCACACCCAGCTCCCGCAGCCTCTCCTCCGAGAGCTCCAGCTCATACAACAGATTCACAGCCTTCATGACAGCCGCCGCATCGGTACTGCCTCCCGCCATACCCGCCGCAACAGGAATATTTTTCTGCAGGGATACCCGAATACCTCCAGACAGTCCGAATTCCTCCTGCATCAGTCTCGCCGCTTTGTAAATAATATTATTCTCATCCGTGGGCAGCTCCCTGGAATCCGTGTCGATCACAATACCGCCATCCGTCTTTTCCAGCGTCAGCTCATCCCAGATTCCCACAGTCTGCATGATCATCTTTACTTCATGGTAGCCGTTTGGCAGCGTTCCCAGCACATCCAGTCCCAGATTTATTTTAGCATATGCCTTTATCGTACAGGTATTCATGATATTATCCCTCGCATTATATAGTCATACCCATTCTATACCCTGTAAACCGCATAATGTATTTTGTATACATGGATTGTATTTAATTATATACAAAGGCTTTGCTTCCGTCAAGGTGTGACACCTTGCGCAGAGCACTTTTCACTTCTACAAAAAATAATACAGACAGCTCAATCAGCAAAACCTCTTGCATCCTGCCGCCGGATATGCTATATTTGAGATACAAAAAAGGGAAAGCCAGAGAAGCGGCCTACCCTTGAATAAGTTTAGCTAATACCCTTTGCAGGGTTAGCCGTCACTATTGGCAGTAGTGGCGGCTATTTTCGTTTTCCCTTGAAGATCGTGTAGCACAATCCCACAAGGGCGCAAATGAATATTCCAAACTGAATTAACTCAGCGTATGTAACATACATTGGCAACGCCCCCCTTTCTTTCGTCTGGAGGGTTAGCCCCTCCGATAAAAGAGGGTAAGCCGCCCGGCTCTCTGGTTTCCCATGTCTCAAAGTATATCACCGGCTTCACTCTTCAGCAATATAAATTTTCCCTACCTGCTCTTTATCCTCAGACCGCGTATTTGCCTTTTCTCGCCCCTTCCTGCCATCTACGGCAAATTCCCTGTTTTCTCCTCAAAAGCCCTGCTTGATGACCGTCAGCGCCTCGTACAGGCATTTCTTCGGCCCACATCCCTGAAACCATTGCCCTTCAGCACAGAAACCGTTTCCACCTTTACACAATCTCTCCCAACGGTCATTCTGTGATTGTGCAGCCTGTCTTTCATGGTATGACTCATTTGCTCTGCAGCATTACCCGTGCTGATGCTCCGATCGGCCCGCTTGATTAATGGTTACTGTAATCTCGACTGTGATTCCCTGTATTCTATTTGCCCCCAGGATTCCCCACCTCCTTAAACAAATTTTTCATTTTCTATTGACAAAGGTGTGGCCATGCCTTACAATTTAGGTGTGGACACGCCTTTCGCGTGGTTTGCAACTTTTTACCGATAAAATCTAAGGAGGATCACAAATGTCAAAAACTGTTAAATTCACTGTGTCTGATGCGAACTATGAACTCATCTGTAACGCCGCAAAAAATGCGAAGTTGTCCTTGCAAGATTTCATTCGAAACCAACTTTTCCCAGGCCAGATTAATTTTACGCCCTTTGATGCCATCAATCGTGCCCTCGCTAACTACTCTTCTGGCGAATCGTTTACGGTTCCGGAATTATTTGGTGACGATTGGAATCTCCCGAATGGAACAGCAGGCCAATTTGGTCGAAAATTTTACAACATAGTTACCAATGAATACAATTCCAGGATTCGCTTCACCGGAAATTTCAACTCGAAAAAACACGCCATTTACGAAATTATTTAAGGAGAAAAAATGTCAAGAATACAGGTTGTGTCCGGCAATATTTCATGGCTGGTACGCTCTGGTACAGTCAATTTTGTAAAATGCAAACCCAATTCATATTTGTACTGAGAAAAAGGGAATCCTGTTTATGGATTCCCTTTTAGAATCTATCCATATCCTCCTGTGTTCCAAACACTGCAAAGGAGCAGGGATCGTTCCTGCTCTCAAAGTACATATCATTGATAAGCCCGATGGAGGGCAGTTCCAGATTCTTGCTTTCTCTTTACTGGATGTAACGGTAACGCCGAACCATGCGTAATCCAGTTCCGTAAAAAACTGCACGGCCTCTGTTAAATCGTGACTCATAATCAATTTCCTCTTTTCCGCCAGTACCGCAAAATTGCTATGCTGTGGCTCTTTTGTATTTATTTTCAATAATCCCAAAGCCGCCAATGATTCTGCCACCCTCCATCGCAATATACCACTGCGGAACAGGGCTCCTTTTCAGCAGACATTCCTTCATACTTTCTGCATATGTTTCCAGTGAAATACCCCATTTTTAATGCCCAAAACTTTTATACTGAAACTGAGATACTGGCGCAGGACTCCGCTTTGCCGGCTTCTCCGGTTTTCGTATAGATTACAGGTTTATTGATCATATCTTCCGCTGTTTTTTCCGGCGCGTCACTTTGTAGTCCGGCCTGATCCGACTCTGAATATTTGTCGCATTCTGCCCTGCCGTCTTCGCTGATCTCAACCGTATCCGTCTTTTCGTTCCTGTTTTCCTCTATCTTCTTTTCCAATTCCTCACGCTCATCCCTGCGTTTTTGGATTGCATTTTCGCGCTCTGTTTCCTCTTTCGCTCTTGCCTCCTCTGCATCCTCCTTCATTCCATCTTCGGCTTTTTGTCTATATTCCTCCGCTTTATCCGCGCAATCACCGACATAGCCCATCGCTCTCTCCATTGTGGCTGTATCTCCTTTTCGTCTTGCCTCTTTATAAACCCGAAAAGGCGTATTCATCAGCTCCATATTCGTACTTGCCCCCACAAGACCCTCCATTGTTTTTGCATGCATATCTATTCCTCCCATACTCTTCCATAGCAGTTCTTCCATAAGAAGCAGGACTGTTTTGCCTCTGTACTGATACTTTGTATTAATAGTATCGGCTTTCCGGAACATCAAGTCAACCTGTTTGCCGCAAAATGTCTGTGAAGTGCTGTAAAATGCGCCTTTGGGCACAATCTTTTTTCGCCAGCCGATAAATTTCATATTCTTTCCAAAACAGTCTAAACTTTCCTTCATAACATGCCGATACTGTTAATGAAGTCAGGGACGACAGGCTTTTTGCGCCCATTTGCAAAAAACCGCCAAAATAAGACGAACATCGTCGGAAAAGAGGTATGTTATGAGTGTAAACGGAGTTACATCAAATCAGGCTTCCGCTGCTTATTCTTACAGTCCTGCCGCGGAGAGCACATCGGCCGAGAAGACATCCTCCGCCCAGAAAAAGGAGGAAACCGGCGTAGTGTATGAGCCTTCCACAGAGCAGAAAACCTCCTCTGTGAAGAAAACCTACAAACCGGACACCAATATGATCAACAAGCTGAAGGCTGACGCAGATGCCAGAACCTCTCAGCTCCGCAGTCTTGTGGAACAGTTGATGGGTAAACAGGCAAATACTTACGGCACAGCCAACAACATGTGGCAGTTCCTCAAGAGCGGCAATTATACTGTAGACGCGGCTACTCAGGCACAGGCGCAGGCTGACATCGCCGAGGACGGTTACTGGGGCGTAAACCAGACCTCCGACAGGATCATCTCTTTCGCCACCGCATTGACCGGCGGCGATCCCGATAAGATCGAGGAGATGCGCGCAGCTTTCCAGAAAGGATACGAGAAGGCCGAGAAGACATGGGGCGGCAGCCTTCCCGATATTTCCAGGAAAACTTACGACGCCGTAATGCAGAAATTTGACGATCTGGCGGCACAGGCAGTAGAGGGTTAATCCAGCCGGATCACAATGAACCGGGGCTGTGAAACTGAAAACAGGTTTCACAGCCCCGATTTTTATTTTACTGTCTCATGATTCACAGAAACAGTTCACTTCCGGCCTTTACTTCACGATCAAAAGCTTCTGCCCTGCCTGCAGCTCATCGCTGCCCAGATTGTTCAGCTCTCTGATCTTATTCACCGATACATAGTATTTTCTCCCAATGTTCCAGAGATTATCTCCGTCCTTCACCACATAAATGATCATGCCGGGCAGGCTGCTCATAAGCGCACTGTCAGGTTCCGACACATCCACCTGGCTGATCAGATCCACGGGAATGCTCTCAAATACCATAGTGGAGAAGCAAAGTACCGCCTTGACATCCATCTCCTCGCCGTCGAGCATGGTGACCTGAAGCTGTTCCACCTCCGCATGCACCTTGCCCATATCCTCAGGCATGATACCGGGCACATCCAGCGTATACTGATACGGAATCTGGGCATCCGCGCAGGCATAAGGGTTCTCGTCGTCTCCCGTGATATACATCACCCTGATCTGAATACCGCCCTTTAAGAGAATTCCGTTTTCCACTGTACTCTGCTGTTCCTGGCACACCTTTGCCTCGCTGTGCAAAAGCTGCAAGATTCCTGCGGAACCGCTGGGGATGCGGATGTGATCCGTCACCTTGGACTTGCCGGTGACACAGGAACGCACCCTGCGCAGATTGGCTCTGTGAGTCTGGGTATGTACCTCCTTGGTAACTCCATAAATATCCGAAATAATCTCCGTGGTCTCTTCCTCGTATATCCTGATATTGATATCCAGCACCAGTTCCAGACCGATACAGCGCTCCTCGCCGTCCAGATCCGGACGGACTGTCAGCTCCTGCTGCCCTGCCACATAATGGATATCGGGAAGCATCCCCTCCCTGCAGCCATGGCACTCCAGCACGCCTGAAAAAGGCATGGTAGTCTCAAAGGAACGCACCGCCTTATCCTCCCCCTCGCTCTCGTAGAGCAAAAAGAGCTGCACATCGCCCTGAACTCCCAGCTTTTCCTCCATCACTTTGAATTCCACATCTCCCAGATGCACGGCGCTCCACAGAATCCTAAAGATATTCGGGTAGTTCGGAGGCAGAGTAACCTCATCCCGAATGCGGAAAATATCGTTCTTACAGATGGCAATCTGGGCAAGCTGCAGCGGCATCTTCCGATATTCCAGCCAGTCGGATCTCTCTCCGTCCCCGTGGATGCCGATAGGGGCCTCCTCGTCATAGAGCTCACGCACGGACGCATTTAATGTCACCAGAGAGCGGATGCTAAGCTTGCGGGAATTGATGATGCCCACGCTGAAATCCTCCACCTCACCGGAAGCCGTCACGGTGTCGGAGGCCGTCGCCCCCTTCATGATCAGTTTTTCATCAAATGGTATCTCGCCCTCAAAGGGCACCAGTACGCTTCCGGACTCCTGGGTGTGATAGAGTATTGCAAAGCGAAGACACCCTCTCAGATTGACCACATCCGTTCCCGGCTTGATCTCCTCTATGACGACCTCGGCCTTTTCCAGATTAATGCTGTTCACATCGGGTTTGGTGTCGGGAATATTTCTGTCGTCTTCCAGAGTGATCTGTGTGACCGCCTCCGAGCGGACACGGTCCATATGTATGTTCTTTTTTAACAAGTCCACAAAAGAATACCTCCACATAGATACTGATATATGTATCTATATGCAGGTATTCTGTAATTTATGCGGTATAGCGTCGCCACCCCGCCTCTTATACCGCTCCTATGAGATCCGACAGTTTCTCCACATGATAGCGCTCCATGTAGGCCTCTATCCCTCTGACCACCTCCACAGTGGTATAGGGATTCACAAAGTTCATGGCTCCAATGCTCACCGCGCTGGCTCCCGCCAGAATAAATTCAATGGCGTCCTCCGCCGTTGCGATACCGCCCATGCCGATGACGGGAATCTGCACCGCATGGGCCGCCTGATACACCATGCGCACCGCAATGGGCTTGATGGCAGGTCCGCTCATGCCTCCTGTCTTGTTGGCGATGGCAAAGCAGCGCCGGTGAATGTCTATCTTCATGCCGGTGAGCGTGTTGATCAGGGACAATGCGTCTGCCCCGGCGCTCTCCGCAGCCCTGGCCATCTCCGCAATATCCGTGACATTGGGACTCAGTTTCATGATGATGGGCTGCCTGGCATGCTTTTTGATCTCCTGCGTGATATTGCAGAGCGCGTCCGCCTTCTGTCCGAAAGCGATGGCTCCCTCCTTCACATTGGGGCAGGAGACATTGATCTCCAGCATGGATACCGCCGGCTCGTCGCCCAGCTTCTCCACCACCTCCACATAATCCTCCACCGTCTTCCCGCAGACATTCACAATGATTTTGGTGTCATACTGTTTTAAGAAAGGAATATCCCGCTCCATCAGCACGTCGATGCCGGGATTCTGCAGTCCGATGGCGTTGAGCATACCGCCGTACACCTCCGCCACCCGGGGCGTTGGATTGCCGGGCCAGGGTACATTGGCCACCCCTTTGGTAACCACCGCGCCCAATTGATTCAGATCCACAAACTCTGAGTATTCCATGCCGGAGCCGAAGGTTCCCGATGCCGTCATAACGGGATTTTTGAAAGTGATGCCTGCGATCGTCGTCTGTGTGTTCATCAGATATCCACCTCCCCCGCCTCAAATACAGGCCCGTCCGTACAAATCCTCGCATTGTGTACATGGGAATGCCTGTCAATCTCCTTCGTCTTTACAACACAGCCCAGACATGCTCCCACCCCGCAGGCCATATGCTCCTCCAGCGAGATATACGCGGGAATATCCTGTTTTGCCGCATACTGCTTCACGGCCCGCAGCATGGGCATGGGACCGCAGGCGAAGATCACGTCCGCCCCCAGCCTGCCCCCGGCCACAGCGTCCATCACATTTCCCTTAACGCCCACACTTCCATCCTCGGAAGCAGGAAATACCTGTCCGTACTGCTCCAGATCCTCTTTCAGAAAAGTCCTGTCATCTCGATACCCTACGATAATCTGAATATTTTCTCTCGCCGTCACTCCCTGCAGCGCTTTGGCAAGCTGCAGCATGGGCGGGATTCCGATACCTCCTCCCATGAGAAAGACCTTTTTTCCCAACCCTTTCTCCACGGGGAATCCATTTCCCAAAGTGCCCAATATCTCAATAGATTCTCCCTTTTTATAATGGGAAAACTCCGCCGTCCCCTGCCCCGCGACACGGTAGACGATCCTCAGCGCGGCCGCATCCTCCCGCACCTCACAGATACTGATGGGTCTGGGCAGCAAGGTGCTCCTGTCCCTGGGATATACGCAGAGAAACTGCCCGGGCAGCGCAGCCGCCGCAAGATCAGTCTCTATCCACATATCGTAAATCATGGGGGCAATCTCACGCTGAGAGGCCACCACGGCAGTCTGTTTTTGCTTCATCTCATTTCCTCTTTTCTTCAAATGCGATTTTATCATATACAATTTTACCGGAGCAGACCGTTGCACACACACGGCCCGTAAGCTCCCATCCGGTAAAAGGGCTGTTATTGGATTTGGACAGATAGTCCCCTGCCACATTCACTGCCGCCGTGTCGATCAGCACCAGATCCGCCGGGCCGCCCTCCGCCAGATACCCCGCATCCAGACGGTACAGCGCAGCCGGATTCGTACTCATGGCCCGCAGAAGCTCTCGCATGGTCAGATACCCCTTGCAGACCAGCTCCGTGATGCCAAGGGAGAGCGCCGTCTCCAGACCGATGATGCCGCTGGGCGCCTCCGTTAAGGGCTTCGCCTTCTCCTCCGCACTGTGGGGCGCGTGATCCGTGGCAATGATATCGATCGTACCGTCCACAAGCCCCCGGATGATGGCCTGCCTGTCCTCCTCCGTGCGCAGCGGCGGATTCATCTTGGCCAATGTACCGTATTGAATCACAGCCTCCTCCGTCAGCGTAAAATGATGGGGCGTTGCCTCCGCATGAATATTGCGTCCCATTCCGCCGGCTTTGGCACGACGCACCAGCTCCACGCCCTCCGCCGTGCTGATATGCTGAATATTGATACAGGCCCCCGTCTCCAGTGCAAGTTCCAGATCCCTCCTGATCAGACTGGTCTCCGCCTCCCGGGGTGAGCCCTCAATGCCAAAATACTCGCTGGCCCTGCCGCGATTGATACCGTTTTGCGCTATCAGCGCAGGATCTTCCTCATGGAAACTGACAGGCATGTCCAGACGGGCCATCCGCTCCATGGCCGCCCGCACCAACTCCTCATCAAGCAGTGGGACTCCGTCGTCCGTAAAACCCACCGCTCCGCTCTGCGCCAGCTTTTCCATATCCGTGAGCGTCACGCCCTTCATGCCCATTGTGACATTGGCGCAGGTCTCTACATGGATAGCCGTCTCTTTCGCTTTCTCCAAAACCAGCGCCAGCGTCTCCTCATTGTCCACAGGCGGTTTGGTATTTGCCATCAGCACCACCGTGGTATAGCCGCCCCGGGCAGCCGCCTGCGCTCCGGTGGCAATATCCTCCTTGTAGGTAAAACCCGGCTCACGAAAATGCACATGCACATCCACCAGCCCTGGCGCCACCACCAACCCTTCCGCGTCCAACACCTGACAATGAGCAGGCTTTTCCATATCCTGCCCGATCCTGCCGATTTTGATGATCCTGTCCCCTTCTGTCAGCACGTCAAAATTCCCCTCCGTGCCGGACTTGGGGTCTATCAGATAACCGTTTTGTATCAATAGCATGGCATCCGCCTCCTGTAAGCGCTTTCCTGACAGACTTTTTCTAATCAGGCTCTTACAGTTCATTATACAGGAATTCGGGGCTTTGACAAGTAGAAATGCCTCACCGCACCTTCAGACTTCCATCAAAATGATCTACCAGCGGTTCCAGGAAAAACTCGATAATGGCTCTGTCCGTCACCTTCACCTCCACAGTTCCTTCCATACCGATTCCCACTGCGGCCTCGCCGCCCTGCCTGCCCAGGCTGGCGCTGTCTATCGCCACATGCGCCTTGTAGATCCATCCCTTTTGATCGCTCCACACTGCATCCGGACTGATGTTCACCACTTTGCCGTTTAGCTTTCCATATTTCTGGAAATTATATGTGTCCAGTTTCATGGCCGCATCCTGCCCATTTTCCAGATATCCGATATCTTTATTCAGCACCTCGATCTCCGCCATCATTTGGCCGTCGTCAGGGACAATGGCCGCAATCTGCTGCGCAGGCTCCAACACGCCTCCCTCCGTGGTAATATCCAAAGTTCTCACTGTTCCCGCCACCGGAGCGATGATCCTTTGCTCCACTACATCCAGCGTCTGAATCTCCTGCTGTGCCCGATAATCCCGAATACGGTTCTGGTTTTCCACGATCATTCCGCCAAGCCTTGCCTCATAGTCCGCCCTGAGCGTGGCAAGATTACTGAGATTCTGCGTGTTCTGCTCCTTTGCAATATCCACCGCTCCCTTCTGGGAAGCGTACTCACTGTCAGCCTGCCGTATCTGCTCTTCTATCTCTATCATGCGGAGCGTATTGTCATAGTCCTCATAAACTACAGACTGCTTCTGGATCTCATAATCCTTCTGTAAAAGCTCCAGCTCATTCTCGCAGCCTGCCAGCTCCGCTCCTGTGATCGCCCCCGCCTCATATAGTTTTTGACAGGCCTCAAGCTCTGCTTCCTTCTGCAAAATAGCCAGATTGAGCTTCTCCGCAGTCTGCTCCGTAGTATTCTTTCCATTTGCAGCCTTCTCCAGGATGTCACGCTGCTTTTTCAGGGAATCCTGCCGGCTCGTTATTGCTTCCAGCGCCTCCTCCTGCTGCCCCAGCAATGCATCCGTCTTGTTTCCCTCACTTAAAAGCTCGTCCCTCTTGCTTTCATATTCCGTCTGCAGGGAAATGACATATTTTTGTATCTCGGCCTTTTCGATGTCTGTATCGTCCTCTTCCACACCAACGGCACTTCCCGTCAGAAGCTTTTGGAGCAGTTCGTTTTCATACTCTAACAATTCTATGCTGTGGACAGTATTCTGCAATGTGATCTCATAAACGGAGGCATCCAGTATCACCAGCTCCTGCCCGGCACTCACATGCTCCCCTTCCTTCACACAGATTTTTTTGATCACACCTCCGTTGGCTGTCTGGATGATCTGCGTCCCCGTAATGCTTACAATTTTTCCACGGGCTGACACCACTTCATCCACTCGACCTGCAATTGCCCACACCACAAAAAACAGCGCCAACAGGGACACGGCTATGATCACTGTTCCGCCCAGAGGAGACGCGGGTTTTTCCACAATCTCCATGGCCTCCGGTAAAAAATCATTTCTAAGCCGCGCCTGTTTCCCTGCCTGACGCTTCTCCCACCAAGTTCTTAATTTCCTGTGTATATGCATTTCCATCGGTCTTTCATAACCTTTATCTTCCGTTATATTTCACTCTGCTGTCTGGACAAATGCCAGAACAATCCCTGATGCTCCATCAGCTTCTGTCTGGGTCCATATTCTGCCACACGCCCTCTGTCGATGACCATTATGGCATCCGCATCCTTCAACGTGGATAATCTGTGCGCAATGATTAACACTGTGCGCCCCTTACATATTTCCTTCAGATTCTGTTGAATGATCCGCTCCGACTCATAGTCCAGCGCAGAAGTCGCCTCATCGAAGATCAGTATTCTGGGATTACACAACAAGGCCCGGGCAATGGCGATCCGTTGTTTCTGGCCGCCCGACAGACCCACGCCCTTCTCTCCCACCATGGTGTCATACCCGTTTGACAGTTCCGTAATAAACTCATGGGCTCCCGCTATCCGGGCCGCCTGCATGATCTGCTCCATTCCCGCGGCAGGATTGTGCAGTGCGATATTCTCCCGAATAGAAGCGTTAAACAGAAAGTTCTCCTGCAAAACCACGCCGATCTGTCTGCGCAGCCACACAGGATCTGCCATGGAAATATCCATACCGTCTACCAAAATCTTTCCCTTTTCCGGCAGATACAACCGCTGGATCAACTTGGACAGCGTACTCTTACCCGATCCGCTGCGCCCTACGATTCCGACTACCGTGTCCGGCCTGACAGAGAAGCTCATATCATGAATGACCTCCGGTCCGTCCACCGCATAGCGGAAACACACCCTGTCAAACTCAATATGTCCCTGCACCCGGGGCAGACGCGTTTTGGCACTGTCCGGCGCAGATTCTTCCTTACTGTTGAAGATATCTCCGATCCTCTCCACCGAAATACTGGTCTGCTGGAACTCCTGCCAGACCTGTACCAGACGCATCACAGGCTCGCTGACCCTGCCGGCCAGCATCCGAAACGCCACCAGTTGTCCGATGGTAAGGGAACCCGCCATGACCAGCCGCGCACCGTACCATAAAACCAAAATATCAAATATCCGCTGGATCAGCTTCGCAATAGCGCCTGCATTTCCGGACAGAATCGTGGTCCGAAAACCCGCCGTGGTGTAATCCGCCAAAAGTGTCTCCCACTTTTTCTGTACCGCCGGTTCAATGGCGAAGGACTTTATCGTCTGTGCCCCTGTCACCGCCTCCACCAGATAGGACTGCGACTCTGCGCCGCAGTTAAATTTTTCATCCAGTCTTGTCCGAAACATCGGGGTGACTATCGCTGAAACCAGCGCAAGCAAAGGAATAGACGCCAAAGTAATACAGGCCAGCTTAGCGCTGTAAAAGAATAAAATTACCACATAGACAATCAAAAACATACAGTCCAGAAATGTCATCATGGGAACACCGGTCAAAAACCTTCGGATATTCTCCAATTCCCTCACCCGTGCTACTGTATCTCCTACACGCCTGCTCTCAAAATATCTCAGCGGAAGCTTAAACAAATGTCCAAACAGACGGCTGCTCAAAATCACATCAATCTTGCTGGTGGTATGTGCCAAAATATAATTTCTGGCAACAGACAAAACCGTCTCAAAAATCACCATGGCCAAAAGCGCGATTGACAGCACATCCAGAGTGGACAGACTGTTATGCACCAGCACCTTGTCGATGACAGACTGTGTGATCAAAGGGGAACAAATGCCCAGAATCTGCATGACAAAAGCTGCCAGCAGCACCTCGGACAGAGGCCGTTTGTATTTTAGTATCGAGGGAATAAACCATCGAAAACCGAATTTCACATGCCGGTTTTTCCTGTCTCTGGGAACGAAGAGCAGCAGCTCTCCGTCCCAGATATTCACCAGCTCCTGAATCTCCATGGCCCGGGGGACTCCCTCCCACGGATAAAGAACCAGAAGTTTGTTCTCTGCAGCTTTTGCCAGAATCACATAAGTATCGTCTTTTAACTTCAGCATGGCCGGCAGCGCCATCTTGTGTATGGAGTATTGATTCGCTCGAACTTCCCTACATTTTAACTTCAGACTTGCCGCCGCGCGCACAATATCCTGGGTAGTCATTTTGTGATCCTGCAGGGAAAATTCGTGGATCAGGCTCGGAGCGTCCGCGGGAATCCCATAATATGCCGCAATGGTAATCAGCCCCTTCAGACCGGTATCCAGATTCTGCCCACTCACTTATCCTACCTGCCTCACCCAGTATTGCTCCGCAATACCGGCAACCTCATCCTCCTGCAGCCGGGCCGCTTCCTGCCAGCTTAAACCGCTTCCGGTCTCAAAGGAAGCCATGGCCTGTATCAACAGGTCAACCTGTGAACCTGCCAGAGAATAGCCGTCACTGGTCTGAATCGAATCCAACTGATATTGATCGCCACTGTACCAGTTCTGCACAGTCACACTTCCCTCCTGATCCAGAAGGGAGATGAGCAGATGATTGCCCTGTCTCGCAAATATCAGATCGGATGCCTCAACGCCCAGCACCAATGTGTCAACACCGTTGTCGTAATTCAGATTATTAATCTTATCATTGCCATCACCGCAGTTATAGATATAGGTGTCAGTGCCATCGCCGCCAGACAGATAATCGTCGCCTAATCCGCCTACCAGAATATCATCCCCGTTACAGCCATGCAGCCGGTCGTTTCCATCCCCACCATATAAAATGTCGTTTCCGTCATTGCCGTACAAGGTGTCATTGCCATCCTCGCCATATACCACATCATCGCCACCGTTGGCATATACAGTATCATTGCCGGCTCCTGCGTAGATCGTCTCATTGCCGGTACAGCCATATGCGCTGTTATACCCTGAGATTGTCTCGGACTCCTCACTTCCATGGATAACAGTCAACATATCCCGAACGTCTTCCATCTTCCACACCGTCCCGTCTGCAAACTCGATATTCTCCAGATAGTTATTCTGCGTAGCGTACGCATTTGAAATTTTGATGGTCTGACCCGTAAGCTTATCCGTCAATATCAGATGATTGCCATCGCGCTTTACTCCAATCTCTTCAGCCAGAATACCTTCGCCGAATATCAGACGGTCATTCACTCTGTCACTGCCGGAATCACTGTTATTGATCGTATCGTTGCCATCGCCCCGATTATAGAGATAGCTATCTGCGCCGTTGCCCCCCTCCAGATAATCGTCGCCGGTTCCGCCTGCCAGCACATCGTTCCCTTTTCCGCCATACAAGCGGTCATTTCCTTCACCACCGTACAAGATATCATCGCCGCCATAAGTATATACAATATCATCCCCTGCACCTGCATAGACAATCTCGTTTCCACTACAGCCATATGCACTGTCAAATCCGTAAAGAGTTTCCGATGCCTCGCTCCCCCGAATAACAGCAATTTTCTCCTGAATATCCTCCTTCGTCCACACTGTTCCATCCGAAAATTCGATATTCTCCAGATACATATCCCATCTTTTATACATATCCTGAATCGTTATTGTCTGACCTGTTACCTGATCTGTCAGAATCAGATGATTGCCGTCGCGCCGTACGCTGATCTCTTCTGCCGAGATTCCCTCCCCAAATAGCAGCCTATCCTGATTATGACTTTCCTGAAAATCCCAGTTGTATATCGTATCGTTACCGTCACCGCGATTATAAATGTAAGTATCAACACCAGTGCTTCCTGCCATGTAGTCATCTCCCACACCGCCTACCAGCACATCGTCTCCACCCGAACCTTGCAGTCTGTCGTTTCCTTCACCGCCAAACATAGTCGTGCTCTGACCGCCCGCATAAATGACATCGTCAATCCGGCTGCCGCTGATCAATGTGGCATTGCCTGCCTTGAAAACGGTATTTCCCAATAAAACATCAATATCGCTGAATCCGATCTCCGCGATTTTTGCATTGATCTCCGGCGTATTTAAGGTCTCATAAGCCACACCTGACTCCAGTGCATATCTGGCATAAGCATTCAGCACATCAAAAACCATGTGAGAATCCTGATAAATACGATCAATAAAGGCAACCAGATTCTTCAGATCACATGTAACTTCTCCCGTTTCCGGATTTTTCATAATAGGCGCACACAGGGTACATAACGGTCCAAAAGACTGCCGCATCAAACTGTTTTTGACATCCAGCAAAAGCTTCTGATAGACATTTTCCAAAATCGTACCCGCAGTATTTGTGGGATTTGCTCCATTTATCCCCACATATTCTTTTCCATAAAACGCCTCAATAACAGCCAGATGAGCCGCATTGATATATTTGCCCCTGCTGCCCATCTCAACATCACGGCTTCCGGTCCATTCAATCAAAATCTGTTCACAGATTATGTCCCGTTCCTCAGCCATCTGAACATTCATATAATCCGTCATCAGATTATATAATCTCTGGTTTCCCATCATAGCCTGATGCAGTGTCAGCACATTGCCGCTGCCCTTCAGGTTCGGCATAAACATTTT
Source organism: uncultured Lachnospiraceae bacterium (assembly GCA_947382415.1). GTDB lineage: Bacteria > Bacillota > Clostridia > Lachnospirales > Lachnospiraceae > Acetatifactor. The sequence goes on along the minus strand of CANCYO010000001.1, from coordinate 111,998 downwards.
AATCGCGTCAGAAATCTCTATTTCTTTTTCCAGTTGCGTATCAACAGAATCGACCTCAAACGCCATCGCACCTACAGACCGCGTACTGCCATCCGCCATATGTACAACTGCCTCCGCAATGACCGTATTGCCGTTCTCATCCGTATAGCGGTTCTCACCCTCTGCAATTCCTATACTGGCAATCCCCAGCTCGTCCAGAGACTTCATTTCCCCCTCTTCCGTGATACCGTTGCCGTTTGCATCCTGCCAAACCGAAAGCTTTGAGAAAATTGCGTCAGCACTGTTAATCACACCATCCCCATTCTCATCATACTGAGCCAGTGCGAGAAAACCGTTTGCCGCATAGCTGCCGTCCTGCAACAAAGTTCTGTCACCAAAAAGCTCTCCCGCCTGGTCAACGGTACCGTCCCCGTTTCGGTCATAGACCAAAAAGCCATCCCCTCTATCGGCCCATGCGGTCTTCTCCTTCATGCCGTCCTCGCCATAGTCATAATAAGCGCCATCCTGCAGAGTAGTGCTGTAAAGATGATTCTCATTCAGATCGATGATAAGCGGATCCTGCTGCACGGCCTTTGAAGCACGGGCAATCCCATCCTTATCCAAATTAATTCCCGCATATTCTTCTAACAACGCGATATCCTCTGCAGAAAGGCTGTCCTTATAATAATTATAAATCAATTTCGCCCACTGCGCAGCAGAAAGATTCTTGCAGAACTGCGCCGGGCCAACTTGCCCTGCATCCGAACTGGTTCCGCCCTCCTCCCAGGGGATTTTGACATCTTCCTCTTTATATTTACTACCTTCCATCTCCACATCATCGTGTAATTCCAATTCAGCGCGTAAAGTATTTACCAATTTCTGCAGTGATGCTGCGCCAACAACACGAGCATAACCTTCAGTCACACTGCCGGAGCCGGGTGTCTCGCCAAAAGCCTTGGTGAGATTATACAAAATCTCCAGTACATCATCAAAATCCTGTCCTTTGGACGTGTCCAGCACTCTGAGAATTTCCTCCAACAGGGCAGTACCTTTCTTTATATTAGTATACATCCACGGGTACATCACACAATCCCACACAGTACCAATGAACTCTGCCACGTCACTCTCTAATGCTCCATTAATCGATTCCAACAAATCTACAGGCCATGCCGCAGGCAATTGTGAGCCGTCACCACAAGCAATTAAATGACCGTAATACGTCATAAAGGTCACGCCACCCAAGGTTCTGTACTCTACGCCGTCAGGCTTTTCTTCGCCGAACAGTTCTATTGTCAAGGCATTTATGTCGGTGAGGGTGCCAAGTACTTTACGCCCATCTTGGTTATCATATATAGAAACAATTCTATCTTCTATGTCTATTTCCTTATGCTTATTCTGAGCATCAATGATTTTTCCTATTAACTCTAAATCTGCTATTAACTGTTCTCTGCTAGGATTTTTAATAAAGTCCTTATTTTCCATTTGTTTCTTCCTCCAATTTTTACTTTTGTATATTAGTCCGTTTACCTTACAACCAGTATGGCCATATCAACTCCTTCTTATATTTTTTACTATTATATCTCTCCAACAACAAATCTAACCCCATATTTCCCTTCCTCCCTTTTAAATCATCATACCTCAATTCCGCTATAATCTCTCCATCCTGCATTAACTTTTGAACTACCTCTCTTGTCGTTCCTATATCCCATAAATATCCTGTTTCGAATTTTTTTTCCATCACCTCCTGATATAATGTTGGATAATATATCAGGCAAATATTATACAATGCATCATTATTATACTCTTTTAAATCTGTCCATAAATTCAATAATTTTAGCTGCTCCTCAGATTTATCTATTTCTTGATCTGTAAATAGCGCTATACGTATCGTAACTAACTCTATTGAATCGCCACTGATCCATGCCACATTACAACATTCACCAAAAGATCCTGCTATCATTTTATCAAAATCTTTCTTTTTCTTTTCTGTTTTTTGGGGCTCATAATAATCTTCAAGGTAAAAGTTATTATATACAATATTCACATTTTCTTCGTTTCTATAATAATATTGCACATTGTCAAATCTAAACCAAAATTGATATCCCGAAGAAATTTCTTTGCAAAAAAATTCCCATTCTGTTTCATCTACAATAAACAGTCCTTCCACCTGAAACTCCCCACCAATATTTTCTGCCAAATACTCTTCTATTTCCGGAATTCGCTTTTCTACCTCCGCTTTCAATTCTGGGTCTTCCTCCATCCTTTTCTGCGTAAGCCCCATTCGGATTTTAGATGGAAAAGCATGTATTGTTCCCTGACAGGGGCCTCCCAGATCTGCAATCTCTTTCGGTATCGGATCCATGCCCACCTGATAGTCATAGACATAATTGGCATCCTCTGCTTCCGATACAACAGCCGCATCACTTTCCGTTACTGCAGTAGCACTTTCCTGTCCCGTCTGATCAGACAATTTTCCACAACTAATTAAAGATAAACACAATCCACATACCAGCAACATCGCTGTTACTCGCTTCATATTCATGTACTCCCCCTCTAAAAACTATGTACAATAAAACGGCTGCAATCATCTATCATTGCAACCGAACCATCATCATGCCCTGAACTTCCAGACCACCTTAGACTTCCTGCTTTGCGTCCCCAAATTTCTTTGAGTTTGCCCCTATATACATTTATGTAGCATGTGTCTTTTGGAAGTATAACATAATTACATCTGTTTCGCAAGGAAATAATTATTTTGTACATTAATATATTCTTAGTATTACGTTTTATTCTTGTTTACGGACAGTAGTAAAAACAGTTTTAAAAATGCCTATTACACTGTATATACACTCGCTTTCTATTCTGTAGTAACCTCAATATTCTTCTCCTCGCATACAGATTTCGTTTCTCCCACTTCTGCGGCACCGCCGCCACTCATCCTCTGTCATAATAAACACTCTGAGAAAATTGCATCATTCTTTTCAACCACATCATCGTGCAGCTCCATTTCCGCACGGAACGCATTCACCAGATCCTGCCATACGGCAGGCTCCTCCATCTTTGCTTTTGTATTTTATTTGACTTCATTCCGACAGCCAATATGGCCATATCTTATTTTTTTTATATTTTCCCTGCTGGTATTTTTTCAATATCATATCTAATCCCATATCACCTTTACCATCCTCCATATCATCATACAAGAACTCATCTATAAGTTCTCCCCTTTTCAGTAAATTTTCAGAACATTCCTTAGATTTACTTATATCTCCACCTACACCTAAATATCCAGCTACAAATTTTTTTTCCATTATATTTTGATATACTGTTGGATAGTATGAAACACAAATGATATACCATGCCTCATCATTGTATATTTTCAGATTATCCCATAAATTCACCACTTTTACTTGCTCTTCAGATTTATCAATCTTATCGTCAGTAAATTGAACTATATGTATTGTAACAAGCTCTATTTCTGATATACCACTAACCCATGCTATATTATAGCATTCTCCAAAAGCTTCAGATATCATTTGATTAAACTGAGATTTTTGGTTTTCTGTCCTTTGAGGTTCCGAATAGCTGTCAATGTAAACTCTATTGCCTATAACAGCCCTATAGGCCGCCATATCAGGATTGTCTCTATGGAAATACTGTGTATTATCATATCTAAGACAAAATCTATAGTCTGAAAGAGTCTCTTTACAGAAAAAACGCCAGTCTAAATCATCTCTGACCACCACCCCTTCCACCTGAAACTCCCCACCAATATTTTCTGCCAAATACTCTTCTATTTCCGGAATTCGCTTTTCTACCTCCGCTTTCAATTCTGGGTCTTCCTCCATCCTTTTCTGCGTAAGCCCCATTCGGATTTTAGATGGAAAAGCATGTATTGTTCCCTGACAGGGGCCTCCCAGATCTGCAATCTCTTTCGGTATCGGATCCATGCTCACCTGATAGTCATAGACATAATCAGCATCCTCTGCTTCCGGTACAACAGCCGCATCACTTTCCGTTGCCGCATCACTGCTTTCCTGCCCCGTCTGATCAACCAGTTTTCCACAACTTATTAGAGATAAACACAATCCACATACCAACAACATTGCTGTTACTTGCTTCATTTCCATCTCCGTCTCTTCCTCCCTGTTGTAACCTTTAACGCTATACCAAAACGACTGCAGTCCTTCCTTCGTCTTTTATCTGCCTTTTATTTGCTTATCTGCCTTTAATCCATATAAGAAATATCCGCATTTTCTGTCTGGTGCTCCAGAATGTAACGAATCTGCTGTGCGTCACAGACAACGCATGTCCGCTCGTACTCCAGACGTGCCTTTTCCGTCTTCAGCTCCATGACGTCGATCTCCCGGAGCCTCCCCTGTTCACAAAGCAACTCCGCGTTTTTAATCTTTTCTTCCGCCAACGCAATTTCAGAATCATATTCCTCAAGCTTCAGACGGAACTGTCTGTAGGATTTTTCCTTTTGTTTGACATACCTTGTCAACTCTACCCGATATTGCTGTTGATTCAATCCGGCAAGCTCCAGCTCAAGGCGCATTTTTTCAAGCGTTTCCTCCGATTCTCCCGAATGCTCTATGTAATTGCTGTAAGCAGTCATCTGCTGTTCGTAATACTTAAGCTGTGCACTGTCAGTGCAGAATTTACCCACAAAATCATCCTTCAACTCTTCAAGGTTCTGCGGCAGCTCTGTCAGAATCTCTTTTTCGCCATATGATGCCAGTAAATCCTCTTGAAAACCAATCTCCTCCTCCGCCTCTTTTATCATCAATCCCGTTCTGTCCAAGGTATTCTGAACCTGGCTGACGTCCAGCGCGGTAGCATAACCAAGCTTTAATTTTTTATTCTCAATCGCAAGCTTCTTCTCCAGCTCTGCCTGCAATAATTTCAGATAAGTCAACTGTGCATCATATCTAGTAGCGGCTAATCTGATACAATAGCAGTCATACTGATTCCGCTCTCTCTGATCCGCCGCAAGCTTTTCGGCATTATCTGTATAATAAGCACCCATGTCCAGTTGAAGCTGGTATTCCGCCAGAGTCTTCCTTTTCTCCTCCAGACTGGCGCTGCAGTTTGATATCACCAGATCCATTCGCCGAACCTCAAGCGAATCTCCCGCTTCTTCAGCCATTTTCCGCTTTTGCCGGGCCGTTTCCAGCTCTTCTTCCAGAGAACTGATATCTGCCTTCAGACTCTCTACAGCTTCTTGGTATTTTTTCAGATCAGAGTTTTGAATCTCAGTCTGTATTTCTACAATGGAGACACTCACATCAGAAATATCCTCATCAAAATCGCCTGCTGCCTGACTGCCCGCATTCTGATTCTCTGCGGCCATTACACCCGCCGAGGCGAACGCAAGCCCTGTCATAACTAATATCCCCGCCAGTTTTTTCCTCATCGTATTATCATAAACTCCTTTTTACATGACAGTTTATCATAGGCAAGCTGTTATTGCAATGATAAAAAGGCATCAATGCCCACGCACTGATGCCTTTTCCTCATCCTGATTTTCTGATTTATTCAAAGACCACCGGCTTATCCATATAATCCATCTTCAGTACAATGTAAGGAGTAGAGGGCACCCGGTTGCCGGTATCGCTGTTCTCGGGCCCCAGCAGGGTGGTGTTCACATAGATCGCTTCCTCCGTGAGATACAGGTCGTTGACCGCAATGCTGTAGCCGCCGCTTTCCTGCTGTCCGTAACCTATGACTATGTAGAGATATTCCGCATCACTGTAGGTAAGCTTAAAGGGATCCGCCTTTTTCTCGTCGATAATGGTCTTGAGTTCCTGAGGTATCTTCTCTTCGCTCACCACCGTAAATCCCAGATCCTGCAGCTTCACGCGCTCTTCGCTGAGCATGGAGCAGCCCGCAAGCAATGGCAGACAGAGGAGCACAGACAGGAGCAGCACAGCTTTTTTCATTCCTCTCATATATATTTTCCGCCTGATGTTTTGGTCTATTCTATGTACAAAACTGGCAGAATATGCTATACTAAACCGAAAATACGCTGAAAAATGAGGTAGTTATGATACGTTTTATTCTGGTAGTAATCGTCCTGCTGGGCTTTCTGATCCTGGGAAGTCCGCTGTTGGTAGTCGAGTGGCTGATCGGCAGGAAAAATCCCGATCTGAAGAGCCGCAGTTCTCTGGCCATAGTCAAGTGGGCCTTCCGCATGATTATCCGCGTCACAGGCACGAAAGTAGTCGCCATCGGCGAGGAGCGCATTCCCACGGACACTGCCGTTTTGTATGTGGGGAATCACCGCAGCTATTTTGACGTGGTGCTGACCTATCTGCGTGTGCCGCGCCCCACCGGCTATATCGCCAAAAGAGAAATGCTGCGCTACCCTCTTCTCAAAAACTGGATGCGCAATCTACACTGTCTATTCCTGGACAGAGACGATATCAAGGCCGGACTCAAGACCATTTTGGCCGCAGTGGACAAAGTAAAAAACGGTATCTCCATCACGATCTTCCCGGAGGGCACCCGCAACACAAATCCGGACACACTGCTCCCCTTCCGCGACGGAAGCTTCAAGATTGCGGAAAAGGGCGATGTGCCCATCATCCCCATGACCATCGTAAATACCGCCGCCATCTTCGAGGATCATCTCCCCTTTATGAAGAAAGCGACGGTCATTATCGAGTATGGCGAACCCATTTATATGAAGGATCTGGATAAGGAGACCCGCAAAAATATCGGCGATTATGTGAGTTCCATCATTCTTGACACCTATTGGAAAAACAAAAAGCTGCTGAACGAGCTCACTGCTTCAGACAATCCACAAGCTCAGTAAATTTCATGCCATGGGATGCTTTTACCAGTATGGTGCATCCCTTTGGCCAAAGCTCCTCCCGCCTCCCGGGATCTGCAATCTCCCGCAGCAAATCTTCGCGTGTGGCAAAATAATATATCTTCTGTTCTCCGCTTTTCTCTTCCCCGGCCTTTTCTTTCTGTCTCTGTGCCTCTTCCACAGCCCCCTCATAGATATGGCGGGCATTTTCACCCACGCAGATCAGGCAGTCTGCGCCTGAGGCTGCCGCATAGGCGCCCACACCGGCGTGGAGCGCATCGGAGTCCTCTCCCAGCTCAAACATATCGCCCAGAATCGCCACTCGGAAGGTGTCCGCCATAGCCAGCAGATCGATGGCCGCCCGCATGGAAACAGGATTGGCATTGTAGCAGTCGTCGATCACCGTGTAGTCTGACAGGCGAAGCAGGTTATTGCGCCCGCCCACAGGTTGAACCTTGCGGATGCCCTCCGCAATCTGTTCATTGGTCAGTCCCATCAGCCGTGCCACGCAGGCGGCAGCCGCACCGTTGATGACCATATGCCTGCCCGGCAGCGGAATCTGTACGCCATATTCCGGACATTCCGGCATGTGCAGAACAACCTTACTTCCCCAAAGGCCCCGGCTCACGATATCTGTGGCATACACCTCCTCGCCATCCCAGCCGCCCAGACCGAAAAAGTGCGGTTCTGTCCCATGTACCTGCGTCACGGTGCGGAGCATGTCGTCCTCACCGTTCAAACAGACCATGCCGTCCTCCGCCATATAATCAAATATCTCTGTCTTGGCCCTGAGAATCCCCTCTCTTGATTTCAGGTTCTCCAGATGACACTGTCCGATATTGGTGATCACACAGAAATTCGGACGCACCATTTTACTCAGCCGGTGCATCTCCCCAAAATCACTGATACCCATCTCCACCACCGCGGCCTCATGCTCCTTTCGGATGCGCAGCAGCGTCAGCGGCACTCCCACTTCATTGTTTAAATTCCCCTCAGTCTTTAATACATGGTATTTCTCCGCCAGCACACCGGCGATAAACTCCTTGGTGCTGGTCTTGCCCACGCTCCCGGTGATACCCACGATGGGAAGAGAAAGTTTGCTGCGATAATACTCCGCCATATCTTTCAGCGCCTGAAACGTATTCTCCACGCACAGATAGCTTCCCCAACCGTCCGCAGGTACGCCGCTCTCCGCCTCCACTTGTTCCGGTGCCTTCTCCGTCACAGCCAGCGCGGCCCCCGCGGCAAATACCTGCGGGATAAAACGGTGTCCGTCCACGCGCTCTCCCACGGTGGCCACAAACACGCCGCCCGCAGTCACTTTTCTGGAATCCAGCACCACGCTGTCTACCAGAGTGTCCTCCGTCACATTTCCCGTCTCCATCCCGGTCAATGTCCCGTTTTCCGCCCTGCCCCGTACACTCTGCAGCACCAGCCTGCCCCCGCAGGCCTTCGCGATCTCACCGATACTCAGCTCCATACCAAACCTCCTGCCCGTCCCTGCGGACATCCTTTCGATTTTATCACTGCGCATCCAGCGCATAGCTCAAAATTTTCTCACACAGATCTTCAAAGCTCATTCCCACGGCCTGCGCCTCCTGAGGCAGCAGCGACGTGGGCGTCATGCCAGGCAGGGTGTTGGCCTCCAGACAATAAATCTCTCCTGCGTGGCTCATCATAAAGTCCATGCGGGCATAGCTCTTCATGCGCAAGGCGGCAAATACCCGCTCGGCAATCCGCTGCATCTCTGCCGCCTTCGCCGGCTCCAGATCGGCAGGACAAGTCTCCACGGTACTGCCTGCCTGATACTTGTTCTTATAGTCATAGAAGCCCTGCTTGGGCGCGATCTCAATCACGGGAAGCGCCTGACCGTCCATCACTCCCACAGAAAACTCTCTTCCCTCTATGTACTGTTCCACGATCACCTCATCGCCATACCGGAATGCTTCCTCCAGCGCTCTCTCATATTCCGTTTCCTCTCTGGCAATACACACGCCCACGCTGGAACCTCCACAGCAGGTCTTGACAATGCAGGGAAATGTAGCCTTTTGCCCGGGCTGTCCCCGTTTAATGAGAAAGCCCGCCGGAGTGGGAATCCCATGGGCTGAGAAAATATCTTTGGAAATGCCCTTATCCATGGCCATGGCCGAGCTCACAAAATCCGTGCCTGTATAGGGAATTCCCAGAAGCTCGAAACAGGCCTGAATCTTGCCGTCCTCACCATTTGCCCCGTGAAGCGCCATAAACACGGCATCCGCACTGCGGCAAAGCTTCAGCACATTGGGTCCGAAGAAGTTCTTATCGCCGTCCGGACGCATGGCCTTTATATGTTCCAGGTCAGGATTCTCCTCCGCGATGGCCGCTATGTCTTTTGACCAATCCACATCCCGCTCAAAAATCCCCTCCGTGTCTCCCTCATATCCCAGATACACATCCAACAGAACCGCCTGATGTCCTCTTTTTTTCAATGCTTTATAGATCATGCTGCCCGATATCAGGGACACGTCTCTCTCCGTGCTGGTACCGCCGGCCAATACGATTACTTTCATTATGTGATCCTCCTTCTTCCTCCCCTTTTTCCTGATACATTATTCATTCAGATTTTCCTGCACGGCCAGAAGCTGCGTCAGGATCAGCAAATATCCCGACCTCTCTTTCGTCTCACCTGCATAGAAGTCCACAGACAGCGCATTGCGCCCCCGCAGATAGTGCAGAAACTCCTCCATCACATGATTGTACTGATAATTATTCATGACATAATTGGCGCAGGCCAGCTCCCATGCATGGCGCAGCAGATCTGAAGCGCCGTTGTTGTGTGCCGTCACCGGATGGATCATCTCGCCGTAGAGCTCACTGATGGTCTCCCCCTGCTCCATGACAGAATCCATGAAAATCTTACATATTTCCCTGTCCACGGGCTGTCTGGTATTGAGATAAGTCATAGCCCCGTACAGATATCCGTCCGCCTCGGCAAATCCGGTGTGATTCTCAAAGTACGTCCTGTACGCTTCGATCCGGCTCCTGTATGTATAAAGTCCCGTAGCCCGGTACAGCTCTGTCAGCGCATGAAAACTCTCCGCATCCTCCTGCATTGTATTCTGCGGCTGGTCGAACACTACCGAGGCGCGCTTGAGACATTCCGTGGCAAACTGCCTGTCGTACTTTTGGTATAGATAACTGAATTTTGCCAGCACCGCCGCATAAGAGGCTTCCTGCCCCTCCGCAACAGGCTGCTCGCCCGTGGCCTCGATCCAGTCCGCCACCGCCTCCAGCGCGTCAGGAATGGTATCGCCGTTGCCGTCAGGAAAGACATCCCCATACCACTCATAGGCCAGGAGCATTCGATTGATATCCTCCAGAGTGACGGTCTGCTCACCGCAGGCCGATATCAGCTCCTGACAGATCTCGGTAAAAAGTCTGTCATACAATCCCTGCTCCAGCACAAACGTATAGGAGCGCCCCACATACTCGCACTCCACATAATAACTGCCCTCCTGCTTCCACTCATGGAAATCCGCGTATGCGGAATACAGTCCCTGCTCGGCATTGTATTCGCCCCGCTCCAGCACACCGGTAAACACAACCTCGCCAGTCCGGGCATCCACCAGATCAAAGGTAACGGGAAGCCGTCTGCCCTTCACCGCCGCCCGCTTATACCCTTCCGCCCGATAGCCCGCCACATCCACCAGTACATTGGGCACAAGCTTTGGCACTGTATAATCCACAACGGGTGTGCTCTCCATGGAAACGGCCTTTCCGCCTTCCGTTTCCGGCAGGTCAGCGGAGGAAAAACTGCATCCGGCGCACAGAAATGCCGCCAGACAAAGTCCCGGCAGCACTGCTCTCCTGATAATCATATTATGAAGTTTCCCGTTCATCTGTGACCTGTTATTTCTCATATTCTTCTCACGGTTTTTTCCTGTCATATACCCATTTTAACACGAATTCCCCATAAAGCAATCTTTTTTATGCAGCCCTTACATGTTACAGATTCTCAAGAAGCCGCAGTATTATCCCGATCATAAGCAATCTTGCCGTCTATAATGGTGTAGAGAGTCTCCGTAAACACTTCCATGGGATTGCCGTCGAAAATGGCCACATCCCCGTCCTTTCCCACCTCCAGGCTTCCCATTCTGTCCGCCGCCCCGCAGATGATGGCGGGATTGATGGTGATGGCCTTTAAGCCCTCCTCCATGGGAAGTCCCGACTTTACCGCAAGTCCTGCACAGATGGGCAGTGACTGTATGAGGGACACCGGATGATCCGTGGTGATGGCGGTCAGGACTCCAGCACGGTTCAGCACTCCGGCAGTTTTAAAGGCCATATTCTGTACTTCGATCTTGCTGCGGCTGGCCAGATCCGGCCCCACAATGGCCGGAAATCCGGCCTCCGCCAATTCCTCTGCGATCAGATGCCCCTCGGAGCAGTGATCCAATGTCATGGAGAGCCCATATTCCTGTGCGATCCTAATAGCCGTGAAGATATCGTCCACACGGTGTACATGGGCCTTTAACGGAATTTGTTTTTTCAACACCGGAATCCAGCACTCTCTGGTAAAATCCTCCTCAAAGTCCTGACCCTCCGCCTGTGCCTTCTCCTTTTTCTCCAGATACCGGGATGCCTCAAAGAGCTCTCTGCGCAACATAGCTGCCGTGGCCATACGGGTGGAAGGACTCTTCCCCTGGCCGGAATAATTGACCTTGGGATTCTCGCCGAACGCCACCTTCATGGCCGCGGGGGCCTTGACGATCAGATCGTCGATCTTCCTGCCCCGGGTCTTCAGCAGCGCAAACTGTCCTCCCACCACATTGGAGCTGCCGGGGCCGATCATGGCCGCGGTGATACCTGCGCGAACCGCGTCGTCAAAAGCGGCATCCATGGTGTTCACGGCGTCTATGGCCCGCAGCCAGGGAGTGATGGGATTGACTGTCTCATTACAGTCGTCTCCCTCCATTCCCTTTTTCTCCTCGGTGATACCCATGTGACAGTGGGCCTCTATGATACCGGGCATCACCCACGCGCCCTGCACATGCAAAACCCGCTCCCCCTCCCGGGGCTCAACCGGAACCTCCCTCCGGTCTCCCACTGCGGCGATTTTGCCATCCACAATGTGGAGCACACCATTCTCGTACTCCCTGCCCGCCATGGTTAAGATTCTGCCGTCCACAATATACATGTGCCGCTCCTTAAAACAAATTTTCCGCGTTGAGGGGAGCTCCGTCTTTCTCCATTCGGAAATACAGATTCGCGCCCTCCAGGCTGTAATATCTGCTGGGAGCCGCCACTGTTCCGATCTTCTCTCCCGCCTTCACATAACTGTCCTTTGCCACCTGTATATCGGTGAGCTGACCGTAAGTGACTACATAGCCGTCGCCCAGTTCCAGCGTCACCCCGCGTCCAAGCTCAGCATCGTCAAACACTTTGACGACCTTTCCCTCCGCACAGGCCAGCACATCCGTGCCCTCCTCCGCAGTAAATACGGTTGCTGGATTATACTTGTACTGATCCAGTGTGGCAAAATAAATACTGCCGTCCATGCTGTAAGGCAGCAGCACTTCGCCGCTCACCGGCCTTGTCAGACCCTGATCTTCATTATAATGGAGTGCCACCGCAGGCTGCTTCTCCTCCTGCTGCTGTCCCTCTCCCACCGGCTTTTCGGTCTCAGAATTTTCCGCCTGCTTTTTGCCGGCGTCCTCTCCGTCATTGGCGTCCTTTGCATCCTTCGCGTCCTTTGTATTTTTATCATTTTTTGATTTCTCGGGAGCATTACTCTGGGCGCCGTCCGTCAGCCCCGGAATCTCCACCAGATGAGATCCCGCCTCCGCTGACAATTCCTCGTCCAAAGGCATGTAGTCAAGATCATTCTCCAGATTGCTCTGGAACGGTTTACCCACAGTCGTGTTTTTTGCCTGCTCAGTACCGTTGCCCTGCTGCCTGTTGTTCTGTCCGTTTTCAAGGGCAGAAAAATCCAGCGTATAACCGTCATCCTGCTGTTTGGCCTCCTGTCCCCTCATATACAGCCCTGTCATGGTCAGAGCCGCCAGGACAAGGGCGGAGGAGGTTACCATGATGATGCGCTCTTTTCTGATACTGTCTTTTCTATTTTTTCTCATACTTTTTCTTTCCTTTCTGCTTTATTTTGAACTGGCGATTGGCCATGCATTCTCTGTTTTATGTCTCATGCCGTCTTGCCATCCTTGGTTTTCATTTCTAGTCTTGCCGAAAGAAAAAGTTTTATACCCTGACGAAATCACTTAAATACAAATAAAAAGACTGCAGCCCGCCGCCACAGTCTTTTGAATCGGATTATTTGTTAATACATAATTTCAGAAACCGGATTTTCATCCCTGCATTTTATGACGCTTGTCAATTTCACAGAATTTTCGTCAGATTATCGTGTTAAGCCCCCTGTTCGTATTTGGCTACATCCACATGCTGTATGGTTCCCACATTTCCGTTTTCATACAGGAACACTCCCGTGCTGCGGATGGCGCCGTTTGTCTGGCCATCAGTTCCCTTCAGCGTAAAATCTGTGGCTGCCTTCTGCAGACAGATGGCTCCCACGCCCTTGTCTGCCAGACGGTAGAGTACATCATTACCATTCTCGTCCTTGCACCAGATCTTGAGTTTGGACCAGATGGGATCGTTCTCGTCTATCCAGCCGTTGCCGTCTTCATCATACATAGCCAGATCGGCAAAACCGTCTCCGCTCTTGGTACCAAACAGCTCACTGCCGTCATTGATGATACCGTCGCCGTTTTTATCCAGTGCCAGATAACCGCTTCTCGCATCAAGCTGGGATATCTCATCCAGCTCTCCGTCCGCATCCAGATCAAAAAAGAACTTCTGGTCGGAGAATTCCGCCACATCCGTATCCAGATTGATCACCAACGGATCACACATGGAGACGGACGCAAGCTGCAGATCCGTCTGGAACGTCTGCTGGAATTGTCTGCTCATGCCGATGTCCACATTGAAATTGATCTCTCTGCCGTCTGCGGTACGCACGGTTCCCACGGTGGAAAAAGTGGTAGCTTCCTGCTCAGACCAGAGCGCGCCCTGAGAATAATTCAGCACCTTCGCATTTGTCTGCGTCGCGGTGTTGATCTGAGCTACATTTGTCGAAACAGCCGCAAATGTCTGCTGCATACTGCTCTGACTTGTGCTGAACATAAAACCGTTACTGCTGTACGCCTGACTCTGCTCCTCCACCCACTGATTGATCCTGCCGTGCCGGCTTCCAAAGAGCAGATCAAAGATGTAACGCACCGTAGCCTGCCTGAAATCTGCCAATGTGCTGCCGGCGCTGCGGATATTCACGCGGCCGGTGCTGATGGACATACTGTTCTGCCAGTCTTCCAGGGTGTACAGCTTCTTCCCTGACTCTTGCGTCTCCTGCCCGTTCTGCTCTTCTCCTGCGACAGTCTGGCCGCTGCCGTTCTGTCCGCCGGTCACTGCGGCGTTTAAACTGTTGCCATTGTAGGTAATTGACCCTCCCCGATAATCCGTTAACGAAAAGCGTCGATATGTTGCTCTTGAAGCTCGATAGCTTCGTGCGGACTCCATTCCTATGTTGCTGGAATCAATTTTCAAACCTTCCTTTCTCCTTTTCTGACCACCACATACTTTTTTATGGTGAAGCCACAGCTTCCGACTTCCTGTCCCCTCATAAAAAAGGATGGCAGCTTTGCGAAGGAATCCGTTTCTCCGCAAAGCATACCATCCGTGGTGTCGCTCTTACTTGAACTCCGGGTGGCCCTCCCGTCGTCCTGTACTTTTTATATCGACACATTTTCTTTTAACTTTAGCTTAGTATGTGGTTAATCGTGCTCATTTATACGCGATTGTAGTTGATCAGGCAGCCCTCCAGAATGATTCTGCGCTCTTCGTCCGTGAGCTCACCCAGCCTCAGATCAAACTCTTTCATCGCGCCGCCCTCTTTATCCACCACATAGGCCCTGATCACCTCGGCCTTCTCCTCCACAGCTTTTCTGATACCGGGGAAGAAGAGATAGTCCAGATTTTTGAAGGGAAGCTCGCCCTCTTCGATCAAAAAGGGCAGCATACCCCAGTTGATCAGATTGGAGCGGTAGCGTTTTGTGGCATACTCATTGGCAATATTGGCCCAGCCGCCCAATACCTTCTGACAGGAGGCCGCCTGTTCCCGGGCAGAACCGTCCCCGGGCTTCACCGCAAAAATAGTGGAACCAAAACCGGTATTCTCATGACTCACATCGGGGAAGGTCTGCTTCACTGCCTGCATCACGGGCTTCACATCGGGATGTGCCTGGCAGGGATGCTCTCCGGCCATTCTGGCCTTCTCCGCCTTCTGGATATCCTTCGCCCGGCCCACATACTCAGGGTCCTTTCTGGAGAGGGCAAACTCTGCCAGCCCCAGCGGGTTGGAACGATAGGAGGAAGTCTCGCCCGAGGGAATCAGCTCATCCGTGGTAGTGACAGGATCATGGATCTCGCTGACTACCCTGAGCACCAGATTCTCGGGCAGCGCTCCCATTTCGGGCCAGTCTTTGATATTGGGCCCAAACTGAATCTCCACATCGGGATCGGCCACACCTTTGGAATCAAATACACGGTTTGCATATATTTTGGAATCAAAATGATACTGATATCTGCCAAATTCCCCGTCAAAATCCGTGGCGGGGGTCAGCACACCCTGATTGGCCGCGGTGGCGGCGATAGAGCGGGCATCCATCAGAGCCACAGAAGATATCTGACCGTTCTGCAGCTTGCTTCCTTCACGGTTGGGGAAGTTTCTGGTGGAATGACGGATGCTGAAGGCATTGTTGGCAGGCGTGTCCCCCGCGCCAAAGCAGGGTCCGCAGAACGCCGTCTTCATCACCGCACCGGTCTCCATCAGCGTGGCACAGCAGCCATTCCGAACCAGTTCCATGTACACGGGCATGGAGGCGGGATATACGCTCAGGGTAAATCCGTCCGATCCGATATAGCGGCCCTTCAGGATATCCGCAGCAGCGCAGATATTCTCGAAACCGCCGCCTGCGCAGCCCGCGATAATGCCCTGATCCACCATGAATTTACCGTTCTTCACCTTATCTTTAAGGGAGTACTCCACAGCGCCGTCCAGGCTCACCAGAGCGCGCTTCTCCGTCTCGTCCAGAATATCCATGAGATTAGCGTTGAGCTCTTCGATAGTATAGGTATTGCTGGGATGGAAGGGCATGGCGATCATGGGACGTATCTTATCCAGATCCACTTCGATGACGCCGTCATAGTAAGCAATCCCGGCAGGACTAAGCTCTGCGTACTCCTCGCTGCGCCCATGAATCTCATAAAACTCGCGTATCCTGTCATCCGTCTTCCAGATGGAGGACAGGCAGGTGGTCTCCGTGGTCATAACGTCGATACCGATACGGAAATCAGCAGACAGGGAAGCCACGCCGGGACCCACGAACTCCATCACCTTGTTTTTCACATAACCGTTCGCAAACACAGCCCCGATAATGGCCAACGCCACATCCTGAGGGCCCACGCCCTTCACGGGAGCGCCTTTCAGATACACGGCCACCACGCCGGGCATATTGATATCATAAGTCTGGTTCAAAAGCTGTTTTACCAGCTCAGGTCCTCCCTCGCCCACAGCCATGGTGCCCAATGCGCCATAACGGGTGTGTGAATCGGAACCAAGGATCATCTTGCCGCAGCCCGCCAGCATCTCCCGGGCGAACTGATGAATCACCGCCTGATGAGGAGGCACATAAACGCCGCCGTACTTCTTGGCGCAGGTAAGTCCAAACATATGGTCATCCTCGTTGATGGTGCCGCCCACCGCGCACAGGGAATTGTGGCAGTTGGTGAGCACATAGGGCATGGGAAACTTCTGCAGCCCTGAAGCTCTGGCCGTCTGAATGATGCCCACGAAAGTGATATCATGGCTGGTCAGCTTGTCAAAACGGACTTTGAGCTTCTCCATATTGCCGGAGGTGTTGTGACTCTTCAGGATTCCGTAAGCCATGGTACCCTGCGCTGCCGCTTCTCTCGTCATATCTTTTCCTGTTTTTGCCTTAACGGCGGCCGCTGCCTCCGGCCCGTCGGGAATCAGTTCTGTCCCGTTTACCAGATAGGCTCCGCCCTGCGATAACTGAATCATAAAATCCTCCTGTCAAACATTTTCTGTTTTTATTGTCCGCAGATGCGCAGTCTCACCGCGCTGCCGTGATAGCCGGCGTCTCCCACCACCTGCAGGATCTGTTTTTTTCCGTCAATATAGTCCCTGTCATAAAAATGCACATGTCCAGCCAGCATCAGCTCCACCGGACTGTCCTCGGCAGTAGTCAGCTTCATAAAGCGCTCACTGTCCTTGTTTTCATAGATACCGCCGTAATTCCCGCCGCCGATCACCACGCCGGAATCCCATTCCTCCCGGGCTCTCGCCAGCACGGACTGTGTCAGAAACGGCACATGTACCATCACGATAACTGGCTTGTCCGTATCCAGAAGCTCCTCATAGCGCTCCATGGCCTCATGATCCACCTGCCCCGGGCTGTTGTCCACGGCAATGATCATCAGATCATCCGTCTCCCATGTGTGAATGGCTGTGTTCTCCTCCATATAGGGATTCAGCATCGGCAGATAGGTCTCTCTGCCATACTCCGTCATATATTCCCATGGGTATGTCCAGTCGTGATTGCCCGGCGTATAGAGATAAGGCATCTCCAGCCTCCCCAGCTGTTCCTCCAGAAAATCCAGATTGCCTGCGGAAGGGTAGTCGATGATATCGCCTCCCAGCAGCACCGCATCCACCTTCTGGTCGTTTGCGTAGTCAATCCAGTCTTTTGTCTGAACCGCCGCAGACACGCCCTCCGCATTGCGAAACTCTGCCAGTCTGGCGTCGCCCTCCGCCGCCTCCTCAGGAGTATCTCTCTCGTCCCTGATCACCACATGGGTGTCTGTGAGAAACAAAATGTCATACTCTCCCTGAAACCCGGGAAGCCGCAGCGTCTCCTCCGTAATATGCATTTCCCATTCTGCTGCCTGCCCGTCTCCGGGAAACTCTCCGTTTCCGGTTCCCGGGCTCTGTGCCGGACTGAGCCGTGCGCAGCCGCCGCAAAACAGAAGCAGCGCTGCGCACAGACCCGGCAGATATTTTTTTACCTGAAACAAATTCATATTACTTCTTTACGACCACCTTATCCAAATGCCAGATCTCATCCACATATTCCTGAATGGTTCTGTCAGAGGTAAACTTGCCGGAGCATGACACATTGAGAATCGCGCTCTTTGCCCAGCCCTCCTCGTCCCTGTATGCCTGCTCCACCTTCTTCTGAGCCTCCGCATAAGAGCGGAAATCCTTCAGAATAAAGTAGGTGTCCGCCTTGGAGGTGCTCTGGGTGTTGAGCAGTGAATTATAAAGAGGTCTGAACAGCTCTGTATCCTGTGCGTAAGTACCATTGATAAGCTGCATCAAAACCTTGCGCACATCCTGATCGTTGTTGAAAATCTCCATGGGATTGTAGCCGCCATGCTGCTCGTAATTGATGACCTCGTCTGAGGACAGACCGAAGATAAACGCGTTCTCCGATCCCACCTCCTCCACGATCTCCACATTGGCGCCGTCCATGGTGCCCAGCGTCAATGCGCCGTTGAGCATAAACTTCATATTGCCCGTGCCGGATGCCTCCTTGCTGGCAGTGGATATCTGCTCGGACACATCCGCCGCCGCGAAGATGATCTCCGCGTTGGACACATTGTAGTTCTCGATGAAAACAACCTTGATCTTGCCGTTGATGGAAGCGTCGTTATTGACTACATCCGCAACGGAGTTGATCAGCTTGATGGTCAGCTTCGCATTGCGGTAGCCGGCAGCAGCCTTTGCTCCAAAGATAAAGGTTCTGGGATAGAACTCCATCTCGGGGTGCTCCTTCAGCTCATTATAGAGATACATCACATGCAGGATGTTGAGCATCTGTCTCTTGTACTCGTGCAGACGCTTTACCTGCACGTCAAAGATAGAGCGGGGGTCCACCTCTATGCCATTATGTTCCCTGATATACTGTGCCAGACGCACTTTATTCTGATACTTGATATTCATGAATTCCTGCTGCGCCTTCCTGTCGTCAGCATAAATCTTCAGGCGGCCGATCTGAGGCAGATCCGTAATCCAGTCGCTGCCCACATGAGCAGTAACCCAGTCCGCCAGAAGCGGATTGCCGTGAAGCAGGAATCTTCTCTGGGTGATGCCGTTGGTCTTGTTGTTAAAGCGGTCGGGGTACATCTCATAAAAGTCCCGAAGCTCCTGCTTTTTGAGAATCTCTGTATGGAGTCTGGCCACACCGTTCACGGAGTAACTGGCTACGATGGCCAGATGCGCCATCTTCACCTGCCCGTCATAGATGACAGCGATCTTGCGGATCTTGTCCTGCACGTTCACGCCGGGCACATTGTTGTATTTATTTTCAATGTCAATGATAAACCGGCGGTTGATCTCCTCAACAATCTGATAAACTCTGGGAAGCAGTCTGGAAAACAGTTCAATAGGCCATTTCTCCAGCGCTTCCGCCATGATCGTGTGATTGGTGTACGCACAGGTCTTGGTGGTCACCTCCCACGCCTCGTCCCATGTGAGATAATAATCGTCCATCAAAACGCGCATCAGCTCTGCGATGGCCACCGTGGGATGCGTGTCATTGAGCTGGAAGGTCACTTTCTCATGGAATTTGTGGATATCCTGATGTTTTCTCATATACTTCTCCACCGCTTCCTGAACGGACGCGGAGATGAAGAAATACTGCTGCTTTAAGCGCAGCTCCTTGCCTGCATAATGATTATCGTTGGGATAGAGCACCTCACAGATGTTTCTCGCGAGATTTGCCTGCTCCACCGCCTTCTGATAATCTCCCTTGTCGAAGGAGTCGAGCTGGAAGCATTCCACAGGCTCCGCATCCCAGATACGCAGAGTATTCACGATCCCATTGCCATAGCCCACAACCGGCAGATCAAAGGGGACTGCACGGACAGACTGATAATTCTCCTGTGTGAACACATTGCGTCCGTTTTCATCGGTATGTACAGACACATAACCGCCAAACTTCACGGTCTTTGCATACTCGGGCCTGCGCAGCTCAAAGGGATTGCCGTTCATCAGCCAGTTGTCAGGCACCTCCACCTGATAGCCGTCCCTGACCTCCTGTTTGAACATGCCGTAACGATACCGGATGCCGCAGCCGTATGCGGGATAACCCAATGTGGCCAGGGAATCCAGAAAACATGCCGCCAGACGTCCCAGACCGCCGTTTCCCAGAGCGGCATCGGGCTCCTGATCCTCGATGGTATTCAGATTTAGTCCAAGCTCCTCCATGGCCTCCTGCGCAGGCTTGTACGCCTGCATGTTGATCATATTGTTGCCCAGCGCGCGGCCCATGAGGAACTCCATGGACATATAATACACCATCTTGGGGTCTTCCTTCTCGTAAGCCTTCTGGGTCTCCATCCAATTGTCTACGATCTGATCCTTCATGGCCAGGGCAACCGCCTGGAAAATCTGCTGGGGATCCGCCTCCTCCAGATTTTTGCGATATAAAGTTTTTACATTGTAAAGGACGCTCCTCTTAAAAAGCTCCTTATCAAAAGAAACTGCAGCTTTCTTTTTGGTGATACCCGTAGTCGCATTAGAAACCGTAACTTTCAATTTATTATCTCCTTTCGCTTAACTTTCAATCCCATGTGTTTCCGTATCGCCAGATATCGGAAAACGTATGGGTATATTATAGCAAGAAAAAGAGCAAATTCCAACTCTTTTTTATGCTCTCTTGAAATTGCAAAGTATCATGACGCCCACATACACCCCCATCACAGCCTTATAACGGACTTCGGGATTCCCCCGCAGCCAGATGCTGAGATTGCGCAGGATCAGGATTAAAACTGCAATAGAGCAAAAAAGGGCGGTACGGTCGCCGGAAGCATAGATGGTGGGTGAAAACCCCATGATCACTCTGGACAGAAAACCTGCGGTCAATATCAGCAGTTCCAGCACAGTCTCTTTGCCCGCGCCGTGAAGCCTGTAGATCGTCAACGCCACACATACCAGTACCGCCAGATAGACCACAGTCTGTACGCCTACCATGAATACCGAAAAATCCCCCTGCCCGGCGATCTGTCTGTTTTCGGCAAGGACACTGAGCAGGCGTCTGCCCCGAGGCACATTGAGTCCGTATAGTAAAAATCGAAAGCCATACATGCACAGCCAGCAGACAACCAAAGGGCACAGAGCGGCAAACAGCCCGGAAAACTTTATTTTTGCACCTTTATCCAAAGAACCGGATGAAAGGCCTGACATCAGACACAAAAACAAAACTCCTGTCAGACAGGCAAACAGATAGCAAACCTGTCCATGCCCGCCCGCAATATAATAATGTGCGGTTTCCAAAAATCCCATAAGCAGTTTTTCACCCGTATGCATCTGAATGAATTCAGGAAAAAATCTCCCGGCCTCATAAACCATGCGTTTTTGATTCCCCGGAGACGCACAAATCATGCAAATCTCCAAAAACACGATGGATAACTGTATCAGCAAAAGCGGGAATACTCCCGTAAGACGCCGAAAGACAAAATACACGCCAAACACCCCATAAACGCCTAAAAGGATAGCGCACATCTGCTCTATGTTGGCGGCGTACAGCATACAAAGCGGACAGAGCACATACTCCCAGCCCGGAATGCGCTCACCCAGAAGCCAGTGTTTGATCGGACGCATGGCCACCAGCCCCAATGTCAGACACCACAGATAATTGACTGTAGTGGTGATCCAGCCCGCACTGCACAGAGAACCAAGAGGAATCATCCACAGAATGGTAAAAAATAAAATCTGATCCCGAGGTTTATTATACGATCCGAACATATCCGCTGTGATCCACACAAGAATCAGAATAACCGCAATATTTAATGTCCGCCATATTAACGGGTCCGCAGCCGCAAGAGCCATCAGTCCCGCCTCGATGATCACCCGCGAAGTCCATGTGCGGTAGCGCAGTCCCAGAAACTCCAGATGCGGTCTCCTCTCCCAATATCCCGCAAAGATCAGATCATCCTCGAAACCGGGACGGATCATGACCTGCACCGCTGCGAGGATAACAAAAAAAATCAGCATCAGCAGTATCTGGTTCTCCGCTCTGCATACCAAATGCGGACGCTGCTTTGTTTTGATTTGATTATGCCGAATTACCGCCACCCCCAATCTGTCATCTGATCCGCCTTTTAATCTGCCATATTAAAACTAACAAAATCGGTGTCCGAATTTTCTTTCGGGCACCGATTTTGCCATGTCTTTATCTCATCATTATCTCATGATTGGGACATTCTTATTCACTTTATCTTTCCGATTTCACTATATCTTTTCGATGGAGATGGTTACGTTTTCTCCGTTTACATTCCACTCCTTTGACACCGCATAGGACTCGCCGCTCCCAAGCGTATCTGCCAACACCTTGCCGCAGATTGCCCCGCTGTTTCTGTCTGCAATAGCAGAGAGCTTCTCATTGCCGTTGAGAGAGACGCGGATGTGATCCATGACCTCAAAATCCGCATCCTTTCGCATGGTCTGAATCTTGCTGATCATCTCATACACAAAGCCTTCCTCCACCAGCTCCTCGGTGAGATTGGTGTCCAGAACCACGGTCATTCGATTGTCCTCCTGAGACACATAGCCCTCTTTCTGCGCCATCTCAATGAGCAGATCATCTTTGGCAAGCTCCACGGCCACACCGTCTACGTCAAACTTTAACGCGCCCCCGGCATTGAGTTCATCCATGGCCAAATTGCCGTCCAGCGCGGCCAGCGTTTTCTGAATGCCGCCAAGCTGTTTGCCGTATTTGGGTCCCACAGTGCGAAGCTGCGGTTTAAAGGTGTAGGAGGTGAAGTCTCTCACATCATCCGTAAACACAACTTCCTTCACATTCAGCTCATCCTCAATAATGGCTGTGCAGAACTCATTCAGCTTAAAGTCGGAGCGGATATACATCCTGCTCACGGGCTGGCGGTTCTTGATGGCCGCATCGTTTCTGCAGGCCCGTCCCATCACCACCGCATCCAGCACATTCTCCATGTCCGCTTCCAGCTCTTTGTCGATAAAGCGTTCTTCCACAACAGGGAAGCTGCACAGATGAATGCTCTCAGGAGCATCCGGATCATTGCTGCACACCAGATTCCGATAGATGTCTTCCGTCATAAAGGGAATCATGGGAGCCGCGGCCTTACAGATGGTCAGCAGTGCCGTATAAAGCGTCATATAGGCGTTGATCTTGTCCTGCTCCATGCCCTTTGCCCAGAAACGCTCACGGCAGCGGCGCACATACCAGTTGCTCAGCTCGTCCACAAAATCCTGCATGGCCTTGGCGGCCTCAGGGATGCGGTAAGCCTCCAGATTGGCGTCCGCCTGACCCACCACGGTATTTAATCTGGACAGGATCCATTTGTCCAGAACCGCAAGCTTATCATATTCCAGCGTATATTTTGAAGCGTCAAACCCGTCGATATTGGCATACAGCACAAAGAAAGCATAAGTGTTCCACAGCGTACCCATGAATTTGCGCTGTCCTTCCTGCACGGCCTTGCCCGAAAAACGCTTGGGCAGCCAGGGCGCGCCGCTGGTGTAGAAATACCATCTGATGGCGTCCGCACCGTAGGTCTGCAGCGCCTCAAAGGGATCCACCGCATTGCCTTTGCTCTTGCTCATCTTCTGGCCGTTCTCATCCAGCACGAGGCCCGTGACGATTACATTCTCATAAGGAGCTTTGTTGAAGAGCAGGGTAGATTCCGCCAGCAGGGAATAAAACCATCCGCGGGTCTGATCCACGCCCTCGGAGATAAACTGCGCGGGGAACTGCTGCTCGAAAAGCTCCTTGTTCTCAAAGGGATAATGATGCTGCGCAAAAGGCATGGCCCCGGAGTCAAACCAGCAGTCGATCACCTCCGGCACACGCCGCATCTGCCCTCCGCACTCCGGACACTTAATAGTGATCTCGTCGATGTAGGGTCTGTGAAACTCCACTGTCTTTGCCGCCTCGTTTTCGCTCATCCGGTACAGTTCCTCACGGCTTCCCACCGCATGCTGACAGCCGCATTCACATTCCCAGATATTTAAGGGTGTGCCCCAATAACGGTTCCTTGATAATCCCCAGTCCTGAATGTTCTCCAGCCAGTTGCCGAAACGCCCCTCACCGATGGACTGGGGGATCCAGTTGATGGTATTGTTGTTGCGGATCAGATCCTCCTTCACCGCAGTCATCTTGATAAACCAGGACTCTCTCGCATAGTAGAGCAGCGGAGTGTCACATCTCCAACAGAAAGGATAATCGTGCTCAAATTTGGGCGCGGAGAAGAGCTTTCCCTCCGCATCCAGATCCCTGAGGATATCCGGATCCGCATCCTTCACAAATTTTCCGGCGTAAGGAGTCTCCTCCGTCATATTACCTCTGCCGTCCACAAACTGCACAAAGGGCAGGTCGTACTCTCTTCCCACCTTGGCGTCGTCCTCACCGAAGGCCGGCGCAATGTGTACGATTCCCGTACCGTCAGACATGGTGACATAAGTGTCACAAGTAATGAAATGCGCCTTTTTCTTCTGTTTTGCGGCAGCCTCACCCGCACAGGCAAACAGAGGCTCATACTCTCTGCGCTCAAGCTCTTTTCCCGTGTAAGTCTCCAGCACCTCATAAGCGGCCTCGCCCTCTGCGGCAAGACTTCCCAGCACCTGATCCAGAAGCGCCTGCGCCATGTAATAGGTTCTGCCGTCCGCCGCTTTTACCTTGCAATAGGTCTCCTCGGGATGCATACACAGCGCCACATTGGAGGGCAGCGTCCAGGGGGTGGTGGTCCAGGCCAGGAAATAAGCGTCTTCGCCCACAGCCTTAAAGCGCACCACCGCGGAGCGCTCCTTTACCTGCTTATAGCCCTGGGCCACCTCATGACTGGACAGAGGAGTGCCGCAGCGGGGGCAGTAGGGTACAATCTTAAATCCCTTATATAAGAGTTTCTTGTCCCAGATCGTCTTCAGCGCCCACCACTCGGACTCAATATAATCGTCGTTATAGGTCACATAGGGATCCTCCATGTCGGCCCAGAATCCCACCGTCTGGGAGAAATCTTCCCACATCCCTTTATATTTCCAGACACTCTCCTTACACTTGTCGATAAAGGGAGCCAGTCCGTACTCCTCGATCTGCTCCTTGCCGTCGAGGCCCAGAAGCCTTTCCACTTCCAGCTCCACAGGCAGGCCGTGGGTATCCCAGCCGGCCTTTCTGGGCACCATACATCCCTTCATTGCGCGGTAACGGGGAATCATATCCTTGATGGTACGGCCTTCCACGTGCCCGATATGGGGCTTGCCGTTTGCGGTGGGCGGCCCGTCGTAAAAGGTATAAGTGGGACCTTCCCTGCGGCTGTCCATACTCTTCTGAAAAATATCATTGTCGGCCCAGAATTTTTCGATGGCCTTCTCCCGCTCCACAAAATTCAGATTTTTGTCTACCTGCTTGTACATCTCGCTCAAGTCTCCTTCCTGTTCATAATGAAACAGGCTCCGTCCCGCAACAGGACGAAGCCTCAATTCTTCGCAAACCACCTCTTACAGCATACCCTCACAGGGAGCGATATGGTACCCGATAACGGAGGAATTCCGTCCGAAGCTACTACAGCATCATGAACAATTCCATGAACTGCTGCCTTTTCACACCGGCTGCTCAAAAGTGATCTTCACCGTTTTCCTACTCGCACCGGACTCCCACCCTCGCCGATTCGCTTTGCCTTTCACAAGACGGTTACTCTCTTTGTCATCGCATTTGTCAGTAATCTGATTTTGATTATAGCGCGCGCTCTCATGGCTTGTCAATGTTTTCTTGCCATTTATCACCTATAAGAGTATAATACAGGGTGATACTAAATTGGGAGATGAGCCATGCAATCAGAAAACAGAGGAAAAATCGGACAGGTTCTTCAAATGATTAATATCATTCCGCTGCTGGCCTTCTGCACCGTCACCGTGCTCCTGAGCTATCAGTGGTTTTCCCGCGCCATGCACAATGAAGTGCGGCGGGAGCTGCAGTATGTGGCGCGCAATATAAACACTCTGATGGAGACGGCATACCCCGGAGACTACAGGCTGGAAGGGGAAAGCTCTTTCAAACTGTATAAGGGCGACACGGATATCACGAACGCTTACAGACTGGTGGATCGGATCAAGTCTGACACTGATCTTGAGATCACCCTCTTCTATCAGGACACCCGCATACTGACCACACTCTATGATACTTCAGGCGTCCGCATTGTGGGAAGCGGCGCACCGGACATTATCATAGAGGAAGTCTTAAAAGGAGGCGAAGATCGTTTTTACAGCAATGTGCTGATAAACGGCTCCAACTATTTTTCTTATTATATGCCCATATACAATTCCGACGGTACGGCTGCCGGCATGATCTTTGTCGGCAAACCCACCAAAGATGTGGATGCCGCAGTACAGCATGCCCTCTATCCGCTGATCCTCACCACCATATGCACCACCCTTGCCATTTCCCTCTTCCTGTTTTTCTATACCAGGAGACTGATGGCCGCGCTGCACTATATCCGCAATTTTCTGGCGGATGTGGCCACAGGCAATCTGACTGCGGAACTTGATCCGCTGGTATCAGAACGCAGGGATGAATTCGGCGATATCGGCCGTTCGGCGGTGGCCATGCAGCGCTCTCTGCGCACCATGGTGGATCAGGATGCGCTGACTGAACTGTACAACCGCCGCTGCGCAGACAGAAAGCTGAAACAGGTCATCCGCAAATACGAGACACAGGGCACACCCTTTAGTCTGGCCATCGGCGACATCGACTTCTTTAAGAAAGTAAACGACAACTATGGCCATGACTGCGGTGATATGGTTCTGAAAAACATCTCCGCCCGGCTCAAAGACCATATGTATGCCAACGGTTTTGTTGCGCGCTGGGGCGGCGAAGAGTTTCTTCTGGTATTTGAGCGGACAGAGCCGGAGGATGCTTATAAAATATTAGATAAACTGTTGAACGACATCAGGGCCATGGAGAGCACTTATGAAAATCACATCATCAAGGTGACCATGACCTTCGGCCTGACCTCGGGCAATACCACCGACATCGTACAGCTCCTGCGCCAGGCGGACGACAGACTCTACCACGGCAAAACCCACGGCAGGAATCAGATTGTCCGGGATTTATAAATTTAATATAAAAAAGACAGTTGTCTCATCAATTATCAGACAACGGAAAAGAGGAAAACATGGATCGTCAAAATCTCACGCTCTTGACCGACCTCTACGAATTGACCATGATGCAGGGGTACTTTAAGAACAAAGACCAAAATGAAACTGTAATATTTGATGCCTTTTACCGAAACAATCCCTGCGACGGCGGCTATGCCGTCTGTGCCGGACTTGAACAGCTCATCCAGTATATCAAGGAGCTGCGCTTCGAGAAGGAAGACATTGACTATCTGGCCTCTCTGGGTCTCTTTGAACAGGATTTTCTGGATTATCTGAGAGATTTCCGATTCTCCGGCGATATCTGGGCTATTCCCGAGGGAACCGTCATGTTTCCCAGAGAGCCCATGGTCAAGGTGATCGCACCCATCATGGAAGCCCAGCTTGTGGAGACCGCCATATTGAATATTATCAATCATCAGAGTCTGATCGCCACCAAGGCCTCCAGAGTCTGTTTCGCCGCCCGAGGCGACGGAATCATGGAATTCGGCCTCCGGAGAGCTCAGGGACCTGATGCCGGCACCTACGGCGCCAGGGCCGCAGTCATCGGTGGCTGCATCGGCACCAGCAATGTGCTGGCAGGACAGCTCTTTGACATTCCTGTAAAGGGAACCCATGCCCACAGCTGGATCATGAGCTTCCCCGACGAATACACCGCTTTCAAAACCTACGCAGATATGTATCCTTCTGCCTGCATTTTGCTGGCGGACACCTACGATACACTCAAATCCGGCGTTCCCAATGCCATTCGGGTGTTTACCGAGATGCGTGAGGCGGGCATTCCTCTGACCTTCTACGGTATCCGTCTGGACAGCGGCGATCTGGCCTATCTCTCCAAGAAAGCGCGCAAAATGCTGGATGCCGCAGGCTTCCCCGACGCGGTGATCTCCGCTTCCAACGATCTGGATGAATTCCTGATCGACAGCCTGAAGGTTCAGGGCGCCACCATTACCTCCTGGGGCGTGGGCACCAATCTCATCACCTCCAAGGACAATCCTTCCTTTGGCGGCGTCTATAAACTGGCGGCCATTCAGGACGAAAACGGTGTATTTGTGCCCAAGATCAAGCTCTCCGAGAACAGTGAGAAAGTCACAAATCCCGGAGACAAGATGATCTACCGCATCTACGAAAAGGATTCCGGCAAGGTCAAGGCAGATCTGATCTGTCTGGTGGACGAACAATACAACGAGGCGGACGATCTGCTCCTGTTCGATCCACAGGAACCTTGGAAAAAGACAAAATTAAAGGGCGGCTCCTACACTCTGCGCCCCATCATGGAACATATTTTTAAAAATGGCACTTGTATCTATGACTCTCCAAAGGTTATGGACATCCGCACCTACTGCCAGGAAGAATTAAACACCCTATGGGACGAGACCAGAAGACTGGTGAATCCCCACAGGGTGTATGTGGATCTGTCCAAAAAGCTGTATGACATGAAGCTGACTCTGCTGGATCAGATGAGTGAAAAATGAGCACCATCCTCTCTACTGCTCCATCTGTCTGCCCAGAAAGCCTGCGGCAGACAGAATCAGCTTCTGCTCTACCTCGCCCATCCTGCCGCGGTTGTCATTGTCCAGTAGCACCACGCTTCCGATGATGTCACCCTCGCAGATGATGGGCGCCACAGCCTGATGCTGATAGTCGTTATCCCCGTCCTGACAGACCGGTATAAAATTCCTGTCCCCTCTCGCTGCCAGAAAGGTCTCACGTTTATTGATCTTCTCCTCCAGCTCCCGGCTCACCGCCTTATTCAAAAGCTGCTTATATCCCCCTGCTGCCGCGATAAACTGATCCCTGTCCGCGATCACCGCCGCGTGTCCCGACACCTGCGCCAGACTCTCTGCATACTGTCTCGCAAAGGTGCTCATCTCCCCGATGGGAGAATACTTCTTCAATATGATCTGTCCCTCTCTGTCCGTGTAGATCTCCAGCGGGTCGGATTCCCGAATGTGGAGTGTGCGCCTGATTTCTTTGGGGATGACGATGCGTCCCAGATCATCTATTCTTCTGACAATACCCGTTGCTTTCACGATACTTTCCTCCATTATTAGTTTCTATTATCTCAGATCTGCATTTCCATATCTTAAGTGTGGAGTTAGTATGTGGAAAAAGATAAAGATTATGCGCTGAAAATTTTTTCAAAAAATACAAGCCTTTATTAATTATTACAGAATATTGTCCGATACAAGTATTGTATGATTGGGGGTCAAGTCAATATGATATCTGTTCAAACCAATATGTCTGCATTAAATGCCAACCGGCAATTCAATATTAATCGCAAAAAGAATGTTAAAACTACTGAAAAATTATCTTCCGGCTATAAAATCAATCGGGCAGCAGACGATGCGGCGGGTCTTTCCATGTCTGAAAAAATGCGTCGGCAAATTCGCGGACTGAATCAATCTGCCGACAATATTCAAGAGGGTGTGGGCTTTGTGCAGACAGCAGAAGGCGCTTTAAATGAAGTTCATGATCTGCTGCAGCGAGTGAATGAGCTCAGCATCAAAGCAGCAAACGGTACCTGTACAACCGAGGACCGCTTTTATATTGACCAGGAAATCCAAGAGCTCAAAGCAGAGATGAACCGTATTTTTACCGATACCACCTTCAACGAGAGAAAAATCTGGGAATCTACCGATAAAATACAAATCGGCTCAATACGCAAACAGGCCGTTGAATTCTCAGGCAGTTCTTATCAAACCTTAGATGTGACAAATCAAAACTGTGGCGTTCTGGCATACTCCGGCTATCATATAAACGCAGATGTTGACGGAGTTTCCGTGTCCTGGATGGGATGGGACGGAAACAATTATCAGACTAAGACCATCGACTGGGATACTCTGAAAAATAATAATTATTCCTTTGAGATGAGTGATTACTTTGGAGATTCCGATCCCGGCAATCCGCTCTACGATAATGGAATCCCTGTTTTTAAAAATAAAGTTTCCTTTCAGCCACAGGAAACTGCCACCATAGATGACATTATAACCAGTATCAACGGTGTCACAATGAGCTCTTCTGCCAGTACCAGCATGAGTTCCAATTTTTAAAATAAAGACGGCAGCACAGCAAATTTTAACGGCATCTCCTCCTCCGTTTCCCTCTATTATTCAGCCGCCTATGCATCCTATCGAAATGCAGCAGCCGCAAACCAGAATAATGGCCATGATTTTGACGGCGCAGATGATAAATTTTTAGAGCCCGCCGATACAAACGGCAATCCGGTACAACAGACGGGCAGTAATCTAATCAGTTTTCCCGCTGCCACCACCGACACAGACGCCCGAAAGAGTCAGGAGACCTGGGGCTTTTCCTTTTACATGAACGGCATCGGCAAAGTTACCACGGATACTCCCCGCATCAGTTACAGGGCCCCCTCCGACAAAGATGCCGATGACGAACACTTCTGGTGGGATTGGGCCCAGCATACGGTAAACGGAAGACCGGAATATTATAAAGCTACCAATTGGATTTCTTCCAATGAAAACGGACAGGGAACCCTGGCTTCCGTTATGGACACTTTAACAGGGGAAAAAGGAACAAGCACCCCCGGACTTCTCACAAAAAAAACGGATCCAAGTGCAGGAAACAGTGGCGACTGTAATAACGGCGGATATATAGATTTAGACTTTAGTTTAAATGCAGAAACGCCTTACACCTATGCCGACGGCCAAACAAACGACCGGGTCGGCAGCTTAACGATTACAATCCGTGTAGACCCCTCTGACACGGAACAAAGTGTACTGGACAAAATCACCACTGCCTTAAACAAAGACACACTCCTGGATTTTTATACTTATTCAAATGCAAGCGATTATTCTCGCATATATAAGGCATCCGCGCACAGCCATCAAATCGACGTCCCCGTTTATGGCGGCGTCTGCAATTTTTATGTTCAGGCAGGCACCGAAGCGGGACAGCATATTGACATCAATTATGATAGCCTGGGCGTTATTGCCTTAGGCCTGCAGCATACGAATACCTTGACTCAGGAATCTTCCCGCACTGCAATCGAAGATGTGAAGTCGGCATTAAAAACGATTAATAAGCAGCGCTCCGATTTTGGCGCCTATCAGAATCGTCTGGAACATGCCTGGCAGGTAAACAAAAATTCTGAGGAAAACACACAGGCCTCGGAATCTGCCATTCGAGATACGGATATGGCCAAGACCATGATAGAATACGCGAACAGCAATATCCTTCTCCAGGCGGGCAACAGCATATTAACGCAGTCCAACCAGCGAGCATCTGATGTGTTATATCTCTTACGATGATTTTTACAACTCTGCGTTTTTCCGGGCCATCTTGCAGGCATACATTTTATCGTCTGCAAGATGCACATATTCCGCCAGCGTCCTGCTCTCTCCCGCAGGAGCGGCCACATAGCCGCAGCTCACGGAGAGCTCATAGGGGCAGGCGTTTTCTTCCTGTACCCGGGTCAGCTCATCCTGAATCGCCTGACAGCGCTCATCCAGCTCTGCCTCACTCATCCCGGAGCACAGCGCTAAAAATTCGTCTCCGCCCAGTCTGAATGTCAGATTTGGTTCGGGGAAATATTTCTTCAGCATCTGCGCCACAATCCTGATGGCAAAATCCCCCTGTTTATGCCCGTATTGATCATTGATATACTTTAATCTGTCCAAATCAAGATATACTACATAGACCGTCTCACCTGCATTATGTCCTGATCTCAGGAAACGATTCCCCAACTTATCCAGATCCCGTCTGTTATAGAGCATGGTCATGGAATCATGATTGTACAATACTGTCAGCACCTCATTGATATCCCTGAGCTTCTCTTTGGCATAAAGATTCTCCAACGCCGTAGTCAAGGCGTTAATGATGTCAAATAAAAACTGTTTCTCCATGAGATAGACGGCATTGCGGATAGCGAAATACCCGATGCACTTCTCCCTGAAATGCAGAGGCAGAAACAGAAAATCCACCCCCGGCTCTCCGCATTCAAACATGGGGAATATCCGATTGCCCACCTTGCTCTGCCTTGTCTTCTCCCCAAGGCCGTCCCTGGTGTAAGCCAGAGCGAAGCGCATATCCTCAGGGTATCCCTGTACCACAAACTGCTCCTCCGTCCAGATGGTGTTTTCCTGTCCCTGCTCTGCAGGAAAAACATCCTGGGAAGAACGGTACAAACGCTGATCCGTGACCAGATACAGCCCGTCACAGCGCAGGGAAGGAACACACTGCGAGATACACTCAAGCATCTCCTGCACAGAGTCGCAGTATGTAAGAGAATATTTTAATTTTAATAATTGTTTTTCAAAATCCTCCGTCTCGATTCCATACAAAATATTGTCTTTCAAATGCTTCTTCAGATCAATGACAATATCCGACTTACAGCCGCAACTGTCCCAGAATATGGTCTGTGTGCCCGTATAGCGGATCTCCTCCGCCTTCTCGCCCCGCCAGATCTGCTCAAGCATCTCCATTGCGGTATAGCCCAGCTTCTCACGAACATGGCTGACCGTCGAGATGCGCGGATCGTAATACCTGGATTTGTCCAGATCGTCAAAACCCGTCACCAGAAAATGTTCCGGCGCAGTCAGTCCCCGACGCTCCGCCGCGGCCAGAACTCCCACTGCGATATTGTCATTGGCGCATACTATGGCATCCGGCAGCCTGGTCCGGGTAAACAGGGTCTCAAAACCTTTCAGTCCGCACTCACAGCCAAAATCCCCAAAATAATACTGAGCCTCCTCTATCTGATGGACATTCATATAATCCCTGACAGACTTCAGTCTCCTCCGGTTCTCATAATTGCCCTCCGGCCCCATGATAAACCAGAAGCTCCTGCAGCCATGATGCCCATGAAGATGCTCCATGACGTCCTGCATGGCGCCGTAATTGTCCACCGCCGCAGCATACAGGCCCTGAAACCAGTTGGCGATCACCACCGCAGGCACACCGGATTCCCGGACTCTCTGAATCAGCGCGTCCCGCACGTCTGTGTCCGTGATATTGTTTACATCCAGCACAATTCCGTCAAACTCCCGCAGATCGGGCAGGCGGAAAATATTGTACTCTCCCTGATTGTATGCCGTATCATCGCTCCAATTAGCAGAACTGTTAAAGATATACAGATTCGCATCCAGATTCGACTCTCTTATTTTCTGCAGAATCCCCGAGGGCCATGCGTATGTGAAATAGCGCATCCAACTCTCCATGATCAAAGCAACTTTTTTCATAGGCACTCCCCCGAATCCGACATTACTGTCAGAAGTCTCTGATTGTCTCCAGCGCAGGCAAAACATTTCCATCGTAGTCAAACAAAGCCTGATTGGCCCATTCATTCCCCCCGGGCCCCTTTTCTCCTGTATAGCGAAGGGCCGCTTCATTGGCCCAGCCGCAGCCGCAGACCGGTATCCACGCCGGCTCCCAGTAATAAAAGCCCGCGCCGCCGGGTGTGGATTGAATCCTTGCCATAATATCCCGCATGAAATCCGCCTGTCCCTGAGGCGTCATAGGGTACTCCAGATGCTCCACCAGCTCCGCCCTGGTGGCCATTCCCTTCAATTCCTCTCTGGGAAGCCTTTCTCTGTCCCGATAGTCTTCCATGGTAAATCCCATGGAAACCTCGGCGATCACAAGCTGCTTTCCATACCGCCTCGCCATATCCCGCATGTTGAACTCCAGCTGCCCCATGGTGCCGTGCCAGAAGGGGTAGTAGGACAGACCAATGATCTCAAAAGGCTCGCCGCGCTCCATAAAATGCTCGAACCAGTCCACATACATTTCATTCAATCCACCATTATCTAAATGTATCATAATGGGAATCTGTCTGTCAACAAAACGCACTCCCCGGATACCCGCGTTGATATACCGCGCCATATTGTCATACTCCGGTTTTTTCCCCGTGGGCCAGAGCAGTCCGTTGGTCAGCTCGTTTCCCACCTGCACCATAGAGGGCAGAAGGTTTTCCTGTTCCAGACGACGCATGACCTCCACGGTATAATCGTAGACAGCCCGCTCCAGACCCGCTTCGTCCAGCCCCTTCCAGGCTTTGGGCACGATCTGCTTTCCGGGATCTGCCCAGAAATCACTGTAGTGAATATCCAAAAGCCACCCCATTCCATGCTCCTTGGCGCGGCGCGCCAAAATGACCGTCTTCTCCAGATCATTTGTGCCGGCTCCGTAGGGATTGCCCGCCTCGTCATAGGGATCATTCCAAAGCCTCAGCCGAATAGAATTGACCCCGTAATCCTTCAGAATATCAAACAAATCCGCTTCCTTTCCATGATCATAATACTTCGCCCCGCAGGCTTCCTCCTCCAGCAGCGTAGATACATCCATTCCCTTGATAAACATAAATTTCCTCCGTTTCTTATATTCCGGACATCACAACAGCCACGCCATAAGGTCCCATCGCAAGCGTTCCCTGGAGCTTTTCGCCTGTCAGGATATCCTCTCCCTGCACATCCGAAACCTCCGTCTCCCGGTCCGTCATATTCAGGTAAAATTCATACCGTCTGTTTCCTGCCGCGCGCACATGACATTGCACCCCTTCGGGAATCGCTCTCCCACAAACTCCAGCCCGGGCAAATAATCTTGCAAACAATGTCCTCATGCCGCCCACGGAGAGTCTGCATCCCACATAACAGGCATGTCCCTCTCCCTGCCCGCGCTCGGTGACAGCGGGCTCTCCCGCATAAAAGTCCTCCGTATATCTTCCCAAAACATCTGCATCCGACACCCGCAGACGTTCCGCATAGTCCCGAACCTGCTCCTCCCGTCCCGAGATATCACCGTCCTGCAGGACGCCCTCCTCAAAACGTACACTGTTTTGATCGGTGGGATAAAGGGTGTCGATCTCCTCGCTGACAATTCCGAACAGACTGCTCAAACCGTCTCCCGGGAATCCCCCCAGATAACACAAAGTATTCTCGTCCACATAGCCCGTCAGATAAGTGGCAAGCAATTCTCCGCCGCCCTCCACAAAGCTTTGCATACGCTCCGCCACCCCCGGACGCAGCAGATAGAGCATGGGAGCCACTAGTACCTGATACCCTGCAAAATCATCCGTCTGACTGATGACATCCGCCTCCACGCCCATACGCAGCATGACCTCATAGAAGGATGCACATATCTCGGCATAACGCTTGGTCTCGTCACTGAGCCCCCGCATATCTGCCAGCGCCCACATCACATCCCAGTCCACGATCAGGGCCGCCTGCGCCTGCACCAGACTGCCCGCCACAGGCTCCAGACGCTTCAGTTCTTCCCCAAGAGCGGCCACCTCCCGAAAGATACGGGTGTCCTCCGCGCCCAAATGATCCAACACAGCGCCGTGATACTGCTCATAGGACCCTCTGCTTTTTCTCCACTGAAAATACTGCACGGTGTCCGAACCACAGGCAATGGCGTGCAGGGAGAACAGCCGGTGCACCCCCGGGCGCTTTAATTTATTATATGGATGCCAGTTCACCAGTCCCGGAGCGCTCTCCATGAGCATGAAGGGCTTATCCCGCTTCATCCCCCGCATCAACGCGTGATCGAAGGCATTGTGGGCCATGGTGGAGGCAAAAGATTCATAATCATTGTGCAGACAAGGGTAAGAATCCCAGGAGATCATATCCAGATGCTTTGCCATCTCCCGATAGTCCAGCCCCTCATAAAACTGCATGAAATTCGTAGTCACCGGACGTTTCGGAGTGAGCTCTTTCAGCAGCTCGATCTCAAATCTCATATAATCCGTCATGCTCCAGGTGGTAAATCTGCGCCATTCCAGCTTCAGGCCCATAATACTGTACTCGCCGTTTTGATAAGGCGGCTCAATCTGATCAAAACGATTATATTGATGGCTCCAAAAGGTGGTCCACCATGCATGATTCAGTTTATCAATATCCCCGCCAAATTTCTCCGAGAGATAATTCCGGAATCGCTTCACACAAAGCGGGCAATAGCATTCGCCGCCAAACTCATTGGAGATATGCCAGAGAATGACGCCGGGATGCTCCCCCACAGCCTCATGGAGCCTGGTGACAACAGCCCTCACCTTGTCCCGGTATACGGGCGAAGACATACAATGATTGTGCCGCGCGCCGTGATGATAACGCATCCCATGGGCATCCACCCGGAGCGCCTCGTGATAGCGCTCATCCAGCCATGCAGGCTTCGCGCCGCTGGGCGTGGCAAGTATCGTATAGATGCCATTGTCATACAGACGGTCAATACAGTCTCTCAACCATTGAAAATGATACTCACCCTCCCTGGGCTCATAGGCAGACCAGGAGAAAACTCCCAGAGTGGCGCTGTTCATGCCTGCTTTCTTCATCAGACGGATATCCTCCTCCAGAATATCCGGCCTGTCCAGCCACTGCTCGGGATTGTAGTCGCCGCCGTGGAGAATCCCCTTAATCTGCGGGAATAAAATTCTTTTCTCCCTGTCTTTCTCCATTATTTTCTCTCCTTTTATACTGCTTTTCCATGCCGCCTGACAGGCAAAACACGGGTGTCCTGCCAACGCACCGACACCCGTCTCCTGTCCGTTTTGACCGAGTCTGCCATACATCCCGGCTGTCAGTCAAAATCAGTGATGCGATCCATCATTCTGCGATAACGAAACCGCACCATCTCGTTTTTCTCCAGCACATCCTGCTCCGTCCCCGTGTACTGACAGCGGATGCAGTAGTATTCCTTCTTGTCCTTATCATAAAACATATCGATATCCAGATCGCGCATAAAACAGGACGGACATCGGAAATTTAATTTGCCTTTTCCAGATTGAGCCATGTGGTGACTACCTCCTTATCATGAAGCTTCTTCTGATAACCCAGCGTAAACATGGGGGAGAATGCATATCCCTCCCGGATATATGCCTCTCCGTCCGCCGCATCTGCAGAAAGGGAGACCTTTGTCTCAATGGCAGGAATCACAGCCGTCGCCGTCCTGCCGCCGGCCATGGAAGCCTCCCTGCATTTATATTCGTACTGAATTTCCTCGGAATCCGCGCCGTCCGACACACTCAAAGTAATCCCTGTCATATCCTCGGGGTATTCTGTGGTGCCGTAACATGCCACCATATACTCATTGATTGTCACATCGGCAGCAGGATCGCTCATCTCCAGAACCTCGCGCTCAATGCGGATATTGGAAGCCCCCTCCTCAAAGCATACTCTGGTCTGCAGTTTCACCGTCAGATCATAAAACTCAATATCCACGGGGTCCAAAGTCAAAATTCTGGTCTTGCCCTCCTGCGAAAATCTTGCATGGGTTCTGCACAGACACAGATCTACTTCCTCGCCGCCATGGCAGATCTTGGCGCTGCGCACCGTGCCCTCACCGGCATAATGCGTAAAATATCCGGCCCGGTATTTCTCCTGTATCAGGAAGGGATAGGAAGCGTCCTGCACATGTTTGGTGCCGATGCCCACCTCCCAGCGAAGCTTTGCCGCATAGGGCCTAAGATCCACGATGGCGCCGCCCTGATCCATATTTACGCAGGCTCTCATATAGGGATCCGCATACCAGAAAATCTGCTTGTCGGAGCCATAGAGGATATCCTTCCACAACGCGCACTCCGGCTCGGTATAGGACTTGTTTGCACGGTAGAAATCCGCAAACTCCGCCATGGTCATATCCACCAGCTTACCATCCTTCTTGAGCTGGCCGTAATAGGCCATGCCGTCCTCATAAGACTTCTTCAGAAGCTCATAGGGCTGCTCCCAGCGCCCCATCTTGTTCAGCCAGCCGGGGCCCACAAACATCATATTGTAGGCATAGCCATTGTTATACTTCTCCAGATGTCTGTACTGATCGATCAGATTATACAGATAGGGATATTCCCATGTCTTTGTATCATAGATCATGCCCCGGAGCACATTCTGGGGATGTGTCCCGAAATTGGAGCCGTTCCCGTCATAGCAGGCCAGCAAATCTCTGGACAGATGGGGAATCGCCACGATACCGCTGTCCTCCGCTTCATTGGCGGCAGGCGCATGGGTATTCTGCTTTGAAGGAATCCAGGGATTCCATGGGCCGCCGTCAAATAAAGTATACCAGGAATTATTGCAGGTGTGATACGCCTTGGGACCCTCCTCCCAACAGGTTGCTACCGCACACTTTACCATAGGATATTTTTCCTTGATATAATTGGTCAGATCTGCATCCATATAATACGAGCCGGTGGATTCCGGATAGAATCCGAAGCGCTCATAGAACTTTCCGAAGACATCGTCCACAATACTCCTTTTATCCTCCATGGAGAACATCCAGATACAGAAATCCTTCGTCTTATACTTCTCGCGAAACTCCGTGCAGGGAAGTCCCAGCAGCGATAACGCGATCTCATCCCCGTAGGTCTCATGATGCTCCTTGGCCAGCGCCACCGCCTCATCGTTAAACAGACTGGCGTAAGTCATCTGAATCGTGACCTTCAGGCCGTTCTTGTGAGCGGTCTCCTGCTGAAACTTGAAAATATCAAGAGACTCTGTGAGCAGCGCCTTTCTGCCGATATCCTCCGCCTTACCCTGCCCGGTAACCTTCTCCGCATACTCGGGAACCATCTCGGGCCGGTGAATGATATTTACTACAAATGTGTTGTCCATACTTCCTCTTTCCGCCGTTCACACGGCCTAAAATATCAAAAAACTTTTATTTTAACTTATCTCCTAACCTTTTACCGCACCGCTGGTCACGCCTGCCACATAACATTTCTGCATGATGACAAACAAAATGGCTATGGGAACGGAGACCAGAAGGCCGCCTGCACAGAAGGCCGAGAAATTCTTGTCGATCAATCCCTTATCCAGCATGTTGTAGAGACCGATAGCCACCGTGAAGTCAGAAGAGATACCTGAATTCAGCATCAGCTTTGCCAGCACAAAATCTCCCCAGGGAATCAGGAAAGAACTGATGATCTGGTATACAATGATGGGTTTGCACAAAGGGATCACCACTTTGGTAAAGATAGCCGCCTCGGAAGCGCCCTCAATCTTGGCCGCCTCTCGCAGGGAGGTGGGAATGGTGTCCATAAAGCCCTTCACGATCAGGAAACCCAGACCGGAACCGGCGGAGTAAACGATGATCATGCCCACATGACTGTTCGTCAGTCCGATCATCTTCATGACAAAATAAACTGCCACCATCAGAAGAGGACCGGGGAACATATTCAGGATCAGAGAAAAGCTCATCAGGCTCTTCCTTCCGCTAAAACGCATACAGCTCATGGCATAGCTGACCATCACCACAAAAATCGTGGAAATGATACAGGTGAAAATGGCGATGATCAATGTGTTCTTGAACCAGGCCATATACTGCAGCACGGAATCCGGCTTGAACAATACCCTGTAAAAATTGTTCAGGGAATAGCTCTCCGGGAAGAAACGCCAGGTATTGATTCCCGGATGCGCGCTGAAGGCAGTCACCACCAGCCACAGAATGGGAATCAGCCAGATGACGGCCAGTATGGTCAGGAGCAGATGTGTGCCGATCATAGATATAGTTTTCTTCAATTTCATCACCTATATTCCTCCTCTCTGCCGCCCGCGATCATTCTGGAGAACGAAAGCAGCGTAAATACCGCGCAGATTATAAACACGATAATTCCGATTACGGATGCCATCTTATAGTTGTAATACTCATTGGTCAGTCTGAACAGCCAGGTGACCAGCAGATCCACTTCCTTGGCATTGGAGTTGGCAAGGAGCTGATCGGAAGTAATGAATACGTCCTGAGTCAACAGGTAGATCACGTTAAAGTTGTTGATGTTCTTAACAAAATCCGTAATCAGTGCAGGGCCCTGAATGAACAGTACATAAGGCATTGTAATCTTACAGAATATCTGGAATTTATTAGCGCCGTCCAGCCTTGCGCTCTCAATCTGATCCGTGGGAATATTCATGAGCACGCCTGTGGCGATCAGCATCTGATAAGGCACACCCACCCAGATATTGATGAGAATGATCATGGCCTTTGCCCAGTTGGAATCAGTCAGGAAAGGAATATAGGTCAGCCTCGGGTTCACCAGACCGATACTCTGCAAAAATGCCGTCACACCGGTATTGGAGCAGATGGTGTTCACAATGCCGGCGTTTGCAAAGAAGTTACGCACCAGCAGAAGCGTCACAAACTGCGGTACCGCAATGGCGATCACAAACAGCGTTCTCCAGAAAGCAGGCCATTTGGTGGTGGCATTATTGATAAGCTTTGCCAGCAGAATACCGCCGATAAAAGTAGTGACCGTCGCCAGCACGGCCCACAACAGCGTCCAACCCAGAATCTTTCTGAAGGCATAGCCGAAACTGATGGTAATGCTGTTGGTAAACAGGTTTTTAAAGTTGTCAAAACCCACCCAGGTGAACAGCGAGCTGGGCGGCATATGCTTCTGGTCGTAATTGGTAAACGCAACTGCGATCAATACCAAAATAGGGATAATATTCATCAGGACAACGCCCACCGTGGGCAGCGCCAGCAGGGTAATATGAAATCTGTCGTTCACCAGCGCGCGCATATCCTCCCGGAAGGTATTGATATGTTCTCCTCTTTCCTTCTTGAGCTGAAGCTGATACACAAGCTTGATATTCCATACCCACAGCAAAATAAACACAAGTATAAAGAACAATGTTATGACCGACGTCAACAGGATCATAAAGGAATTGTCATAGTCGTTCATTGTGCTCTGCAGGGTCAGAGGATCGAAGGTCTGCTCCATCTGCACATCGCCCAATGTATCAAATTTTGACAGGCTCGGTACACCGAACAGAACGACCAGCAGAATAAATCCGATCTCCACCGCCGTCATCAGAATACCGTTTAAAATCTGTTTTCTGGCAAAATAACCCGCTCCCATGATAATAGCGGACAGCTTCACCCAAATATCGCCCTTTGCCAGAGCATTTCCAAAGGTCGCTTTTTTGATTTTATTTTTGCTCTTTTGATCCTTCTCTGCTTTCATGCTATCCTGCTCCTCTCCCGCAGTTTTTTAGTCAGTAAACGCCCCACTGCTACCTCAGGCTGCAGTGAGGCGTTACGTTCATACCCCTGTTATAAAACTTTTATTGTGCCGGAGCGGTGATGCCGTCTACCGCATTGTCCAGCAGAGTCTGAAGGTCTGTGCCGTCAGGATTGCCGGAGGCAAGAATCTGTCCCAGAGTCTGTGCGGGAACCCAGTAATTGTTGCCCACTCGCTGAGGAGTTGCATATGCCGCCTGTGCAGCCAGTGCAGAGATTGCGGGATCGTTCTGTACGGTATCGGAAGCTGCTGCCGCAAGGTTTGCGGGGCCAAGGCCTCTTGCCTCATAACGTGCAATCTGGGTCTCCTCATTGGTCAGATACTCTGCCAGGATCATGGACCAGCCCACAAACTTGGAATGAGGATTTACACCGATGAGCTTATATCCGGAGAAAGAGGACATCTGCTTCTGCTGCCCTGCAACGGTGAAGGTGGGAAGCTTGGTTGCCGCATAATTCTCACCCCATGCAGTCTGAGCCGTCTCTGCTCTCCAGGTTCCGTTTACACAAGCACAGATGGTTCCGGCGGAGATTGCGGTAGCCTGATCCGCATCAGTCATATCCACAAACGCGCCCGTAGCAAACAGATCCAGAATGCCCTGTGCCACATCCGTAGCCCCTGCCGCATTCCATGTGCAGCTGTTGGAACCGTCGTCATTCAGTGTCAGATCATAGCCTGCACCCTTGAACAGAGAGTAGATATACCAGCCGTCCGATACGTTCATGGCAATCTTCTTATTAGCCTTCTTGGCTGCCTCGATCATGGCGTCCATGGATTTCACATCATCCTCGGTAAACACGGAAGAATCATAGAACATGAAATAGCCGTTGTCTGCCGTCATGGGATAAGCATAGAGTTTGCCGTCTATGGTAGCAGCTTCAATGGAGCCTGCCACATTCTCATTCTTCACATCAAAGGTATAGGTGGCAGCCACTTCCTGCAGTGCTCCTGCAGCTACCAGTTCGATGATCTGATCGTCAGCGAAGGCAAATACATCAGGTGCAGCCTCCACGTCTACCAGAATGTCGTCCTTAGCCTTGGACTCGGACTTTGCGCCCAGCGTGATATCAAAGTCCACATCGGAATACTGTGCCTTAAAGTCCTCGATACGTCCCAGAGTAAAGTCCTGATCCTCCTCGGAAGCCCACACAGTGAGCTGTACTGTTCCATTGGTGTTGGCAATCAGATTCGCGATGATATCATCGTTTGATACCTCGGGCGCCTGACTGGACACCTCAGGCGTACTGCCCTGACTGGGCTGACTGGACTGGGAAGGGTTGTTGTTCTTGTTGCCACATCCGGAGAGCAGCCCTGCTACCATAGTGCCTGCCAGCACCAATGACAATAATTTCTTTCTCATAATAAGTCCTCCTTGTTCTGTAGAGTTTTTCACTCCCGTTCCGACACGTTTTGCACAACCGGTTGTTCTCTGTGTGCTCATCTTATCATTCCCCAAAATATCTGTCAATATCCTTTTTGATTTTTTTGCCATGTTTTCCAAGTTCTGGTACTTACTTTTATCTAATTTGCACAAAATTTGGAGAGGGAATCAAGGTTGAAAGAAATTCGTTTCAACCTCCTTGATTTGAGTGCGCGCAAAACGCGCAGATGGGAGCAAAAATGAGATGAGAAAGAAAAAAACAAAAAGAGCACAAAAAACCTGCGGCAGACCACCGCAG
The DNA here is from genome assembly GCA_947382415.1 of uncultured Lachnospiraceae bacterium. GTDB lineage: Bacteria > Bacillota > Clostridia > Lachnospirales > Lachnospiraceae > Acetatifactor. The sequence continues at coordinate 69,309 of CANCYO010000001.1, read as the reverse complement.
GTTATCAGCTTATCGAATGGAAGCGCAGTCTCATTGGGTGGAACCCTTCAGCGCCACCTCATAGTTCAGATACGTAATCTCTTCCACCGCCTCCTCAGCGATCAGACGAAACAGATTTTTTGCCGCCACCACGCCCAGATTTCTGGGATCATACCGCAGAGCTGTGACGGCCGGTACACTGTTTTCCAAAAGGATGCTGTCATAGAAGGAAGCCACCTTGATCTGCTCCGGTATGACAACATCGTCGTTTTTTAATTTCTCTAAAACATTGCTGCAAATTCTGTCATCCATACAGACAATACAATCCACCTGACTGCGCAGGCATTCCTCCACAGCGTGTTCCACGTTAATACGCTCTATACAGTCCATATAGACAATAGCGTCCTCAGGCTTTTCACCGTTTGCCCGAAGCCCTTCCAGAAACCCCTCTTTTCTGGTCTCGTTCACCACATGATTGCTGTCTCCGCCTATCAGCGCCAGCTTTTTCAGATCCTTCAGCATCAGGATGGAGGTAAGCTCACGACAGGCCGCCCTGTGGTCGTTGTCAATCTGTATCACATTCGGAACGGGAGTGCTTCCGATCACCACAAAAGGGATGTCCATACTCTTTAAAAACTTTACCCTGTCGTCCTCCACCAGCGTGCGCCCCAATATGACTCCGTCCACCTTGTGATTGAGCACAATACGGGCAAGCTGGGACATATCCCTGTCATAGACCATGGCCAGCAGAATATCATAGTCATGGGCGGCCGCCACCTCGCTGACCCCCAGCATACAGCGCTGAAAAAAAGGCAGATCCGTCATGCCGGAATCACCCGGCATCACCCATGCGATATTATAGGTTTTGAGCTGCGCCAGCCCTCTGGCCAGAGGATTGGGATGATAATTATATTTGTCTATATATGCCAGAACCTTCTCCCTTGTCTCGGCCCCGATCCTGCCCTTGCCGGATATGGCTCTGGAGACTGTGGTTTTGGAAATATGCAGCGCCTCCGCTATATCCGCAATGGTCATACGGCTGGATTCCTTCATAGTCTGTTCATTATTTTCCGACATATTCATCATTCCTCTCTCATCTTTTTCCAAAAATTCCAACTTTTTGCCAATTGTGTACCTTCCTGTCTGTGCAACTTGTTGCGCAGTTAAATCGTTTGTAGTTTAGCAACTTTCCCATAAACTGTCAATGCTTTTTGTATTTTATCTGTATTTCCATACATTTTAATTGACTTTTTGCTAAAACTGGTATAAGTTTAACTCATAATACAGGTATGCGTAACCGTTTGCGCGGAATGGAGGCGTCACATGACAAACACTTCACTTTTAGCACAGCAATTCGCTGATGGTACACAGGATAAACTGCTGGCTGATATCTATGTAGACCGCAGTCGGATTCCTTATCAGAGAGCGCGCTATGTCAAAGCTGTGGAAACTTATGTCCAATGCTTCGGTCAGGGAGAAGCCGAGGTTTTCTCCGCCCCCGGAAGAAGCGAGATCGGCGGCAATCACACTGACCATCAGCACGGCCAGGTACTGGCAGCGGGCATTAATCTGGATGCCATAGCCATTGTGGGCAAAACCGATGACGGCGTGATCCGCATCAAGTCCGACGGTTATGACATGCTGGCTATAGATACCAACGCTCTGGCTCCCGAAGCGTCCGAGAAGGAGACCACCGCCGCATTGATCCGGGGAGTGGCCGCAGGCATGGAACAGCATGGCTTTCGCACCGGCGGCTTTCAGGCCTGTGTCACCAGCGATGTACTGATCGGCGCGGGACTTTCCTCTTCCGCCGCCTTTGAAGTTCTCATCGGCACCATCCTCTCGGGTCTGTATAATGACGGCAAGGTCTCACCCATCGAGATTGCCATCATCAGCCAATATGCGGAGAATGTCTACTTCGGCAAACCCTGCGGCCTGATGGACCAGATGGCCTGCTCTGTGGGAAGTCTGGTGCATATCGACTTCGCAGACCCTGCAAATCCCGCCGTGGAGAAAGTGGAATTCGATCTGGATGAGGCGGGTTACAGCCTTTGCATCACAGACACAAAGGGCTCCCACGCCAATCTCACAGCCGACTACGCGGCAATACCCGCAGAGATGAAGGCCGTTGCAGGGATGTTTGGAAAAGAAGTTCTGATCGAGATTCCCGAGCAGGAGGTACTCGCTGCCATCCCCCGTATCAGGGAGGCACAGGGGGACCGTACGCTTCTCCGCGCGCTGCATTTTTATGAAGAAAACAAGCGTGTCATGACAGAGGTAAGCGCCCTGAAGTCCACAGATATCAAAACCTTTCTGGAGACGGTAAAGGCTTCCGGCGCCTCATCCTTCCAGTATCTGCAAAATGTCTATACCAATCATGATATTACCTCTCAGAACATGTCTGTGGCTCTGGCTCTCAGCGATATCACTCTGGGCAGCGATGGCGTCAGCCGTGTTCACGGAGGCGGTTTCGCCGGAACCATTCAGGCATTTGTCAAAAACGCAGCTGTGGAAACATACAAAAATACCATGGACGCAGTCTTCGGCGAGGACTCCTGTAAGATACTGAAAATCCGCCGGTACGGCGGCATGAAGGTTATATAGAGAGGAGAGTTCCAGATGAAAATAGATGGATTGATCACAGAGCTGACAGCCTACGGAATGCAGAACGGTCTGGTAGCCCCTGCCGACAAAATCTACACCGTCAACAGACTGCTGGAGCTGTTCAGGCTGGACGAATATCAGGAACCGTCAGATGAGGACGCTCCACAGACCATAAGACCTGTGTCCGAAATTTTGCAGGATATGATACAATATGCCCTGGAACAGGGGATTCTGGAAGAAGACACCGTCACCTTACGGGATTTGTTTGACACCAGGATCATGGGGCTTCTCACCCCTCCCCCCTCCTCTGTCATCTCTTCCTTTCGGGAGGCCTATGCCCTCTCTCCCCGGGAGGCCACGGATTTTTATTATCATTTCAGCAGAGCCACCAATTATATTCGCACAGACCGGATTGCCAGAGACGAAAAATGGGTGACTGACACAGAGTACGGTCCCATCGACATCACCATTAATCTCTCCAAACCCGAGAAGGATCCCCGTGATATCGCCCGGGCAGGCCAGGCCAAAAAATCAGGCTATCCCGCCTGTCTGCTCTGCCGGGAAAACGAGGGCTACGCAGGGACTTTCACGCATCCCGCCAGACAAAACCACAGAGTGATCCCCATCACCCTGTCAGGGGAACCTTATTATCTCCAATACTCACCCTATGTCTATTACAACGAGCACTGCATCATTTTCAATCAAAAACACATTCCCATGAAAATAGACAGGGCCGTATTCGTAAAGCTTCTGGATTTCGTCAGACTGTTCCCCCATTATACGGCGGGCTCCAACGCAGATCTTCCCATCGTGGGTGGATCCATCCTCAGTCACGACCATTTCCAGGGCGGCCACTATACCTTTTCCATGGCCAGAGCGCCCTACGAGTCCTGCTTTGTCTTGAAAGACTATCCGGATATCAAAGCCGGGATCGTCAAATGGCCCATGTCCGTCATCCGTCTGCATGGAAAGGATACCGAAGCCATGGCCAATGCCGCGGATCATATCTTAAAGACCTGGAGAAGCTACACGGACGAAGACGCCTGTATCTATGCCTGCACTGGGGAGACGCCCCACAACACCATCACTCCCATCGCAAGAATGCACGGAGAGCTGTTTGAACTGGATCTGGTGCTGCGCAATAATATCACAACGCCGGAATGTCCCATGGGACTCTATCATCCCCATGCCCGGTATCACCATATCAAAAAAGAGAATATCGGTCTCATCGAGGTCATGGGACTGGCCGTACTCCCGGCCCGCCTGAAGCAGGAGATCACAGAACTCGAAGACGCCATCCTCAATCACAAAAATATCCGAGAGAATCCGGCCATTGAGAAACATGCGGACTGGGTGGACGAATGGATCGGCCGGTATTCCATCACCCCCGACAACCTGCACTCCATCATTCAGGATGAGATCGGAAAAGTTTTCACTCAGGTTCTGACCTGCGCCGGAGTCTACAAAAATACGCCCGAAGGACGCGAAGCCTTCGGACGCTTTATCAATACGCTGTAAGTCTTACTATAAGTTATACTTTATATTTTTAATCGGCCTTGTCAATCTCTCCCGCTGTCTCCGGCATAAAACACCACGCCAGATTCAGCGGGAGACATGCCATCACCGGAAGCATATAGCGTATCAGCGCATTCACCGGAGAGATCAGGCAGATCAGTACGCAACCCACGCAGGGAGCAAAAAAGAACAGCTCTCTTCTCCTTCCGCTCCCTGGCAGGAAGGCGCACATCCCGATCAACACAAAATTGTGCATACCACAGCTATAGAGACTGCTGACCACCGGCAGATGACTCATCCACAGATGTACCTGCCGGATCTGCTCTCTCATCCATCCGTTCTCCAGCACAAACCATGGATTCAGATCCATCCCGTCCCAGGGCCAGCTCTCGCCGATTCCGTATACGCCGATCCCCTCCCAGAAACACTCTCTGTCAGGATAAAAATACCCATAGGTATGGTTCAGAAAAGCCTGCACATAAGTGTCCGGATGCTTCAGGAACTGCTGCCCCCAAACCTGCAGATAAGCCGCAAGCACCTCCCTGTCCGGCCGGTACGCCACGCAGTCCTTCACCGGGTCTGAGATCTCGGGCTGATAGAGTGCGGCAACCTCCTGCAGCTCCACCTCAAATATCCCCTCCAGAGCCTTCCGCTCCTTGGGCGTCACCTCATCATAATGCTCCGTGAGATATCGCGCCGTCTGCTGAAGCGGCACAGAAAGCATCTCCCGGACCGAACCGCCCTCCACACCGCACAGTTTGGCGGCTCCGCCATTGATCAGGGCTCCCGCAAAGGCCCCGCAGAGCATTGCCGCATACAGCATTTTATATTTCCTGCACAGCAAAAATCCCGCTGCCGCCGTAAAAATAATCAAATGAAGCCCATTGTTGCGAAAAAATACCGGCAGCATACTCACAACCCCGAATGCCGCCACAAGCCTCCCCGTCCCACTGCCCGCTCCCCGCATAATGATATCCGCAAACAACGACACAAAAAGCAGAAAGACAATATAAAACATGGAATCCTTCACCATTGTATAGCCATACATCTGAAATACCGAGAACATGGAAAAATACACCAGCGCTCCCCATCGTATCACCACAGGCGTCCGCATTCTCCCCAGCACGGTCATTGTATAGGCAAAGACCAGCCATTGCAGAAAATACTGTGTACCTGTATACAGGAAAAAGGCCAGATTGTCATTGCGGAACAACAACTGCCCCAGACGGAGCACCTGATCCATGAACAATGAGGCCATCACCGGATAATGCGCATCCCAGTCCCCCGATCGCATATTGGCAAGCTGCCTGTAAGCGTCGGCCTCCAACGTACCCGGGAAAAAACTGATCAAAACCGGAAGCGAACAGAGAAACATCACTGCCAACGGGACGAGAAACGGATGCCTCTCGAACAAAATCTCCTCCACTCTGCCCCGGCAGTCTCTACGCAGTATCCGCGATTTGCCCGCTGCGCACTCTCCCTGCAACAGGCCTGCCGGCAGTAGCAGTACGCCCCGATACAAAAAACAGAATCCCAGAAGATCTGCAATGGCTTCGCAGACCAAAACCGGAGTTCCCACAAGCATGTTCCAGCTTCCCACAGCCTCATAGCTTCTGCCCACCACGGTGCAGACGCCAAAAAAGACAGCCAGCAGAGTAAGCCGCCTGTCTTTACGTATTCCGCACTTTTTTACTTGCCCAAACATTACGGTCAGTCCTGTAAAAATAAAAAGACCGGCAATTCCCCAACCGTCCTCTGCCAATGCATAAGTTCCCAAAAAAGCCTGTGCCAAAACCGATATGCCCATCCCGTCACTCCACAACTGTCGAAAGTTCCCCGGCAACCTGCGCCTCACAATCCCGCATAGCCAGAATGGTCTTCTCCATCAGCTCGTCCAGCTCCCAGCCCAGACGCTCCGCGCCGGCTGCTATGGTTTCCCTGGAACATCCCGCCGCAAATTTTTTATCTTTAAACTTTTTCTTCAGACTCTTGAGCTCCATATCCTGCACACTCTTAGAAGGACGCATCAGCGCCGCAGACCAGATCAGACCCGTCAGCTCATCAGCCGCAAACAACACCTTCTCCATCTCATGCACAGGCTCCATATCACAGCAGATACCGTAACCATGGGAGCAGACGGAATAGATCATATCCTCCCCCGCGCCCCCTTCCCGCAAAAGCTCCGGCGCTTTCATACAATGTTCATCGGGATATAACTCAAAATCAATATCGTGCAGCAGCCCTGTGATACCCCAGTATTCCTCCTCATCACCATACCCAAGTTCCCTGGCATACCAACGCATCACAGCCTCAACAGTGAGCGCATGCTGAATATGAAAAGACTCCTTATTATACTTTTTCAGAAGCTCCAGCGCTTCCTCTCTGTTCAAATTGCTGGTTCTCATCTATTTCTCCTCCATAATCTGAATCTGGCAGACTTTCATTGCCTCCAAGGCCCGGGTATGGCTTTCCGGCGTAACGCCCGCGCAGCAGTCTGCGTCCACACAGACAGGAACCTCCGGCAGATTTGCCTTGATGATCATGGCATTGGAAATGACGCAGATATCTGTGCACAGTCCCACCAACGTCACACTCTCCAAAGTTTCCTGCCCGTTTAACTCCCTCAGTCTCTCACCCAACGCCACGCTCCCGAAAGACGGCTTGTCTATCGGTTTCCCGGTAAGCAGTTTTGCCACCTCCGGACAGATCTCCCAGCCGTTTGTACCTTCTATACAGTGCTCCACCGGAAGGTTTTGCCCCTCCTGAGTCTCGAGATAATCGCTCTGATGCGTATCTCTGGTAGCCAGCACAATACCGTCAAAGTTCTTGATCTTCTCCGCCACCCGGGGAACAATCGCCCGGGCTTCCCGTGTGCCCAGAGCACCGTCAATAAAATCGTTCTGCATATCCACTACAACTAATATCTTCATCAAAACTCTCCTGACTGCGGCCTCTCCGCAAAACTTTCGCATTATAAATATTCTAGCACTCCCCCAAAATGATTGCAATTATTTCTGCGCATTTTACAGATTATCATTTTGCTGATTATTTATTCTGTTTTGCATGGGGTAACAGTTCAATATAAAGCAGACGCCCGGGACTGCATACATGCTGCCCCGGACGTCCATATAATAGATATGCTCTTAATTCAGAATTTTCACTTTCAGAGTAAACTGAGACCCCTTGGTCTTGTTCATCTGATTTTCATACTTTGCCTCCAGCTTCAAACTGTATTCCGTGTTGGCTATCACAAGATCAGGCCGTATCAGAGTCACCTTGGCAGTCTGCGTATCAGAATCAAAAGTGACCTTAAACGCTTTCTTCAGATTAGCGGAATTGCTGTCAGCCAAAACGACATTGGTCATCACTGCCGCCTTCTCCGTAGTCTTGGTAATCCGAATGTTCTGCGACCTCATGGGGCTGTTTGCAGCCACCCCCGCGTACAGTGTGGTGGAAGTCACATCCGTCTTAATCTTGGGAAGCGTCTGCTTGGGTTTGATGGAAATATCCTTACTCCAAGTGGATTCGCCCTCTGTAGCTCCCTCCAGAATAATACCGATACGTATCTTATGAGTTCCCGCATCAATCGCGGAATTATCCTTGGCCAGAATCTCAACGCTGACGATACTATCGTTCTCATCCCTCTTGATTTCTCCGATCTCAAAGTGCATCAGATCGATCATATTGTTGTTGCCATTGACTTTGTTCAGCTCCTTCACATCAATGCCTGTGATCTTTGCACTGGTGTTGCCGGCCTTGAGCGTGTATACAATACCGCTTCCGCTGATGGGATTGATACTGCCGCTGGCCTTCACAGTCAGCTTGGCAGCCGTATTGATAACCTTCACCGAAATTGTGAAAGGCTCAATCTCCACCTCGGCTCCCTCCACCAATGTCTTCAGACCATAAACCTTATATTTGTAGCTGCCGGTCTTGCGAACCGTCTGCTTCTGCTGGACAAATATCTTTGTGGCATCTTCACCGAACGTAAAATCAAAGGAATTTATCTCATCCTGCGCCTTAGAGTTCGTACCTTCAATCCTCACACCCTGGCTGAGGATCTGGACTTTTCCGTTTCCGGCAGGCATGTTCTTGATGGTGTAGGAAGTAAGAGCCGTCTCTCTGCCCATATAACGGTTATTTAATGTCACAGTGGCAGGCTTCAGGGATGCGGTCAGCTTCTTGTCAATAACCTTCACTGTGACGCTCACATCCTTCACGCTCTCCTGTGTTCCGTCCGTGTACTGTACTTTCGGCGTCATGCTGAATTTATAGCTTCCGGCCTGCACCACACCGTCAGCAAATACTGACAGTTTTTTAGTCAAAGCAGAATATTCAACATGAATCCTCGTCGCATCACCGGAAAGCGAATCCTTGCCTGTAAACCGTATATTCTCCATGTCGAGAATCGTGACATCAACCTGATTCAGGCTCACATCCGTACTCTCTTCCTTTCCTACGCACAGATTATTCAAAGTCAGCGTGGACTTCTTGAGTTTTGCCTTGGGAGCACTGCTGTTCACGCTCAGATTAAAGGTGAACTTCATCGGCTCATTCCAGGTGTCCATCTCCACATTGACGACTGCCTTGCCCTTCTGGGCGTTCTTGATCTTCAGGACAATCTTGTCCGAAGCTTTGGCTGCAGCCGTATCCAACTCCTCAAACAGTCCCAAAGTAGTACCTGAGGAAGACTCATCAAAACTCAAAGCACTCAACTGAGCCAGAGAAATGGGCTTCTTGGTCTTCTTATTCAGAAGCTGCAGCTCCATCTCATATCCTCTGCTGTAGGCATTTACCGTAGCCTTGGTCTTGGAAAGTACATACCCGGGCTTCGTGTTCTGAGTGGGAACGGTAATCTTCACATAACAGGGCGCATATCCCTCATATTTAATCCTCAGATAGCCCTTAGTAATTACCTTGCCCTTAGAATCCTTCATCAACTCATTGGAGCTTCTGGAGATCACACCATCCTTGCTCACATCAAAGTTATTGGTCATGGGATCTACAACATTGGGATCATTGGAGGGCTCACTGGGCGTGGAAACCAGCTTATAATCTTCCACCTTCAGGTTCTTCTGGTTCTGAGTGATCGTTACCTCTCCGCGGTCTGACGCGTCTGCCAAACTGTTAAAGAACAAATTGATCTTGCCGCTGAGCTTAACGGTAGGTTTTATTGTCTTATTGGTCAGTACCAGCGATTTGACAGGTGTACGGAACTGCTCCGTCACATAAGTGCCACTGTCCGTCCTGTAGACATAATCACCCTGAATATAAGCTTTGGTGTAGGTCTTGCTGCTCCTGCCGTCAAGATAATTGCGCCCCTCCTGCGTAAGCTCTATATACGGTCTGCCATCCCGAAGCCCAATAGCCACATAATTCAACGGAACAAAATCTTCAACCTTCTTGTTGCTGACAAGCTCCATGACCTCCAAACTGGACAAATCTACTTCGTGGCCATACACAGACAGCAGGTCAAAAGCCATGCCTGTCCCCGAATCGCAATTGGAATTGACTGTCAGCGTACTCTGCACCAGTCTGGGCGTAACGTCAATGATCCGGATAATGAAACTCTCCTCATAAAGAGTTACCTTTTTGTTACCCGTCTGGCCGTTGGTGACGGAAACCGTCACGGATGTCTCGCCCACAACACCCTGCTTGATGCGGATGACATTTTTATTGCCGTACGCAACATCATGATCCACATAAACCATCTCTTCATTGGCGGATTTCCATTCGGAACGCACATAGAGATTTCTGGTATCGTTCAACTCCGTTGCTTTCAAGTCGACGGTAAATGACTGCTCCGATGTGCTCAGGCTGCCCTTGGTATACTGTATCACCGCGATATCATCGCCGTCAAAACTCTCGGTGGTCATTTTACCCCGCTTTAAATCCGAATACTCCAGATGGATATTATTATAATCAATATCCGACTCCCGCTCCACCTTTACCTTGAAGGATACCTTTTTACTGGTGTCATCCTTCATGGTTGCGGTAACGGTAGCCGAGCCGACAGCGCGTGCATATATCACGCCTTTGGAGTTCACAGTTACTTTGGACGGATTACTGCTGCTGAAAGTAAATGCCCAACTGCTCAGGTTATAATAATTGCTTCCCTTCTTGCCTTCTACCAACAGTTTGCAGGACATGCCCTCCTTATCTAACGTAAGTTGTTTTTTGTCCCAATCATAAGGCATCTGCGGATCCGTCTGCTCAAAGGAAGCTCTTAACGTGCTGTAGGATGCCGTAGTGCTCTCGAAAGGCACATATAACTCTACTTCCTCGTCCGGCATCTCAAAGGTAAAGGTTCTGCTCCCGGCAGCTTCCTCCTTCAGGTCGGTAATTTCCTCACCATTATAAGTAAAGTTGTAGGCTCTCAGGCGCTGTCCCGCATTGGGAGTGACCTTCACCTCGATCAGTTCTCCTGCTCTTGCAGACTTTTTAGACAGTTCTACCGTTCCCCTGTTCTCATAATCGTTTGGCTTAATGGTAATCTTATGAGCCGGAAACAGGGACTTAAAGGTATACCCTTTGAGTGTCGCATATTCCTGAACCGTTCCATCATATCCCTTCAGGGTCAGACTTTTCTGATTAAAAGCGTCATTCATAATAATGATATCGCTCTCACCCGAGGAATTGCTGCCCTGCTGATTGATAGTGACCTCCGTAAGACTCTGGCAGTCCGCAAAAGCATCGGACTCAATGGCGTTCACTCTGGCAGGCACAGTAACCTTCTTCAGGCCGGAATTGGCAAATGCTTCCTTATGAATAACGGTACAATCTCTGGGAATGTCAATCCTGGTCAGCTTTGCACAATTCTTGAACATGGCCACAGGTATTTCCGCCATATTCAGATGAAGCCGCACATCTGACAGATAAGCGCAGTTCTCAAACACAGAGCTTCCCCATGTGGAAATGCCTGCGCCCACTGTGCCGGTCAGGTTAATCTGGGCAATTCCGATTCCGGAAAACGCATAGTTTCCTACCGTCTTAAGCTTTTCACCCCATCCAATGGAAGTAAGCTGCGTACAGCCTCTGAATGCTCCATTACCGATAACCTCCACATTGTGCAGAGAAACTGAAGTCATCACCGAGCAATTGCCAAACGCCGATTCATCAATCCTGGTTACCAGAAGAGGAATATCAATCTTCTGCAGGCGGCTTCCAAAGAAAGCCTCCTCGCCAATCAATGTCAGTTTACTGCCGGAAGAAAAACTGATACTCTGCAAATCTGAATTCTTGAACGCCTCTTTGGGTAATTCCGTCACGGCATCCGGTATGTTCAGAGAACGAATCCCGGAACCCTTGAAAGCTCCTTCCCTGATCTCAACAAGCTCACTGTTTGGCGAAATCGTAAGTCCCGTGATTCTGGTATTATTGCTGAAAATCCCCGCGGGAATTTTCTTCGCCTTATCGGGAAGCGTCACAGTGCCGCTGAGACCGCTGACGGGCTTGCCCGCCTTCTCCCGAAGGAAACCGCTCTCGGTTACGTCAAAATAATCGTTCCCCCACTCCGGCACGATCTTCTCGTCGCTGCCGTCGTTGGTTCCTGCTCTCTCTTCGGTAAAATCAGCGCCGTCCACCAGGACATCACTGCCATCGCCGATGTCCGCTCCAGGAAGCGCTTCGTCCCCAGGCAGTTCTTCTTCCCCGGGTAGTTTCTCACCGCCGGGCAGTTCCGTGCCTGGCGTAACCTGGCCGTCCTCCACGACAATAGGGGGCGTATCACTCCCGTCCTCCGTCGCATGGGCGTCCAGCGTAAAATTTCCTGAGGTAGCAAGCATAACTACGCTCATGATGGTTGCCAGTATTCTTTTCGCCTTCAACTTAATTCCTCCCAATCGTCTGAAAAGACTAATTTATTAATATATACACCATCATTTTATCATTCTAAAATCAGTAATGCAACGAGAGGAAATGAAAAAATTCTTAAGATTCTATATACTTTTCCTTCATTTTCCTTTTATATTTCATACTTTTTCCATTTTTGAATTATAAAGCCTATGGTCTGTACTGTTCCTCAATCCTGACAATCTGACCGCCCGAAAGCTCCATCACCCAGAGAACAGGATATTCCGTTTGAGACAGGCTGCTCTCAAACTCTTTTTTATCCAGTTCTATAACCGGGTACCAATGATTTTCCAAAACGGAAAATTTACAATCCTCAGAGAGCGGATATGCAATATCTTCCCCCTCTGCATCAACGACCTCAAATCCCGCGGCTTCATTGTACTCCGGCTTCCAGTCGTCACTTTCAGACGTCACCCAGAGCTGCAGGTCTATGACGGCAGAATCGCCGTCAAGTTTGGTTATATAACCGTAAATCTGTCCGTCCTGCGGCGCCGCGTCGGCAGTCGGGATACCAGTGGAGAGGTCAGCAGGCACGACAACGGAGACGCCGGTGGGGATATTTGCCGGGATATTTTCCAGAATATTTTCCGTATTTTCTGTCATGTCTTTAACAGTTTCATGCTCAACGGAACAGCCGATCAGCGTTCCCAGACTCATGGTCAGAACCGCGGCAGATATCAGGATCACAACTCCATTTTTCCTGTCAGCCCTGTTCAGAATATTTCGGAAACGCTTTTTCATGATCCGTTTTCCCCCATAAAACTGGGTAGACAAAGCCGTTTTTCTGGCGACGTTTTTGTGAAGCGTAGACAGCAATGTTTCCGTATATGCTTTCCGCACTGCATAATCCACTCCCCGCGTAACCCTTTCATCACAGGACAATTCCATATCCACCGCCGCTTCTTTCCGCATGATCCAGATAAACGGATTAAACCAGTGGAGCGCATTCGCCACAATCAAAATAAATTTCGCATACACATCCTTCCGCTTGCAATGCACCAGCTCATGTTTTAAGATAAAAAACATCTCTTCCGAAGAATACTGTTCTTCCGGCAGTACCAAAAGCGGTTTTATAAATCCTAAAACCATAGGACTTTCTGTGTTATCGTGTTTTACGATAGGTAAATTATCTTTAATTCCCAGTTCCTTCTTTAATTCAAATGTCTGACGTAAAATGCAGGCATCTGTTACGCCGAATCCCTTTTGCAGGATCTGCCTTTTATAGTACAGATAACCGATCAGATGCACAGACAGAAAAACCAGACTGCCCAGCGCCCAGACATAAGCCATCACATCAAGCAGCGTAATGCCGTTGCTCTCCGGCAGCCTCGGCGAGACCGGTGTCAGCACCTGCGCGGGAAGCTCCACAACGATTCGCTCCGGCAGCGCCGCCTGCCCGGCCAAATGATCCACACCGCCTTTAGATATCATCGAATCCTGATTCTCTGCCTGAGAAGGCGCAGCCGCAGGCCTCCCCCCGACTGCGCTAAAAGGTATGATCAGCCACACCGCAAGAAACATCCAGATTCCGTATTTCCATTTTGAAGCATAGCGCCTATTCAAAAAAGGCGATAGCAAAATCAAAACCGCGACGATCACACTGGTGGATATTGATATTTTTAAAAAGACAAGAAATACATCTGTAATCACTGAACATTCCCCCCTGTATTGTACATCATGGACCCGGCCACAACCTTCACCGCCACACCGGGATGCTCCTCATCCCCCTGTACTCCGGTATAAGTAATTTCCACCGTATCCCCGACGGCAATAGGCGTATCTCCCTCTATCACCTGAGCGTTCTCTGTGGAAAAATACAGAATAATATCCTGGTCATCTGCATCCCGAATCACAATGATATCATTCTCATATCTGTCAACAATTCCTATAACGGGGTCTCCCTGAACGATCTCCACTGTGTCAGAAGCCGCAGTTTTACGCTCTGTATTCCCATCCATATCTGCATCTGTGTCCGCCTTACTTTCCGGAAAATCGTCCTGAACCGTATCTGACCTGTTTTCTTCTTCGTTTTTCTCCGATTCAACGCTGCTTTCCGCGGTGCGCTCTGCAACGGGTCCGCCCTCATCCGGTTTTACGGCACATGCTGTCAGCGCCATCGCCGCAATCATCACGGTCGCCCATATATATTTCTTTTTGATATGCTTTTTCATACAATTATTCATATGTTTAGTCCCTCCTGTGCGCTTTTTATTGCATCCTGTCTGCATCTCATTCATTCAGTTCATCCAGAAATTTTCTGAGTTCTTCCACGTCGGAACTTTTCAGTTCCTTATTGTTGTATAAAGTCGCTATCATGTTCTGGATGGAATTATTGTACAGTTTTTCGAGAAAGTGTTTACTCGCGCCCGCCTTGTATTCGTCTTCCCCGATAACCGAAGTATAAAGATTACATCCCATGGAACGGTCGCAGTCAACAAATCCTTTATCAACCAGCCTTGTCAGGGATGTCATCAGCGTGGACAACTGCCATTTTCTCCGTCCCTGTAATTCCTTCAGAATATAATTTGACGTGACCGGATTTCCATTGTCCCAGATCACCTGCATAATTTCAAGCTCCGCTTCCCCCAGTTTTTTTATAATGGCTCCCATGCACACGCCCTCCTATACTGTTGTGTAATTTATTATACATTCGTATAATCAACCTGTCAAGTATTTTTCACAGGAATCTCCATATCCCTGTGAGATTTCAATCAAACGATATCCTGCTTCTCACGGCACAGCCACATACCAGTCATAAAACTTGATCAGATCAAAATCCTTTTCAAATTTCTCCCTGTCAATAAAATACAGAATATAAACGCTGTCGTTGTCAATCTGTTCCTGATCGATGCGCGTACGGATCAAAATATCCCCCGCCATAAAAGAGGCGGGCGCGGGCGCCACATCATACTCTACCGATTCCAGATAATCTGAGGGCAGCGTCTCCGTATAAAGGAGAAGCCTGGGCCACTGAGCGCCCTTCTCCACCGTGACGGTCTTAAACCCTTTCTGTCTGCACATCTCCAGAGCGCAGTCCACGCATTCCTCAATACCCGCCCCGAAATAAGCGTCAGCCACCTCCCGGTAGGAGGTATAATAATCCCTCTGAAAGCCCGCAAGACAAAGGAGATACACCGCAGCCAGAATCCCGCCGCACACCTTACCCAAAGTCTCCCGCCGTCTGCCCAGCACTTCCAGAAGCCAGAACACACCATATCCCTCACAGATCACCAATGGAATATAGAGCGCATTGATCTGGTGCAGCACCGCCGTCACCAAAAGACATACGACGCCACCGCCCAAAAGCTGAATCCACAGGAATGTCTCCTTTACATATTGCCGCTTCCAGAGACCGCGCAGCACTTTGACAGAAAGCGCAAGCGCCCCGATGACAATGAACACCCGCCCGATATCATAAAACATCCCCCATGGAAGCAGCACGTCATAGGGCGCTCCCGTATTCTGATTCCACAAGAGAGACAACGCCGTCCTCAGGTTGGATAACATATTGCGCAGATCAAAGGCAATCTCCCCGCCGCGGTAACCGCCCATGGCAGGAATCGTCATAAAGGGCAGCCTGATCTCCCCGATCAGACCGGAATTCACCAGAATAAACAATAAAAGCGGCAGCGCCATGACAAAGAGCAGACCTGCCGATGCCAGACTCCACCCGTCTACCCGCAGCTTTTTGTGCCAGAGTCCATAACCGGTCTGAAGCAGCAAAAGCAGAGGCACCACAGGCCAGATCACCGCGTATGCGTAAAGCGTCAGTCCGTAGAACAGAGCGGACAGCAGTAAAAACCTTCCTTTCGCGGCAGTTTCCTCCGACTCCACTCCCCGCATGAAAAAATATAGCCCGAATATCAAAAATCCGGGCGCCATATTCGCATCCAGCCCCCATCTGCACATCATGATATGCCAGGGACAGACCGCCAGCAAAAAGCCTGTCCAGTTCGCGGCTCTTCTGCCCAGCGTCCGGTCGATGATCCCATAGACCGCGGCAATGGTAAAGATTCCCACAAGCGCCTGCGGCAGCCTGCTGCAAAGCGGCGTCACATGTCCTCCCCAGAGCGCCACAAATGGCAGGGTCAGCCACACATAGAGCGCGCTGTGCCCGTCTCCCCAGTCCGCCATGTACACCGGCATCACATGCCCCGCGGAATCCATACCCTCATGGAAAATGGCAAAGGCGTTCCACGCCACAAAGCTCTCATCCTGATGCATGCCGCCGGGCATGGAACCCAGAAAGGCCAGCCGCAGGGCCGCCCCAAGCAGCAAGATCATGACAAGCAGATAATTACGCCGCCTCCAAAAACTCACGATAGTCCTCCTCGCTGGCAAACAAGATATATCTGCCCTCCACAAGACCCATATAACCCATCGCCGTCATATATCCTTTCATATCCGATACCTCCTTCTCAAACCTGTCTGTCCTGTTTGGCCAGGTCTGTTTTGTTCTGATCAGAAGATATCAGATATACAGTCCAATAAAACTACCTTAATAATTCCGTCATCCACGCTAACAGCGTCTGTGTCCGCTCCAGCAGAAGCGCTCCGTCCTTCTCCAGAAGTCCCGTCTTCCGGAATTTATAAGCAAAATACGGATTGCCGCAGGCTGAGAAGGTCAGATCCCTGCCCGCCCGTTCCAGAAGGGCCGGAATCCCCGCGGGATTCACATCCGCATCGGGCTTAAAAGTAAAGAGAATCTTATCTCCTTTGCTCTTTACTTCCGTGAGATACAGCTTCTGCGCCGCCACACGGATCAACGATACAGCCAGCAGATTGTCCACGGATTCGGGCACATTGCCGAAACGGTCTAACAGTTCATCACGCATATCGTCCCGCTCTCTCTCATTCTCAATCCCGGCAATGCGCTTGTAGATATCAAGCTTCTGCACCTCATTGACAATATAGGCGGGGGGAATAAACGCATCCACATCCAGATCGATGACCGTGGCAAAGGACTCTCCCTTCTGCCCTGCCGGTCCGCCCTTTAAGCGCAGCACCGCCTCATTCAGCATCTTACAGTACAGATCATAGCCCACGGCCTCCATATGTCCGTGCTGTCTCATGCCCAGCAGATTGCCTGCTCCCCGGATCTCCAGATCCCGCATGGCGATCTTAAAACCGCTTCCCAGATCCGTAAATTCCCGGATGGCCTCCAGACGCTTCTCCGCCACCTCTTTGAGCATTTTGTCCCTCTTATACATGAGAAAAGCATATGCGGTGCGATTGGAACGCCCCACACGCCCCCTAAGCTGATAGAGCTGGGACAGCCCCATATTGTCGGAATCATGGATGATCATGGTATTTACATTGGGAATGTCAAGCCCTGTCTCAATGATGGTAGTCGTCACCAGCACGTCGATATCGCCGTTGACAAAATCATACATAATGCGCTCCAGTTCCTGTTCCTTCATCTGGCCGTGTGCAAAAGCCACCGCAGCCTCCGGTATCAGCGCGGCAATCCTTGCAGTCATGTCAGCAATATTATTGACCCGGTTATAAACATAATATACCTGACCGTCCCGGGCAAGCTCTCTTGAGATCGCCTCCCGGACCATCACCTCGTTATACTCACACACAAAGGTCTGAATGGGCTGACGATCCCCGGGGGCCTCCTCCAGCACACTCATATCACGGATGCCCACAAGACTCATATGGAGCGTACGTGGAATGGGCGTGGCGGTGAGCGTCAGCACATCCACGTTCTCTTTCAGCTTCTTGATCTTCTCCTTGTGAGCCACGCCGAAGCGCTGCTCCTCATCCACCACCAGAAGTCCCAGATCCTTAAACTGCACATCCGCAGACAAAACCCGATGTGTGCCGATGACAATGTCCACCAACCCTTTCTGCAGATCCCGCACCGTCTTTCTCTGCTCCGCCGGAGAGCGGAAACGGCTGAGCAGATCCACACGCACCGGAAAATCCTTCATGCGCTGGACAAACGTATTATAATGCTGCCCCGCCAGAATGGTGGTGGGCGCCAGATAGACCACCTGCCTGCCCTCCTGCACAGCCTTGAAAGCGGCCCGGATGGCAAGCTCTGTCTTGCCATAACCCACATCCCCGCAGATCAGGCGGTCCATGATCTTGCGGCTCTCCATGTCCGACTTGATGTCGGCGATGGCCGTAAGCTGATCCTCCGTCTCCTCAAAGGGAAACATCTCCTCAAACTCCCGCTGCCAGATAGTGTCCTTGCCGTATTGATATCCTTCCGTCTGCTGCCTCACCGCATAGAGTTCCACCAGATCTCTGGCGATCTCATTCACCGCCGAGCGGACTTTCGTCTTGGTGTTCTCCCACTCCTTGCTGCCCAGCTTGTTCAGCTTCGGCTTCTTCGCGTCGGCGGAACCGTATTTTTGGATCACATCCAGCCCTGTGGCCAGCACATAGAGATTACCGCCGTCCCGATACTCTATCTTGATATAGTCCTTGACCACATGCTCCATCTCCACCTTCTCGATACCCCGGTAGATACCGATGCCATGGCTCTCGTGGACCACATAGTCCCCCACTTTCAATTCATTAAAATCATTGATCTTCTGACCCTGATAAATCTTGCGCTTCTTTTTCTTCTTTTTCTCCGCGCCGAAGATATCCGTCTCCGACAACACCACAAATTTCAGCAAAGGGTACTCAAATCCCCGGCTCACATGTCCGTAACAGGTCACGATCTCCCCGGCCTGCACCTCCCGCATGGGATCTTCCGTATAGACTGCGGCCAGCTCCTGATCCCGCAGATCCTCCGCAAGTCTCCTGGCCCTGGTGCGGGAACCGGACAGCAAAAGCACCCGATATCCCTTCCTTCTGTAATTCTTCAGATCCTTTACCAGAGCCTCAAAGCTGTTATTGTAGGGCGCAATACTTCTGACGTTAATGTCATATTTTTGATCGGGTCTGAAAAATCCTCCGGAACCGTCCAATGTAGACAATGTCACCACAGTCCCGCACTGCAGCTTTGCCGCAACCTGCTCTCCGCTGTAGAGAATGTGCATCTGCCCGGGCAGAATATATCCCTTCAGGACACGCTGCTCCATGCTCTCGCGAAACTCAGCTTCCACTGCCTCCGCCTGTTCCCTCACCCGGGCAGGCTCATCCACAAAAAACACCGGAGCCGCCACAAGACTTCTCAGGATCTCCGGCAATGTCACCTGCTCCTCATAAAAATACGGAAGATAGCTCTCCAGATTCACCTTGTTCTGAAATTCTTCAAGCTGCTCTCTCAGCTCTGCGATCTGCGACGCAATACGGTGCGCCTCCTCAGGCTGATGCTTCTCCCGGAAATACTGTTCACGCTCCGCCGCTTCGCTCCCAAGCTTTTCAAGTCCGGCGCGAATGCGCTCATCAGAAAGCACAAACTCCGTGGCGGGATAAATGCTGATGCTCTCCAGCTTCTCGATGGAGCGCTGGCTCAGGATATCAAAGCTTCGGACAGAATCCACCTCGTCCCCCCACAGTTCTATGCGATAGGGATTCTCCTCCGTCAGGTCAAACACATCCACAATGCCTCC
The DNA here is from genome assembly GCA_947382415.1 of uncultured Lachnospiraceae bacterium. Classification (GTDB taxonomy): domain Bacteria; phylum Bacillota; class Clostridia; order Lachnospirales; family Lachnospiraceae; genus Acetatifactor. The sequence continues at coordinate 49,846 of CANCYO010000001.1, read as the reverse complement.
CCGCACAGAAAATTGCCCCGGGCTCTCCACCTGATAGCATTTTTCATATCCCATGGCCACCAGCCGTCCGGCCAGCTCTCCCTCGTTCAGGCTCCCCCCCCGGCTCACACGCACCACATCCCGCTCCCTGTCCCAGAGCACCTGGGGCGTCATCAGCGCGGCATAAGTGGTGATAATGGTCAAAGGCTTTCTCTCCATCAGACGGCGCAGGGTACAGATCCGCTCCCTCACAAGCTGATTGCCATGGATATCCGCCTGAAAAAAGATCAGATCCTTGGCCGGATACAGGGTGACATTCCTGTCATAAAATTTGTATTCCTCGTACAGTTCTTTCGCTTTTATATCACTATAAGTAACGATGACCTTACAACGAAGGCCATCGCTGAGTCCATAAATCATATGAAGCTTCTGCGCGTCCACACAACCCGTCAGCGCCAATATCCTGTTTGGCGTCTGCCCGCCGGCATCCCGCTCTGCGCTCCCGGCCTGTCTCTCCATCGCCTCACGCATGGAGCCGTATTCCGCAAGCTCCTTCAAAGGCGCAAGCAAAGCCTGCATACTACGCCCCCTTTCTGGTATTGAACCGATTCATGGCCGCATCCGCCTCCCCGGCAGTCATCATGCGGATGGCCTCCACCGCCCGATCGCAGGCGTCGTTCAAAAGCTCCCGCTCCGGCCCGGAGAAATGCCCCAGCACATAATCCGCCAGATCCCATCCCCGGGGCTTCTCACCCACGCCCATCTTCACCCGCATAAAACCGTCATGTCCCAGATGGGCAATGATACTCTTCAAACCATTGTGCCCTCCGGCACTGCCCTTTTTCCGAACCCGGATCTGCCCAACATCCAGACTGATGTCGTCGGAGATCACGATGAGCTCCGATGACTCGTCTATCTTATAATAGTCCGCCAGAGCACGTACGCTCTCACCGCTCAGATTCATATAAGTGAGCGGTTTTGCCAGCACACACTTCTGCCCCTCAACCATGCCCTTCCCTATGAGAGCCTTATGCTTCTTCTCCAGAACGTCGATTCCTTCTGCCTCCGCTAATCTGTCTATGACGTCAAAGCCTATATTATGCCTGGTATTCCGGTATTCCTTTCCCGGATTGCCCAATCCAACGATCAAATACATGACGATACCTTCCCGCCCCATACAATATTTTCCAATGCATTTGTATATTATACCGCATTTTGCGCCTCTTATCAAATCAAACTTGCGGTTATCTTGCAGCCTCCGGCGCAGTTGCGAAATCCGGCAAAATATGCTACACTGACCACAGCATCTCTCAGACAGATCTGTAGATTTTCAGGAAAGGATACTCACAGGATGAAGGAAGTAAAGTGGAACGATCGATTTAATATTGGCGTAGAAAGCATCGATAAAGCACACCACAGACTTTTTTCGATCGTAGACAAACTCATCAATCTGAACGAGACGGAGACCAAACAGGAACATGCCTGCCGGGAGGGAGTCAAATTTTTCAAAAACTATACGATAAAACACTTTGCGGACGAAGAGGCCTATATGCAGTCCATCGGCTACAGCGGGTACGCGGTACATAAACGTCTGCACGACGATCTGCGGGACAAGACACTGCCCGCTCTGGAAGCTGAGCTGGAGGAGAGACATTACTCCCCCGAGGCCGTACAGCATTTTGTGGGCATATGTGTCGGCTGGCTGAACGGTCATATCATGATCGAGGATCGCGCCATCACCGGCAAAGTCTCTAATAAGTGGGTCATACAGCCCTCCGAAGACGAGATGGCGTCTCTGGAAAAAGCCTGCATCCAGACTCTGCAGCGCCTGTTTCGGGTACAGCCGCAGGTGGTCAGCGAACACTATGGCGGCGAGGTTTTCTCTCTGGGCAATACGCTCTGTTACCGTTTAAACTACCGCAATCAAAAGAACGAACTGCTGCAGGTGTATCTCACCTACGAGGAGCGATTGATTCTGCAGATATTGGAGGAACTTTTGGGCAAACAGATCTCTCATGCCGACAAGACCGTGATCTACGCCATGAAAATGCTCTCCCAGCAATTTATGGATCTCATCAGAAAACAATTTGTGCTGCCCGATGAATATGTGCTGGAAAAAAATGATCTGCTGACCTTCGACCAACTCCTGCGCACATTTGAAAAAGATTATCCGCCCTACAGTCTGCTGTTCAGCACCGGTGGTAAGGGATATTTTGCACTCTGCATCAGAGGCCGCCATCTCGTGCCATCCGACAATAAATAGAATCAAATCACCATTATAAAAGAGGGCTGTTACGCCCTCTTTTATTTTACATTTGCTCCTCCTCAGGCTCGTCCAGTGCCTTCTCATAGGCATCCAGAATGATGTCCTGTATCTGCGCTCTGGCGGTGGAATTGATGGGATGTGCGATATCCCTGAATTCTCCGTCCGAAGCTTTCTTGCTGGGCATGGCGATAAACAGTCCCTTTTCCCCGTCGATCACCTTGATATCATGCACCACGAACTCATCGTCCAGCGTGATGGACACAATGGCTTTCATCTTACCTTCCTTGGTAATTTTACGGACGCGTACATCTGTAATCTGCATACGTTTTCCCCCTTATCTCATCAGCCATTCGTTCATGCCGCTTTGGACGGCGCAAACGATAGGCAAAATCCCTTACAACATATACCTCTCATTGCGCTCCAACACAATCCTGATGCCGTCCTCGCCCACAAAACGGGAATTGGCGCGGATGGTATCCCGGCTTTCCACGATACAGTTTTCTATATATGAGTTGTCGCCGATATAGACATCATTTAATATGATAGAATTCTTGATCACACAATTATTGCCGATATAGCTCTTCTTAAAGACAACAGAATTCTCTACCACACCGTTGACGATACAGCCGCTGGAGATCAGGCTGTTCCGAATGCTGGCCCCCACATTGTACTTGGCGGGAGGCAGATCGTCCACTTTGGAATAAATATCCGGATACTGCTTGAAAAAATAATCCCGCACCTCCGCTTTCAAAAAGTCCATATTAGTTGAAAAATAGTCTTCAACAGAAGCGATATTGCGCCAGTAATCCTTTATCTTGTAGCCATAGATCCGCTTCAGATCCTTGTATCGTATCAGTACGTCCCGCACAAAATCATAACGGTCCTCCTCCGCGCATTTCTCCATCATCTCGATGAGAAGACGTCTGCGGATGACATAGATACCACAGGATATGGTGTTGGTTTTGGCCTGGATCGGCTTCTCCTCAAACTCCTCGATGCGGCTCTCCTCGTTCATATGTATGGTGCCAAAGCGCTCCACATTACAGCCCGGCTCCATATCCCGGCAGACTACGGTAATGTCCGCTTTTTTCTGGATATGATACTCCAGGACCCTGCCAAAATCCAGTTTATAGACTCCGTCTCCGGAGGCAATTACCACATAAGGCTCATGACTTGCCTTCAGAAAATGCAGATTCTGATAAATGGCATCCGCAGTCCCCCGATACCAGTTGCTGTTGTCCGCCGTCACCGCAGGCGTGAACACAAACAGCCCTCCCTGCTTGCGTCCGAAATCCCACCACTTGGAGGAATTGAGATGCTCATTCAGGCTTCTGGCATTGTACTGGGTAAACACCGCTACCTTCTGAATATGGGAATTGGACATATTGCTCAGGGTAAAGTCGATACTTCTGTAACTGCCGGCAATAGGCATGGCACAGATAGCCCGCTTCTGAGACAATTCCTTCATCCTGTGATTGTTGCCGCCCGCTAAAATTATTCCGATTGCTCTCAATGCTGTTCACCTGCCTTAATCAAAGTTTTTCCGCTGGCAAGGCACGAATCCTTATAATCCGCAGCGTCGGTAACGCCCGATATCACAGAGTTCCTGCCGACTGTCACGCCGTTTGGTATCACGCTCTTCTCCCCCACCGTCACAATCCCGTGATTGTAAATATGAGGGGCTGTCTCGTTCTCGGCCTCATCGCCCACGCCAAGCTTCACATTGTCGCCGATAGTCACGTTCTCGGCCACGATGGCCTTGTTGAGCTCACAGCCCGCGCCGATCACAGTCTCGTTCATAATAATGGAATCCCGCACCACGGCATCCTTTCCAACCGTCACGCCACAGCCGATAACAGAATTGTACACTTTGCCGTAGACATTGGTACCTTCCCCTACGATACTGCGCTCGATCACACTGTCCGAAGAAAAATACTGAGGCGGCTGAATTTCACTCTTGGTATAGATCTTCCAGTACTCCTCATAGAGATTGAACTCCGGCACAATATCGATCAACTCCATATTGGCCTCCCAATAGGAGTTTAAAGTACCCACATCCTTCCAGTAACCGGTAAATTCATACGCATACAGGGGCGAACCCTTTTCGTGACAGTACGGAATTACATGTTTTCCAAAATCCAGAGCCGGCTGGTCTGCCATGGCGATCAGCGCATTCCTCAGGGTCTTCCAGTTAAAAATATAGATTCCCATGCTGGCCAGATTGCTTCTGGGATGTTCGGGCTTCTCCTCAAACTCCGTGATGCGCTTGTTTTCATCGGCGATCATGATGCCGAAACGGCTTGCCTCCTCCATGGGGACAGGCATCACGGCAATGGTAACCTCCGCTCCATTCTGCTTATGAAAATCCAGCATCACCTGATAATCCATCTTATAGATATGATCGCCGGACAGGATCAGCACATACTCGGGATTATAACTCTCCATGTACTCCAGATTCTGATAGATGGCATTGGCCGTACCCGTATACCATTCGCTGTTAGAACTCTTCTCATAGGGGGGCAGCACGGCCACACCGCCTATATTGCGGTCCAGATCCCAGGGGATACCGATACCTATATGTGTGTTCAGCCGAAGCGGCTGGTACTGCGTCAGCACTCCCACCGTGTCCACGCCGGAATTAATACAATTGGACAACGGAAAATCTATTATTCGATATTTCCCTCCAAATGCCACCGCGGGCTTAGCCACCTTGGCTGTCAAAACACCCAGACGGCTTCCCTGCCCGCCAGCCAATAACATGGCTATCATCTCTTTTTTGATCATGTCATCACCCCTTCTGCCTCTCACCGTTATAATGGTACGGATGGCCTCTCGCCTTTTCCTACCTTACATATGGACATATTATATCATACTTTCCTATTTTAGTGAATATAAATCACCAAAAAAATTCTCTTCTTTCAAGTTTTTATAGATAAATTTCACAATTTTTATCCCGTGAATAAATATTTGTTTTTTTGCACCACTCTGTATATAATATAATATATATCCAATATATATCCGTTGCCGTTTTACATATCCGAAAAATTCCTGAATTTGAAAGGACATCACTATGTATAAAATTGATTTTTCACACCCTTCTTCCATCTATTTTGCAGGCATAGGCGGAATCAGCATGAGCGGTCTGGCCGAGATTCTGGCAGATGCAGGTTTTAAAGTGTCCGGTTCCGACCGAAGCAAAAGCCCTCTTACAGAACGGCTGGAACAGAAGGGCATCCGGGTTTTCTACGGACAACGGGCGCAGAATATTACTCCCGATATCGACTGCGTGGTGTTTACCAGCGCCATCCATAAGGACAATCCCGAGTACATCGCCACCATGGAACAGAATATCCCTTATCTGAGCAGAGCAGAGCTCTTGGGACAACTGATGCAGAATTACAGGACGGCAGTGGCCGTCAGCGGTACTCACGGCAAGACCACCACTACCTCCATGATCAGCGAGATTCTGCTCCAGGCAGACCTGGATCCCACCCTGTCCATCGGCGGTATCTACAAGCGTATCGGCGGCAATATCCGGGTGGGCGGCTCCGATTACTTTGTCACGGAGGCCTGTGAATACACCAACAGCTTCCTGAGCTTCTTCCCCACCGTGGGCATTATCCTGAATATCGAGGAGGATCACCTGGATTTCTTCAAGGATCTGGCGGACATCCGCCGCTCCTTCCGGGAATTTGCCAGGCTTCTGCCCCCGGATGGATGTCTGATCATCAACGCAGATATTCCCGATTGGCGGGAGATAGCAGAAGATCTGCCCTGCCGTGTGATCACCTACTCCCTGAATGATACAAACGCCGACTATTATCCCACGGATATATCCTATGGTGAATTCGGACATTCTTCCTTCAACGCCCACGCCTCCCGGACCTGTAATGCAAGCGAGCCTGTCCGCCCTGTGAAGCTTCAGGTATCCGGCGAACACAATATCAGCAACGCGCTGGCGGCGCTGGCGCTGGCGGATCTGCTCCGGATACCCACCCGGGCCACGCTCCGGGCTCTGGACAGCTTCCCCGGCACAGACAGACGCTTCCAGCTCAAGGGCAGCATCGGCGGCGTCACTATAATAGATGATTATGCGCATCACCCCACAGAAATTACCGCCACTTTAAAAGCTGCCAAAAATTATCCTCACAACACCCTCTGGTGCGTGTTCCAGCCACATACCTACACCCGCACCAAAGCTTTTCTGGAGGAATTTGCGCAGGCTTTATGCCTTGCCGACAAAGTAGTCCTGGCCGACATCTATGCCGCCCGGGAGACCGATACGCTGGGCATCAGCTCCCGCACCCTGCAGACCCGGATTCAGGAAAACGGGGGCGAATGCCATTACTTCCCCACCTTTGATGAGATTGAAAATTTTCTTTTAGAAAATTGCACAAAGGGTGATCTGTTGATAACTATGGGCGCGGGGGACGTGCTGAAAATCGGCGAAAATTTACTCGGTATTTAATTTTCCACAATATCCACGGCCGGTTTATAAATACGATTTTTGTTATTTTGTGGATAGTATCATTTTTTATGTGGATAGTCCTGCACAGAGAACCGGCAATGCTTTGGCACGACATCGGGACTCCCCGGAATGCCCTCCCGTAATTTGTGCACACTATCCACATTTTCCACAATTTATCACATTTTTTGTCTTCGCACCTGTTTCGGGATTTTGACTATTTCTTTTTCAAAACTCTTATGTTATACTCAAACATACTTTGAGAGAGAAGGGTTTATGAGCATGGCGCGTTTGACGATTTATAAGGATTTCAATATGAATTCCACAGCGATATCCAATCGATTCATAGATGAATATATGGAGGGTGCAAACGAGGCACAGCTCAAGGTATATCTGTATCTGCTCCGCATGCTGGGAGCAGGTCAGGCCACCAGTGTGTCTGATCTTGCGGACAAGTTTAACCATACGGAGCGAGAGATCATCCGCTCTCTGAAATACTGGGAAAAGCAGCAGCTTCTGACCATGGATTATGACGCCCAGGGTATCCCTGTGGGCATCCATTTCAAGGATTTGGAGACAGGCTCTGCGGCGGACTCAAAACCCGCACCCACTGCCCAGTCTCTGGCCATGTTTATGGAACCTGCCGGAGAGCCTTCAAGACAGATTCCTGCGCCACAGATCCCTGCACCTCAGATTCCTGCACCGGAAACTCCCATGTCTCCCTATGCCAAACCCGCTTTCACGGCGGATCAGCTTCGGGAGTTCAAAGGACGCGGCGAGACCGCGCAGCTTCTGTTCATTGCAGAGTCCTACATAGGCCGTCCTCTGACCCCGGCGGAGATGAAATCCATTCTGTTTTTCACGGATGTACTGCACTTTTCCGAGGATTTGATCGACCATCTCATCGCATATTGCGTGGACCGCGGCAAGAAGGATTTTAAGTATATGGAAAAGGTGGCCGTAAACTGGGCCGAGCACGGTGTGACTACACCCGCCCAGGCCAAAAAATTTGCCACAAAATACGACAAGAATGTCTATACCATTATGAATGCGCTGGGCAAAAACAATGCTCCCACTGCCAAGGAGGCCGAATACATCACCCGCTGGACCTGCCAGTACGGGTTTGACATGGACATCATTCTGGAGGCCTGCGAGCGCACTGTCATGGCCACAGACCGCCACCGGCTGGAGTACGCGGAAAGCATCCTGAACAGCTGGCGTCAGGAAAATGTGCACCACAAGGCGGACATTCACAAGATAGACGAGCTCTACCACCGCAAAAAAAGCGCCGCCAGACCGGCGTCCAACAATAACAATAAATTCAATCAATTCTCCCAAAACAGCTATGACTTTGACGAGCTGGAAAAAGAGCTTCTGCGCAACTGATGCCGAAAGGAGAGCAGTATGGCACTGAGCAATCAGCAATATGAGTCCATCATGAGACGCTACGAGCAGACCCGGGACGCCAACCGCCGTACAATGGAGGAGCGCAGGGCGGCTGTGCTGAACCGCATTCCCCAATACGGGGAGCTGGAGGCATCCGTGGCAGGCGTCTCGCGGGATAAGGCTCAATGCCTTCTGAACGGAGACGATACGGCGCTGCCCTCCCTCCATGCCTTTCTGGAGGATATCCGGCACAAAAAGCAGGAGCTTCTCATAACCGCCGGTTTTCCCGCCGATTTTCTCGAGCCTGTATATACCTGTGCAGACTGCCGGGATACGGGATATCTGGACGGCGAATATCCTCAGAAGAACAAATGTCACTGCCTTCGTCAGCAGGAACTTTCCATTCTCTACGAACAGTCCAATATTCAGTCCACCATCGCGCGGGAAAATTTCTCCACACTCTCCTATGAGTATTATCAGGGGGAAGATCTGGAGCACTTTCAGAACGCGGTAAATAAATGCCAGGACTTTGTGCGGAATTTCACACAGGATTACTGTAATCTCTTCTTCTACGGTACTGTGGGAACCGGAAAAAGTTTTCTCTCGGGCTGCATCGCCGAAGAACTGCTGAAACAGGGCCGTTCCGTTATTTATTTCAGCAGCTCCGCCCTGTTTGACACCTTGGCGAGATACACTTTTGACACAAAAATAAAAGAAACTCTTTACAATTTTTATGAAGACCTTTACAATTGTGAATTGGTAATCATTGACGATTTAGGCACGGAGGTGACCAACTCATTTGTGGCATCTCAACTGTTCTCCTGCCTGAACGAACGTCATCTGCGCCAAAGGGCCACAATTATTTCCACTAATCTGGGCCTGGAGGAACTGCGAGATCGCTATTCGGATAGAATTTTTTCCAGAATTACCAGCAACTATACTCTTTGTAAGCTGACCGGTTCAGATATCCGCATGCGCAGGAAACTATCAAACCTACATATGACAGAATAGAAAGCGAGGATATTTTTGCATGGGCAACCGTGAAGAAAAGCGCAATTTGGAAACTATCCCTGTAGGTTCACTGGGCATCATTGCTCTGGAGAGCTGCAGAACTTTGAGTGAGATGGTGGACAGTTATCTGGTCAAATGGAGAACCGAGCGTGAGAGTGAACACAAAGAGTCTCTTGCCTTCTCGGGATATATGCGTGACACCTACCTTCTGGATACCAAGGTGCCCCGTTTCGGTTCGGGCGAAGCAAAGGGCATTATCATGGAATCTGTCCGCGGAACGGATCTGTATCTGCTGGTGGACGTGTTAAACTATTCCAAGACATACTCCCTCTGCGGACATGAAAATCATATGTCCCCGGACGACCACTATCAGGATCTCAAGCGTGTCATCGCCGCTGTGGGAGGCAAGGCAAGAAGAATCACCGTCATTATGCCCTTCCTTTATGAGAGCCGCCAGCACAAGAGAACCTCCAGAGAGTCTCTGGACTGCGCGCTGGCCCTTCAGGAGCTTGTTGCCATGGGTGTGGATAATATCATTACATTTGATGCCCATGATCCCAGAGTGCAGAACGCCATTCCTCTGCACGGATTCGAGACGGTACAGCCCGCCTATCAGTTTATCAAAGGTCTGCTGCGCCATGTAAATGACCTGAAGATCGATTCCGATCACATGATGGTCATCAGCCCGGACGAGGGCGGAATGAGCCGTGCGATCTATATTGCCAATGTGCTGGAGCTGGACATGGGTATGTTTTACAAACGCAGGGATTACACCCGCATCGTAGACGGTCGCAATCCCATTGTCGCCCATGAGTTTCTGGGAAGCAGCGTAGAAGGCAAAGACATGATCATTATCGACGATATGATCTCCTCCGGTGAGAGTGTGATTGAAGTCGCCACCGCCCTGAAAGAGCGCAAGGCGAACAAAATCTTTGTGTTTGCCACCTTCGGACTCTTTACAGGCGGTCTGGACAGATTCGACAAAGCCTATGAAGACGGCATCATCGACCGGGTACTGACTACCAATCTCATCTACCAGACCCCGGAACTGCTCAAACGCAGCTGGTATATCGACTGCGATATGAGCAAATACATCGCCTATATAATTGATACCCTGAACCATGACTCCTCCATCAGCGATCTGTTGAATCCCAACGAGAGGATTCAGAGTATCGTGAGCAGGTATAAGGCCGGGGAGCTGTAAAATTGTAAAGCAGTAAGGCTGCATAGCCATAAATTTATAAGTTATAAAGCAATACCGTCAGTTCGAAACCATCCTGACGTAAAATAAAACTAAGGAGAATAAAAAAATGAACAAAAAAGTATTGTCACTCGTCCACGCGGCAGCTATTGCCGCTCTTTATGTCGTGCTGACACAGTTGGCCAACGCTCTGGGACTGGCAAGTAACGCCATTCAGATCCGATTCTCGGAAGCCCTGACGATCCTTCCCTTTTTCACTCCGGCTGCCATACCGGGGCTGTTTGTGGGATGCCTGTTGGCCAACCTTCTCACAGGCGCCATTCCCTGGGATATACTCTTCGGAAGCCTGGCTACTCTTCTGGGAGCGTTTGGCACCTATCTTCTCTGCGGACGCGCAAAACCCGACAGACAGACCGGGGCAGCCAAAATCTTCATCGCCCCCCTTCCCCCTGTTATCGCAAATACGATTATCGTTCCCTTTGTTCTGGCCTACGCTTATGGATTGGAGGGCGGAGTCCCTTATTTCATGCTCACCGTGGGAATCGGCGAGATTATCTCCTGCGGCATACTGGGCGTCTGCCTGCTTAAAATACTTCAGAAATACCGCAGGTATATTTTCCCCCAGAATCAGGAATAAATAAAACGCTTTTTTAATGGCAAAACAATTTTAAACTTAATTTTTTCAAGCTATAATACTCATATAGCCTTGGTATAAAAATAGGTATTGATACTATTTTTACGGAAAAAGGGTTGGATTATAAAAATTTTCCAGATATATATGTAATATTTATCTCCAGGTTTGACATGTTTAAGGAAGGTAAAACAATTTACCGTTTGGAAACCATCATTAAAAGAACCGGAACATTTGTTGATGAATTTTAAGGAATCAAAGGAAATCCATTCCGACTATTTCGACGGAATATATTGAAAAATTAAACCGGCAGCTTGCCATGGCAGAAAAATAAACTTTGAGTGTTTGAAGTTTTTCTGTAATCAGTGTATAAAAGGTCTTCTATGATAAAAAGAAAATCATAAAAGGCCTTTTATTTATGTCACCGATATCTTACATTCCCTGCTCACTGCCTGATATAAGTCACAAAATTGTTTCCATTCTCCCTCAGCCACTCGGCGGAATCATTTATCCCCTGTTTTGCCAGCGTTCCTTTCTGGGGATTCAGCACCACAATATTATACTCGTTAAAACCGGTGATCAGGACTGCCTCGCCATTGTTTAAGAGAGCCAGCACCGGGATGTCCCGATCCACATAATAGAGCACGGAATCCAGGTCACAACCCGCAAGATCCAATATCTGTGTTTCCTCCAGATTGCCCTGAAGAATCTCCAGAACGGTCTGCCCCTGCGCCAGCAGATAGTCGGAATTGCGTATGATGCCTTCATATTTCAACATGGTGTCCAGACACACGGCAAGACTGTTCTTCTCCTCTGTCACAGAGACCGCCGTGATGGCCATGATCTGATTGCGGGGCACACGATTGCCCTTGCGCCACACAAGACTTCCCTCCTGATTGACCACCACTCCCGCAATACTGTTGGCCAGATTCACCGCCTTTGCGGGGGAACTGAAACTCCCTGCCACGCCATAAGCGCCGTATACAAAATACTTTGTGGCTTCTGAGCCCATCTCCAACGCGAGTTCTCTGCCGCCCTCAAAAACCACTTCCTTGGGGGTGAGAATCTGCATGGTCTTACTGTCTATGGTCTTTCTGGTCTGTATCTGCACATACCGTTCATAGATATCAATACTGGGAGCCACAATTAGATATTTTCCCGCCTCTGCCTCCACACTGTTCATGATATGATCCTGCGCCGCCTCCACATAACTGCCGTCCTCACGGCGCTGTACCCGCTCCAGCGTGATCTGATTAGCTTCCACGCTGCAGTCGGTGACATACATCATATCCTGACGGTATTCCTTCAGCAATTCTCCGTCCGAGTCACAGATACAGACTTTGTACATGGGAAAGAATATCCTGCCGGAATTCTCCTGATAAATATCCTCCTCACGGGCCACGCCGTAAATAATATCCTCACCCATAAAACCCAGAGGCCGAATCGCTTCCCCGACGCCTGCAGTGATGACTTTCTGTACTTCCGTGTTGAGATTGCGCACATTTAATTGATCGCAGTGATAAATATCAGTGCCCTCCTGCCACACAATAATGCGGTTATTGGCCGATACCTGAATACTGTCATCCCGGGTGATCTCCACCATGGGATAATAGGTTTTCTTTTCCAGATCCACACCGTAAACCACATCCTCCAGCATGAGATACAACTGCTGCTCTCTGTTCAGGTATAACAACTGCTCCATCTGCGACTTCAGGACTGCATAATTCTTATCATAGGGAATATAGACATTCTCCTCAATGGTGTTCAGCGCGCTGTCATAGGTGTAAATCTGAATGCCCACCTCTCCTTCATGCCGTCCCCTGTTCATATAGCCATAGACCGCAAAGCTGACGTTACCGCCCTCCGTCACATCCAGCATCTTGATGGAATGTCCGTCATATAAGGTTCGCCGGTCCGCGTGCTCCTCGTCATAAAAACTGAATATTACCGTCAGCTTGTTGCTGTCCGCATTGTAGCTGAAAAGCTGACTATTCACCTCAAAGACCACATTGCTGCCGTCCTCGCTCTCCATCATGGGAATGTCCGTCCCGGTAATGCCCAGAAGCAGCTTATCATTGGCGCACATTCTTTCCACATTCGGCATCTGCGTCATTGTGCGCTCATAGTCCAAAAGATAAATACGCTCCGGCGTATAGCGTACACGGTAATGCTCCTGCACACGATAATAAGTAGCTTCTTTGCCGCTGCCTCCGGAGACAAAATAATTTACCAGAAAAGAGGCCGTCTGCTCCCCGATCTCCGTGAGCTGGATCACCGGCTCCGTCAGCTCCGTCACCTTTAAGTCTCCCCATGTAATCTGCCGGAAGCTGCTGTGTATATTGACCTTGTGAAAAGAACTGTTATCCTCTATCTGGGAATTGGTCTCCAGATATTTGGTCAATTCCCTGGCTGCCTCACGATCATAGAGCCGCTCATGAAAATCTTTTACAAATGCCAGCTTCTCGTCAACATAAAGATTCTCGCTCCAGATGACGCGCGTATAATAATAAACCTCCTGACTGCCATTCAGGGTCAGAATCAGGACCAACGTATATTCCGTATCTCTGTCAAGCAGATCCTTCAGGGAAAAATCGGCGGACAAAACGTCATCCTCCAGAGTATATCCGGTAATGTCCGTCTTTTCCACCAGCCGTCCGCCATCAATGCTGCGCACCTCCATGGAAAATGCCGACACATTCCGTCCATAGGTATCTATCCTCACTGAGAGTTCTCTGCTCTCTCCCAGCACAGTGACTGTAGAACGCTCAAAGGCGGTATCCATGGCAGTGGTATATCCGTGAAGCTCATTGTAAGACACTCCGCCTCTGTTCATCACGATCACAGGCAGCGAAGCGTCCGCCATCTCCATGGTCATATTATTGTGCCCTTTATTCATAAGCTTTCCTGCCACAGCCAGAGCAGCAAGAAAAACAGCCAGAAAAAACGTCAATTTAATCAAAATCTTTTTCATTCAATAATTGCTCCAATATCGGTCTTACATGCAAAAGCTCTGTCACCTCCCGGATGTCAGAACCGGCTCCTCTGCTCTTCATGCCCAAACCGCCCCGCTTTACCGCGCGAATCAATAGATTCTTAGGGGTATGCTCCATGTCGATAAACTCCAGAATCTGTGTGTCATAGCCCTGCTGCTCCAACAGATTGGCCCGCAGCGCATCCGTCACAAGCGCCGCCACGCGCTCCTTTATCAGTCCGTATTTCAACACGGGCCGCAGCGCCTCACAGCGTATCTGAGCGTTCAGCTCGTGCTGGCAGCACGGCACGGCGAGAATTACCTCCGCCCCCCATTTCACCGCTTTCTCCAGAGCATAATCCGTTGCCTTATCGCAGGCGTGAAGGCTCACCACCATGTCCACTTTTGAAGCGTTCTCATAGGTGCTGATGTCCCCGCGCTCAAAATGCAGGCAGTCATAACCAAGCTTCTCTGCCAGCTCATTGCAATGTGTGATCACATCCTCTTTCAGGTCCAGTCCCGTGACCCTTATATCCCTTTTCTGCAGCTTATGCAGGTAATAATACATGGCAAAGGTCAGATAGGACTTGCCGCAGCCAAAATCAATGATGTGAAGCGCACGGTCCGCCGGCAGCGCATCCAGCACATCCTCAATAAATTCCAGATAACGGTTGATCTGGCGAAATTTATCGTACTTTGCCTTTGTGACTCTGCCCTCCGGCGTCTGTACTCCCAGCCCGATCAGAAAGTCAATCGGAGTGCCGTCCATGAGAATATACTGCTTCGTACGATTATGACTGAGCGCCGCAAACCTCTGCCCTGACAATCTCTCCACACTCTGCCCTGGCAGCCTGTCCGCCGCCGAAGACAAAGCCTCCCCGTCTTCCACAGCGGAAGGAGAACTCTGCTTCCTTCGTGTCCTTACCGTCATCCTGCCCTTTTTCCCCACCAACACCGTACTATCCAGTCCTTTACTTTGAAATACTCCCTGTTTAAAGAGTGTCGTGAGGTACATGCGGATGCGTTCCCTCATATCGTTCCCGTTCAGATTGACATGAAACACCTGTGTACCTTTGTACAGAGTCTCCTGAAACACAAGCTCTCCCCTTATCAGCACAGGGCGCACCTTTACCTTGGTGCCCTGTGCCTCATCGCGGGTGTTACTCAGCACGATTCCCTGTAAATCTATAGTCAGAATTTCTTCCAATAGTCTGTCTAAATCATCCAAAAATTTTTCCTCTTCTGCCGCCATGCCTGCGTTTGTAAATCTCGTCACACAAAAGCACCTGTATCATATCCGTCAGCCATGGCCATTTCTCAGCCGGCATTCTCTGATCTTCCGGCCTCTCCTGATCCTCGTTCTGCAGTATTTTTACAATGCTCTCCGCCATTCTTCTGAGACATCCGTAATCGGGATACTCATCGTAGATCATACTGCCCTCATAATCCATTTTGTCCAAAATCTCCGCCACTCTGCGCTGATAGCGCTTCACTTCACACGGGTACACCTGCTGCAGATACTCCATATCCTGCAGCAGGGCCCGCTCACGCTCCGCTCCCATATAGCCGGGATAAGTCATATAAAAGGGCAGGGGAACATGGCTGGGAAACGTGTGAAGCAATTTGGGTTTCAAGTCCATATGCCGTGCCTCATCGCCATTTTTTATAGCATATGCGCCGGCACGGCGATTTGTGTCTGCAAACAGAAAGCTCCCGAGTGAAGTATCATCGCTCGAGAACTTCCTTCTGCCTTATTATTTTAAGACTTCTATCCTTGCCATTGCCCGCATGAGAGCCGTCTCAGCCCGGGCGATATCCGTCTCGGGAGTCTTGCTGGCAAGACGATCCTGCGCGCGGTGCAATGCCTCCTCCGCACGATGCGCGTCGATCTCTTCAGGCCACTCCACGATCTCGGCCAGAATCGTAATACCTTCCGGCAAAATCTCTGCAAATCCGGCGTGAAGCGCAGCTTCCTTCTCTCCGCCCTTCTCGGTGATGACCAGAATTCCCGGCTTCACGATAACCGTCAGGGGAATATGTCCCGGCAGTACGCCTATTTCGCCCTCCGTGGTATTAAATTCCACCATATCCACATCGCCTTCGTAGAACAGTCTGTCCGGTGTGATGATGCGCAGATGAAAATTTTGATTGTCAGCCATATTCTCGGTCCTTTCCCTGTTACTTCTGTACCTTGGCTAATACATCGTCAATACCGCCGGCGTTCAGGAAATAGCTCTCAGGAATGCTGTCATGCTTACCCTCCAGAATCTCCTTGAATCCGCGGATAGTCTCATTGATGGGTACATACTTTCCTTCCAGTCCGGTGAATTGTCCTGCCACGAAGAAAGGCTGTGAGAGGAATCTCTGTACCTTACGCGCACGGGAAACCACCAGCTTATCTTCCTCAGAGAGCTCATCCATACCCAGAATGGCTATAATATCCTGCAATTCTTTATAGCGCTGCAGGATCTCCTGCACACCGCGGGCCGTCCTGTAATGCTCCTCGCCAAGGATTCTGGGGTCCAGAATACGGGAGGTGGACTCCAGAGGATCAACTGCCGGATAGATACCCAGCTCCACGATGGAACGGGAAAGTACGGTAGTTGCATCCAGATGTGCGAAAGTAGTAGCCGGAGCAGGGTCAGTCAAATCGTCCGCAGGCACATAGACCGCCTGAACGGAAGTGATGGAACCGCTCTTGGTGGATGTGATACGCTCCTGCAGAGCACCCATCTCCGTCTGCAGCGTAGGCTGATAACCCACCGCGGAAGGCATACGGCCAAGCAATGCGGAAACCTCGCTGCCCGCCTGTGTGAAACGGAAGATATTATCGATGAAAAGCAGCACATCCTTGCCGCCCTTGTCCCGGAAATATTCCGCCATGGTCAGTCCTGTAAGGCCCACTCGCATTCTCGCTCCGGGGGGCTCGTTCATCTGACCAAACACCATGGTGGTCTTGTTGATAACGCCGGATTCCATCATCTCATGATACAGGTCGTTACCCTCACGGGTACGCTCGCCTACACCGGTGAATACGGAATATCCGCCATGCTCGGTGGCTATGTTACGGATCAGCTCCTGAATCAAAACGGTCTTGCCCACTCCGGCGCCGCCGAACAGGCCGATCTTACCGCCCTTCTGGTAAGGGCAGAGCAGATCTACCACTTTGATACCCGTCTCCAAAAGCTCTGTATCAGTGGACTGCTCCTCAAATTCAGGAGCGGGTCTGTGAATAGGCTCATAGGTCACATTCTCCGGCGCAGGCTTATTGTCGATCGGCTGCCCCAGAACATTAAAGATTCTTCCCAGGGTGTTCTCACCTACCGGCACACAGATGGGAGCGCCGGTGGCAATTACCTCCATCCCCCTCACCAGACCGTCAGTGGTACCCATGGCGATACATCTTACGGTATCGTCACCCAGATGCTGGGAGACCTCAACGGTCAGCTCGGAGCCGGAGCCGTTAGGGATTCGGATGGCCTCGTTGATCTCCGGCAGCTTTCCCTCATCGAAACGTGCATCCAGCACCGCACCGATGACCTGAGTGATCTTACCTCTATTCTCTCCTGCCATTATTACCTCTTTCCTGCCCAAATTGCGGGCATATTTTTTCCTGCTATTTGCAGATTTCCATTCGCGGATTTGCCGGCTTATCCGAGAGCCTCCGCACCCGCAATGATCTCTGTCAGCTCCTGTGTGATGGAGCCCTGTCTTGCTCTGTTATACTTCAGCGCCAGATCGTCTATGATCTCCTCGGCATTGCTGGTAGCGCTGTCCATAGCCTGCATACGGGCACCGTTCTCGCTGGCCACGGCTTCCACCATGGCTCCGTAGATGAGACTGGTGATATACTTGGGGATGATCATGTCCAGCGCCTCAATATCCTCAGGCTCAAAATTCATGATCGCATCCACTTCTTTTCCCGTGTTCTCAAGCTCCTCCCTGTCTACGGGCAGAAGCTTCAAAAGCCTGGGCTCATGGCTCACCGTATTCTTGAAGGAGGTATAGGCAAGATAAATCTCCCCGAACTCTCCCTCTGCAAACCGCTCCAGAAGTCTTTTGGACAACAGCATTGCATCCGCATAAGCAGGATCCTCAATGACTTCGGGAAGGGACTCCCTGACGGTATATCCGTTCCTCGCAAGCGCCTCCCGGCCCTTGTTGCCCAGAGCATAGATGCTCAGATCCTCTTTCTGCCAGGTCTCATGTCTGGTGACAAGCTTAATCACATTGGAATTGTAGCCGCCTGCCAGACCGCGGTTTGACGTGATCACGATCACAGCCTTCTTCGGAGACTCTCCCGGCATAAGATACTTATGCTCCACATGTCCCACCCGGGACAAAATGCTGTTTACGGTATCGAACATACCCTGAAAATATACTTTGGAGCGCTCTGCATTTGCTTTGGCACGCTGCAGCTTTACCGTGGACACCAGCTTCATCGCCTTCGTGATCTGCTGAGTGCCCTGAATACTGGTCTTGCGGCGCTTTATATCACGCATTGATGCCATAACTTACTCCTATCTGCCTCTTTGACGGCAAGGGAATCATCTGTTGAATCCCTGCTTGAACTCTTCGATCGCTTTCTTGAGCGTCTCCTCCGTCTTGTCGGAAATAACTTTCTCTGCAGCGATACTCTGAGGCACCTCGGGATACTTGGTATCCAAATATTCAAAGAACTGCTTCTCGAAGGTCGTGATATCCTCCACCGGCACATCCAGCAGATATTTGTTGGTCACCGCATAAATGATGATAACCTGATACTGCACGGGCATGGGCTGATACTGGGGCTGCTTCAATACTTCCTTGATGCGCTCGCCCTGTGCCAGCTTCTCCTTGGTGTCGGCATCCAGCTCTGAGCCGAACTGTGCAAAAGCAGCAAGCTCTCTGTACTGAGCAAGCTCTGTACGGATAGGCGCTGCGATCTTCTTCATGGCCTTGATCTGAGCGGCGCCGCCCACACGGGACACGGAAAGTCCGGCATTGACAGCAGGACGGAAGCCTGCGTTAAACATCTCTGTCTCCAGATAGATCTGTCCGTCCGTGATGGAAATCACATTGGTGGGAATATAAGCGGAAACGTCTCCCGCCTGCGTCTCGATGATGGGAAGTGCGGTGAGGGAACCTCCGCCGTACTCGTCGCTCATTCTCGCTGCGCGCTCCAGAAGTCTGGAATGCAGATAGAATACATCACCGGGATACGCCTCACGTCCGGGCGGACGGCGAAGCAGCAAAGAGAGTGTGCGGTAAGCCGTAGCATGCTTACTCAGGTCATCATAGATCACCAGCACATCCTCACCGTTCTCCATCCACTCCTCGCCGATGGCACAGCCGGAGTAGGGAGCGATATATTGCAGAGGAGCCAGATCGCTGGCGGTAGATACCACGATGGTGGTATAACTCATGGCGCCGGCCTCCTCCAGGGTTTTCACAATATTGGCAACGGTAGAAGCCTTCTGACCGATAGCCACATAGATACACTTAACATTCTGACCCTTCTGATTGATGATCGTGTCAATGGCGATAGCCGTCTTGCCGGTCTGACGGTCTCCGATGATCAGCTCACGCTGGCCCCTTCCGATGGGAACCATGGAGTCGATGGCCTTGATACCGGTCTGAAGCGGAGTATCCACACTCTTTCTGGTGATAACGCCGCTGGCCACACGCTCAATCTTGCGGAATTTGTCAGTCTGCACAGGGCCTTTGCCATCAATAGGCTGTCCCAGCGCATTTACCACACGCCCCACCAAAGCATCGCCCACGGGAACCTCAACCACACGTCCCGTAGTCTTTACGGTATCGCCCTCGTTGATATTGCGCGCGTTGCCCAGAAGAACCGCACCTACATTGTCTTCCTCCAGGTTCAGCACCATACCATAAATCTCGCCGGGGAATACCAGAAGCTCTCCCTGCATGGCTTTTTCCAGACCATGTACACGGGCAATGCCGTCTGCAACCTGAATTACCGTGCCCACGTCTGACACATCCAGCGCGGAAGCGTATCTCTGAATCTGCTCCTTGATCACGGAGCTAATTTCTTCCGGTTTCAAATTCATGTTCTGTAGCACCTTTCCTCCGGCTCTTTATCCGAGCTGGATTTGTAATAATTGTCTTGTTAATTCATCTAATTTCGAGCGGACGCTGCTGTCCACCACTCTGTCGTTGATTCGGATGACCATGCCGCCGATCAGGGACTCATCCACTGCAAACTCCGACTCAATGCTCTGATAGGACGTAGTCTCCAAAAGTCTGGCCACCGTGGCCGCCTTTTGGCCGTCAGTGAGGGCCACCGCCGAAGTGACATGGGCCACACCAATGCCCTTTACCGCTTTCACCTTATCGATAAAATAGCGGAATATCTCCTGCAGGTCGCCATAGCGTTCCTTCCGGACCACAATCTCCATCAGACCCATAAGTCCGTCGTTCACTCTGCCCTGAAAGACAGCTTCCATAGCCGCAATCTTCTCGGACTTGGAAATACCGGGATGCATCATCAGATTGTCAAACTCAGGGTTCTCCTGTAGTATCTGACTCACCTGCTGCACCTGTGCAAACAGCTCGTCTGCAGCCCCGGGCTCCTGCCCCGCGGCCATGTCCGGCTGTGCATCCATGGCTATCTCAAACAGCGCCTCTCCATATGTCTTAGAAACTAATTTAGCCATGTATCCTTACCCATTTCCTTCAGAGTCTCGTCAATCAGCTGATTCTGAACCGTGGTGTCGATGGATGCGGCCACAACCTTGCCTGCCATCAGAGATGCCACGGAGATGATCTCCGTCTTCACCTCATCGGACACCTTCTTCTTCTCCAGCTCGGCCTCCATGCGGGCTCTCTCCATAATACGAGCAGCCTCCTCCTTCGCCTCGGCGACAATCCGGTTTTCGCTGGCCAGCGCTTTCTTGCGGGCCTCGCTCAAAATGCTCTCCGCTTCCTTGTTGATCCCGGCAAGCTTTGCCTCATATTCCTCACGCAAGCGGTTCGCCTCATCCATGTTCGCCTTTGCGTCATCCAGCTCACCCTTGATCTTGGCCTGACGGTCTGTCAGCATCTTGCGGGCCGGATTGAACAGGAAGTAGCTCATTATGGCAAACAGAACAAAGACAGCTATGATCGTGAGCGTGGAATCGGCCAACAACTGCCAGTCGATGCCAAACATTCTCTCATAGGTCTCTCCTGCGGTTAATAGTATCATTTCTGCCTCCTTTCCGGTAATTTTTACCGTGTCTTATGGTAACAGAGGCTTTACGAATAATAACAGAATTGCGATCAGCAGACCATACAGACCTGTGGTCTCCGCAACTGCCTGCCCAAGCAACATGGTTGAAGTAACTGCACTCTTGGCGCCGGGATTGCGTCCCACCGCTGCAGCAGCATGACCGGCTGCGATACCCTGGCCGACACCGGGTCCGATACCTGCGATTACTGCCAGACCTGCGCCGATTGCAGAACATCCTAAGATAAAGTACTCGTTAAATTCCATTTTGTTTTCCTCCTGGTTTTGACTTTGTGTTTTTTAGGCCTCTTCACCAATAGCATTATTGATGTAGGTCATTGTCAACATACAGAATACATAGGTCTGAATTGCTCCTGAGAACAAATCAAAATACACATGCAGCGCCGCGGGCCAGGCTGTTGCGATGATTCCCAGCAGTCCGTAGATCAGCGCCATCATGATAGTCCCCGAAAGGACATTTGCAAACAGACGCAGCGAGAGCGATATAGGTACCGCAACTTCACTGATGACATTGATCGGGAACCAAATGGGCAGCCACGGCGGCAGCGGGGAACACATATCCGCCCAGATATCCTTGAGTTTCTGATGCTTAAACTGATTGAAATGGATCAGTATAAATGTCAGAACACCCAGCGGAAAAGTGACGCCGTAATCTGCGGTAGGCGGTCTCAGGCCCAGCAGGCCGGATATGTTGCTGAACAGAATAAAGATGAAAACCGTGCCAATATAGTTGTAGAACTTAGAGGCGTGATTTCCCATGGTAGAGTTGGCCATACCGTCCAGCTTTTCCACGATCAGTTCAACCACATTCTGAAATCCGCCCGGCACCTCTGTACCCTTTTTCATGGCCCGCCCTGCCGCTATGGCAAAGCCACACAGGATGAGCAGCACCAAAAGCAGACTGACATGCGTCGTTGTTATCCAGACTGTATGCCCGAAGAACTGGTATGACACCAGGCCATGCACCATAACATCCACGTCCGTGGAGCCGGATAACAATATGCCATGAGCCATATTTTCACCTCCTTTTCATATATTTTCAGGACTCTTGTGCCTCCGGCTCCTCCACGAGCGGCTCCGCCTCCGGCTCCTTCTCATGGAACAGCCTGTTATAGCATTTATGGGTAAACGGTTGTGAATAAACCGCTACTTTCACAATCAAAAGATAGGCAAGGCCTATAAAAACAGGGTTCGATATCCCCGCCAATGCCACGGTCACCAGAACCAGGCCCACGGACAGATAGCGTATGAGATAACCGCGGAAGATCAGTTTCGAGGCGGTACCCCCGTCAAAATCCAAAGCTCTGTCCGTACAGCGGTACATATGCCGGATAGAGATCATCGCCATCACCGCAGCCGTGCCGATCCCCATGATCCATTCGAGCCTTGTGAAACTCCAGATATGCAGGGGCAGCGCCATACCGGCCAAAATCGCCGCAGTCATCCAGAAGAGGATCGCCGTATTCAGCTCCAGCAGGATTCTGTTTTTACTTTTCAGTATCTCGATGTTTGGCATGAGCCGGATTCTTCTCCTCTCTGTCATCTTCTCCATATATTTTCTTTGCCATACGGTAAATATTCTGCCCGCCGGCGATCGCTCCGGCAAAAAACAGCAGTACCGTCCAAAAAGGAGTGTGATACCTGTTGTCCAGCCAGATGCCAAGCGCCGTCATCATACCGATGGGTACCAGCATATTGATGCCAAACTGCGTGATCAGCACCAGGGAGCGATACACACTTTTATCATATTTGGGATTGGGTTTGCGCCTGTGACTCATCCGCCGTCCTCATCGTTCACAAATAAACTTCAACATAGTTGATTATACCCATTTTTCCAAAAAATGTCTACCAAAAACACTCTTTTAGAACTGAAAATCTATAAATCATTTCATGCGGCCATAATTTATCCGCAAATTATCATTGACTTGTCCATTGGACGGGGGTAGTATTCTTACAAAGGAAGCCGGAGGATATGCCATGAACAACTCATCGCCCGTCAGACTGCGCATCGCTGACCCAGGGGACGCGGAGGCTCTGCTGGCCGTCTACGCCCCCTATGTGGAAAAAACTTTTATAACATTTGAATATGAAGTACCCACTCCGGAGGAATTCCGCGGACGCATACAGCGTACACTGGCATATTATCCCTACCTGACAGCCGTCGAGGGAGACAAAATTCTGGGATACGCATACGCATCCCAATTCAAAGCCAGGGCCGCTTACAACTGGTCTGCGGAAACCTCAATCTATCTGCGGGAGGACGCGAGGGGAAGAGGCATCGGCAGCGCGCTCTACCATGCGCTGGAAGAATATCTCTACAGACAGCACATCTGCAATCTCTGCGCCTGTATCGCTCACCCTCATCCCGAAAGCGAGGCCTTTCATGAGAAATTCGGCTATAAGACCGTGGCGCATTTTCACAGATCCGGCTTTAAAAACGGTCAGTGGATCGACATGATCTGGATGGAAAAACCGCTATATCCCCACACTGTTCCACCGGAACCTTTTGTTCCTTTTTCCCGTCTGGTTCCCGGCGCCGGGGATTCAATGCCCTGTCCGGACAACACGAAAAACTTTTAAACAACACATATCATACAACACATAAAAGCCACATATAAGCAAAAAAGGGCTCTCAGCAAAAAGGAGAAAACGACATGGCAAATCACAATGAACTGCAGATCTACCGCAAGCGCTACATACCGCCCGAGTGCATCCTGCTCAAAGACGACGTGATCGTGGAACAAAATGAGGACTACATTCTGACCACCTGGCACACCATCAATCCCAAGACGCATTTCGACCACGGCTCCTCCTGTTATCTGCTGAAAGAAGGAATTAAGATCAGTAAATTCTACAGGCCGGACAATTCCCTTCTGTTTTGGTACTGTGATATCGTGGAATACGAATTCAGCGAAGACCGGAATACCCTGACGGTCACAGACCTGCTGACCGACGTGATCCTCTATCCTGACGGGCGCATGAAAGTCGTGGATCTGGACGAGCTGGCTGAAGCGATGGATAAAAATCTGGTGACAAAAGAGCAGACTGCGGCCAGCCTCCGCCAGCTACATCATCTGCTCTCCATGGTCTATCGCGATAAATTCGACCGTCTTCAGGCCATTTTAAACGACAGGGGACTATAGTATCAATAAAAGATATGACCTCCGATGGATATCCCTGTCAGTCCATCCACAGGCGTTCTGAAAAACACGCAGTTCCCAACATTCGTCACACCGCTCATGGCCTCGTCCGCCGCCTGATAACAGCTCAGCGTCGCCTTGTTTGCCGCCAGCGCCAGATCCAGCCTTCCGCTGGCCACCGGGGAGAACTGTCTCTTCTGATAGATGACGCCCACCACACTGTCGGGAAACTTTGAACTGAGCACCCGATTAATAACCACACTGCCCACAGCGAGCTGTCCCGCATAAGGTTCCCCTCCGGCTTCACAGTAGATGAGATTAGCCAGAAGGCGTCTGTCATCTTCAGCGAAAGTCACATCAGAGATATCCCGCCATTGCCCCTCTGCCGCCTCTCTGGAGAGAGCCATTTCCTCCGCCAGCTTCTGGCGCAGATATGCCGCGTCCTCTTCTTTCTTTTTGATCTCCGCCTCATAATCCCGGGCCTTCTGCTCTGCATCAGAGATATCGTCCGCATACTTTGTGATAGATTTGGCAGTCTGTCCGATCAGGCCGGAAACCTTGCTCTTCTGCGCTTCGGCCTCCACCTTCAGCTCGTCCATCTCCGCTTTCTCCTGCTTTAAAAGAGCCTCCTTATCCTCGATGAGCCTGCGGTTCTCCTTGTACTCGTCCAACATGACCTTGTCATAGCTCGCTATGCGCTCAAAACTATCCGCCGTGTTCAGCATATCCGAAAAGCTTCCCGCATCCGTAACAGCCTCGATAAACGCGTTCAGATAGTCAGAGTCGTTCCTCTCATACATTCTGCGCACACGCAGCACCATGTTGACATACTGTTCTTCTTCCGTCTCCCGCGCCTCATCCAAAGCCGCCTGCGTATCGGCTATCTCCTGCTCCTTGAGTTCAATCTTATCTTCCAGTTCCTCAAGATTCAGGCTGATCTCAGTCAACTGCCTGTTCAATTTGTTTAATTCGCCCTTCAGCGTATTCTGCTCTCCCTTCAGGCCGTCAATATCCTCCTGAAGTTCATCTCGTTTGCCCTCCAGATCATCCTTTTCCTTCAATGTCTGATCCAACTGTTCTCTTGTGCTGGTAGCCATGACCCGCACAGCGCCAAAACTGCCGTCATCCTCCATGAGCGCCGCACCGAGCACAAACGCTGTCAAAACAACCGCCGTCCGCTTTGCGTATCTCACCTTTATTCCTCCCGCATCATCACACTTCTATCTCTATTTTGCGCCCTGTCCCCTGATAAGCGATATATTCCACCCCCGCCGCGTCAAACATCCGCTTGGACGCTGTATTCATAGGAGTACCGTCATATTTATCTCCGGCGTACACCACTGTCCGTATTCCCGCCTGAATAATAGCCTTTGCACATTCATTGCACGGAAACAACGACACATACAGCTTGGTTCCCTCCAGAGAACCGCCCCGGTAATTTAGTATGGCATTCAGCTCGCTGTGGGTCACAAAAGCATACTTCGTGTCCAGAGCGTCGCCATCCCGTTCCCAGGGAAACATATCGTCGGAACAGCCGCAGGGAAATCCGTTATAGCCCATGGATAATATTTTATTGTCCATGCTGACGATACAGGCTCCCACCTGTGTATTCGGATCCTTGGAACGCATCCCCGACAGATGGGCGACTCCCATAAAATACTCATCCCAACTGATATAATCGGTTCTCTTGCCGCCCCGGGGCCTTATCTTTTCATTTTTGTTTTCGCCGTTCATTTTTTATCTTGATTTTGACTCCGTTTTATCTCTGTTTATTGTCTCTTTTTGTTATCTCTGCTGATCTTATCTGATTTTATTCTGTTTCTCTCGCCGGACGCGCTATTTCGTCCCGAAAATACGGTCTCCGGCATCTCCCAGACCGGGCAGGATATAGCCGTGGTCGTTTAGTTTCTCGTCCAGAGCGCCCACATACAGATCCACATCGGGATGTGCGTCCTGCATTGCTTTCACGCCCTCAGGCGCGGCAATGATACACAAAAACCGGATGCTGCGGCACCCCTTTTCCTTCAGCATCTGAATCGCCTCCACGGAGGATCCGCCGGTAGCCAGCATGGGATCTACCACGAAGACCTCCCGCTCCGCACAATCCGCAGGAAGCTTGCAGTAATACTCCACAGGCTTTAAGGTCTCCGGATCTCTATAGAGACCGATATGTCCCACCTTCGCCGTGGGAATCAACTCCAGCATACCGTCCACCATGCCGAGACCGGCTCTGAGGATGGGCACGATGGCCAGCTTTTTCCCTTTGAGCTCCTGCACTTTGGCGGTACACAGCGGCGTCTCAATCTCCACTTCATCCAGTTTCAGGCTCCTTGTGGCCTCATAGCAGATCAGCATCGCAATCTCGCTGATAGTCTGCCTGAAATCCTTTGTGCCTGTGTCCTTTCTCCTGATAAAACCTATTTTGTGCTGAATCAAAGGATGATCCATGATCACCAGCTTCCCCATAATTATCCCTCCTCGTATTCCTGTTCCGCATCAATCAGTTTCACTCTCCGGCAATGCTTCTCTTCCCCGGAAAATTCCGTCTCCAAAAAGACGTCCACAATCTCCAGCGCCAATATGTCGCCCACCAGTCCTCCGCCCAGAGCCAGCATATTCGCATCATTGTGCAGGCGGGTCATCTTGGCGGAAAACGGCTCAGAACACAGCGCACACCGAATACCCTTCACCTTATTGGCAACAATACTAATGCCGATACCCGTGGTACAGATAACAATTCCTTTCTCACATTCCCCTGAAGCCACCGCCTCCGCCGCCGCGCGTCCGTATACGGGATAGTCACAGCTTGATTTGTCCGCACATCCCACATCCCTGCAGGATATGCCCTTTTCCTCAAGATGCCGTATCACCTTTTGCTTCAGATCAAAACCGCCGTGATCACTTCCGATCGCTATCATTTTCCCCGTCCTCCTGTCTCGCTCCCAGATCTATTACCCTGTGTCCCGCCGCCTTTAACAGCCTGTTCATGATAGCCTGTCCAAGACCGTCCGAAGAAAAGGACTCCGAATAGATCTTTGTTGCGCCTTCCCTGTCAAACTCTCTCAATATCGCATAAAGCCTGGCCGCAATAACTGTCTCATCCGCCCTGCTGCCCACACTCTTTATCACATCAGCCTGATATTGCCCCAGCATTTCCTCCGTAGCAATAACGCCCACCCGGTGACCGCCTCTTTGGTCCTCTCTTGCCCGGGAGTTGATATACTCCGCCACCGCTTCAGGGTCTCCCTGCACCACCGCCAGCTCCCCTGCAGGCGCGTAATGCCTGTATTTCATTCCGGGCGCCTTGGGTGCCTGTCCACACTCCGCCTGCGACTGCAGAATCGTAGCATCTGCCTCCACTTCGCCCAGCACATACTCCAACATTTCCCGGGTGATATACCCCGGCCGCAGGATACGCGGAGGTGATACCGTCAGATCTACAATGGTGGATTCCAGTCCGATTCCCAACGCACCGCCGTCAACGATCATATCAATGCGGCCATCCAAATCCTCGGCCACATGGGCTGCAAGGGTAGGACTGGGCTTTCCCGATGTGTTAGCGCTGGGAGCCGCCACAAAACCGCCTCCCTCGCGGATCACCGCAAGCGCAACCGGATGAGCCGGCATACGCACTGCCACAGTATCCAATCCTCCTGTGGTCTCAAGGGGTACTGCGTCAGATTTTTGCAGTATCATAGTGAGGGGGCCCGGCCAGAACGCCTCTGAAAGCAGTCTTGCCTCCTCCGGAATCTGAGAGACAATACGGGACATATCCTTCCAGTCCGCAATGTGTACGATCAGCGGATTATCGGACGGACGGCCCTTGGCCGCATATATTTTGCGGGAGGAATCCGGGTTCAACGCATCCCCTCCCAGACCGTACACGGTCTCCGTGGGAAAAGCTACCAGACCGCCGGCCTTCAGAATCTCTCCGGCCCTGCGCAGTCCCTCCCGCTCCTGCTCTGTAAAATCTACATGATCCGCAAAATCGTTTCCAGCAGAAGCGATAGCGATCCATTCAGTCTGTCTCATCTTCGTGTCATTTCCTGTTTTTTCAGAATAACATAATTTAGATACATGATCTATCTAATCGCATTGATAGTTATATATAGTGAAGTATACCATAGAACTACTAAAAGGAAAAGGGCTTTTGATGTGGTTGTTGATCAAGAAAAATTTTATCATTCGTTTATAATCCGCCGCGGGGCTTTTGTCCCGCGGCGCCCTTTACTCCCGCTCATTCAAATATTGCAGAATACCGATATGTATTGCCCAGGCCACCCTTTCCTGATAGGTTTCCGAGCAGAGCTTTTTCGCCTCTTCGCTGTTGGACAGAAAACCGCATTCCACTATGACGATGGGTGTAGATGTCTTTTTCAGCAGATAATAGCTGTCATTTGCCTTTACCTGCCTGTGATTTTCAGGATCCACGCGCCCGACCATGCTCTTTTGAAGATAGTCGGCCAGCTTCTGTCCCTCTGTACTTCCCGTGTAATAAAACACCTGGGCTCCCTTCACATATTCCTCCGGATAACTGTTCTGATGAATACTCACGGTAAGCGCGGGCGCCGTCTCGTCAATAATCGCAATTCTCCGCTTCATATCCTGCACTTTCTTGTTGGAAGCGTTCTCGTCATAGAGTCCCTCCCCCGTCTCCCGGGTCATGACCACCTCCACGTCCTGCAGTTCCAGATAACGCTTGACCAACGCCGCAATCTGCAGATTGACGTCCTTTTCCTCCGCGCCGTTTATACCGATCTTTCCCGGATCGGCTCCTCCGTGTCCCGCATCTATCACCACACGTATCGGCGGCTCCCCCTGCATCAATTTATTTCCGCTGGCAGATGTGGCTTCCTCCTGCTCCGCAAACAGCAGCACCACAAACAACAGACATGAGACGATTACTGTCAAATATTTTTGCTCTTTTGTTTTCATTTTCACACCTCAGATCGGTCTTTTTACTATATTATTCCTTCTTAATTATTTCTAAAACTATTGCATTATCTATTTGGGGTGCGTATAATAGGGGCATGAATAATCTAAAGAAGCAATTATCTATTCTGCTGGCGATTTTGGCAGTAATTTGTCTTGCAGCAGCAATCTCGCTGGTAATTTACCGGCAGGCTGCCGACAAACGCACGGAAGAGCTATTGGAGGACCTGCGGCTGCAGGCGGAGAATCGGACTGAAGCAGTAGAAGATACCACCCCCCCGGTGGACACCGGCACTGAACCTGAGTCCGAAAGCTCTCAGGAACCACCCCGGGAACTGGTGGACAATCCTTATCTGGACAGTTTTCAGGCCAATGAGGATATGGCTGCATGGCTGAAGATTGACGGAACCGTCATCGACTATCCAGTCATGTGGACTCCCCGGGAAGAGACCTATTATCTCTACCGGAACTTCGAGGGCAAGGATGATCAGAACGGCAGCCTGATTCTGGACACAGACAGTTCTCTCGACCCTGTAACCACCAATCTGATCATTCATGGTCACAACATGCGTTCCGGCGCAATGTTCGGCAACCTCACCGCATATGAGAAAGAGGACTACTGCAAGGAACACAATATTATCTCTCTGCACACAAAAGAATGTGAGCGCCGCTACGAAGTGATCGCCGTATTCCGCTCACAGGTCTACAAGAAAACAGATCAGGTGTTTAAGTTCTACAAATTTTTCCAGGCTGATACCCAGGAAGAATTTGACGATTTCTACCAGAATATAAAGGCTTTATCCCTTTATGACACTGGTGTCACTGCAGAATTCGGAGATCGTTTTATCACTCTCTCGACCTGCGTGTATCATGTGGAGCATGGACGGTTTGTAGTGGTGGCAAAAGAAATTGAACCCGGAGATTATTACACCAATTGATCAAAGACATTCACTGTAAACGAATTAATAAACCAATTTATTTTAACTTATTTAGGAGGTCACTACTCATGAAAAAATTCAGGAAATGTATCTCGCTGTTAGCGGCGGCCGCGATTCTGGCACTGCTGCCCAACGCAAACGCATTACAGGCTTCTGCAGCGCCTGCCAAGACCATTTATATGAGATTTGACACTGATCTGAACGAGTGGCGTATACAGGTCGGCTCCTGGGATGATGGCGATGCCGGATTGGAGCTCTACTATCTCAACAATGGAAACGACAGCCAGAAGGCTCTCGACGGAGACACGCTGGTCGTTCTCCCCAACACGCCGGAGGCTGAACCTGATGAAGATGGCAACAGGCCCAAACAGCAGACCGGAAACAAAGATGTGACAGTAAATGCACGTCTGGGCAATCTGACCGTAAACCGTACCAATGTTGTAATTTCTGCAAACGGCATAGATGAATGCCATGTGCAGGGCGACAGCGCCGCAGCTATCAGCGGCAACGTGACCAATGCCTATGTGTACGACAACGCCGCCTGCACCTTCAACAATAATGTCACCAATCTCCGGTTGATCGCTACCGTGGAGAACACAGTGGACACCAATGTCTCTGTAGGCGGCACTGTGGCTTATGCCTCCACAGCAAACGGCGGCGGCGTCCTGAAGGAGTACTATAATTTTGCAGCAGGCTCCTTCTACTTTGACAAAAACAGCGGCCTGATGACAGATACCAGCCAGTACAGCACAACCGGCAGCGGTCCTGCGGCAGCTCCTCAGACTCCTGCTCAGACAACACCCGCTCAGAGCCAGAACAAAGCTCCCGCCTCTTCCGGCGAGTATGACGATGTACCCAAAACAGGAGAAAGCAATCTGTTGGTATGGTTGTTCTCAGGAATGCTGCTCCTCTCCGCAATGTTTGCAGGCGGATGCTTCCTGGTGAGGAGACGCAGATAACAATCATGTAGATAATGCTATAAATAAGAAGATATTAAGGACAGGCAAATGTAAAAGCTCCGTGAAGCAAACTTCGCGGAGCTTTTACATTTGGGATTACTTATCTGATCAAAATAAACTTTATTTCGTATCACATCCACCCGAACACCAGGCCGATGCACCGCACCGCAAAAGCCACAAGCCACGCGATCAGGCATTGTGCCGCCACCGTCACCACAGCCGCCCGTACGCCTCCCATCTCTCTCTTTACCGTGGCAATGGCAGCCACACAGGGCGTATAAAGCAGCGTGAACACCAAAAATACCAGCGCGGTAAAAGGCGTGAACAGAGTGGGCAGGAGCGCCGTCTCTCCGCCCAGCAGAATGGTCAGGGTGGACACCACGCTCTCCTTGGCCGTAAGTCCTGTCAAAAGAGCCGTAGCAACACGCCAGTCTCCAAACCCAAGGGGCGCAAACAGCGGAGCAACCACACCTCCCAGCATGGCAAGCAGACTGCCATCCGGCGTCTCCACCACGTTCAATCTCAGATCAAAGCTTTGCAAAAACCAGATAATGATAGTGGCCATAAAGATGATGGTAAAAGCTTTTTGAATAAAATCCTTCGCTTTATCCCAGATCAACTGCCCCACACTTCTCGCGCTGGGCCATCTGTAGTTGGGCAGCTCCATCACAAAGGGCACCGGTTCTCCCTTGAACCAGGTTCCGCGCAGAAACAGCGCGTACACAATCCCGCAGACAATACCCAGAAAGTACAGACCTACCATCACAAGCGCCCTCTGGCTCCTTGGGAAAAACGCATTGATGAACAGTCCGTAAATAGGAAGCTTGGCGCTGCAGCTCATAAAGGGCGTCAGCAGAATGGTCATCTTCCTGTCACGCTCACTGGCCAGGGTTCTGGTGGACATGATCGCCGGCACGGAACAGCCAAAGCCGATCAGCATCGGAACAATGCTCCTGCCGGACAGGCCGATCTTCCTTAACAGCTTATCCATGACAAAAGCCACCCGGGCCATATATCCCGTATCCTCCAGAATCGACAGGAAAAAGAACAGCGTGACAATGGTGGGCAGGAAACTGATCACGCTTCCTACGCCGCTGCAGACGCCGTCTATCACCAGCGAATGCACCACAGGGTTGACCCCCCATGCATTCAGCCCCCTGTCAATGAGAGCGATAACACAGTCAACCAGAACAGTCATCAGATCGGACAACCAGGCTCCCACAAAGTTGAAAGTCGCCACAAACACAAGAGCCATGATCCCAACAAAGCAGGGGATTGCCGTATACTTTCCCGTGAGAATTCTGTCGATGCGCACACTGCGCTTATGCTCTATACTTTCCCTTGGCCTGGTCACGGTCCGGCGGCAGAGCTTCTCGATAAAGTCAAAGCGCATATTGGCCAGCGCGGCCTCCCGCTCCAACCCGCCTTCGCTCTCCATATTGGTGATAATGCGCTCCAGCGCAGCCATCTCCTCCTGGGGAAGCCTCAGCGCCTCTTTTACCAGGGCATCGCCCTCCACCATCTTGGAAGCCGCAAACCGCACAGGCAGCCCCGCCTCTCTGGCATAAGGCTCCAGCAGATGGACAGACGCATGGATACAGCGATGCACTGCGCCAAGCCGGTCGCCTTTGCGCTCACTGTCCGGGCAGAAATCAATCCTCCCCGGAGCTTCCCTGTAACGTGCCACATGCAGCGCATGGTCGATCAACTCCTCGATACCCTCGTTTTTCACGGCGGAGATAGGCACCACCGGAATTCCCAAAATTTCCTCCAGCTCGTTGATATGTATGGTGCCGCCGTTGGCGCGCACCTCATCCATCATATTCAGGGCCAGAACCATAGGTATATTGAGTTCCATCAGCTGCATGGTAAGACAGAGATTCCTCTCTATATTAGAAGCATCCACAATATTGATAATGCCGTCCGGCTTTGTCTTCAACAGAAAATCCCTGGTGACAATCTCTTCATTGGAATACGGTGACAGGGAATAGATTCCCGGCAGATCCGTCACCGTGGCTTCCGGGTGATTGCGTATGGAGCCGCTTTTCTGATCCACTGTCACTCCCGGGAAATTACCCACATGCTGATTGGCTCCCGTCAACTGATTAAACAGTGTGGTCTTGCCGCAGTTTTGATTGCCTGCCAGAGCAAACGTGACAGACTGTCCCCGGGGAATCTTCTCACCGATTCTGTTTCTGCGATAATCTCCCGCTTTCCCCAGCTCACCTACGCCGGGATGTGCCATATCCGGTCTTCTCCCGGCACACTCCGGCTCTCCCGGCATCCTGTCCACAGGCTCTATCTCAATATTCTCAGCCTCTGCCAGCCTCAGCGTCAGCTCATAACCTCTCAGCTCTATCTCTATGGGATCGCCCATGGGCGCCGTTTTCCGCAGCGTCACTACCGTCTGCGGCGTCAGGCCCATGTCCAGAAGATGATGTCTGAGCGCCCCTTCCCCGCCTGTATTTATGATCCTTGCACTCTCGTTTACCTTCAGCTTATCCAGCGTCATTGAAGTCAAAGTCACCGCCTCGATTCCGTTTTATCATATCCCTGCAGGCACATCAATATGCACTGTAGGCATTGATCAGTTCCCATACGGCGGGCGTCCCGTAGCCCAGCCTCCACACGGCTACTCCGCCGATCTCATTGACTGTCATCACATTCAGCTTCACCCTGATGGAATCAGCATCCTCCAGCCATACCTGCTTGAGCCCGCTGCCGCTCTGCCACTCCAGATAATTCTGACAGGTGATCTCATCCCACTGAGGTTCTGCGCTGACCTGATTTAAAAAATCCGCCATATTGTTCATAGTCAGATACTCATCTGTCACCGTGGTACCATTGGTGGTCCAGACAATGGTATATAAAGGCAGGGCATTGACCACTTTTTCAGCCGGAACCTCCGAAATGGTCTTGGTGATACCGTTGGTGACATAGTCGATGCTGGCCACGCTCCCCGGCTCACCGCTTCCGTGCCAGTGTTCGTCGTAACCCATGATAATTACATAATCCGCAATCTCACCCTGAATGTCCAGCCTGTAATGTTCATTAAAATGAAAGGGAACATAATTGTCCACGGAGAGCACAAGGCCATTTTGCCTGCAGGCTGCGGACAGTTCCCGCAAAAACTGCACATAATGCACTCCCGTAGCCTGAGCCACCTGTTCAAAGTCAATATTGATGCCGTCCAGCCCCAGATTCACTGCAGCCGAGGTGATGCCGACCACCAGCTTCTGGCGCTTTGCCGTGGAGGAGAGCACCGCATACTCATTTACAGCCGTCCCTGTCTCATTCCGATAGTTAAAATTATCCAGCACACCCCAGACCTGCAGACCAATAGAATGCGCCGTATTTACATATCCCGAATCCCCAAAACTTCTGAAATTGCCCTCCTCGTCACAGAGACTGAACCAGGTGGGTGCGATGACATTCATCCCCTTGCTGCCGGAAACCATATCATAGAGCGTACTGTTGCCGCCCGCCCCGCCGATGGAATGAAATCCCAGACTCACCTTTCCTGCCAGAGGCAGTCCGCTGTATTCAGGCGCAGTGTAATCCGTCACCGGCGTCTCCTGTATTGTTTCGATATCGCTGAGCCTTTTATTTTCCACATAACCGATGATCGAATCGGATGTTTTCACCTTAGTCCAGGTCTCCATCTGTTCCAGCACCTCAACAGTCTCGCCTGCTTCCATATCACGCAGAATCGGACTCTTGATTCCGCCCTTTTCGCGGACCGCGGTCTTTTTCCTGATATCAGCCGTCTGGCGCTCTCCCCACCGGGTATACACCTGCACATGCCTGTCAAAAATTTCATACGAGTAATTGGTAAAGAGCTTCACATAGTCCGCAGCCAGATAGACAGTCCCGTCTTCCACCAGACACACCGGATAACCGAGGTTTTCCTCCCCCGAAGCCGCAATATAGCTCCCGTCATTACCGTCGAGTACAGCGCTGACCGTACCCACCGCATCCGTGTAAAGCAGCAGATTCTCCGCCATGTCCACATAAAAAATCTCATTCATGTAACTGTGTACGGTAGCCAGATCAAAATAACAGACACCTTCTCGGATCAGCGCCTGCTCAGCCAGCATCTCATCCTGTAAAATGATGGCGGAACGCTCCCCGGACACGCCGAAATACCCGTCCATATCCGCTCTCTCGTTACTGTAGGAATATTTGTCCAACAATGGCTTGCCCAGAGCGATAACAGCTATTACTCCAATGAGGACAATTGCGATCACCGGCATCAAAAATTTTTTCTTCATTTGATCTCTTCTTTCTTTGCTTTTGGATTTACTGGTTATAATTGTGTTCTGTGTAGAATGTAACTGTCCGCGGACGGAACAGTTACATTCTAACACACGAACCCGACATAGTCATTACCAATTTTGACAAATTAAGATTTTAAGAGGCAACCGGCGCGTCAGCAAACTGCAACAAAGGACAGAATCCTCCGACTGGCAGATATTTCCGATTCTCTTAATCCTTTCATCCAAAAACACAGAGCCAAAAGAAGTACAAAACGCGATACACCATTGTGATATACAAGCTGTAAATGCTCCGGCGGTGCAGACTGTTATCTTCAGCCTTAAATAAATAACAAAAAAATACATGTGGAAAACTGATTAAAATGAATTATAAGTGTGAAAATTATAGTTGATATACTATGAATCCTATTGATCAAGCGCGGATGCACCTGTAAGACATCACTGTATGGTCAAGGCTTGGAAGACACAATGTGAAGCACCTGAAAAAATTGCGGTGCATACTGACTGATTGCCAAAATTAAATACTGCACCTTTGCCATACAATGTGATATAATAAG
This sequence comes from uncultured Lachnospiraceae bacterium, assembly GCA_947382415.1. Classification (GTDB taxonomy): domain Bacteria; phylum Bacillota; class Clostridia; order Lachnospirales; family Lachnospiraceae; genus Acetatifactor. The sequence goes on along the minus strand of CANCYO010000001.1, from coordinate 13,902 downwards.
TATAGAAATAAATAATAGCCAACTAGATAAAAAGAACCGCCCGCCTCCCTCCCGCACCGGATTACCGGAGGCATCTACGATTATGATTATATATTATGGTCCAGGTTTTGGCAAGTTTTTCTTTACAAAAAATCTTATAAATTATATTAATTTTTTTTAAACTGTTCGCTGCCTCTATTGACGAACAGCGTGTGAAAGTATAGAATTCAATATTATCAATATTATATTTAAGAACCTGTATTGAATCGAACCATTCACTCCGCAGTTCCAATGCAGAAAGGAAGGGTCCCATGAAAATAGAAAAAGTTAATGAAAATCAGATTCGCTGCACACTGACCAGAGAAGACCTGGCCAGCCGCGAATTAAAGATAAGTGAACTCGCCTATGGCACTGAGAAAGCAAAAAATCTTTTTCGCGATATGATGCAGCAGGCCAATTTTGAATTTGGCTTTGAAGCCGAAGATATTCCACTGATGATCGAGGCGATTCCTCTCAACGCGGAATGCATTGTGCTGATCATCACCAAGGTGGAAGATCCCGAAGAGCTTGACACCCGGTTTTCCCGCTTCGCCCCCTCCGTCACCGAAGACGACGAAGATGAGGAATACGAGGATCAGGAAGAACATCATGAAATGCTGGATCTGTTCCGCAGACTCCAGGAAACCAAGGCTGACGCAGCCGCACCTGAGACCGTTACAAAAGAAAACGCAGAGGAGGAAAAGCTCCGCACACGCATATTCCGTCTGGATTCCCTGCAGCAGGTTATGTCTGTCGCAGCGGTCACTGACACTCGTTTTCACGGTCTGAGCACATTGTATAAGGATGAACACGATCAAAAGTACCTGCTGGTGCTCACACAGGGCAATGCCAGCAGAGAGGATTTTGACCGCGTCAGCAATATGATTTCCGAATACGGAAGCCTGCAGCGCACCATGCCTGCCAGCCGCACCTTTCTGGAGGAGCACTATGAGGCGCTGGTATCGGAAAATGCGCTGAAAGTTCTGGCGATGAAAGACTGAATCCTTCCCCTTCTCCATTGAGTTGTCGAATCATTCTATAGATAATTGATTGCAAAATCCAAAAATATCTATTATAATAATCCGGTAACTCAAAATGAAGGAGGAGAACTATGAAAAAGATTGTTAAAAACAGCACCAAAGTAACCGTAGCACTGCTTACCCTCGCTCTGTTGTTTGTAATGTCCGGCTGTGGCAAGAAGACCTATGCGACCGTGGAGGAGTGGTACAATGCCGATCCCAAGACCGCAGCCATTGTAAACGCGTCTCTCGGCTCCAGCATGGACGGCGCAACTGTCAGCATGGAGATCAAGGAAAACAACATCACCTGCCGCATCGAGATGGATGAGGCAATGTTTGGTCTGGATGAGCAGATGGATGCAGCCTACAAGGAAGCGCTGGACGAGGCATTCTCTCAGGACGAAGCATCCGTAAAGTCCTACATCGACGAGATAGCCGCAGAGACCGGTGTGGATGCCGCCAAGATTTCAGTTACTTATGCTGTTTATAATCCGGGCGAGAGCGCTCCCGGCTATTCGATCTCTTTTACAAAATAGGAATTGCGCAAATAAGAATCACGTAAAACAGGAGCCGTGCATGATGGATGCACGGCTCTCTCTGTAATCATATTCAGTAAAGCTGGCTGTTACAGCGCCTCGATGGCAGTCATCAGCGCATCCACGTCTATACCGTGGACCATGGCAGCCTCCTCCAGAGACTCTCCCTGTGCGGAAGGACAGCCCAGACAATGCATGCCCGCCTCCATCAGCACGGGTGCAACGTCAGGATTAGCGCGCAAAATCTCTCCGATCGTCATTTCTCTTGTAATTCCGGTCATTTTATTCTCCTTTCATCCTGCGGGTTTTATTTCCCACTCAGTATAATACTTTCCCGAAAATCTGACAAGCTATTCCTGTGATGTATTTTTTGTCGTACAAAGCTTTTTGTATGCAAAAAAATGCACTATCTGCCTTGACTCTTATTCCTCTTTTTCCTATAATGAAAACAGGATTAAGAGTAACGCGAGTTACTTCAAAATAATCAAATAAAAATAGGAGGCATATCAAAATGAGACCAGAATGGACAGACTTTGTAGCCGGAAAATGGGATAAGGAAGTGAATGTGCGCGACTTTATCCAGAAGAACTATCATCCCTACGACGGTGATGAGAGTTTCCTGGCCGGAGCTACACAGAACACAAAAGATTTATGGGCACAGGTGCTTGATCTGCAGAAGCAGGAGAGAGAAGCAGGCGGTGTTCTCGACATGGACACCAAGGTTGTTTCCACCATCACCTCTCATGGCCCCGGCTATCTTGACAAGTCTAAGGAGACCATCGTAGGTTTCCAGACCGACAAGCCTTTCAAGAGATCTCTGCAGCCCTACGGCGGTATCCGTATGGCAGAGAAGGCCTGCTCCGACAACGGATATGAGGTTGATCCCGAGATTTCCGAGTTCTTCTCCACTCACAGAAAGACACACAACGCAGGCTGCTTCGACGCTTACAATGCTGAGATGAGAGCTTGCCGTTCTTCCCACATCATCACAGGTCTTCCGGATGCATACGGTCGCGGTCGTATCATCGGCGACTACAGACGTGTGGCTCTGTACGGTATCGACAGACTGATCGAAGACAAGCAGGCACAGAAGGATTCTACCGGACGTGTGATGACTGACGACGTGATCCGTCTGCGTGAGGAGCTTTCCGAGCAGATGACCGCTCTGAAGATGATGAAAGAGATGGCTGCCTCCTATGGATGCGATATTTCCAAGCCCGCTGCCAATGTAAAAGAGGCTATTCAGTGGACTTACTTCGGTTATCTGTGTGCAGTAAAGGAGCAGAACGGTGCTGCCATGTCCCTTGGACGTACCTCCACCTTCCTTGACTGCTACGCTGAGAGAGATCTGAAGAACGGCACCTTCACCGAGGAGGAGATTCAGGAGTTTGTTGATCACTTCATCATGAAGCTGCGTCTCATCAAGTTTGCCCGTACCCCCGAGTACAATCAGATCTTCGCAGGCGATCCCGTATGGGTTACCGAGTCTCTGGGCGGCGTTGGCGTTGACGGCAGACACATGGTTACCAGAATGAGCTTCCGTTATCTGAACACCCTGACCAACCTTGGTCCCTCTCCCGAGCCCAACCTGACCGTTCTCTGGTCCACCAGACTTCCCGAGGGCTGGAAGAGATACTGTGCAAAGATGTCCATCCAGACTTCTTCCATCCAGTATGAGAACGATGATCTGATGAGACCCACTCACGGTGATGACTACGGCATTGCATGCTGCGTATCCTCCATGGTAATCGGCAAGGAAATGCAGTTCTTCGGCGCCCGTGCAAACGTGGCAAAATGTCTGCTGTACGCTTTGAACGGCGGTGTGGACGAAGTTACCAAGAAGCAGGTAGGACCCAAGTATCGTCCCGTTGTCGGCGATGTTCTGGACTATGATGATGTAATGAGTAAATTCATCGACATGCTTGAGTGGCAGGCAGACGTTTATGTAAACACTCTGAACATCATTCACTATATGCATGACAAATACTGCTATGAGAGAGCAGAGATGGCTCTTCATGACAGAGACGTTAAGCGTTACTTTGCAACAGGTGTGGCTGGTCTGTCCATCGTGGCTGACTCTCTGTCCGCTATCAAGTACGCAAAGGTTGAGCCCATCCGCGACGAGGACGGCATCATCGTTGACTTCAAGACCACCGGTGAGTTCCCCAAGTACGGTAACGACGACGACCGCGTAGACAGCATTGCACAGGAAGTTGTTCACAAGTTCATGACCGCTATCAGAAGACATCACACCTACAGAAACGGTGTTCCCACCACGTCCATCCTGACCATTACCTCCAATGTAACCTATGGTAAGGCTACCGGTAATACCCCTGACGGACGTAAGAAGGGCCAGCCTTTCGCTCCCGGCGCTAACCCCATGCACGGCCGCGATACTCACGGTGCTGTCGCTTCCCTGTCTTCTGTATCAAAGCTTCCTTTCAATGATGCACAGGACGGTATCTCCAACACCTTTACCATTATCCCCGGCGCTCTGGGCAAAGAGGATCAGGTATTCGCAGGCGACATTGAGCTCGATCTGAACAAATAAACTGCGCAGACCTATAAGGAGGCACACTATGGACGAGAAACAAATGATTGATGATCTTGTAAAAATGCTGGATTCCGGCATGCAGAACGGTGTGGGGCATGTAAATGTGGACACCAATACGGAAGAAGAGGACTCATCAAAAAGCGTTCAGACAATGGGCTGTACGGATTGCTCCAGAACACCGCTGGCCTGCAGTGTACCGACTCTTCACGAGGGATTGGACGACTATAAATAACAAATCTTAAAGGAGGATATTAATATGGCTACAAATTCCGCACAGGTTGATAACCTTGTAAACTTACTGGATGGCTATGCTACAAAGGGCGGTCATCATCTGAATGTAAACGTACTGAACAGAGACACTCTGCTGGATGCCCAGAAGCATCCCGAGAACTATCCTCAGCTGACCATTCGCGTGTCCGGGTATGCCGTAAACTTTATCAAGCTGACTCCCGAGCAGCAGGCTGATGTTATTTCCCGTACCTTCCATGAGGCTATCTAATCGGATTTTAACAGCAGTACAGCGGGTAACATCCCGGAACAATAAACAGAGCTTCGGATTCGTCCGAAGCTCTGTTTTATGTCTTAATTGAATTATTAATAGAATCAGATATTACTTATCGGGTCTTTCTTCTTGTCATTTTAACCACCAGACAACCCATAAAGCACAGACCGGAAATGAACAGCATCCCTGCAGTCAGCCACATCGCCAGACTGCTTTCCCCGGTCTTCGGCACATCGTCATAGAGATCAGACTGTGCTGCACTCTGGGAAGCCGCCGTACCCCGGGAAGTTGATGTGGGCGCGCCTCCGGATGTGCTGTAATTAGTGTGATAGGTTTCTAAGCCGTTCTTTTCATCAAAGCGAAATGTTCCTTTCGCGAATTTCCAGTATTCGTTACAAACACCTGTGATATCCGATACGGAGGCATAATCCACAGTTCCGCCCACCGTTACGTTGGGCACCCACTTCTCATCGCTTCCGTTACTTCTCGCATCATCCAGCCGGCCTTTGCTGTTGTACAGCCTGAGGTTCGTCACATTGTCATGGAAGGTACAGTCTGACGCATCATATACATAGGCATTCGCTACATTACCGCCGATTGCCGCATAACTGTCTCCCAGCACATAACACTCATCGACGCCATTGGTTGACAGAAACGCACTGGAACGGCTTATGGTCAGATTGCTCAAATGCGCATTAATTTTAATGACGCTCTGATCCGTGAGCTGTTTGAGCCTTTTGACGGCATAACCTTCCTCCTGTTCCTCCTCAAATCCCTCCGTCAGAGGAAGATTCGGCAACACCACTACGATGTCTCCGTCCTTGATCGTACAATCATCCCCCTCATTGAGATAATAAGGCTCTCTGCCCTCTATATTGTCATTCCATACCCCTATCTGCCTGCGCCACTGATATTCATGGCTTGAATCATGTCCCTCAAAAGTGACGTTCCCATGTTCATCCTTTCCATCCTCAGCCCAGAGACAAGTGGTACACACATATCTCAGATAAAAGGTTGTCGGCTCATCTGCCGAAGCCCGCAGAACATTCCCGTCAGGCAAAACCGTCGCGGTAAGCACGGCCGCAGCAAGCAATGCCGCTCTCCCCAATAATTTCATTTTTCGCATGTTTCGTTTCATCTACTGTTCTCCCCCTTCCTGCTGTCTCACTGTATCGTTACACTTCTTTTGCAAAAAAATCGTTCACCATCTTTTTGATGTCCTCTTCCGGCATCATCTTCAGGAGATAGCCCTCCGGTTTTAACTCCCTGACTTTCTTTACACTTTCCCTGTCCGCTCTTCCCGTCAAAAAGAATACCGGAATATTTGCCGTCGCCTTCTCCGAACGGATCATCTCAAGGGTCTGCCTTCCGTCACAGACAGGCATTTCATAATCCAGCAGTACCAGATCCGGTCTGTTTACCGTAATGCTCTGAATGGCGGATATGCTGGAGCCCACTTCCGTCACCTCATAATCTCCTTCAAAAAGACTGACAATTTTCTTCCGCACCAACTCCGAATCATCTACCACGAGAATCTTTTTCTTCTGCTTTTTCCATTCAGCCTTCTCGCTGTCAAGATACTGTTTGACCGCATCTATCGCATTTTCATGGTTGATCCCGGTCTCGATCTTACCGCGGATGGAATTCGAGGATGACGCACAGAATGCAAAATAGCCCTCACCCGCATCAAACAGCAGGCTGCAGGATGGCGGCACACGGTCAAAGGAATCCAAAAGCTGCTCATGAGTCAGCAGATTCTCTTTCTCCAATTCAAACAGGTTCAGCGTCGGAAAGCTCTCCCTGACACGTTCCATAAACTGTCTTGAAAGATATCTGCCAATATTGATCACCATTTCGTCTACTTTTTTGTATTCTGCATTGAAGATTGTGCCCACAACCTTAAGCAGAAGCGATTCCTCAAAAACCAAAGTGATCTCCCACTTTTCTTTCTTTTCACCGCGATAGACAAAACGACTGCAGATCACCTTGCCAAAATTTTCTCCCGCATACTGTTCACTGATCATTCTGGCCTGCAGCTGGAACATTTCCTGAAGCAGTTGAATGATCGTCTGTCCCATGATCTCGCTTTCTTTTTCATGCGGTATATCCATCCACTTGCTGCTCTTTTTGCCTACAATGGCCAGATCCTCTGTCAGGGTATGCGCCACCACCCATCCGATGCAGACACCCAGAAAATGACGTATGGATTCCGTCGAGTATCCCGACTCTTCCATCTCTCTCTCAAGGGCCGGAAGCGTATTATCGCGAAAATCTGAGTGCAGCCGTTTATGTACCTCATATTCACTGTAATTGATTGACCGCATATATTGTTCTTCATGCTCAAAATGCTCTATGGAATGATTCTTTAAATATTTTACTCCTTCCCGGCATACCCACTCGCTTTTCTCCTCATTCTCACTGAGGCGCAAAAGCTTATCCATAGTTGATAAGAGCAATTTGTGTTCCTTATCAATAAAATCGACGCCAAGCTTATATCTATCATTCCATTTAATCTCTTTCATAAGCCCCTCCCTGTAGCACGACTATCATTTTTATTGACTGTTCAATGGTATGAATTATACCATATTTTCGGCATTTTGTCTATATAACAGCTCAGTGTTCACTTTTCAATTGACCACTTTGGGGCCGCTTTGGCATTATTTACTTTCCCTCCATATAACTCTTTATATTTCATTATAAATGCGGTATAATAAATAACAAAATCATTCAGAAAGGACTATGCTATGCAAGGTAGAATTCATTCTCTGGAAAGCTTTGGGACCGTGGATGGCCCCGGCACACGTTTTGTAGTATTTGTACAGGGCTGCCCCATGCGCTGTGCCTATTGTCACAACCCGGACACATGGGAGATGAACGGGGGCACACTCATGGAACCCTCCTATATCATAGAGCAGTATGAGCGCAACCAGGCATTTTACGCCAATGGCGGCGGCCTGACAGTGACAGGCGGCGAACCGTTAATGCAGGTGGATTTTCTGATCGATCTCTTCACGCTGGCCAAACAGAAGAACATTCACACCTGTATCGACAGCTCCGGTATCGCCTACAATCCCGACAATACGGAATGGCTGAAAAAGCTGGATCATCTCATGACCCTCACAGACCTTGTCATGCTGGATATCAAACACATCGACCCGGAAAAGCACAAGGATCTGGTAAAACAGCCCAATACCAATATTTTAAAATTTGCAGCTTATCTGAACGACAAGAAGGTGGATATGTGGATCCGCCACGTGATCGTGCCCGGCTACACGGACGACGACAAATACCTGTTTGATCTGGGATATTTTATCGGTCAGTTTTCGAACCTGAAAGCACTGGATGCCCTGCCCTATCACACCATGGGCGAAGCCAAATACGAGAAACTGGGCATGGAATACCGCCTGAAGGGAGTTCCCGCCATGGATAAGGACAAACTGATCGAAAAGAAAGAAGTGATACTGAACGGCATCCGCAAACGCAGAGCGGAAATGCAGTCCTGAAAATTTCTTGCTTTTACCACTTGAATCAGTCCTCCTTTTGTATTACAATATACGCAAGAGATTGATATGAATTTATCACACAAAAGGAGGAAATTATTATGGCATTTGTAATCGGTGATGCTTGTGTGGCTTGCGGTGCCTGCGAGGCTCAGTGTCCTGTGGGCGCTATCAGCATGGGAGACGGCAAGTTTGAGATCGATGCTGATAAGTGCATCAGCTGCGGCTCCTGCGCAGGTCAGTGTCCTGTCGGCACTATTGCAGAAGACTAAAACCGGACAGTCATATTGTATAAGAATCTTAAGAACGGGAGAAAAGGCATTTCAGATAACGAAACGCCTTTTCTTTTTTTCTCTCTGCTGGCCGGACTTAAGCGGTTCCGCACCTTTGTCCTTGCCGCCGCCCATCAGCTCCTTAATCTTCTTACCGCTGCTCTTCTTGCGCAGGAGCTCATCCATCTGCCTGTAATAGCGTTCCGAACGCTCTGCTTCCTGTCTGGCGCGTTCTTCCTCCCGCTCTTCCTGCATACGGAACTGATAATCCAGCTCCTTGATCACACTCTCCTTGACCTGCTTCACAAGCTCGGCATTATTCTCCTGCACCGCCTGACGGATTAACTGCTGCATGATCCACTGCAGTCTCTGCGCCTTCTCCTCCCGGCTCTCGGGAGCACTCTCCTGAGGCAGCACATCAAACTTTCCGTCCTTCAGAACCATCTTAATCGCTTTCAACTGCAATCCCCTCTCTTTCATTTTTTTGATCTGTTTAAAACATTCCACATCTTCCTGCGTATAGTACCGGTGGCCCAGCTCATTGCGCTTGATGGGCAGATGCAGCTCCTCCTCCCAATAGCGCAGCACATGACTCTCCACCTGAACCTCTTTTGCGGCATCTGAGATCAATAAATAATTGTCCATAAGCTTCCCCTTTCCAGCAAAGTTTTCTAATTCTAAATCATTCAGCATTTTCCCCTACAAATTTGAGCAGCATTTTTTCCCTACAAATAAAAAAGAGAACGGGCAATCTGCTCATTCTCTTTTGTAAATAAACTCATATTCTGATCAAGCCTCCGACCTGCGCGTACGCTCCAGATTGGCAAACTTGGTGTACTCAGGCAGCCATGCCAGCTCCACGGTTCCGATGGGACCGTTTCTCTGCTTGGCAATGATGATTTCCGAAATGCCTCTGCGGTCAGTATCGTGATTGTAGTAATCGTCGCGGTAAATAAACATTACCACGTCGGCATCCTGCTCGATAGCGCCGGATTCACGCAGATCCGACAGCATGGGTCTGTGATCGGGCCTCTGTTCCACTGCCCGGGACAACTGTGACAGGGCCAGCACCGGCACATTCAGTTCACGGGCCACGGATTTCAGCCCCCGGGATATGTCTGAGATTTCCTGCTGCCTGGAATCCGAACGCCCGCTGCCGGACATAAGCTGCAGGTAGTCAATGATGATCATGGACAGACCATGCTCCAGCTTAAGCCTGCGGCACTTGGAGCGCAGTTCAGAAATACTGATTCCGGGTGTGTCGTCTATCATCAATTGGGATTTTCCAATGATACCCGCGCTCTCAATCAACCGCTCCCAGTCCTGATCATTTAACTGCCCCGTGCGGAGCTTCTGGGCGTCCACGCTGGACTCCAGCGAAAACATACGGTTTACAAGCTGCTCCTTGCTCATCTCCAGACTGAATACCGCCACCGGCAGATTCTTCTTAAAAGCCACATACTGGGCTATATTCAGGGCAAAGGCCGTCTTTCCCATGGAGGGACGCGCCGCGATCAGCACCAGATCGGAAGGCTGCATACCGGCAGTGCGGTAATCCAGATCCGTAAATCCCGTGGGAATACCCGTGACACTGCCCTTGTTTTTGGAAGCCGCCTCAATCCTGTCCATGGCGTTCATAACCACCTGGCGGATGGGCACAAACTCACCGGAATCACGCTTCTGTAACAACTGAAACATGCGCTTTTCCGTATCTTCCAGAATAAACTCCAGACTCTCCTTCCCTGCATAGCAGGTATTAGCAATCTCTTCATTCAGCCGGATCAGTCTTCGCAGCAGCGATTTCTCCGCCACAATATTGGCATAATATTTTACATTGGCCGAAGTGGGCACTGCCGCGATCAGATCACGCACAAACTCCAGACTGGATATCTCCGGCGGCACATCCTTCTCCCGGAGACGATTCTGCAGCGTCACCAGATCTACAGGTTGTCCTTCCTCTCCCATCTCCACCATGGTCTCAAAAAGAATTCCATACTGTCTGCTGTAAAAATCCTCGCCCGTGACAATCTCGGACGCCACCGTGACGGCCTCTCTGTCCATGATCATGGAACCGATCACCGACTGCTCCGCCTCCACGCTGTGGGGCAATATTCTCTTTAAGACATTTTCTTCCACTCCGGGCATCCTATGCCTCCAATACCTTGACGGTCAGCTTGGCAGTCACCTGCGGGTGCAGCTTCACTGCGACCTCATAACTGCCAAAATTCTTCAATGCCTCAGGAAGCTGAATCTTCTTCTTGTCAATCTCAAGATCATGCTGCTCTTTTACGGCAGCCGCAATCTCCTTGGTGGAGACAGAACCGAAAGCTCTGCCGCCCTCTCCGGCCTTGATCTTCACGATCACCTGCCTGGTCTCCAGCTCTGCTGCCAGAGCCTTTGCCGCATCCAACTGCTCCTGGGCGATCTTGTCGCTGTTGGCCTTCTGCAGCTTCAGATCGTTCATATTTTTAGCATTTGCCTCCACCCCAATCTTCTTGGGCAGAATATAATTTCTCGCATATCCTTCGCTGGCCTCGATAATGTCACCCTTTTTGCCAAGCTTTTTCTCATCCTGTAAAAGTATGATCTTCATGTCCCTCTGTCTTCCTTTCCGTCAAATTCGTCAAATTTCACCTTTTTCCAACATATCGTCTATGGTGCGCTTCAGCACACCGATGGCCTCCACAATACCTACGCCCTCCATCTGGCAGGCCGCAACATTCAGATGCCCGCCGCCTCCCATGCGCTCCATGACAATCTGCACATTCACCTCGTCAATGGAACGGGCACTGACATATATTTTTCCCTGATAATCCGTCAACACAAAGCTGGCCTTGATTCCCTTGATATTCAACAGCTCGTTGGCCGCCTGTGCGCCGATGACCGTGGGGCTGGGCAGATCCTCCGCCATACAGATGGAAATGGCAAAATACTGTTTATAAATCTCGGCCTGACTCACCGCGTCCGCTCTGGCCTTGTACTCCTGAGCGTCCTCGCGGAACATCTTGCGCACTCTGGCCACATCCGCGCCGTTTCTGCGCAGAAAAGCAGCCGCCTCAAAGGTGCGCACTCCCGTCTTGGTCACAAAGTTATTGGTATCCACCACAATGCCCGAGTACATGCAGTCTGCCTCCTCGGGACGGATCTTGATATTATCATAAGTATACTGCAGAATCTCGGACACCATCTCACAGGCTGAGGACGCGTAGGGCTCCACATAGGAAAGCGTGGCGTTCTCAATGGTCTCCGTGCCCTGCCTGTGGTGATCCAGCACCACAATAGATTTACAGTAACGCAGCAGCTCCGAACACTCTGTGATAGAGGGCTTATTCACATCCACCACCACCAGAACAGCATTGCTGCCCGCCATCTCGATGGCCTCCTGACCGGTGATGATCATATCTTCATCATACTCGGGATTATTCTTAAACAAATCTACAAGTGGCTGTATGGCCGTGGTGGCCTCATCCAGCACAATATGGCATTTACGTCCCAGCGTGGTAGCAATCCGGTAAATACCCACCGCGGAACCGAAACTGTCTACATCCGGCATCCGGTGCCCCATCACCAGCACCTTGTCCTTACCGGTGATGATCTCCCGCAGCGCATGTGCCTTCACACGGGCTTTCACACGGGTATTCTTCTCCACCTGCTGACTCTTGCCGCCATAATAGGTGATGCTCTCCGGAGTCTTGATCACCGCCTGATCGCCGCCCCGCCCCAGCGCCAGATCAATGGCATTTCTGGAAAACTCATAATTCTGCGCATAAGTGAGGCCGTCCAGTCCCACACCGATACTCATGGTCACTGCCATCTCATTGCCGATATTGACAGTCTTAACCTCCTCCAGCAGATCAAAGCGGCTCTCCTGAAGCTGTGCAATAGCCTTTTTGCGCAGAATTACAAGATACTTGTCCTTCTCCATCTTCTTGCTGATGCCGTCCAGCGCGGAGATATATTTGTTGACCTTCCTGTCGATCAACGCAATCAGCAGAGAACGCCGGACTTCCTCCACGCTCTCCAGGGCTTCTTCATAATTGTCCAGATAAATCATGCCTACTGCAAGACTCTGATCGTCCACTTCCTTCAGGGCAATGTGCAGAGCTGTCTCATCAAAGAGATACATGGCGATGAGATAACCGTTATAACCCTCGGCATCGATCATATCGCTGTTTGCCGCCATCTCCTTCAGAGAGATCTTCTTCAGCTTTACCACATACTCACAATCCTCATGCTCCAGCTCATATTGAGCCTCATCCACCCCCGAATCGTCGGGAAGCCTGTCCCGCGTGAGAGAGGGAAACAACCCGGTAATGGATTTATTATACCCCTTGGGCTGATGAATCACATTCTCAAAGGCAATGTTTGTCCAGATCACCTTTCCCGCGTCGTCCAGAAGCGCATAGGGCACTTCCATATCCCGCAAGAGCTTGCGCTGGATCTGCCCGTATTCCGTGGCAAAACTGATAAGCTCATTCATAATGACCGGCTTATTGTAGAAATACATCGTCAGCGTCACCGCAAAATAGAATACTGTAAAAAATCCCAGAAGCAAACCTGCACGATAATCGATCATGCAGATGGCCGCATCCACGGCGCAGAGCAAAACTCCCAGATAAATACTGAATTGTATGTAGGTCTTGATTCGGCCTTTCAGACGAATACGTTTCTTCATGTATACTCCCCTATTACCTGTTACAGGAAATAACTGTACAAATCCTGTAATCGTGTATCTCAGGTCAAGCATTCTACCCTTACCGTACATTATAACAGAGATTACGCCGGGATGCTACCACTTAATTTGTCGTAATTTAAAATGTTATGTTGTAATTTCAGGGGAATAAGCTCCAGATTTCTCCAGAGCAAACAGATAGGCGTATATAATTTCCTCAGAACCCATTTTAATTCTTTTCATACATCGCTTTTACCACCCAATCGGATGAGATATGTATATCCTTCAACAGGGTGTTATCGCTTTTATTCTCATAGTTGATTCAGAAACTGATCCTTTGATCTGTTTTATCTTTCGATTTTTCCGTCTGCTTTGGCAGGCATAATTTTATTGATATTTATATCGCATTTCTGATAAACTGCTACAAAATACAAAGGAGAAATGAAATTGATCGGACAAAATCCCTTTAATAAAATACGCACAAAATTCCGGGAACCCTTTATCCTGCCTAAAACCATCCCATTGCACACGGTGGAAGATATCTTACACACTGTCTATGCACAATGTTTTAATTTATGGCAAAGGCTCTAAGGAAAGACATATCCAGATCGGAAATGACGATGTTGTCAGAACTTTGGAATTGTATAAAAAAGACTTTGCAACGGAAATGAATGCCTGTAAACGTAGAACTGGCAATTCAGAAAACCGTTGCGCTTTGCATAATCTTTCAGCATGGTTTTCTGTATGCTGATACTCATGCTCTCGTTGTTCGTACCGTCATCTTTGGAAAGCCTGCAATATAAAGCAGTGATTTTGTCGTTATTCAGTT